>QCCE01000001.1 GCA_003281385.1 Prochlorococcus sp. AG-347-K17
AGCTCCTTCAGCAGCTCCTGCACCAATTAAAGTATGCACTTCATCAATGACAAGTATGACATTACCAGCTGATTTAATTTCTTCCATTATTTTCTTTAACCTTTCTTCAAACTCACCTCTATATTTTGTTCCTGCAACTAATAGGCCTATATCAAGTGTCAGAACTCTTTTATCTTCAAGAATATCTGGAATATCTCCCGTTTGTATTCTTTGAGCTAAACCTTCAGCGATAGCTGTTTTCCCTACACCAGGCTCACCAATGAGAACAGGATTATTTTTTGTCCTCCTACCTAATATTTGAACTACACGATCTATTTCTGAATGACGTCCAACGACAGGATCTAATTTTGATTCACTAGCTAATTTTGTTAAATTTGTTCCAAATTCATCAAGAGTAGCTGTTTTTAAGTTGCCCTTTGTTGAACTAGCTCCTGAGCCAACTTCGGCTGTTTCTCCTAACATCCTTATAACTTGAGTTCTTACCTTCGTAAGGTCAATATTAAGATTTTCAAGAACTCTTGCAGCAACCCCTTCACCTTCTCTTATTAAACCTAATAAAAGGTGTTCTGTACCTATATAATTGTGGCCTAGTTGACGAGCTTCTTCAAGAGATAATTCTAAAACTCTCTTAGCCCTCGGGGTAAAAGGTATTTCTACAGCTACAAATCCTGAACCTCTTCCTATTATCTTTTCAACTTCTATCCGTGAGTCTTTTAAATTAACTCCAAGTGATTTAAGTACTTTCGCCGCAACACCAGTTCCTTCTCCAATTAATCCTAAAAGAATTTGTTCAGTTCCAACAAAATTATGACCAAGTCTTCTAGCCTCCTCTTGAGCAAGCATGATGACTTTTATAGCCTTTTCCGTAAATCTTTCAAACATTAGAAGATTGAATTCCTATTAATAACCTACCAGTAATAAGTCAATTTTGTGTTCAGAATGAGCTTTTGTGAATACCCAAAAGTGTAATTTATTTAGTTAAATTGAACTTTTTTAGTGATATAGCAAGAAATTATAGTAATTTCAAGCATTCTGGTTATCCGCACAATTAAATTTTTATATTATTTTGTTGATAATTTTTTTTCTTTTAAAAGAGCATCTGAACCATCTTTGTAATAATTTTTTCTAATTCCAACAGTATAAAAGTCAAAGCGACTATAAAATCTCTCAGCAGTAACGTTACTCTGAGAAACCTCCAAAAGTAGTTTCTTTAGATTTAATTTTTCGCATTTTTTTATTAAATAGCTCATAAGTTGAGATCCAAAACCCTTTTTCCTAAATCTCTGACTTACAACAAAATAATTTATTTGAGCTTCATCAAGAACAACTTGAAAAACACATATTCCAACGATTAAATTTGTATTTAATAAAGCAAATATTTTCGTACCCTCTTTTTTGGATTCGTTAGCCCATTGTTTCTTGCTCCACAGAGAAATCGAATTAGAATCTAATTCATAACATAAATCAATATCTTTCTCATTTATTTGTTTAATAGATATCATTTTATAATGTATATATTTAAAAGTTCAATTCTAGAGTCATTATAAAATATGACAGTTTTGGCAAAACTTTATTTAGAGTTATCTTATGGAAGAAAAAAAATCATTTTTAAGACAAAACATAGATCTAGAGAGTCCTAATAGAAATATTGTCCCTATTACTACATCTATTGGAGGAGATGGAAAATTGTCAGTTGGTGGATGTTCTATTGAAGAATTAGTTAAAAAATATGATTCTCCTCTTTATATTTTAGATGAAATCACCTTAAGAAATTCTTGTAGAGCTTATAAAAAAGCATTAGAAAAATATTATCCAGGAAAGTCCTTACCTATATATGCATCTAAAGCGAATAGTTCTATTTTTATGAGTAGTCTAATTTCCTCAGAAGGTTTAGGACTTGATGCAGTTTCGGAAGGAGAACTATTAACTGCTATTAAAGGAGGAGTTCCAAATGAAAAAATTGTTTTTCATGGTAACAACAAATCAGACAAAGAATTAGAATTCGCTGTTAGAAATAATATTAAAGTTATTGTAGATAATGATTATGACTTAGAGAGATTAGATGAGATTTCAAATTTATTTAATCGTGATTTAGAAATAATGATTCGCTTTACTCCGGGGATAGAATGCCATACACATGAATACATTAGAACTGGTTCATTTGATAGCAAATTTGGTTTCGGAATAGAATATTTAAATATTCTATTTAACAGAATCAGCAATACAAAATATCTAAAATTAAAAGGTTTACATGCTCATATCGGTTCACAGATTTTTGAACTAGACCCTCATAAGGATCTTGGGGAAATAATGGTAAAGGTTATCTTAGAAGCAAAAAAATTTGGTCATGATATTGATGAACTAAATGTTGGAGGGGGTTTAGGTATCAGGTATACAGAAAGTGATGATCCCCCTTCAATTGATGAATGGGTAAAAACAATTTCTTCTTCCGTTGTTGAAGCTTGTAAAAAAAACAACTTAGATCTTCCTACATTAATGTGCGAACCTGGTAGATCTATTGTATCTACAGCAGGTATAACCATTTACAAAATTGGGGCTTTTAAAGAAGTTCCCGGTATCAGAACATATTTATCTGTTGATGGTGGTATGAGTGATAATCCAAGACCAATTACATATCAATCAAATTATTCTGCATGTTTAGTGAGTAATCCATTTAATATTAATTCCAAAAATAAATATACTATTGCTGGTAAGCACTGCGAATCGGGAGATGTATTATTTAAAGAAATTGAACTAGCAGATTGTAAAACGGGAGATCTTATTTGTGTTTTTGGTACTGGTGCATATAATAATTCAATGAGTTCTAACTACAACAGAATTCCAAGACCTGCTGCTCTCTTAGTTAAGGATGGAGAGGCAGAAATTATTCAAAAAAGAGAAAGCCCATTGGATCTTTTAAAATATGACGTATTACCTGATCGCTTTATCAAACAAAATTAGGTACATTTAAATTAATTTTGTTTTTAGTGTGAATTTCTGGGGGATTATAAATTTAAAGCTTTTATTAGATGTCTTATTTGCTGTTGGTTTCGGTCTATTATTATTCTCTAGAGTAAAAGAACAACGGACATTATGGCTTTTAAGAGGATATTTGTTTTTAGTTTCATCTGCATGGTTTATTCAAAGATATGCATACTTACCACTAACATCAAAATTAATTGATGCTGTAGTCCTCGCTTGCTCTCTCTCATTAGCGATCCTTTGGCAAGGAGAATTAAGAAGATTGATGGAATTATTAGGTACTGGAAGGCTAGCTGTATTACTTGGGAATCCACCAAAGGAATTTAGAGCAACTTCAACTACCATCACTCAGTTAGTTGATACTGCCGGTAAACTCTCTCAAAATAGAAGAGGTGCTTTAATCGTTGTAGATTTGGGGAGTGATTTAAGGCCTGAAGACTTTTTATATTCAGGTACCAATATTGAAGCACAATTATCAACTGACCTTTTAATAAATCTTTTTGCTACAGATACGCCTTTGCATGATGGAGCAGTTCTCGTGAAAGGAAATAAAATAATTTCTGCTGGCGTAATACTTCCTCTCTCAAGACAAGGAATAAGTAGATATGGCACAAGACATTTAGCAGCATTAGGAATTACAGAAAGATTTGACAGATGTATTTGTATTGTTGTCTCTGAAGAAACAGGTACGTTATCATTAGCAAACCAAGGCAAACTCGAGAGGCCAATAACCAGTAGCAGGTTACAAGAACTTCTTGCAAAATTTATTGGGAATCAAAACTCTATGGGAGCAAATAAAGCATCTTTAAGTAAAAATGTTTCATCTCAAAAGACAAACTCTAGTGATAATATAATCAGTGATATTAATAAAAAAGAGTCCGAAAAATCAGAAGTTTTTATTAACAAAAAGGATTAACTAATGAGTTTAGAAAAAGTAATAGAAGATAAAATTACTGACTTATTAATGAAAATAGATAAGCAAAAATTGCCCAAGCATATAGCAATAATTATGGACGGCAATGGGAGATGGGCGACTAGAAAAGGTTTACCCCGATCATTTGGACATAAAAAGGGAGTTAGTGTATTAAAAAAAATTCTCAAAGCTGCAAAAAATTTAGGTTGTAAAGTAATTACTGTTTATGCTTTTTCAACTGAGAATTGGACAAGACCATCAAAAGAGGTCGATTTTCTCATAAATCTTTTTAGCGAAGTGTTGAAAAACGAAATTGATGAAATACATGAAGAATCAACAAAAATAAAATTTATTGGAGATTTAACTCCTTTTCCAAAAAATTTAAAAGAAATAATATCTAGTTCAGAATCACTTACTAAAAACAACAATAAATTTTTATTCAATGTTTGTGTTAATTACGGAGGTAGACAAGAAATAGTAAAAGTTGCAAAAGAACTAGCATTAAAATCTTCTTCTGGGGAAATAAAACCAAGTGAAATTAATGAAGAATTATTTAATTCAGAACTATTAACACGAGGAATTAAAGATCCAGAATTACTTATAAGAACTAGTGGTGAAAAAAGGATAAGTAATTTTTTATTATGGCAATTAGCATATTCAGAAATTTATATATCTGACGTACTTTGGCCAGAGTTCAATGAGCATGAATTTCTTAAAGCAATAATTGATTACCAATCAAGAAATAGACGTTTCGGCGGTATAGAATCATTACCAAATGAATCTTTTGAAGATTCTCAATATATTTCCTAATAAAAATGGCTAATTCGAATAATCAGTTATTAAAAGAAATTAGGTTTGATTGGAATAAAGAAGAGATATTGGAAATACTTAATATGCCTCTTATTGATTTAATGTGGGAATCACAAACTGTTCACAGGAAATTTAACAAATACGATATTCAATTAGCATCATTGTTCAGCGTAAAAACTGGTGGATGTGAGGAAAATTGTTCGTACTGTAGTCAATCAATTTATAGTGCTAGCGAAATCAAAAGTCATCCACAATTTCAAGTTGAAGAGGTTTTAGCAAGAGCTCAAGTAGCAAAGAATGAGGGTGCAGATAGGTTTTGCATGGGTTGGGCGTGGAGAGAAATTAGAGATGGGAAATCTTTTAATGCAATGTTGGAGATGGTTAGCGGTGTAAGAGATTTAGGGATGGAAGCATGCGTTACCGCTGGGATGCTTACAGAAGAACAAGCTTCCAGACTGGCTGATGCAGGTTTGACCGCTTATAACCATAATCTTGATACTAGTCCTGAGCATTATAAAAATATTATTACGACTAGAACTTATCAAGACAGACTAGACACTATCAAAAGAGTAAGGAATGCAGGAATAAATGTTTGTTGTGGAGGAATAATAGGCTTGGGTGAAACTAATGGCGATAGAGCATCTCTTTTGGAAGTGCTTTCAAACATGAATCCACACCCTGAAAGTGTTCCTATAAATGCATTAGTAGCTATTGAAGGCACTGGTTTAGAAGATAATCAAGAAATTGATTCTATAGAAATGATAAGGATGATTGCTACAGCAAGAATTCTTATGCCTAAAAGTAAAATAAGACTAAGTGCAGGGAGAGAAAAGCTTACAAAAGAAGCGCAAATATTGTGTTTTCAATGTGGGGCAAATTCAATTTTTTATGGAGATGAGTTACTCACAACTTCAAATCCAACTTTTCAATCAGACAGGAAACTTCTTAAAGAGGTTGGAGTATCATTTAACAAAGATTTTGAAACCTGTGAAAAAACATTATCTTCTTTATGAAAGGCAAAAATTATAAAATAGTTTCTCTTTACTCTTTCTTCCCATTTCAAGAAAACTTAATTCTTGATCTAAAAAATAAATTATTAGAAATCGAAAATGAAAACGATCTTTCAGGTTTATTAATTTTTGCTAGTGAGGGCATTAATGGAACTATTTGTGCTGAGAAAAATGTAATTGATGTTGTTATTAATTTACTTAATAAATATGCAGATAATAGAAATTTGAATATTAAAGTAAACTTTTCAAAAAACCAAGTCTTCAAAAAATTAAAAATAAAAATCAAGAAAGAAATAGTTACGATGGGTATCCCTGAAATAAACCCTTCAGAAAATAATGGAACTTATATTAACTCATCTGATTGGAACAAGTTAATTAAAAATAAAAATACAATAGTCATTGATACTAGAAATCATTATGAAGTGTCTATAGGTACATTTCAGAACTCTATAAACCCAAAGACAGAAAACTTTAGCGAATTCCCCAAGTGGGTAGATGTTCATTTAGATAACCATTTAGAAAATAAAGAGTCTGCAAATATAGCAATGTTTTGTACCGGAGGAATAAGATGTGAAAAAGCTACTACTTTGCTGAAGAAGAAAGGTTATAAAAATATATATCACCTACAAGGGGGCATCCTTCAATACCTTGATGATATACCAAAAGACGAAAACTTATTTGAAGGTGAATGTTATGTTTTTGATAAAAGAGTTGCTTTAGATCAAGAATTAGAAAAAGGCTCCTATTCGATTTGTCATGCATGTGGAATGCCAGTTTCAATTCAAGATCAAGAAAGAAAAGAATATAGAAAGGGCATCCAATGCCATTTCTGCATAGATCAATTCAGTGATGATGATAGGAAAAGGTTTGAAGAAAGACAAAAACAGATCGATAGATCAAAAGTGGAAAATCATAAAATCCATAAGGCATAATTTTCAAAATCATGAAGGTTGAAGAATTAGAAAAATTAGCAGGTAAAATTGGATTATTAATCAAAATTCAAGTTAGAGAAACTCTCGGATTATGTTTTTTTAGAATCGTCATAGCAGAACAGAAAGATAACATAATTAAGATTTGGGCCGAAATGAAAGGTTGGACTTATTTAAATAAACAAGGTATTCAACTTGATACATTAAGAATCCTTAGTAAAGCTCCTGCTTTTGTTTCGGAATTAATATGGGCAACAACTATGGCTTGGGCAATTGAAAAAAAATCAAGCAACAAAGTAAGACTTTTAGCTATTTTTGATAGTGAAGGATATAGTAAAAAACTTACAAGATATTTCAAGTTAACAGGATTCAAAATTGTAAAAGAAGTTGGTTCTAGCCCAGTAGATCTTTTATTAAGATTGGTTTGGGGAGGTGCAGGTACACTTATGAACGGGGAATGTATTTCCATCTTGAAAAAATTTGAAAATAAACTCTCTTCGATTAAAGAAATTTAACCCGCATGATAACTACTTCTAACTAAAGGGCCCGAAGATACTTTTTTGAATCCTAATTCCTTAGAGTATCGATATAAATATTCAAACTCTGATGGATCCCAATATTTCTTAACTGCCAAATGATTAAATGAGGGCCTTAAATATTGGCCAATTGTAATTTGATCACAATCTATTTTTTTTAGATCATAAATTGTATTTTTTATTTCATCCAATGTTTCCCCAAGACCTAACATAATCCCTGATTTAGTTTGAATATGAGGAGCAATATCTTTTGACTTTTTTAATAAACTAAGAGATTTTTTGTAATTCGCGCCCCTCCTAACTTCTTTTTGCAGTCTTTCAACAGTTTCAAGATTATGATTAAAGCATATTGGATCTTTTTCTAAAATCATCTTCAATCTCTCAGTCTGAAGGTTATTAGTATCATCTAAATTTTTGCCCCCACCCCATAAATCAGGAGTTAAAACCTCTATTTTTATACTTGAATCAATTTTTCTAATCTCATCAATTGTAGATATAAATAAATTTGCACCATGATCAGGGAGATCGTCTCTAGCTACAGATGTCAAAACAACATATTTTAAATTTAGTACTTTTACTGCTTCAGCGACTTGAGTACATTCATCAAAATTGATAGAACTAGGTCTACCTTTATTTACCTGACAAAAAGCACATGAACGCGAACATATCGATCCCCCCAGTAAGAAAGTGGCTGTTCCTGAGGCATAACATTCTGCCCTATTTGGACATCTTGCTTCTTCACAAATAGTATGAATATTTGATTTTTTGATGAGTGTTTGTATTTTTTCGAATTCTGAAGCTTTACTAATAGGAAATTTAATCCAAGAGGGAAGTCTTAGGATTTTTTCTTTCTTGATAAGATTATTATCTCTCATTGTCTAATTTAGTTTTGTTCTTCCTTCTAAAGCCCTTGCAAGTGTAACTTCATCCACATATTCAAGTTCACTACCCATAGGAAGGCCATATGCAATCCTCGTAACTTTAGTAAAAGGAGCTAACAATTTTCCAATATAAAGACTTGTTGTATCTCCTTCAACACTGGGGGTCAATGCCAATATTATCTCATCTATTTCAGACTTACTAACTCTTTCTACCAAGCTTCTTATTTCTAAGAGTTCGGGGCCAACAGAATCCATTGGGGATATTAAACCACCAATAACGTGGTAAACACCTTTAAATTCTCTGGCACGCTCCAAAGCAAGCAAATCTTTAGTTTCTGCTACTACACAGATTAGTTTTTGATTTCTTTCAGTATTTTTACAAATTTCACATTCATCTTCTGAAGTCAAATTGAAACATTTTTTGCAACGACCAACATTACTATGTGCTTCTAAGAGAGCCTTTGAAAAGTCTCTTATTGTACTTTCAGGTTGTTTTAAAATAAACAGGGCCAATCGTTGAGCTGTTCTTGGACCAATCCCTGGGAATTTCTCAAAATGACCAATTAATTTTGAAAGCGG
Source organism: Prochlorococcus sp. AG-347-K17 (assembly GCA_003281385.1). Taxonomy (GTDB): domain Bacteria; phylum Cyanobacteriota; class Cyanobacteriia; order PCC-6307; family Cyanobiaceae; genus Prochlorococcus_A. The sequence goes on from QCCE01000001.1 coordinate 8,641, forward strand.
TTTGGTGTAAGTAATCAAAATTAAACTATTTCTAGAGATAATTTAGACGCAAAATTCTGGATTGCCATAATTGTTTGCTTTTAATGTCTTATTATATTTTTAGTTAGTAATTTCAAACAAAATGAAAAATATTAAATTTAACCCATTTAAATATTTGTTTTTGATTTTTTTGTGTTTAACACTTAGTGCTTGTAGTGGAGGACTAAATGCGGGATTAGAAGCTTATCAAAGTCCAGACGGAAGATATGCCTTTTTGTATCCAACAGGATGGACGAGAGTAAAAGTAGATGGAGGTCCTGAAATTATTTATCATGATTTAATAAATAGTAATGAGACCTTAAGTTTAGTTATTTCAGATGTAAATAAAGATGTTCAATTAGAGCAATTAGGAAGCCCAAGTGAAGTAGGACAAACATTAATTGATAAAGTCATTGCGCCAGAAGGTTCAGGTAGAAATGTAAAACTTATAAATGCCAATAAGAGAGAAGCATCCAATCATATTTTCTATGATTTAGAATATGAATTAAATTTAAATGAACAGGCCAGACACGAATTGGCTACTGTTGTAATTGATAGAGGAACACTTTACACTTTCGCTGTAGGTACCAATGAAGAGAGATGGAATAAAGTTGACGGTATGTTTAGTAATGTAATTGAATCATTTAACTTTTTAATATAGTCTAGAAATTCTATATTAGATTCCTACTTGAACATTCCATAAATCAGCATAAATTTTGTTCTGATCTAGTAGTCTTTCATGTTTTCCGCTTTCAACTATTTTACCTTTTTCAATAACAACAATATTATCCGCATTTTTTATAGTGCTTAATCTATGAGCTATTACTATAGTTGTTCTTTCTTTTGTGATTTTAGATAATGATTTTTGAATTAAAGCCTCTGTTTCATTATCAACTGAGGCTGTAGCTTCATCTAATATTAATATTGGTGCATCCTTTAAAACAGCTCTCGCTAAGGCAATTCTTTGACGTTGTCCGCCTGAGAGCCTTTGTCCCCTTTCCCCCACTATAGTTTTATAACCATTTGGTAATTGTTCAATAAATTTATGAGCTTCCGCAATCTTTGAAGCTTGAATGACATCTTTAAGACTTGGGTTGATGGAGCCATAAGCAATATTTTCTTGTACACTGCCATGAAATAAATAAGTTTCTTGACTTACTAAAGAAATACATTTTCTTAAAGTCCTCAAATTTATTTCTTTAATAGAAATGCCATCCAAGGTTATTGACCCATTATTACTATCATAAATCCTAAGGAGTAATTTTATTATTGTACTTTTCCCAGAACCTGTTAAACCAACAATTCCTAATGTTGAGTTTTTATCAATTTTGAAATTTATGTTTTTTAAAGTTAAATCTCGTCCAGGATAATTAAAATTTACATTATTGAAAATAATTTCCCCTTTAATATCTTTAGGTTCAATTTTTATTTTTCCATCTTTTATTTTTATAGGCGTATCTATTAGATCAATTACTCTATCTATTGAAGCCATCGATCTCTGAAAATCATCTAAAACATGCCCCAAAGTAGTTAAAGGCCATAATAGTCTTTGTGTAATAAACACTAAAAAACTATAAGTTCCGACATCAAGTGTCTTATTCCAAGTTTGGAAACCTCCAATTAATAGAATCGCTATAAAAGCAAATAAGATCGCAAATCTTATGAGAGGGATAAAAGCAGAAGATAATTTTATTGCAGCCTTGTTACTTCTTTGATAATCGAGACTTTCTTTATTTAATCTATTTAGTTCCCATTTTTCTTTAGTAAAACTTTTTATGGTTAGAATTCCACTTAAATTATTATTAAGTCTTGATGCTAATAGTCCAGCTTTATTTCTAACATCTCTATATTTTGGAGCAAGCTTCCTTTGAAATTTAATTGATCCTAAAAATATAATTGGAATAGGGAAGAAGGCAAACAAAGCGACTTTTGGCGCGACAAAAATCATAGTTCCCCCAATTATTAAGACAGTTATAAATAACTGAATAATCTGATTAGCCCCTTGGTCTAGAAATCTCTCGAGTTGATTTATATCATCATTCAAAATAGATAATAGCCTTCCAGTATTATCATTTTCAAAAAAATCCATATCTAATTCCTGGATATGCTCATAAGCTTTTATTCTTAATTTATGTTGCGATAGCTGAGCCAAATTTCTCCATAAAATCGAATATAAATATTCAAAGGAAGATTCACCAGACCAGACTATTCCTGAAGCAAATGCAAGAAAAATCAATTGTGCTGGAACTTCTTTAATTCCAAAACCAGCAATCCATGAATTCTGTTCCTTTACCACGATATCCACCGCAAGAGCAATTATTACAGGGGGAGCTAAATCTAATATTTTATTAATTATGGAACTAAGAAAAGCAAATAATAGTAACCTTCTTTCTTCAATCAGATTTAAATAAAGTCTAATTATTGGATTTTGATTGTTTTTAGACCTCATAAAATAACAATTAAATTTTTCTATAAAGATTTAAATTTTCTTTAGTTTCTAATTTACATTTTGTTTTTGCATCTTGATGACTCGCAGTGTGTGTAAATTCTTCGTAGTAACAATCACAAGTTTCATTCGCAATTTCTTCACTATATACCATTTCTGCTTTCATCATTTCCTCTTTGACACTCTGCAGACAAAATAATTTTATGATTGAATTTTGTTTGGTTTGAGCTAAATAATAACTATTAAAAGAGTTGAATAGGATTATCAGATTCACAAAAATAAAGAATTTATATTTGCTAGCTTTCATTCTCTATACCTAGTTTCTGACTTTAATTTTTTTTAATTTATTTTTAGTTTCTCTATGCAGATCTCTGGGTAAATCTACCAAACTGTAATCATTAAAAATCTGTATTTTACCTATGGATCTACCATTTATATTAGTTGAATTACAGATTGAGGATATAATATTTGCAACTCTTACCCCATCAAATCTACCAAAGTTAAATTTGTAGGTTTCAAAACTATCATTTTGATAATTATTTCTTCTATTTGAATTTCTCAAACGATTATTAATATTTCTATTTGATCTATTTCTATCAGTATTATTTTGTTTATTAATCCAGGAATCATCTTCATTAACAAAAAATGATTTATTACCTATAACTAAATTAATCGCCGCCGTTGCAATATTTGAGTCATCCATAGAGTATTTTTCCTTTAAATTATCTAGTACATCAATAATCAAAGCTTTATTATCTTCATTTTCATCTTTAGCTAAAGAACTCTCATTAATATTATCTATAAGTTTCTCCATCCTTTTTTCATTTATTATTTTATTACTTGGTATATTAATTTCTTCAATTTTAGTTCTTGTTGAGTTTTCTAAGTTTCTTAGAAAATGTTTTTCTCTTTGATTAACAAATAAAATTGCTTCTCCTGATCTACCTGCCCTTCCAGTTCTTCCAATTCTATGAGTATATGTTTCCTTGTCAAAAGGAAAATCGTAATTAACAACAAGTTTTATCCTCTCAACATCTAATCCTCTAGCTGCGACATCAGTTGCAACAAGAATATTAATAAATCCTTTTTTTAATCTATCTACAGTATTTTCTCTTTGATTTTGAGGTATATCTCCATTAAGTACTGCCACAGTATGACCTGAATTCTCTAAAGCTTCAGCTATTGAAGTAGTAAGTAGTTTTGTCCTCACAAAAATTATTACTCCCTCGTTATTAAGTTCTAATATTCTTTTTAAAGCATCTAACTTATGATGCCTTTGAACATATAGAAATTTTTGAGAAATCAATTGAGTTTCTTTTTTGACACTTTTGATTAATATTTCAGCGGGATCATTAAGATATTTTTTTGCTATGTTTCTTATCTCATTAGGCATTGTTGCTGAAAACAATACCATCTGCTTATTTTCTGGAAGTTGATCTATTATCCATTCAATATCTTCAAGAAAACCCATATTTAACATTTCATCTGCCTCATCTAAAACAAGACAATTTATATCTTTAATTTTAAAAGTTCCCTGCCTGATATGATCCATTATTCGGCCAGGGGTCCCAACTACTACGTCCACTTTTCTTTTCAATGCAGAAATTTGATTTCGATAGTCCGTACCTCCATATATTGCAACCGTCTTAAAATTACTAGATTCAGAACTATAACTTTTAAAAGATTCTGCAACTTGAGTCGCTAATTCTCTTGTAGGAGTCATAACTAAAACCTTGGCATTTAATTCTTTGTTATCTGCAAGTTTTTCTATTAATGGTAAAGCGAAAGCTGCAGTCTTTCCTGTTCCTGTTTGTGCTTGGCCTAGTAAATCTCTGCCTAACATTAGTTCCGGAATTGCGGCTTTTTGGATGGGAGTTGGATTTTTATATCCTTTATTTCTTAAAGAGTTTAAGATTGATTGATTAAACCCAAATTCGAGGAATCCATTCTCATTATCATTTCCTTTCGATACTTCCAATTGTTGAGATTCAATTTCTTTTTTATTCTCTAAGTTCTTTATCCCAAGCAAGGAAGTATATTCATTCTGAGATTTTTCCTTTTCACTATCAAGAGAGTTACTATCTTTTTTTAAAGCCATTTTAAATGCCTAATAATCTTCTGATTAGGCATTCAACAAATATCTAAATTGACTTTAATTGTTGACTAGCCTTACAGAGCCGAATTATTAATCTAACATCTTAGGGTTAAGATCTTACTTATTTCTCAAAAAAAAATTTAACTTAAATAATATATATCTAGAAATTTTTGCGCTCTTGTAACAGCCGTATAAAGTAATCTTCTTTCAAAATTATCTCTGCAAAAAATATTTTCAATACCTTTTTTTTCTCTTACAGCATATTTATTTCTTCTATATTTATTTGACCACAATATGCTTACATTCTCAGATTCACTTCCTTGAGATTTATGGATAGTAGTGGCTATTGCTGGCACAACATTTTCCAAATTAGATGGATCAATTAATGTGACAATTTCTTCGTTATTATCATTAAATTTTCTAAATAGATATTTTCTGTTACTTTTTAAACCTATAGTTACTCCGATATCCCCATTTGACAATCCAAGTTCACTATTATTTCTTGTACACATTATCGGAATACCCTCGTTAAGAGTTTTAAGATCATATGGTTTTTTTTGACCAAAAATAATTTCATTCAAATATTCAACACTCCATATTCCAGAATTTCTTTCACATAGAATCAAGTGACTTTGTAAATCGAGAAATATCTTATCTACTAAATCTTTTTCATTAAGCAATAAATTATGAATACCATCATCAAATATGTATTTTTTTTTACTTAAATTTGAAGTTGAAAGTTTTAACTTATTAAGGTAACTTTTAATCGAAAAAAACAGATCTTTTGGAATATCTCTTTCTCTACTTTTATTAATAGTAACTTCTTTTGAATTATTCTCTTTTTCTAATTCTTTTATCTTTTGATTAAGTAAAGAACAATCATTATTAAATATTAAACTACTAATTAATGCTATATCTCCAATATTTCTATAAGTTTTTTCTAAATTTACTACACAAGATTTAATTGAACTATTATCGTTAAATTCAAACAAATAATTCCAGATAGAACAGTTATTTATTGGGGACAATTGATTTTTATCTCCAACTAAAATAATTTTACAGTCCTTTGCTAGTAAATTTAAAACCGATTCAATCAAATCGATATTAACCATTGACATTTCATCAACTATGAAAATATCAAGTTCTTTTAGTTTAAATTTCAACTTAAGAGATTTATTTTGAGAATTTAAAATCCATCTATGTAAAGTTTGAAATTCTATTTGGTCTAAAAATTTGCTATGGGAAATATTTTTTTTATCATTAAGAGCTTCTTTTAAACGAGCGGTAGCTTTACCAGTTGGAGCAGACAACCCAATATTTAAAAAGTTATCCATTTGAAGGAGTTCTAGTATTAACTTTATTATTAAAGTGGTTTTACCCGTACCTGGTCCTCCTTGAAGGAAAACTAAGTTTGAATATTTAAATATATTTTTAATTTGATCAATTTTATTATCATCTTTATAAATTATTGAGTTTATTAAATTATCGGTATCTATTTTTTTTAGAAATGAATTAATAACTCTTTCAATCTTTTTTGACCATTTTGATAAGGATAATTTTCTATTTACTAATACGAATGGAGAATGAAGGGAACCAATCAAACCAATATTTTTTAGAACATCTATATGTTTATTAGGCCAGCCATCTTCTAATAATTCAAAGATTATTAAACTATTATCAACATCAATAATAGTTTCACCATTTTTTTCAAACTCTAATAAAATTCTTATAACATCTTTTACGAAATTTCCATATTTTTTTTCACCAAATTTGAAAATACCTAAAATTAAATTAAATATATGATCGTATTGGAACTTTTCAATATCTGAGGTAGTTTTAGTCATTCTAAAAAAGTTTATCTAAATAATTAATTCTTTTTAAGGGTGCTTTGCTAATAAAAATACCTGGAGATATATCTTCAGTCTTAGATTTTTCAAATAATTCAAAATCTGGCAATCCCTTTAAAAACAAATAAATATATCCTCCTAGATGTTTATTTGGTTGATAATTTTTAAGTCGCCACTTTAATAATCTATGCAATGCTAATAAATAAAGATGAGATTGCAATGGATAATGATGTTTAATCATTTCATTTCTCATATTTTCATAGTTATAGTTTCTTGGTAAACAATAACTATTATCACTACCAGAAATAAAATTACTTTTCCAATCAATTACCCACCATTTACTATCTTCTAATTTATTTCCTACAGGGAAAACACAATCAATACATCCTGAATGAAAGCCTTTATTCATAATTTGAAGATCATTTATTTTATTTGCATATTCTTCACCAAATTCATATTTCTGATCTAAAAAAAAGCAATTTGATATATCATTAGAATTAATATTTCTACCTTCATAAGAGAGGGTCAAATCATATTTGAGTTCCTTAATTAAGTATTCATTTGGAATATCAACTAGTCTCTTATATTGTAATTCTCTTCCTAAAGATATATTTATTATTCTTAAAATCGCATCTTTTACTTTAAAAGCTAAAGAAGTATCGATTTGATGAAAGTTCAATTCCTCAATAATTATATCAATTAATTCTTGATCATTATCGTTTCTAAATTCAAATCTTTCTATTATTTTGTGCAGGCAAGTCCCAGCAATAGTTCCTTTTGGAAATTCACTTAAGGGATTTGGATAAGAAAAATAATTAGGATAATTCTTTGAATTCTTAAAATTAGAATCTTTGATAATTGATATATTATCTTCATAATCCTTATATTGATATATATCTGCATCAATATTTTTATCTTTACGTATCCAAGAAGAATAACTTGAATAAGAAATAAATTGATCCGAATTAAATTCTTTAGATATTTTTTTATTCACTTTATCGATTTTCCAAAGATTATTATCCAATCGTTTGGTTTGGAACTTAGAAAAAATTTCTTTTATTTTCTCTTTTTCTATCCTGACTTCAAAAGTAGACTTATAAATATTAATATTTTCCAAATTATTAAGTAAATCATTATTTAAAATATTATTTGTATCCTCTAAATCATTAAAAACAATAAGTTTATATTTGCTCCTTGTAAGTGCTACATAAATTAGCCTTTCACTCTCTTTAAATAAATCTTCTTCTTCTATTAATTTAAATTTTTCAACCTTCGTGTAATTATTAGAAATATTAACGTATATATTTCTATCAATATTTGATTTCCAAAGAGGTCCTTTAATTTTATTTGACTTATTTGAAATAATTGAGAGATATGGACATAGGACGATTTCAAATTCGAGGCCCTTACTACTATGAATGGTAGAAAGATTTATTCCATTTTGTAGATTATAATCTTTCGTAAAAAAATCTTCTCCAGTAGAAATCCTTAAAATATGATCTAACTGATTTTTATACCAGTTGAAGACTATATTGAGATCAAAATCATTATTTATTAATTCTATTTCAACAATTTCTGAAAGTTGAAATAAATTTGAATTTAAATCTGAATCTTGAATAATCGTGGATGACTTGTAATTTAGAAGTAGTTCATTAACAATGTTTAAAAAACCTTTTTCTTTTAGTTCTTGGGACCAAGTAATGCATTTATTAATTAAAATTTCTAAATTATTACTAATTCCATGATCAAGTAAATCTTCTAATTTTATTTCTATAAACTTCGAAGTAGCAAGTAAAGTGATATTTTTTAAAGACCTCGGATTTAATAAACATTCAATGAATAAAAATATTAGAGAACTTGCTTCTGTATCAAAAATATTTTGTTTATTTTGAATTTTGCATGGAAGGTTAAACTGATTTAATTTTTTTTTAAAATCTAAGCATTGTGAATTATTTAATGTAAGAATCGCAATTTTATTAATATCAATTTCTTTATTATTTAAAATAAAGTTAATCATATAATGAGTTACAAGATCCTCTAAATCAGTCTCTTTTTTTGAAAATTCTACAATTTCAAATACATCCTTAAATTTAAATTCAGGATTAATATTTTCATTAATTCTTGAGGTTAATTTACTATAGTTTAGTTTTGATTGTTTAAGTCCATTCATATAAAGTTTATTAAGAACATCGATTAACTTTTTTGAGGATCTATAGTTATCTGTAAGACTAAAAACTTCGATTGCATTAGATCTTGCATCTAAGTAAGTTTCAATATCTCCACCTCTAAATTTATAAATCGCTTGTTTTGGATCACCTACGCAAAGTAAAAAATGATTTTTTGTATTAAAGAACTTTTTTATTAAATTCCATTGAGTAATATCTGTATCTTGGAACTCATCAACTAAGACAGATTTATATCTTTTTTGAATCTTAGATAGAGTATTACTATTACTAATTTCCGAATCTAGAAATGTATTTTCTAAAGTCTTTATAAGATCATTGAAGTTGAAAATAGAAAAACTTTTCTTTAATTCAATTAATTTTATATAAGCTAATTGAGTAAATATTCTGACAAATTCAGTGAAGAAACCTTCTTTTATTTTATAAATTTTATCTTGTAATAAATTAAATTTAGTAAAATCTAGTTTTAGATTATTTTTATTAATTTCTTTAGATATATTTTCAATGTAAAAATATTTAGATAAAAGATCATCCTTAGAAATATCATATATAAAATCAATAACATTTTTAGGATTAAGACTTTTGTTAATTTCTTCAATCCAACAATTTATTTGATTAAACTTATCATTTCTTGGTTTTGGAGTATATACTTGACTTTTCCCACCACTTTCCTTAATTAATTTTCCCAACTCTATTAGTTGTAAAAATAATTCCTTACCTTTCTTATTCCATTCAAAACAAAACTCGTTCCAATTTAAATAAAAATATTCATTAAAATAATTATTTAAATCAATAATCTTATATTTATTATTTATTTGAAATTTACAGATATTTTCTTGATCTATATTTTTTAAAATTTCCACAAAAAATGACTTGTTGATTCTACTTCCAAATTTAGAACTTATTTTTTTTTTGTTGACTGCTGAAATAAGCTCATGATTAAGATTCAGAAAATCATCAATCCACAAATTATCTATTACATCTTTATAAAAATTATCAATATTATTCTCAATATATGGATCTTGAGTTACACCTATTTCAATACTATATTCATCAATAATATTATTACAAAAAGCATGGAACGTAGTTACTTTTAACTTATAGAATTGATTTATAAAATTATCAATTTCGGAAATTATTTTTTCCTTAGATTGATCTTTATCCTTAAAATTTAGATACCAATCCTTAAGAGTCTTATCTATCTTACTTTCATTATTACTTTGCAAATATAATTTTAAATTATGAAATCTAGAGAGTATTTTATCTCTTAATTCAGAACAAGTATTTTTTGTAAAACTTAGCAAGATTATCTCATCTGGTTTAACTTTTTTCTCCAAAACATTTCTTAAAACTATGTGAGCCAAAGTAAAACTTTTACCAGTTCCTGCACTTGCTTCTACCAATTTAAACTTATTATCTAATTTAATTTTATTAATATCCATTTCTTTATTAAATTAAACTTTGACCTCATTTTTATAAAGTAAGTAATTCTTAAATTTATTAATTAAATATTTCTCTTCCAAGGAAATCTTAAATTTAATTATTAAAGCTAAACTTATTGACAAAAATAAATAATAAATAGATAATTTTATTATAAAAACTCCAATGGAAATAAATATTAAAGAATAGTACATAGGATGACGCGTAAATCGATAAATACCTGTAGTAACTAGATTGCTATTGTTTATAGGTCTTGGGAAAGGGGATAAATTTCTACCCAAGTCTTTAATTGAAACTAACATTATTATGAAAGCGATTATGATAATTAAAATGCCCAGGAAAAAAGAAAAAGGACTTGCTTGAATTATTTGTTTTTGTGGAAGAAATTCCCATTGAAAAAAATGAAGAATAATAATCAAGAACTGTAAAAAAACAAGCATTAGATCATAAGCAGCTTTAAGAAAAATTTTTAACTGAAATTTAGACATTTTTTATTTCTTTAATGCATTTATTAGAGGACCATATAATCTGTATGATAATTGATCAAAATTATTATTTCCAAAAAAGAAATCTGGTTCTTTTTCATTACCAAAACACAATTTCATTTCGATATTATCTCTTTCTCCTTTAGAAAAATTTTTATTACCAATCCATTTATCTGTAAAAGCTTTTTTTTCATTTTTTGATTTTATTTTTGCTTCTACATATTTATAAGCGCTTTCTGGAGGAATAGGTAAACATTTTTCAGAATAATTTTTAAAAATATTTATGTAATCCTCCAAAATTATATTTGATTCAGTTGCTCCGGGTGATTGAATAATTTGTGATTTATAATTATTTTCTGTTCTAAAAATTACTTTAGTCCTTTTTATATTCCTCTTTAAAGAAGAAATAAAGAGTAATTTTATCCAAGCCTCAGTCAAACGACTTAAATTTAACTTCGCATTAATTAATTCAATTACGGTGTCATCAGTGATTAAATATTCTTCTTTATTCGCATTTAACTTAATATATATTTTATTAATCTTATTATGTTGATTCAAACTCGCAGATAGACTGCTTAATAAGTCTTTGATTTCTTTTTCTTTTGTAAAAATACTATTTTTGGGCATAATAATACCATTTTGAGACAACTGATCATTAATATTTAATTCATTTAAATCATCAATAATATTATGATTATCAATCTCTACTTGCTGGATTATTTTTGTAATTAGTTGCGACTTTTGCAGATTGCTTACATACTCCTCGTCTGGATGATGAATAAATATTTCCCTGGGAGAAATATTGTTTTTATTAAGCCAATATTTTTGTGGAGTCTTGAACCAATAAATCAATTCTGATAATTTGTAATTTTTAATATCAGATTTTTTTTCATTCCAATTTACATTTTCTATTAAAGAATAATTACTTTTAACAATCTTAGATTTATCAAGATCAATTATTTCATTTTTATTTAAATCAGAATTTTTAATTATTAGTTCTCTTTGGCTTTGGTTTAAGAAACTTTCAAAAAAAGAAATTAACTCTTTTACAGGAAAAGAAACATCTAATTTTTTATTATCTTTATCATTTTTTACCCAAGTAACTATAAATTTATCTCTGCAGGCAATTAACAACTCTAGAAATGCATATTTCTCTCTTTCAAAAACAGATGGATCACCTAAATGATATTTGTTTTTTAATAAATTAATGTTTTCACTCTTTGGTAATTTTGGATAATTAACACTATTCATGTCTATTAGAAAGATAACCTTATGTGGAATATGCCTTGAATTCTCAATATCACTTACTAGGATCTGGTTTAATCGTGATTTACTTTGAAATTTAACTTTATTTATGCAAGAAATTAATATTTCTCTAAAAACTTTTAACAAGATAAGATCATCAGGTATTAAAGATATTGCGTGATTATCAAGAATTCTATTTATTTCACTTATTTCTAAATTGAAATTTGCATTAGAATCAGCAATACTTTTTAATATAAACTTTATCTTTTCAACCCAATTTGAGTAAGAAAAAGATCCCCTTATCAAATTAATATATTTTTTTAAATGAATTAATATTTTAACCCATTTATTCAAATCCAAACTTATATTTTTATAGCTAAATGGTTTTAAATTTAAAGTAGTTAAATTTACTTCTTTGTCATAAATTAAGCCTAAAGTAATTCTATTTATACACCAATCTAGAGTATTTTTCTCTTCACCTAATCTTTCTTTATCATCTAATCCCCAATGAAACCCCGCTTGGGTAAGTAAGAAAATAATTTCATCCTTCTCAGTAATATTAAAATCAAAAATGTTCTGAGTTACTTTTTTCGAAAGAATATAATCTATTTTTTCAAGTGTAATTTTTTCACTTGCTATTTCAGTGATGTCAATTAGAAATTCATAAATGCCTGAAAAGTCATGATTATCCTCATCAATAAAAAAATAAGGAATCTTTTCACCATTAATTAACTCATTATTAAAGATATACCTTAGATAAGGTTTAATTAAATTAGTTTGTGGAGATAAAACAGCAATATCACTATATTTAATATTCTCGCAAGAATTTATTATTTCTATAATTTTATTTCTTAAAAATTCAAATTGACTATTCTGATTAAAATGCTCACAAAGTAATATTGAATCATCCCTTTCACTTAACATAAAATTAACGCTATTATTATCAATTAGTCTTTTTTGTATTTGATTAAGAAGAGGAATATCTTTCTTATTATGAAAATTAGTTGTTGGATCGAGATAAATAAGATTATTTTTTAAATTTATACCTTCTTTATAAATATTTTCATCAATTAATTTCTGAAAGTTTGCTCCAAATTTACCAAATATTTTCTCTATATTTGTATTATTTAAATTCAATTTACTTTCATTATCACCAAATTCCAACTCACCTTCAAGACAATTTATTCTATTCCATAAATCTTCTCCAGGAGATAATAAATACAAATTTACCTTAATAAATTTTGAAAGTTCTGAATAAAAATTTATATGTAGTTTAGATAAGTTATTATCTGAAAAAATATAAATTTGATTTGGTACTTGAAATTGAACGTTTTTAATTTTTCTTAAATTCTTTATTACTTCAATCATGTATAAACATGATGGCTTTTCAGATATCTTTTCCTCTAATAATTTATATAAAATAGGTTGCCAAAATTGATCTGAGTTTAAATTCTTAAATAGATTAGATGAATTAATTTCATATCTATTCCATTGAGCAATCATTTCAGGTCTAAAAATCAGATAATCAATAAAATTATTCGTGATCTTTTTTGTCAGATTGTATAAGTCTCCATCAATTGTCTTTTTATTATCCAAATATTTTTTTATCCAATTTCTAAGCGGAAATGATTCTTTAAAGCTATTTAATTCTTCCAAGGAATCAATAATGCCCCATTTAATTGACTCAAAATTCCATGCGCTCATATCAATTTCAGGGAAAAAATTTGTCAATAAAGATTCGGTATAAGTTGATATTGTCTTTAATTCATAAAGAGCACTTATTTTGTTTTTTATAGTTATTTGTTCACGTAACCAATTCCCCAAAAAGTAATTGGGGACTACTATCTCTAATTTCTCATATATAGGCGGAGGACATATTTTTAAATCCTCTGCTAACAGCTCACTAATTACTTCAATTTTATTTGACTTATAAAGATTGAGCAATTTACTAGATGGTTATATTACTCAACTTTAAATGGATCAATTATTTCTGCATTAGGACATTCGAATTCCCCCACAGCAACAAACTCTAAACGAAGCTTTAAGAAAGTTATAAATTTTTTATCAGTCGATAAAACAACTGCTGGGATAGATGGAATTTTTGCTTTTAAATCAGCAAATTGGGTGGTTTGTAAAAATGATGGATTTTTTAAGAGCCAAAAATCTATTTCTTTATTATTTTCTTCATAGTTCCTGATCCTCTCTTTCAAAATTTCATCAAGTGGTTCTTCAACTGTTAAAAACTTTTCACTTGCTGCAACGAAAAAGTATGTTGTCATTTTGAAATTTAATTTGATGTGATAAGAGACTTCATTTCACGTACAGACTTTTCTAATCCTATCGCTAAAGCCCTTGCAACAATACTATGACCTATGTTCAACTCATTCATATTGTTAATTGATGCAATTTTTTTAACATTATTGTAGTTCAGGCCATGACCAGCATTAACAATTAATCCAAGATCATTTGCTAAATATGAAGACTCTATAATCCTTTGGAGTTCTTTATATTGTTCAGATCCCGATAGTTCAGCATATTTCCCAGTATGTAATTCTATAAAATCAAAGCCTATTTCTTTGGAATAATTTATCTGTTCACCAAGAGGATCAATAAATGCGCTTACTTCTATATTTGAATCCTTTAAATTCCCAACAGCCTTCTTAAGGTATTGCACATTACTTTTTAAATCCAACCCGCCTTCAGTAGTAACTTCCTCTCTTTTCTCAGGTACGAGCGTTACATAATCCGGAAGAATTTTTTTGGCAATTTCTAACATTTCTGCTGTAGCAGCCATCTCTAAATTGAGTTTTGTTTTTATAGTCTCTTTCAGAAGGAATACGTCCCTATCTTGTATGTGTCTTCTATCTTCTCTGAGATGCACCGTTATGGAATCTGCCCCTCCTAACTCAGCTAAAAAAGCAAATTGCACAGGGTCAGGCTCGACAGTTTTCCTTGCTTGCCTTACATTTGCAATATGATCAATGTTTACTCCTAAAGTAGCCATAATTTTGAAAATCTTAGTTTCTAGACAATCTAGTAACCGCCCAATAATAGCTAATAAAAAAAGGCAAACACTTAGATTATTAACATATAATAAATAGAACTTGAACAAGAATTCCTTAAATATTTGGCATAAAATCAACCCTATATTGGGATTTATTGCAATGTTCGTTACTCAGGATGTTGTTTTGAGATTCTTTTTTAGAAAAAAGAAAATATTAAAAAATGGTTTTTCGATTCCCATAAATTCCTCTATCATTCTAGCTCCAACCCACAGATCAAGATGGGACGGATTAATACTCACAATGGCGATGGGTAGAAGAGTAACAAAAAAGGATTGTAGATTTATGGTTACCAAATCCGAAATGACAGGCATACAAGGTTGGTTTTTAAAAAGACTTGGATGTTTTTCAATAAATCAATTATCGCCTTCTCTCTCAGCTTTAAGATATGCGATTGATCTTATAGAAAAAGGAGAACAACTAGTTGTTTTCCCCGAAGGAAAGATTAATAGATATGGAAAAAAATTAGTTCTTAAGGAAGGACTATATAGATTAGCTAGATTAGCTACAAAAAAAACAACCTCCATTATTATTATTCCAATTGGAATTGCTTACAGCAAAATACCTCCGAACTTTAGGGGCGAATTTTGTTTATCCTTTGGAAAACCAATCTCAATTAATAATTACTCAAACTTTAATATTAAGGACTTTAATAAATTTCTAAATGAAAAAATGATTCAAGAGGAAGAAAAAGCATTAAAAAATTTAGGTAGATGAATCTTCAATAAGTTACTATGAATTTTAATAATTGAAAAAGAAAATGAAATTCTTAAAATTAATCCCAATTTTATTTATATTTTTTGGGAATGCACCCTACAAAAATGAAGTTCATGCAGAAATAAAGAATCCAGAAGACTTCAGAGTACTCTCAAATGAGAGTAAAAAGCTTTCCATCTCAAACGTTGAATATTTTATAAAAGAAGGTGATAAATATATTAAAAGCGGGGATTTTGAAAAAGCTAAGGATTTTTATTTAGATGCTAGAAAATTAGCAAAGCAACTTGCGTCTTTTTATTCTGATCTAAATTCATCCTTCAAAGGAGTTGATGCCAGAATACCAAATGAAATGCAAAGGAAAGGAAAGGAAACATTACAAATTTTGGCAGAGTCAAATGAGAGACTAGCATCCATGTATATAAAAACTGAAAAGCCTGAGGTTGCAGTACCCTTACTTGTTGAGACAATTAGAATAATGTCACCTTATAGTCCAGAAGGTAAAGAAGCTTATGAAAGGTTGATCCAACTAGGATTTGTTGAGACAAAATACAAAGGTTAATAAAATTAATTATGATTACAAAAGCAAAGGTCATTAATTTAATCACTAAAAAAATTCCAAGTTCCAAAGTTTTTGTTGAAAACCTTAAGGGAAATGATCATTTACAAGTAACTGTAATTGCATCTGAATTCAATGGATTATCATTAGTTAAACAACACCAGCTAGTCTATTCTGCTTTGAAGGAAGAATTAGCTTCAGAGGCTATCCATGCACTGGCATTAAAAACAGAAACTCCAAATTAAATTATGGACAAACTAACAAAAGATAAAATACAAAAACTGATTGATTCTAATCCAATAATGGTTTTCATGAAAGGGACAAAATTAATGCCTCAATGCGGATTTTCCAACAATGTAGTGCAAATACTAAATTCTCTTGGAGTAAAATTTGTGACGTTTGATGTTTTAAGTGATTTTGCTATACGAGAAGGTATTAAAGAATATTCAGATTGGCCAACAATTCCGCAAGTTTACCTAAAAGGAGAGTTTCTTGGAGGCTCAGACATTCTTATTGAGATGTACAACTCAGGAACCCTTAAAGAAAAAATAGAAATTGAATTAGCGTCTTAAGACAATTAGTAAGTATAAATACTGAATTGATTAATAAAAATTAATATTTTAAATCCTTTTTTTATCAAAAAAGCCTTTATTTCCATTCCCCTCTGGATCAATAAAACTTGACGGATCTAGAATCCATCTTTCAATTAATCTTTCTAATTTTTTTTGATCATTTTGCTCTAAACCATTGCAATTCCTTAAGGCTTGGAGATAACCATCACTATATAATTTAAGATCAGATGGCGTATGAAAACGAGTAACTAGGTCCTGGAGATTATCGCAAATTGATTGAAAATGGCGAATTGCTTTAGGATTTTCAAACGATGTCATAATTCGATAGATTCTGATTTTTATTTAGCATTTGTTATACCTTATTAAGGATGACCAAAAATGCCCGGCAAAACAGTAATTAAGAATGCAATCAACTGAGCAAATCTTAGCTTCAACTCCTGGCAGTTCACAATTGCCTCAGAGCTCTCAGACTCCTTCAAGAGTTCTAGTTGTTGAACCTCACCCCACACTTAGAACTGTCCTTGTGCAAAGGCTTCGTCAAGATGGCCATTTAGCTGCGGCAGTAGGTACAGCTGCAGAAGCTGTTGACTTATGTAGAGAACAGTCACCTGACCTATTAGTTAGCGCAGAAATCCTCGATCAGAATACTGCAATGAGACTCGCCCAACAATTGGGGTGCGCTGTAATAGTTTTAACGGCAAGATCAGGTGTTGAAGCATTAGTTAATTTGTTAGATGAAGGGGCAGATGATGTTCTTAGAAAACCATTTGGTCTAGAAGAGCTTGCAGCTAGATGTAGAACTCTTTTAAAAAGAGGGAGAATTGGATTACAAGAAAAGGTTGAGGTTGGCCCACTAGAGGTTCATCTTCTTTTAAGACAGGTAACTCTTAGCGAGAAGCCCGTAGAATTAAGCCCTAGAGAGTTTGCACTACTATGCGCTCTCTTAATGCCGCCTGGCATGGTTAGGAGCCGACAAGAGCTTCTGAGAATGGCCTGGCCGCCCTTCAGCGGGGGTCCTAGGTCTGTAGATACTCAGGTGTTAACTCTTCGTAGAAAATTAGAACAGGCAGGCTTGGGAGAAGGTGGTGGTATAACCACTGTTAGACAACAAGGTTATAGATTCAGTATTGATAATATTTAGCTTAAAAAAGCGAAAATCTCCCCAGCAATCATTATTATTGAAATTAAAGTCAATAACTTATAAGTCCATAGTGGTGATATATAAGATATTTCATTAATATCAATCCCAGTATTACTAGAAACAATTAATAAAAATTTTTCAAATTTTTCCACTCTTTGTGGAACAAGAAAGTTTTCACCTTGATGGGTATTAAAGTAATAAACTTTACTTCCCTGACTCGTTGGTAAAGATTTGATTAACTTAATATCTTTCCAAGAAATCTCCCAATTTTTTTTTCCTAAGAATTTCGAAATAAAGCTTGTTTTATATAAAATTTTATTATTAGAAGTTTCTACGTAATCACTAGTGATATTGATTATCAAATAAAGTCCTAGGGCAAATACTATAATAGAGGCGATTTTTAATTTTTCGATTGAAATAAATGGTAAAGGAATTGTAAGCGCTAAATAAAGACTAATTAACGAACTTTTCACAAAAAAAAGAGTTTTAAATTTTTCTATCATTTCAAAAGGATCCTTTTAATCGGGCAATTTAAAATTGTTTATGTTTAACTTTGCACCTATTTTATGAGCGCATGCGTATCCACTAAAAGCAACTGCATTTAGGCCTTGGCCAGGAAAGCATGAATCCCCTACACAATAAAGGTTTTGAATTTTTGTAGTGTTAAAAGGCATTGGCAAAAGTCCAAGCAACTTTTTACTGGGAATTGGGCCATAACTACCTTCATATCTTCCGAGAAACTTTTTATGAGTTTTGGGAGTACCAATTTCTTTGTGGTCAATATTTTGTTCAAGATTAGGAAGAACTGTTGATATTTTTTCAACAAGGAAAGAAAAATATTTTTCTTTCTTTTGCAAATATTCTTTCCTTGTTAGGCCTTCCCATTCACTCATCGATGAAGGAGTAAATGCATGCACGATATGTTTACCTTCAGGAGCCAAAGACGAGTCAAGCAAAGTAGGTATAGAAACAAAAATAACTCCCTTTTCGCTTTCTAATTCATCCCAATTTTCAACGATTATATGATGACAATTAAAATTATCGGGTATTAGATTTTTTTCTACTCCAAGGTGGATCGAAACAAAAGAAGGTGAAGGTTTATAAGTTTCTGACCACTTATATTCACTTTTTGGCACGTTTTTACTTGAAATTAATCCTTTAGTATTATGTTTTAATCCAAATGTATCCCATCTAGTGGAGTTGGATACAATAATATTTGAATATATCTCTTCTCCATTTGAGAGCTTAACTCCTACCGCTTTCTCATCCTTTAAGAGGATTTCAGTCACATTGGCTTTATATCTTACTTTTCCTCCTAATTTTTCAATACCAGAAACAAACTTCTCTGCTATCGTTCCAACTCCCCCTTTTGGATAATTTATCCCCCCAGCATGCCTATCTGTAAATACCATTCCCGCATTAATCATGGGAGTTTTTAGAGCTGGCATTACAGACCAACAAAAACATTCGATATCGATAAATTTTAAAAGTTCAGGATCTTTTATAAACTTTCTCGCAACATCTCCTACATTTGCGGGTAACCATCTAGCTAACCCTAAACAGGATAATGGAGATTTAAAGAAGACTTTAAAAAGATAACTTGGATCCTCTATTGATAAAAGAGGCATTGAATCTAAACATTTAAATACACTGGCACAAGTATCATAGAAATTCTTGATACCTTTTTTTTCATTGGGAAAACTAGCTGATAATTTGTTTATAAATTGCTCATAATTCTTATCTACAGAAATATTAAAGTTATGTGGTAAGTGATATTCCAGTTGAACAGGATCCGGGATAGTTTCGCATTTTTCATTCACATCTTTCAAAGCACGAGTTAATAAATTGGTATATCCTTTTTCTCCAAATCCAAAAATCATTGAAGCCCCTACATCAAAGGTATAGCCTTTTCTTTTAAAAGAGCCTCCGCTCCCGCCTGGAATAATATATTTTTCAAGAACTAATACTTGAGCTCCTTTCGCTGCCAATTGTGAAGCAGTTACTAACCCTCCTATTCCTGAGCCAATAATAATTGCATCGAAGTTTTCCTTATTTAATTCCATTTTTTGGATCCTTAATAGTTAATCTTAGTAAATTTTGCTGAGTAAGTGGTCTTTATCAAAACAAGAATCTAGTTTATTTTTAAAGTCATTCAAGGCTTCTGTAGATCTTTCTTGATAAGCTTTGTATCTTAATCTTTTATCTTTTATTTTTTTTGTTAGTTCTGGAACTAAACCAAATGAAGCAGGCATTGGTTGGAATTTATTCTTTTTCTGATTAGATAATATTTGATTTTTGTTACTAATAAAATTCATTAAAGAACCAATCATGGATTCATCAGGAAAACTTACTGGTTTTTTACCCTTAGCTAAAAAGGATGCATTTATTCCTGCAAGCAAGCCTCCTGCAGCAGCTGCTGCATAACCTTCCGTCCCAGTTATTTGACCCGCAGCAAAAAGGTTTTCTCTTTTCATAAATTGCAATGTCGGTAAAAGTAATTTTGGAGATTCTAAAAAAGTATTTCTATGCATTACTCCAAAACGTACAAACTCAGCCTTTTCTAAACCAGGAATCATCCTAAATATTCTTTTTTGCTCAGACCATTTGAGGTTAGTTTGAAAACCCACCATATTTAGAAGTTTCCCCTCTAAATCTTCTTTCCTTAATTGGACAATTGCATGAGGTCTCTTTTTTAACCTATTTTCCTTATCGAATAAATCTCCCCATTTTGGATTCCACAATCCAATTGCTTTCAAGGGGCCATATCTCATAGTATCAACTCCTCTTCTTGCAATTTCCTCAATTGGTAAGCAAGCTTCAAAGAAATTAGCTGATTCTTTCTCAAATTCTTTTAAGTTAGCTTGTTCTCCTTCTATTAGTGCTTTTCTGAAATGGATGTAATCATTTTTATCCATAGGGCAATTGAGATATGCCGGATCTCCTTTGTCGTATCTACTAGCTTTAAATACAATCTCTTGATCAATAGAATCTCCATGAATTATAGGGCTAGCCGCGTCAAAAAAATGACAATCATCGATACCAGTAAAAGCTTGAATTTTATAGGATAAATCATCAGCAGTTAATGGCCCAGTTGCAAGGATAGTTATATTTTCTTCGCTTGGGAGATCTAATTGTTCAAATCTCTTAATTTCGATTAATGGATGATTTGATAATGCTTCAGTCAAAGCATTACTAAATTTAGATCTATCAACCGCTAAAGCACCTCCAGCTGGAACAGCAAATTTATCAGCTGTTTGAACTATCAATGATTTAAAAAACCTTAGTTCTTTTTGCAATAAACCCGCAGCTCTATCAGGACTTAAAGCTCCAAAACTGTTACTGCAAACCAATTCTCCAAAGTCACTCGTATGATGAGCTGGAGTTGAGTTTACAGGTCTCATTTCAACTAGTTTGACCGGTACACCAGAATTTGCTACTTGCCAAGAAGCTTCTGATCCTGCAAGACCAGCACCAATAACTATTACTTCTTTATCTAACAAATTGGATTAATCCTTGCCCAAAAAGTCCCTGTTAAATTGCTCTCTTGCTGGTTTTTGTATATTGAATATGACCCAAGCTAAAGCTGCAATAATGGGTGCAAAAACTACGATTGTTTTGAGCATTTTAGAAATTCTGTCATTTATACAATATCCTACCTTTTAACTGTAAATTTAGAGAGAATTTTTAATTTTTTATTTCAATAGTTAAGAATTGTTTTTTATTGTTCAACTTGAGATAAAAAGTTGTTTTTTTTACCTTAAAAAGGGATAATTTCATATGTAATCAATTTTACAGAATGGGTCGCTAGCTCAGCGGTAGAGCATCCGGCTTTTAACCGGCTGGTCCTGAGTTCGAATCTCAGGCGACCCACATTTTTCCTGCTTGAGTTAGTTATTTAAAATTCCTTGAAATTACTTTAAAAATTCCCAATAAGTACTATTATTTCCATAAATCATTAAATTTTTAAATTTTGTGATTTCAAAATAATGACCACCAGTTAAGTTATTTGCAGCACAAGAATTTGTAAATTTTAAATTGAAAAATAAAAAGCATTTATATAGTTTTATAGTGATTAATTGCTCATATTACTTAAGATGAAAAAATGATTATTTATATCAAAAATAATCTATGTCAATTTATAATTCCAGGAATTGAACAGACAGTTATAACATTTAGTTTCTTCTTAAACCATACTTAAACTATTAAAAATCATTTGAGTTACACATAAATAAGATTCAGAACTAAAATCAACTCCTAATTTAAAAACTGTTCAATTCTGTTACAGAATAGGCTTCAGTAAGAAAATAAAATATATTTTTCAATTAAAAATGAAAAATTACTTTACAAAGCTTCATAAAACCTGTTACAATAATTTACATACAAATCATTTTTTTATCATGACTCCTGAAGCAGAACGTTTTAATGGTTGGGCCGCAATGTTGGGTTTCGTTGCAGCTGTTGGTGCATATGTAACAACTGGTCAAATTATTCCTGGTTGGTTTTAAGAATTAGTATTTAAAATACTAGTTATTTTAAACTAATTCCTTAATTAGATTAATTCGCCAAATCCATTATGCTTACTTATTTATATAATAGGTAAGCTTTTTTCATTCCAAAAAATAATTTCTATATCCCTCAGATAACTGTAATGTTTAAATAACTATTGGCTTTTTACTAATAGAACAAATTGCTCAGTAATGGTCAGTTTTATGGCCAACATAATTTTTACGTATAGTTAATTCTTTTATATAGTCTCTAGCATAATTTGATATCTTGATATTCTATTATGAAATTTCAAAAACCAAAAATAATCTAAATTAAGTTCTCCAAATCATTCATTAAATATTTTCTTATTCTTATCTATATTATCTAAACATGATGAGCATAATAAATGACCTTTTTTGGCCCAAAAAGTTTTGGTTGATCTTTCTATATCTTTTCTACAAATTAAGCATTTAAAAATTGGCACCATTTCAAGGGGTGGATCATTCAAGTTATTTATTTATATTAATATCTATAAAATTTTAAGTCACAATTTGTTGAATAATACAGATTTTCCCAAATTAAAAAGGCCTGTCGTAAGACAGACCTTTTTAAGTGTGTAAGAGTTCTAATTAACTAATTAGAAAGAGAAAGATGTCTTAACAAGTACACCTGTGTCATCATCACCAGATGAGGCTTCTTTGATGTATACACCTGGAGTAACTGTCATACCATCGTTGATTGGGTAAGAGTAAGAAGCTTCATATACGAAGTATTCTGTCTGAGCATCTGTATATAGTTTGTCTGTTGCAAGACCGACATTTACAGATCCTGGACCAACTTCAGGCCATGTTAAACCTATGAAGTAGCCAGACTTGTCTGTTCCACCTGATTCTGAAGTTTCATAACCACCACTGATTGAAGGTAGGCTTCCACTCTCTGGAGCGTAGAAAGCGTTAATTCCCCAGTATGTTGTCTCTGCACCTGTTCCGCCATCATCAGAAACATAAGCAACAGCTACACCATAATTATCAGCTGAGTATGCAGTTTCGATACCATATATATCAGTACCTTCTTCAGTCATGATTTCTGTTTCTTTAGAAGAAACACCACCAGCTAGAGAGAATCCTGAATCAAAAGCATAACCGATAGAAGCTGTAACTCCTTTACCGCCTACACCAAGAGAATTTCCTGTACCACAGTCGTCTAATGTTGTATCAGTGAATGCACTGTATACACAAGCTCCAGTAAATGTGCTGCTGATATCTGTTGTATCACCAATAACTACTGTTGCTCCGCCAACTGGGAATGTGTATGTAATTCCATCAACAACCATTTTATCGCCTGTTGCCTGGTAACCCATTATTGCAGCAGCTTCAGTAACATCAGATCCAACTGTAGTTCCTGCACTACCACCAACATCGATAGTGACGTCTAATGAATCTTCACCAGTGAAACTTGTTGTTAAACCAATGTTCATTTGATAATCAAATGAAACTGCTTCTGTGGAATCATTACCACCATCAACAGCACCAAAAACGGTGTCTAGGCTGAATGATGCAGTTGTTGTTTCTGAGAAACCGCCATCGTAACTAGCAGAATCTACTAGACCTTCTCCTCCAGAAAGTAATAAATTTTCTTTAGGTGAATTTTTAAAAGTATTAAGGTCTATTTCAGAATTTTCATAAGAATAATTTGAAATAGCTTTTAAATTTACTTCTGTAGCAAAGGCAGACATAGGAGCTAAAAGACCTAATGTTGCAGGGGCTACAAGTAAGCTTTTGAAAAGCTTCATAAGTTTCCTCACACAGGATTGAAGTCTCATTATAGTGGTAATTAATAGCTTTTCAAGACTTTTATTACCTTTCTATTAAATATTTGTTTATATTAAATTCTGTTTTTGAGAAGGACGTTTGAATTAAGTATATCCATTGCTGGCTCTAATAATTTTTCGTATTCCTTCCAAACTCGAATTGAAGAAGAATATATTTTCTTTCTTACCTGTGAACTACTTGCAGTAAATACGTCTCTTTTATTTTTATGAGGCGATAAATATGCATCATCCCATTCCCAACCAAGCCAATTAATAATTTTTGGTATTTCTGTTTTAGGGTCTTTAACTAAATCTTCATAACAATATTCAAAAATAATTTCACCATAATACTTCTTGTATTCGTTCATGACATCAAAATGGTATACATACATTTTAGCTATATCTGTTAAAGAATAAGTAAAGCTTTGATTCCTAAAATTAGTTCTGTACATGGAAAGGATATTATCCATGGGATTTCTCATACAATGAATTATTTTTGCATTTGGGAAATATCTATAAATAATCGGGCAATAAATAAAATTGAATAAATTTTTATCCGTAAAGCAAGAAGCTGCTCCAAATCTATTATTTATTCTATTTTTATAGGAAGCAAAAATATCCTTAATATCCTTAATTTCTTTGAAAGACTCCTCAAGGAAGTCAATCTCTCCCATGTCAACTACCTTATCATTAAGGCTGAGAATATTTTCCAAGAGGGTGCTTCCTGACCTTGGCATTCCAACAATGAAAATCAACTGCTCGGCGCTGATAATATTTTTGCATTTTAACTTTTTAATATCTAATGATCTAATAAATTCTGCATTCTTTATTCTTAATTCATAGGATGATTTACTTTTCTTTAGACTTTCATCATTTGCAATTTTGAGGAAAAACGCACCTTTCTGATATTCTTTTTTTTTGTGAAAGATATTTGCCAATGCAAAAGCAGCATAAATTTTAGATGATAGATCTAACTTATTTATATTTGTTTTTAGTAATAAATTTAGAGCATCCTTATGATCCTTAAAATCATAAATAGTTGATAATTCATAATAACTATTAAAATCAAATTTATTTTTTCTAATTATTGACAGATGACATTCCATCGCTTTATTAAATAAACCTTTATTCTTATAAATAGTGGCTAAATTTTTATAAAAAGGCATATAGTTTGGAAATTTACTTATCCCTTTTTTTATGATATTTATACCTTTATCTAATTCTTTATTTAAAATATACAACTCACTAAGATTTAGATATCCTATTTCAAGATGATTGTATTCATTTACCATCTCAATAAGAATTTCCTCAGCATTTTTATATTGTTTTTTCCTAATGTTTATTTTTGAAATTAAATTTTTAATTTGCAATTGTTTATTATTTTTATCAGCACTTTTCATTTCTTCTAAAATAGAAAGTGCATTATCTACTTGATCTATGCAAATAAGAATATCAGCTTTAAAGATTCTATAAATATCAATATTCTTATTTAAATCAAGTGCTTTATTTATATATTTTAAAGAAAGCTTATAACTTTTTCCCGACCAATATAAACGAGAAAAATTATAAAGGAGATCACTATTATTAGGGTCAATATTCTTGGCTAATAAAAGTACTTGCTCCGCTTCTAAAAATCTATTTTCTATCGTTAGTATCTCTGTTAAAACAATGAAGGGTTTAATATCTGAAGGAAACTTTTTTGTTAAATCTACTAATAATTTTTTTGCCAAAATAAAGTTCTTTAAATCTCTAGAAAATAAAGCGTAGGAATAAATAAGGTCAAAAGAATTGCCATTATTTATCATTAAGTCGGAATATACTTT
This sequence comes from Prochlorococcus sp. AG-347-K17, assembly GCA_003281385.1. Classification (GTDB taxonomy): domain Bacteria; phylum Cyanobacteriota; class Cyanobacteriia; order PCC-6307; family Cyanobiaceae; genus Prochlorococcus_A. The sequence continues at coordinate 34,566 of QCCE01000001.1, forward strand.
TTCGGCTTCTTTAATCTTTCCTGATTTTTGAAACTGTATAGCTTCACCAATTTTTTTCATTATCTCCACATTACTTAACTGCATATTTTCTATTAGCTCCCATTTTGAAAATACTATAAATTAAAAAGTAAAAAATTTAAATTAAGAAATGAAAAAAGGCCTGTCGTAAGACAGACCTTTTTAAGTGTGTAAGAGTTCTAATTAACTAATTAGAAAGAGAAAGATGTCTTAACAAGTACACCTGTGTCATCATCACCAGATGAGGCTTCTTTGATGTATACACCTGGAGTAACTGTCATACCATCGTTGATTGGGTAAGAGTAAGAAGCTTCATATACGAAGTATTCTGTCTGAGCATCTGTATATAGTTTGTCTGTTGCAAGACCGACATTTACAGATCCTGGACCAACTTCAGGCCATGTTAAACCTATGAAGTAGCCAGACTTGTCTGTTCCACCTGATTCTGAAGTTTCATAACCACCACTGATTGAAGGTAGGCTTCCACTCTCTGGAGCGTAGAAAGCGTTAATTCCCCAGTATGTTGTCTCTGCACCTGTTCCGCCATCATCAGAAACATAAGCAACAGCTACACCATAATTATCAGCTGAGTATGCAGTTTCGATACCATATATATCAGTACCTTCTTCAGTCATGATTTCTGTTTCTTTAGAAGAAACACCACCAGCTAGAGAGAATCCTGAATCAAAAGCATAACCGATAGAAGCTGTAACTCCTTTACCGCCTACACCAAGAGAATTTCCTGTACCACAGTCGTCTAATGTTGTATCAGTGAATGCACTGTATACACAAGCTCCAGTAAATGTGCTGCTGATATCTGTTGTATCACCAATAACTACTGTTGCTCCGCCAACTGGGAATGTGTATGTAATTCCATCAACAACCATTTTATCGCCTGTTGCCTGGTAACCCATTATTGCAGCAGCTTCAGTAACATCAGATCCAACTGTAGTTCCTGCACTACCACCAACATCGATAGTGACGTCTAATGAATCTTCACCAGTGAAACTTGTTGTTAAACCAATGTTCATTTGATAATCAAATGAAACTGCTTCTGTGGAATCATTACCACCATCAACAGCACCAAAAACGGTGTCTAGGCTGAATGATGCAGTTGTTGTTTCTGAGAAACCGCCAGCTTCAAAATCATTCATTCTTGCCTCTAATCCGTCTACACGGCTATTAGTAATGGCAAGTTGCTCTGCAGGAGTGAAGTCACTAATAGTAACTTCGTTTGCTGTAGCAGACATAGGAGCTAATAATCCCAATGTCGCAGGTGCTACTAGCAAGCTTTTGAAAAGCTTCATAAATTTCCTCACACGAAATTTAAAGTACACCTTAAAATAGTGTATATGCAGAGACAAAATCAAGTATATATAGATACATTTTCTTGGATTCCTTTCTAATTCTCGTAAATTACTAGTCATTATTTTTTTGGCAATCCCCGATATCTTAGTGATAACAGGGTTTCTTAAGATTAATTCCCTAAAAATAAAGCATTATCAAAAGAACATGTGCCAAAATTAATTGTGTCCGCAATTTAAAACTTTCTCTTCAAATTAGAAGTGATTTGCTCCATAAATTACTTTATTAAATTATAAAATTATGATTTTTTCGAAAATAAGGGATTAATAAATAACGCCCTAAAATGCATATCAAAGTTAAAATTCCCGTAGCAAATATTACTAAAAGTTTTTACCAAAAGCTTTAAAAAAATGACCCTAGATAAATTAAATTTATAGAAGAATTATTCTTAAATTTTTAAAAAAATTTTGTTAATAAAAGAAAATTCCATAAATGACGATATTTCACTTTAAAGACTTTACAAATAAATTATATTTGAAATTCAACTCCTTTTTTTTGAGATTTTGTATGAGACTTTTTTGGTTTTAAATTTTTTTTTCTTCTGATTTTCTTTTGTATCTACGTACCATCCTGAAGCAAGCCTAGTATCAATTTCTTCATAAATATAATCATCATTCAGGTTTTGTAAAGATTTCTTTATGTAGTTCATTTTCTATTAAACCTATGAATTTTAATATAGCAGAATAAATGTTTCTGAGCTTTTTAAAAATTTTTCACTAACACTAAATTAAGAGCAAAATCCATTAAATACAATGAATAGGGATAAAATCTTTAGAAAAACAAAAAAAACAGAAAAATTTCTCTCAATTTTGAAATAGATTGGCTAAGTTTACGAAAATTAATACCTGAGGAGCACAAGGTAAAATGACTCAACTAAATTTTATTGTTAATTCTATCCCAAGAGATTTGGCAGAATTTTCTTTTTTTGTATTTATAGGTTTTATAGCTGGCTCACTAGGAATGATATAAAAAATTCTTTTTTAAGAGAATCTAATTTTTCAGCTTTTCACGAATGAATCTAGAAATCTTACATTCGTTTCTCAGTTTTAACCAAGCTATAAAATAAAGTTTCAAGAATTAAAGATCAAGATAATTTGAAAATAAAATTTTATACTTCCTCTAATAACTAAATATTTATAAATTATTTCTCTAGTCCTAAAACTTTTTTTAAATTAGAAAAATAAAAAATACCTATATAAAGCTTTATTCAATCTTACAGTTTATTTCTAGCGCTACAAAAGAATAATTTTTAGCAGCAAAAATCATTTTTAACCACAAAATTTATTTTTTATAAAATATTTAGCTATTTGGTCTTTTATAGATGACTGTTATGAACTAAGATCTTATGAGCGGGGCGTGGCGCAGCTTGGTAGCGCGGGTGCTTTGGGAGCACTAGGTCGCAGGTTCGAATCCTGTCGCCCCGACCATTTAAAAACCAAGTCATACTAGCGAGTTACCCAGACTCGCTTTTTTATTGGGAAATTTGTCCATAAGTGAAATGGACAAATTATGGACAGACTATCTAACATAGAAGGATAAAACCCTTTTTGTTTAATGAATGGAAGATTTATTGTTGAAAAGATACTGACCCTTATTATTTCTTTAATCAGTTAATGAAAAAAACTATTATTCATCCCTTTTTTGTTTTTTATTGCTTGGCTTACTAGTTCTAAATTACCTTCCTATTCTTCCAACAGCTTCAATTGATTTTTTTAAAATTTCACCTTTCAAGGGAACGAAACCTAAGGCAGGAGCTTTATCTTGGTATTCATCACTGAGTAATTTATAGAATGTATCTTGAATTGCATTAGTATTCCTGCCATTACCTTTTTCATAAGCAAGTATCCAAGTCAAGGTTGCTATTGGATAAGCTCCTTTATCTTCAGGGTTAGGATTTATACCAGCTAAGTTTTCATCAAGTTTAATGCCGTTTAAAGCTATTGCGCCTGATTCAGTATTGGGGGTAACGAATTCACCAGAAACATTTTGAAGTGCAGCAGCCTTAACATTACCTTTAATGTATGACTGGTTTACATAACCAATTGCGCCTGGAGTGTTTTGAATAACACCTGCAACACCCGAATTACCTTTTGCTCCAACTCCAGAAGGCCATTTAACTGATTTACCAGTACCTAAATTCCAAGTTGTAGAAAATGCCTCCATAGAATTGGTAAAAGCTTTAGTAGTGCCTGAGCCATCAGAACGATGCGTCCAAGTTAATTTACCTGACTTACATCCTAATTCCTTCCAATTTTTTATCATTCCCATTGCTACTTGAACAGCTTGTTCTTGTGTTAGTTTTAAATCGCAATCGTAGTTATATCCAAAGGCAATTGTGCCACCTATCATAGGTATTTGAACAAGTCCTCTTTTAACTTTCTGTATATCAGAATCTTTCATAGGATCATCTGACGCTCCAAAATTCACAGTTTCATCTATGAAAGCTTTTCTTCCAGATCCAGAACCTACTGCTTGATAATTAACTCTAGAGCCTCCAGATTTAGCTAAGTCAAAAAACCACCTGGTATAAATTTTTGAAGGAAATGATGCACCAGCTCCACTCAATCTTTTTGAAGCCATCGCAGATTGAGAAAGTATTAATGAAATTGTAGAAGATAAAATGAGAGTTTTTTTGAAAATACCCACTATGTAATGAGAAATAAGCTTGTTAAAAAAAATATAATTTACAGCCTTAAAGTAATTTAAATATTGAAAGATATATACATCAAATTATTTTGTTATAGTCAATAATTCTTGATTATGACCTAACAACTGATTTAAAACGCTTACTACTTGCATAAAAAAAAGAGGGGTAAAGCTGCACCTGATTTTGAAAAAATGGACAAATTATGGACAAATGTTGCTTTATTTAACTAGACAAATTACGCATCACTACGCAAGAAATTAGTTATAGCTTAAAAACCTAGTGCTGCACTAGGGCTATTAAGTGCTTTGGGAGCACTAGGTCGCAGGTTCGAATCCTGTCGCCCCGACTCTTAAAAACCAAGTCATACTTGAGAGTTTCCCAAACTCTCTTTTTTTATGTTTATGTCTCAAATTGAGAAAGGGGCACTCTAGGGGGCACTCGTTTGAAGTACTTTGATCTAAAATGTGCCTACTAATAACTAGAAATAACTCCTGAAGATACTTGTTTTCTTCCATCCTTCATCCAGTAGTTGTTTATATTCCTTCCTAGCTGCTTCGATAGTTTCCACTCTGCTTCCCTTCATAACTGGTTTACTACTTCTCTTATAAACACAACCATAGGAAATCATCATTGCATCAATACTTGGACTAGGCTTCGATACATCCTCAAATGGTTCAAATACTTTTATCCTATTTCTTTCATTATTTATAAGAATAAATCTCTCCATTACTTGCCTTTAGATAAAAGATAATTTAAAAAAATACCTCCTGAAACTAATAAACATCCCATAGCAACAAATCCAAGTAAATCTATTAATGATTTATCAGTATTTATTTTTAGAAAAGTTAAAGCAAAAGCTATTGGAGGGAATAATAATATTGCTTTTGGAATCAGCGCCTGATTCCATTTCTTTATCTTTGTATCTTCTTCGTTTAGCTCTTGATACATCTTTTCCAGTTTTTTTCTTTCTTCTTCCATTAAATAAGCAATAAGCAAATAATTGCTCCCATACTAAAAATTAAGCTCAACCCTTGCGAGTTAATTTTCATTGATAAATATCGAGTATTTTTATATAAATGCCTAACAATACTAATGTTGCTAAACCTCCTCCAATAAGTATATTTGGTTGATTATTCCAAAGATTAGTTAAATATTCCATAAAAAATTACTCATTATATATATAATAATTTATTTGAAATATTCAATCAGTGCTGATTTTAATCTCTTCTTTTTCTTCGGTTAACTCCTTTAATTCCTCTTTAGGTTCTTCAGGCCAGGCAATATCAAATCTCGCAATCTCTTCTGTCGCGAAGCCCTCAGGATGACGAGTACAAATTTTCTTTCTTCTTACAAAAATATGATCGACTCTTTTTTCTTCATCAGGAGTTACTATTCTTTCTAGTTCTATGACTTCTGTGAAGGGAGTTGATTTAAGTTCGTTTGTAGGTTTTGCCATTTTTTTTGCTGGATGTTAAAGCTTTTTGCCTTATTACGCGTAATTTCTCGTATTGCATAACAAGACATCTTGAAGAAATTAAAGATGAATATTTTTAAATAACTCCAGGAACGATTTGTCCAGTTGTTATGTATGCTCCCACTAGAGCAATTAGACCGACGAGAGCAAATCTGCCATTTAAATTCTCTGCTCTTATTTTTTGAGGATCAATATTTCTTGATTGATTTTTATTTTCCATTTAAAAAACTCCTGGGATAAGCTGACCTGTTGTTAAATATGTTCCCACTAAGATCATGAAAGCCATCATTGCTGGTCTTCCAATAGCTCTGTTGAGAATATCCTTATTTGAATCCATTGTTTATTAAAGAACTAGTCTCTAAATATTACTTAATGTAAACAGATGTCGAGATATGATTGTATCAAATGATTCATCTGACACAGAAATGCGGTAAAAATGTAGCAAGTTTTAGTTATTCAAACTATGGAGTGACGTTTTGAGCTTTTTTAAGTTTAACTTTATTGCTTTGTAAAAATAGCATTTTGATTAGTCAACCAAAATAATAGAAAAATAAAGAATGATAATAATGCTCCAGAAAGGATTGCTATAAAGAAGAATTCAGTTGTTAATTCTGCATCAAAAAAAATATAAATACATTTATATCTACTCAGTGAATATGTTCTGCCTCATTATGGTTGTGATGATTGTGACCATGAGCAATACCTAATTCATGCATCTTTGCATGCTCTTTAATGGTGTCTCTTAACTTATAAGATGATGGTCCAACTGTTGTATAAATCCCATATCCAATTGAGCCAAATAGTAAAATTCCAACACTACTCAAAAGCAAAAATAAAGTTGGATCTTTGATTGTTCCTAGCATTTTCAATTAATTAATTACTAAATAACCCTAAATATCTTGAAAGATTTATTCAAGTTCAAAATTTATAAAATAAAGCAGAAAAAAGCATTCTTAAATATAAAGATTAAATGGCCAGATTGTATATAAAACAATAAAAATCAAAATTTTTAATCACAAAAATAATACTTATTAGATATTTGCCAAAGTAAAAAATAACACTTTAGGGTTATTATCTATTGAAATAGATTGATATAAAAGGATTTTATATTTTAAATTTAATCGCACGAAATTTACCGTGACTTGTATTATTTGATATTGATTAAAATTAAACCTCTCAACTAGTTTGTATTTAATTAAATGGTTTTAGCATATGGAAGTTTTGCTTTTTGCGCTTTTTTTTATTAGTGCTCTTATTTTCTTTATTTCAGGTAAGGATGATTTTGGAAGAACCAAAAATAAATTAATTATTCAGGAAAAGGAAAAGGTTAAAAAAGAGGAAAGCATCGAACCCTCCTTAGAAGTCAAAAAAGAAGCATAATAAAAGTAAATTAATCAAGTTATTTATGATTTATGGGTTTGCCTATTTAATGATGGTTCTTGCTATTAGTGCAGGTTGGATTATTCTTGCAGTCTTAAAAAAACCTGATTTTATTGAAAAACCACTTAATGAACTGAAGAATAAAATAAGACCTTTTCTAAATCCAAAAGATGATCAATGAAATCATTTCATCGACCTACTTCATATGAGGCACTAGGTCGCAAGTTCGAATCCTGCCGCCCCAACAATTTCAAAACCAATTCATACTAAGAGTTTCCCAAACTCTCTTTTTTATTGCTTTCTTTTGGAATAATGAGACTGAGCGAGTTTTGAGCGAGATTCTGCTATACCTTGCATAACCTTGCCGATTGGTATCGCTCAAAATGACTATAACATTCACAAAATAATCACAATAATTCCTATGATTTTAAAAAACAACAACCATTATGAAGTCTCTTCTTTCAAGTAAAAGGACAAAAGCAATATTAGGAATTGGTTTAATAGCTATTGGTATCGGTGCAATTTCAAAAAAGGTTATCAGCTATCCAACTGGAGGATGCACAAAAGGTACTCAAGAATTGACTTTAAATAAAGGAATAAAAAACAAGATCTTTATTTAACGAGTAAGTGTTTCACTTATTCAATAATAATTGATCCGCCCATTCCAAAAGGTGCATGTGGAGAACAAACATAATAGTATTTGCCTCTAGATACGCCCTTTGTATTCCATGATAATGTTCCATTTTGAGTCCCTGGAGTACCAGAAAGTAAACCTGTGGTTACCTGATCACCAACTCCACGAGAAAATTTAGTCTTTATATAAAAAGGATGATGAGATGCGTCAATATCAAAGATAATTATATCTCCTTTATAAACAGTGACTGTAGGATCGTTTCCACTTAGAGATCCGTTCCTATCAGTTCAACTTAAAATATAGTCACGATAACCCTCTGCTGATACGTCTATTTTAAATGTTTCTGATTCTGTAAAAGCTAATCCTGAGAAACCAATAAGCAAAGGTAGTAAAAAAAGATAACGCATTTTTTCATACTATATTCATGTAAATAGTAAGAAAAAAGGAGCTAATTGCCTCTCGTTTAAGATCGACTGTCAATCATACATTTTATCTTGATCTAAAATCTCTCTTTTGTATTTCTCACTAAGTTCATCATTGTATTGAAAATCTTGAATTATTTTTACTATTTCATCTATAGCTTTTTCTTTGTAGTTTGAGGATTTCATAGTCTAAAAGATCGGTTGTTGGAATAGATCAAGTATCCAAAATACAATCATTATTAGCTTATAAACACTGGCATAACTCATCTTATAAAGTAAGTAATCCCACCAACAAAAGTGCTACCTACAAGTAGCAAAACCATAAAAAGAGCAATTAATTTAGGTAAACTTCCAATCATTTTTTAGAGGTCATTTTGAATGTTAAATACACAAAGCCACCTAGTAATAATAAACTTGCAACCGCATAAGTAATTGCTATGCCGTACGTATTCTGACTATTTAATTACTTGCTAATCCCACAGAGAGAGGTCTGAATCTCCTGTTGATCTTTGCATCCAATGGATTTTCCAAATCCCATTAATCTTTTTGAAGATAGAAGTCACGGTTGGTAAATCATCATTAGGAGTTCCTTTGTAAGAGAATTTTGCCCCAAGAGTAAAAACACACATTGCTACATCGGCAGAAAGAAATTCAAACTTATGAATTTTTGTAATTTCTGCTTTTTCCTGAACAACATCGCCAGAATTCATCATTTCCTCAAATCCCTTTGCACTTATTGGATTCCCACTAGGTCTGATAAATAAGAAATCTGAAGTGGCATTATTTACAAAAAATGAGCCCATTCTCTGCGGCGTTGCCAACTCATACAACATAGATTCAATTGTTTCTCGATCTGTCATAAAAAAAAGGATTTATCATTCTAAGTTTAGGTCAACTGTCAATCAATAAATTTATAAATTCTACGATCTAGTGCTAATAGGGCACTTGGTTGCTTGTGATCGAGATTTGAGTGAGATTTTGCTTAATTTATGCAATACCTTGCTATGTCTTTCCACTTTTTGAGACTCAAATATTTTCTTTTTATACCAACTAACTTGCTATGGCCTCAACTGTTATTTAGTTTACTGCTGCATTTTGCGTAGCGGGTGCTTTGGGAGCAGTATTTCGCAGGTTCGAATCCTGTTTCCCCGACTCTCTAAAACCAAGTCATAGAAAGCATTCCCAAACTATCTTTTTTATTTTGTAAGTAGTCTCATATTTAGATTTACCCCTCCAGTAGCCCCTCCTTAGCTATAGCTTGCTATTACTTGTACCTATTGGTGCTCCTTTTGCCCATCTAGTCATATACTTTCTCCTGGTCTAATATTTCCCCCTTATAACCCTCAGCAGGCTCATCATTATATCTGCACTCTTCAATTATTTTTACTATCTCGGAGATAGCTAAAAGTTTTCGATCTTGCATCATTTAATAGTTTTTTTAAGCAGCATCATATTCATCCCTATCTTCAAGCTCTCTCATAAATCTTTTATCTAATAAGTAATTGTCTATAAGCTCTGCTGCCATCATTATCTCAGCAGCATTTTTAGATAGTTCTTGTGAATCTTTGCACAATAAGTAATTGTCTATAAGCTCTAGATTGTACTCGTTTTCTTTAATTGGTTTATCGCTATCTAATAGCTTTTTTATTTGTGTAAATACAAGCTCTTGATCGTATCCGCTTTCTCTAATTTCTTTCAACATTTCGTCAGGAATTTCCATAATCGTCAACCCCTTAAAAACTTCTCTATATTTATAGAAACGTATTTCAAATAAAAATCAAATATTATTTATAGAATTAATTAGAAGAAAATAATCTTTGATATTTAATGTTGCGACTTCTTCCGTTACCAATTTTTATTTGCATTTATCTATTCTCTTGGTGGAGATGTAAAAAAAATATTATCGCTAGTGATAAGCAACTAAAACCTTGCATCGATTGGGCATATATAAAAAATTTATCTCTCCCACCAAAACCTTCCTTTGTCGAGTTTTATATTGTTTATGTTTCTTCTTTTTTTAAATTTCCTTTTGGGATAATTATTCAACAACTACCTTTCGCAAAGAAAGTAAGATATTACGAAAGAGAAATGAAATTAATATTTGACAAATGGAATTTAGAAAAAATTAAAAAAAATAATTAACCTGTGAATCCCATTTTCTGTTCTGCTGCCATTAATGAGCCAACAAGCTTATGCTCAGCAACTTTTTCATCGTCAGTCATAACTGGCTTGATATCAAAATCTATATCAAACTTAACTTTCCAAGGAGCGAAGTGTTCTGTCATTTTTATACCTGCTGAAGCTTGGACAATAATATAAACATTGTTTGAGTAAGAGGCATGATACCTTCCCAAAACTTTGAATCCTTCAAACTCATCATTCAAAGTTCCATCTTCAATAACCTTTAAAAAAAGATCATAAGCTGCGCCCATTAGAGCAACATTTTTAAAAGTTGCAGTTACTAAATAAGTATTCATTTGATTAAGAGTCTATAAATATTTTCTAAGATAAAGTATTTGAAATTGAGTTATAAATCTTGAAACGAATACTTGTATTATAGAACTTATTTAAAATTACTAAAGATCATGATAACCAACTTGAGAAACAATATTTCCTGAAACAGGATCAGTAACTCTAAGATCAGGAGACAACTCTTCCATAAATCCTCTAACCTCATCAAGGTGAGCAATCATAGCTGTTCTTTGAGCTGCGATAGCTTCTTCACTTTTCCATATCCCAACAAAACAGTAATCATAATTTCCAGTTTTAGCAATATATCTTTGAGTCATTCCCTCAAAACTTGTTTTATCTATTACTTCAAAATACTTATCTACACAATCTGACTTTAATTTAAATCGAACAACATTCATAAATTTTTGAGCAGTCATAAAAAAGGGAAGTTAATTCCATCTAATATAGATCGGCTTTGAATTACTAACTATTATCGGTGCAAATAGTTAGGAGTTTCATTTGTTAATCGCAGCAACTTTCTTTTGTTAATGAAGCAGTCCAAGAGGATTCTTCCATTGTTGATAAATCAACTCTATGAGTTGCCATCCAGTCACCATTTGCTTCCAAAAACTTTTGAACATTGCCTTCTGCCGCTTGATGAATAACAATAATTTTTTTAGGGTCTTCCTTGCTTACTCCTCTGAAAAGAGGCTTAATATTAAATTCTGAATGCCTTTTATCTGCTTCTGCACTATCAAATATTGCAGCCCATTCATCGAAAGTGCTTTCGATTTTAAAAGTAAACACGGAAGTAACTGAACAAGACATAAAAAAAGAACTAGTTGTCCTTAATTTTAGATCGGGTGTCAATCAAATAAATACAACATAAAATCGTTCCAAACATATTGATTGCAGACAAATCCCCACAAATAATACTTAATTTGTCAGGAGGAAATACGTAAAATAAGCAAAAAAATAACCATAGCTCGAAAAGCTAGTACGGCACTAGACCTGTCAAGTACCTTGGAAGCACTAGGTCGCAGTTCGAATCCTGTTGCCCCCATCAGTTATAGTGGTAAGTCTATGCTAATCATATTTCCCACTCGATGTAGCGTTCCCTCAAATGTCCCTTAAACAATAATCTACTTAAACGTAAGCTTCTTATTTTATTAGAAGCTCCATGGTAATATTTTTATTTAATTTATTGATAAATGGAAGATAAAGAAATCACATCATCCTTAGCGAAAAGAGATAAAAAAGAATAACTTATAATCTATTTCGTAGGAATAGCAGTTTTCTTCGCTGTTCTTGTTGGAATAAAGGAATTATCAAAAGGTGATTTCTGTGCTTGTATTTTTAGGATTCTTTAGTGGAATATATACTCTTTGGAGATATTGCAAAAAACAAAAGGAAAATCCTTTTTCTTCTATTTTCAGAATCCTCAAGGATGACTACGTATTTGATAAGTATGTAACACTAAGACTTTTTTCGATTATTTATGCATTAGGGCAAGGGATTGGAATAGGAGCTTCAGTTGGTTATTTTGCCGATTGAATTCATTCTTTGGTTACTAATTCTTATCTCAAAGGCGTTTATTTCTCAGGATTAATAATAAGCCTTTTATCAATTATTTTTCTAAGGGTTACCGTTGAAATCTATTCAATTATTTATAAGGCAGCAATTGAATTTAGAAACTTTGTTAAATCTAAAGAAATAGGTAATTAGTCATTTTTTCTTTTTAATAACCCTTTCCCTTTCTCTACGATATTCTAAAGATCCAACAGTATTACCAGAATTTAAATATGTTTTCTTTCTCTAAAATATTGCCACAACTATTTGTATTTTCAGCTTTTACCGGATTTTCGCTATTCAAGGATCTTAAAATGTCTACTATAGAGATAGCAAAATTTAAGTTCTGAGCTCTACCATCATCTCCAGGTAAACTCCAAGTATTAACTCCAACCACCTCACCATTACTATTAACTAAAGGGCCACCACTATTACCTGGACTTATAGCCGCATCTGTTTGTATAAGAGTTACATAATAAGGTACAACATCCTCTAAATCACTTGATGGTTGTCTTACCGCACTTACAATCCCTCTAGTCACTGTTCCTGCCAAGCCTAGAGGAGATCCAAGAGCAATGACATTTTGACCAGGACTTGGGTATTTACTAAAACAAAGAGGTAGAGGTTTTGAGTTCTTAATATTGTTTGTTTGTATTAATGCAAAATCAAGCTTTGAATCTACATAAATAACTTCACCTTGATCTTTTAAACCATCATCTCCTGATATAGTGAATTCTTTATCTCCGCCTGCGACAACGTGCATATTAGTGACAATAAGCCCTGTATTATTAATAAAAAAACCACTTCCCAATCCAGAATCTCCCTCTAATTTGACTACAGAAGGAAGAGTCATAGATGCTATTTCTTCTACATCAAGTTTTTTCGAACTAATTGAGGCTCGAGCTATTTCATATTTAGGTTTGTTCCACTCTTTTGTATCCTTCTGGAATAATAGTTTTAAATTTTTTATTGTCTCTTCTCCAATAGGAATAAATTTATCAGCTAAGCCACTATTTGGGATAGCTTTAATTTGTAAATTAATAGATTCATTCTCACCCATATTCTTTATTCTTTTTGCAAATCCAGAAGGGAATTGAAATTCACCTCTACTTCCTCTTAATCTAAACCTTTTGTCACCAACAAATATCTCTACAAAACCAGGGAAATCGTAGTATCTTGCACTTTCATAAGTACATGTCCAAAAACCACAACCACCCCAAGTTAATATTCTTCCTTCTAATTTATTAGTATTCCATTTTGTGACATAACTTTTAACTGCTCCAGTACTAAAATCAGCAACATAATCCCTATCAAAAATTGTCAACTCATAGGAATTTCTAAGAGATGATTTGTATTTTATGATTTTAGACCAGGCAATCTTTGGTTTTTTCTTTTTCCAATCGACATCTTTCTCATATTCAATAACTTCTAAACCTGTATTCTCATCAATAACTACATTTCGCAGGTATTTCTCAGTACATCTTTTTTTATTTTTGTGAACAGGCGAATCACAATTAATTTTTACCGCTAATAATTCTGGAGCATTAAAAAAAGAGCCAAGCCCAAAACAAATTACTAATAGTATGATTCTTCTCATCAAATAGATTTTCTTTCTATTGATGTTATCTATATTTAATTTAATTGTCCCTCTTTTGTTAAGGGCAAATTAGGTATACAAAAAGTTAAATTTAAAATTACTACTAATAGTAGAGCTAGGAGATTAATAATCCTAGTTAAAACCATCAAAATCCTATCTCAAATTACCTGGTAAAACTAGTATTATTGGAAAAAATAACTAGTTTCTTATTTATTTCTCAAAAATTAGCACTAGTGCTTTGGGAGCACTAAGTCGCAGGTTCAAATCCTGCCGCCCCGACTCATATAACCCAAGGGATAGAAGGTTTTCCCAGCCTTTCTTTTTTATTATTTAGATTCTTTCCTCAATGATTGCGGACCAATTGCAGACAAAAGATGCTTAGTTGAAAGGTGAAGTGTTATTAGTAGGAGCTATTAGCAGTATTTCAAAAACTATCCCAGTTAAGGCAATTGGTAAAACCCAAATACCAATAAATCTATGATCAAAAAATCTTAAATGATCTTCACCCCTGAAAACACTTCGTAAAGAAGTAAATAGGGTTTCTGGTTGCTTATAAGATGGCCCATTTTTAGAAGGAGAATATGACTTAACAAATGCGGAAGAGGCAGAAAACTTTGCAATTTTTCTTAAAAAATAAATGGGCAAAACCCATATTGCAACGAATCTTCCACCAAGCCACTGTCTCGCATTAGGCAGAGCGTACTCTTTGATAGATTTATTCTCTGGTATTCCAGATTCTAAATTCTTATAAATTTTTTCTAATGTAGAATCTTTCCCTGATTTATTGGCCATTTGATTTTTAGAAAAATTCACTTTAAAAGATGTTATAAATAAAAATATTCCCAACTACTAAAATAACTAAAACGTAGTTAGGAATATTTTCTTTGGCTAGGTTCATAAAGACGGAATCTATACCGTTGCAGATTCGCCAAATATCTACATATTCTTTATAAATAAAAAACTCTTTTTTAAAAAGTAAATAATATACATAAATAAGAATAAAATTTAATAATGTAGAGTTTTAATTAAAAATTTAATTTAATACTCATGAATTTTGAAAAATAATTAAACCTCATTTTCTAAGATTGCGAAAAAGAAAATGAGGTTAAAGGGAGGTTCTCATTACGAACCGCTTTATCAAAGCTAGCGGTTAGTAGATTGCCCTAATATCTACTTATATATATATATAATGAGTTTCAAAATACAGGAAGATTAATTTTATACAAATAAGTGTTTAATATTTTATGTGATTATTTTTTAGGAAAAGCTAATTAATTTACTTACTATAGTTATTGAAAGATAAAAAAATGCATAAAGAGAAACTGCAAAAAATAAATACTGTTCTATTGGAATCATGACTGGGTAATAATTTAAGGGTAAAAAAATTGATTAATTTTTTGTAAAAAAAATATTCTCTAAAATATAACTTCGTTCTATAAATTCATTTTTAATAGAAATATTTTTTGGCAAATTATTATTCGTAGAATTAAAAGCGCCCCATTTTTTTAGCCAAAATAAAGTATAAAAAAATGCGATTAAAAATGGTGCTCCAACAATTAAAAATCTAATATCCATCAAAATTTCCTATTAATAAGATTTAAACTGCATTGCCAATATTGCCCCAAGGAAGAAAACGGTTGGAATCCCTAGGGCATTAACTGCTGCGGTTCTTACAGTAAATACTGGATAACCTTCTGCTGGTCTGCCACTATCAGGAATTAACGCAGAATCTTCCCATACTTGATAATTTTTAAAAGGAGCTACTCCCCTCTTTGGCAATCCTAGTGGTGTCAATCTAAATACATCCCACCTACCTAACCAAAAGACTGTAAATATCCATGAGAAAATTATTGGTGTAATAACAAGTAAAATCCTGAAATCCATTTCTAAAAAGTAATAATAAATTTGATTATTATTTTGTCTTTTTTGGTTAAATAAATGATTTGATCATTAACTTATATTTAAAGAAAAGCCCCTAATAACATCGTATCTAATCATTAGTAACATCATGAAATGATTAATTGATTTACTTAAAGTATATTTTTTTGGATTGAGATATTTAGATATTTTTTTTAGGGTAGATTTTAATTAATTAAATAATAAATATGGAAACTTTTAGATTCTTACTTTTTGGTTTTGCAGGAGTTAGTGTAGTTTTTTGGGTGGCAATAATAGCTTTATGGCATGCATACATCTTTCCAAGATTCTTTAATGAAGATAAAGGTTTAAATTCTGTTATCAATCAAGAAATAAAAGTTTCAGCAGATCCGATTTTTGGCAGTTTGGTTAACAGCAATAATTTTAGAAATAGAGATAAATATTCAATGAAAAGTTTTGTTATTGCGGACTTTTCATCTGCAAGTAATAATTTCAAACTAAATAAACTCTATACAACAGTAATGATTGGAGTTACTTTTGCAAGTTTTATTTTTCTCACTTATGGATTAAGCAGTTCAATAACAACAGCAAGTTAGATGGAATCTATATACGTAATTGTTTTTATTATTTGCTTTGTTTATTTAATTTTTGACTCATTCAAAAATATAAATATTAAATAGATTGCTAATGTTTTTTGCCAGCCAACAAAAATTTTCTTCTTATATAAAAGAATACTAATGTAGTTATTATCATTACAGGTGGATGAAATGATATTGAATTTAGATATTCGAAATAATCAAATGGTTCCAAAATTTTTCTCGTAATTTCTTAAAACTATATTTCATCGCTCAAATCTTTATTGATTTAAATAGTTCAATATCTTGTATAAAATGCTAGTTAAATTTTTCTTAAGTACTATTTTCGGACAAATATACCTTTATTTGTCACGACAAACATCGCAGAACTAAACAAAAAATTAGATATAGATTGATAACATAATGCTTTACTATGGCTGTTAAGTGCTTTGGGAGCACTAAGTCGCAGTTTAGAATCCTGTCGCACATACCATTTAAAACCAAGTTATACTAGCGAATTACCCAGAGTCACTCTTTATTGAAAAATATGACCACTCGCAATGTGGACAAATAGAAGACAAATTAATTAAAAGTAAATCTAAAAAAGCTGGGCAATAAACATAATTTATTTTCAGGAATTATTTTTTTTGCTAGTAATAGAAAGCCAATAAAAATTTAAAAAAAATGCTTTATGTTCAGCATTGGTCATTTAAGACTGGATATCATCAAAAAGGAGCAGAAAAATTTCTTGGTGGTGGAGGAGATTATCCTGGAGTTGAGATGATTGGAAGGTATCATGCACCTGGTTCCTTAGAGGGTTGGATAGTTTTAAAGACTGAAGATCCAAAGGCAATATATCAACATGCTGCTGAATGGGGTGAGTTTCTAAATTGGGAAACCACACCTGTATTTACTGATGAAGAAGCTGGTCCAATAGTTGCCAAAGTCTACTCATAGAGAATAATTGACAGTCGATCTACAATAAGGGGCAATTAGCTCCTTTTTTTATGAACACTCTTATCATTTCAACTTTTAGCTGTACATTTGAAGAATTTAAAAATGATGTAACGAAATTATTTCTTGAAGAAATGTGCAAAGAGTTTGTGACTGATTATGAGTTTGTAAAAGTCGATGAACACAAATCTCATTTATTAATAAATTGTACTGACTTGGAAAAATTAGGCGCAGAGATGGAATCCCCTTTTGCAAAGGAATGGGACAAAAAAAATAATTGTAAGGACACCGTATATTCGATAGAACTTGTTGCTTAAATGTAACGCTAACTATTCACGCCGCTTTTAATTAAGTCGCTCTTACATAGGTTGCGATTAGTTCTTTAATTTATGTTGTTTCTAATTTCTTATAAATTTACTGATGCAAATGCCAAAGAGAAGGGATCAAACATTTTAAGAGAAATAACAACATAAATAAAAAAACCTTTTTAGGATATTAGAAATCCAAATTCCTAAAAAAATGAACAAATTTAAAGATAACTTTTCAAGCGAAAGCTTTTACCCAGATAGTAATTATTATCTTGATCAGGAAAATGCTCCGAAAGATATTCCAGTTTCAGAAGATCGATTATCAAATATGGGTGAAAATTTTGAATGGCCCAATACTTATTGGTTTATTGCAGAAAGGACTAATGGCAGACTTGCAATGATTGGATTTATGGCTGTGATAATAAATTACGCTTTATTTGGTTGGATAGCATATCCAATCCTTTAAATGAGTAATTCAAATTTGAATAAAAATGGAGTTGATAGTTCTGGAATCCATTGGCTCCAATATGCTGCGTTCGTTTTAACTGCTTTTGCTGTATATTTTAGTTGGGCTTTTTTCAATGATGCAAATTTTCATCATTTTGCTGCAAAAATATTTAAGTTCTGGAACTGCAATGGATATAACCCTTTAAATTATTGCGTTATGCGTTGGAAGTCTGATTTTTATCCATAAAAAAACTTTTTAGATAAAATTTTCTTCAAGCCCAACTATGTGCAAAGATTTTATGCGTTATGGCATCTAGTAAAACTCTATAAAGCACAAAGAAAATTTCAAAAAAATTTTATTAATAATCATTAAAAAGTCTTATGAATTTCTAAAAGTAAAAAGAGCTCATAATTGAATTAAATCTTCAAATCGTAGATTAGAGTCTTCAGGCCCAATAATTTGAGAGCATTAGATTAGCTCTTAAGTTCAAATGCTAAGTACCTAAATCTAATAATATAAGAGCTTGATGAGTTTCCCTGCCTGTTTTTAGTGGTCAAATTTTAATTAATCGAAATTTAGACAGATTGTGATCAAATTTATTGACACTCGATCTAAAATAAAGAAAATTAGCTCGCTTATTTTTTTTACCGAGTTTTCAAAGAATCTTAAACAAAAATGTGCGGGAGATTTGAGTTAAAAACTAATTTTGAAAAGTTACCAGAGGTTTTGAAACAAGACTTTCCAGATGGACTTGAGAAAAAATACCAGGTTCAAAATTTAATTAGACCTTCTGATCCTATTCTTACAATTAAAAACGAGGGGAAAATAAAAACTACTTTTATGTCATGGGGTTTTATTTCACCTTGGGCTAAAGACCCATTTGATAAAAAAAGACCAAGACCATTCAATGCAAGATCAGAAACAGTAGATGAAAAAAAATTATTTTATGGAAGTTGGAAGCACAGAAGGTGCTTAATACCAGCAAGTGGTTTTTTTGAAAAGAAATTTCTTATCAGAAAAGAGAATTATGAGACTTTTTGGCTAGGAGGAATCTGGAGCAAGTGGTCCTCAGCTGATGGTGCTGAAATTGAGAGTTGCTGCGTTTTAACAACTGAACCAAATGAATTAATAAAACCTTTACATCACCGCATGCCTGTTGTTGTGCCTAATGGATATGAGGAAAAATGGACAAAGCAAGTTAAAGATAATAATGAATTAAAAGGACTTTTACCAATCATGATGGGTTGGTCAGCTGAGGGATGGGTATTAGAGCAAGTTAATAAAAAAACTGCAGTTCAAATGAATTTGTTTTAAATGAAAAACTTACTATTTAGAGCTTAAATAATGGCTAAATCTTATTGGTTGATTAATTCAAATAAAACAGAAGTGAAAAGATTTATAAAAAATGATAAAAGTATTAATGGAGTCTTCGAATATATGTTTATAGATACTGGAAAAATATTAGGCCCATTGGGTAAAGAACCACCTTTAATGACAACAACAGTTTCTGTAGAAATAGATTTAGCTAGAGAAATTTATGTAAGATTAATTTCACAGGGATGGAGTAAATTTGAGGAAATTTAAATTAAAAGGAGTTGGTTCTAAAACTAATCCAAAAAAATAATCAAATAATTTTCAAATATTGCTTTAATTGGCCGAACAAATCATTCTCAAAAAAGAAAAAAATTAGCCATGACTTAATAACCAAGTGCTGCTCTAAGGCTTTTTGTTAGTTTTTTATCAATAGTTAGCGGTTCGGATCCTATCACTCCGACTCTATAAAAGCCAATTCATAATAAAAAGTTTCTTAGTCTACCTTTTTTATTTGATAATAATTTCGCAACCAGTTTCAGTCAAAATCTACAAAAAGAAACAATATCATGCCAAAAATTAATTAATTTTTGATTAGTCGAATGTTTTTGAAGAGTTTTTAAGTAATCTATTTAATTCTAAGAGTTCATCATTAGTAAGTCCGCGATATTGTCCTGTTGGAACATCTAACTTTATATTCATAATTCTTACACGTTTTAATGTTCGTACTCTATAGCCTAACTTCTCGCACATTCTTCTGATCTGGCGGTTAAGTCCTTGAGTGAGGATAATCTTAAATTTTTTTGGTCCTAATTGTTTTACGAAACAATGCTTAGTAATGGTATCTAATATTTCAACTCCGTTACTCATTCTTTGAATAAAGTCTTGATTAATTAAACGATTAACGCTTACGATATATTCTTTTTCATGATTATTTCTGGCTCTGAGTATTTTATTTACAATATCTCCATCGTTAGTTAAAAAAATTAATCCCTCACTAAGCTTATCCAGTCTTCCAACAGGAAAAATTCTTGTAGGAAATTTAATGAAATCTACAATATTATGTGGTTCTAATCTTCTATCGGTGGTGCAAACAATTCCAACAGGTTTATTAAAGGCTAAGTATATTTTTTTTTGTCTAGTTAGTTTTTCAATAATATGTCCTTCAACCTCTATATGATCACCTTCCTCTACCTTGGCACCTATTTCTGGAATTTTACCGTTAATAGTTACTTTACCGTTTTCAATAAGTATGTCTGCTCTCCTTCTAGAACAATAACCTACTTCACTTAAATATTTATTTATTCTTGTAGCCATTTTGTAAAAGTTTCCTCTTAATTATTTTAAATGTGCTTGCAAATTACAGAAAATATTGACTAATTTTTAATGATAGAACACGTTGAAAAAAAATTGAAATAACTTTAATCCTTTTAGGTTCGAATGGAGATGTTACCTTATTTGGGAACACTAAGTAGAAAGCTGGAAACCTGTTGCCACATTCTTAAAAAATAATCTTTAGAAAGATACTTAATTCTTTTTTAAATTTCCTATCTCGAATTATGAAAAAGGAGCCAGATTAATGTTCTTTAATATATTTTGTTACTATTTATAGTTTTAATTTGTTTTTATAGTGTGAGTTTCTTACATCTCTCCTGCTCTTGGCAGTTAATCAAACAAAGCCTTAAGATCATTTGGTAAATCCGGAAATTTTTGAATCTCTTCCCTAATAAAACCTTTCATAAGTTGCTTTTCTTTATAACTTAATTTCAAATCTTTACCGTGTACGTATATTTCTTTATTGGGTTTTGAAGGAGTAGAAATAATATTTAATTCCAATTGATTACATATATTATTGATTGTTTTTCCAAAATTATTTTCTAAGTCGGAATAATTAACCATTACGATATTTTTAGAATTTTTTTGTTCTTCTTTTGCAATTAATATATGTGAAGCCCATCTTGCAAAATAATTTTTATAGTTTTCAATTTGATATCTTTGTGATTGGCCTTTGGGGTTGCTCTTCATAAGTTCAAGTGGTGAATTTAATTTTGGGCCTTCAAACCAATCCCATCTGTGTAAAAACTTCCAATAAGAAATAAAAACTTCTTCTGGATTTCTATAAATATAAATGACCTTACAAATATTTTTCACATCATATCCTAAAAGTTTTAAGGGAAAATGAGATTTAATAATACTGTTAGTGCAGTGATTTATTGAATTATTGATTTTTATATTTTTTAATGAATTTAGAAAAGTTCTTATACTTGCCTCTGAAAAAAAATTTACAAATGAACCTAAAGGCGAATAATCAAAATTTAAGAATGGATTTGCTGTGTATTCAGTACATTTAGAAATTGAATTCATGACGAAATGTGTTCCACTCCTTTCATGAGAACAAACCATTAGAGGTAAATTAACCTTATCAGAGCTGGATAATTCAAAGCTTGTTCCATTAATTTTAAAATTAACCATTTAATAACTTCTAAAATAAAAGCTTTTATAAATTTTTTACTTTATTATCTACAAGATTATTCAAAAAGCAAATTAATAAAAAAGAATATCTGAAACTGCTTATTATTAAAAGCATTCAAACTTATCACAACTTTAATTCATAAAGGATAAGATTTTGTATTAATTTTATTAATGGTAAATACGTTACTACAACCTAATACTATTAGTAGCTAGAGTGACATTTGCATCAGAAAATATTGAGAAATATCATTTAATAAAAAATTTTTCAGAACTCAATATCTTAATAAAAAAAAATCTTTGAGAATACTGCAGTAAAAAGTAAGATTTGTGCAAACTAGTAAAAAATTTTTAATTTTATCTTGCCACTCCTAAAATCTATACTAGATAAGATAATTTTTTTTTTAAAATGAAAGGTTTTGGAGAGCATCATAAATCTAAGTTAAATAGTAATAAAAGTAAGTTAGATTACCAAGAAAAAATAGTTAATCAAGCAATTCAATTACATATGAAAGGGAATATTCATGAAGCAATAAAATATTATCAAAATTTCATTGAAAAAGGATTTAAAGATTGCAGAGTTTTTTCTAATTATGGAATAATATTAAACAACCTTGGCAAATTAAAAGATGCTGAATTGTTATACCGAAAGGCAATTGAAATTAGTCCTAATTATGCCAATGCATATTTCAATCTAGGGAACTTATTATGCGATCTCGGTAGATTAAAAGATGCAAAATTTTACACGCTCAAAGCAATTGAAATTAATCCCAATTACTCCAATGCTTATTCTAATTTAGGGAGAATTTTACATAGTCTTGGTAAATTAAAAGATGCTGAATTGTCATATAGAAAAGCAATCCAACTAAATCCTAACTTTACAGATGCCTATTACAATCTTGGAAACCTTTTTTACGATCTTAAGAAATTAAAAGATGCTGAATTATCATATCGAAAAGCAATCCAATTAAATCCTCACTTTATAGCTGCCCATTACAATTTAGGAAGAACATCAACTGATCTTGGTAAATTAAAAGAAGCTGAATTGTCATATCGCAAGGCAATTAAACTCAATCCTAATTTTGCTATTGCTCACGCTAATCTTGGGGACTTACTACGTGATCTTGGTAAATCAAAAGATGCTGAGTTGTCATATCGAAAAGCAATCCAAGTAGATCCTAATTATGCTATTGCTCACGCTAATCTTGGAAGTTTATTAAGAGATTATGGCAATTTAAAAGATGCTGAAGTTTCTACACGTGCTGCTATAGAACTTAAGCCCGATTATGCTATTGCTCATTCTAATCTTGGAAATATATTTAGTGATCTCGGCAAATTAAAAGAAGCAAAAACCTGGCAAAGAAAAGCACTCGCACTTAACCCTGATTTCGCAGATGCTTGTTTTAACCTTTCACTAATAGAACTTGCCGAAGGAAACTATCAAAATGGTTTAGAAAATTACGAATATAGATTTAAAACCAATAAACCAACAATTCCTCATGGTCAAACAAAGCTCGAGAGAATAGACCATAAGAAATTTAAATCAGGAGAAAAGCTTTTAGTGATAAGCGAGCAAGGCTTAGGAGACACTCTTCAATATATGCGTTATTTACCTTATCTAAAAGAGCAAGGGCACGATGTCATATTTGCTGCTCAAGAAAAACTGCATTCTTTAATAAAATCATCAGGGATCGACCAAAATCCCTTAACCCCTGGACAAGCATCATCAGTTTTAGATGGTCAATGGATTCCTCTATTATCTTTGCCGCGATATTTACGAGTAAGACCAGATAAGCCAATCATTTCAAAACCTTATATATATTCAACGGAAAAATTAATTAAAAAATGGGAGAATATACTCTCTAAAGAACAAAGACCCATCATTGGAATTAATTGGCAAGGGAATAAAAAGACTGAGATGAATTTTCACAAGGGTCGCTCATTACCCTTAGAAATATTCTCAACTCTTGCTAGAAATAATAATTTAAGATTTTTATCATTACAAAAAGGATTTGGTTCAGAACAAATAGAATTTTGCTCTTTTAAAGATAAATTTGTTAGTTGCCAGGACCAAATTGATTCCACTTGGGATTTCCTTGAAAATGCTGCCATAATTGAAAACTGTAATTTAGTTATCACTTCTGACACATCAATCGCGCATTTAGCAGGAGGTATGGGTAAAAAAGTTTGGTTACTACTAAAAGATGTACCTCATTGGACTTGGGGACTGGAAGGTGAAAGCACATTTTGGTATCCTTCAATGAGATTATTTCGACAAAACGAACGAAATAACTGGGAAAAAGTTATGGAAAGAGTATCCAGCAAAATTAAAAAAGAAATGGATGAAAATTATGAGTTCAAAAATTAAATATTTATCTACTATCCTTGCTCCTATTTCTGTAGGAGAACTAATAGATAAAATCACGATTCTAGAAATCAAACAAAGATATATGACTGGTAGTAAGCTAAAAAATATAAATAAAGAGTTAAAACTACTTAAAAATATAACTCAAGATAAAAACCTTGAAATAAATCTAGATTTGATTAAAAATCTAAAAAGGATAAACGAAAAACTTTGGGAAATAGAAGATAATATAAGAATAAAAGAGAGGAATCAAGAATTTGATGAAGAGTTCATCCAACTCGCCAGATCGGTTTACATAGAAAATGATAAGAGAGCGTCTATCAAAAAAGATATCAATCAGGAGTACAATTCAGAGCTTGTTGAAGAAAAATCATATAAAAATTATTAAAATCAAATCCTAATACCAAAAGTACAATAATTTAATTGTTGGTCCTCTATCCGTATTTTTTTGTACTCAAAACCGTACATCTTTGCAAGTCGGTTTCAAAGCCTTCTTAGTTAGAACTTAATAGTATCAATCAAAGCTCTAATGCCTTCAACAGCAATAAAATCTTGCAATAATTATGTTTTGAGTCACAAAGATTCATTAAATAATACACCCAAACTAGGCTTCTGTATTCACCATAAATATTATTGCCTTATGTTTGCAAGGGCATTTAACTCTTATGTACATAAACCTTCAGACTCTGAAATCAGAATCCATCAAAAATTTTGAGGTAATTAATTATGAATTTAAAAAGATCACCATTTTCAATTCAAGATAAAAAAACAAAAGATCTTGATAATGCTAAAGATTATTCACCTATTGCAGATTTAATGAAAAAAAAGAGGGTCTCAAATGGAGACATAAATACAGTTCACTATAGAAGAGATTTAGATTCTCTTGGTTAATTTTTAATTAAAACTAGTAATTAACTTTAAAAAATCATGATTCTCATACATAAATTAAGAATACGTGAAATTGCCCATATCATCTGAGCTTATAGATATCCCATTATGAATATTTTAGAGATAAAATTTTCCCTCGAGATATAGTTATGCTAGATAAGTTTTCAATCTTGCCAGGATTAAACCATTAGCGAACCAAAATTGCTCTTAATCTTTTTAGATTAATTTTCTAATTCGAGGTAGCTGCAATCTCTTTATGAACGGAGAGAAATTCTTGATCTTTTAAAACAGGTGTGACTTCAATTTCTACTCCAAAATTATCGACCCAAATACTACTCCATTTCCAAATGTTTTGATGGTTTGCAGATTCAACTATTGCCCAACCATTAGCACCCTCGGGATTAACAACGCGGTTAACAACTTTAAACCCATCAAATTCATCACCTTCGCATCCTCCTTCCACAAAACCCGCAAAAGCTTCGGCCCCTTGCATATGACTTTCTTGATCTGGAAATTGCCAGTGTACGATGTAAGTTTGCATGAATAAAATTATTTTTTTTAATTATTAATTATCGAATTTAAAAATTAAATAAAAAGTCTTTAAACACTAATTAAAAACTCATAAGCCTAAAAGGCAAACAAACAAAAAAAAAGACTCTTACGAGCCTAGGTGATGGGGACTCCTATAATGACAAATTAAACAGAAACAAACAACCCCATCAATAGGTAATTTTAAATACTTACAAACACCATATGTAGTGCTAAGATTTTAAAAAGCTGGGTGATGGGGATTATCCCGCTTTTTGATTGGGGCGAAGCTAACGCCCTTTTTTTTATGGAATAATTTACTTTAATTAATAAAGCTAGATCGAGGATTAAAGTATTTGAACCTTTTGAAAATAGTTCAAAGAACTCTTCTATGATTAATGCAATTTTAATGTCTTATGGTTGTTTTTTTAAGCGATCAAGTTATCCAGTTATGAAAGGCTCTAGGGTTGAATCTATAGAAGAAGCAAGAATCGAATATAAAAAACTATTGGAGGAAGGGTGGAAAAAACTTGTAGATTTAATTAAAAAAAAATGGTGAATAGGTACTTTACCTAAAATTTGACATTATTAAAAATTAATTGCTAGATAAGCTTCAGAATAAAAGATTGACCATGAAAAAAGACATTTATTCAAATATTAAAGATTCAGATGCTTTGGAAAGTTTTTTTGAATGTATAACTTCTTGTAGCATCAATAGTGAGGGAGTAGATTGCACAACAGCATGTTATGTAAAACATTTAGAACCAAACAATATCGATTACCCTTTAAAATTTTCGTAAGCAAAGCTTATTAATTATTGTTATATTTCATTGATGTTATTCCCACCTCCACAAGTTATTTTTGGGCTATTACTTTTATCTATAGCAGTAGTTCTCATCTGGGATATTAGATACAATCCTTTTGGAGAAGACGAAGACGGAATTTAATCTTCAACTAGGAAGCTGATTTGTAGGTGGTGCGTGAAATTGCCGTTTCTTTCTTTTAAGTCTTTTGTAAGCGACTAAAAAGCCTAATAATAACAATGTAATAGCTATTGAGTTAATCATATCAAGTAGTTTTATATATATAAAAACAAATATGTTCTAAATATCAATGACTAAATTTATTTTTTCTAAAAAGTGGTTAATTATGGACTAATTTTAAATATTTAGCTTTTTCATTAGGTACCTAAAACAACCAAGAGAAAATGCTTACCTTACCAAAAGTCATTGCTATACAATAAGAATCACTTTTTCTTATTTCTCATTTGATATTGCAGAACAGCTTTTAGATGTTGTACTTCTTTTTCTAAAGTCTCAATTCTTTTTTCTAGTTCTTCATTAGTTGCCATATTTTATAAAGATAAATTCATACATATTTATACTATTAAAAAACGACTTTTTACTCATAGTAAATGTCTAATAAGTAATAGAACCTATTGATGTGCCTAATCTCTCTAGATAAATTATGCAGAGTATAAATTTAGGGGTAATTTATGAGTGGAGATTATGAGACACTAGAAATAAATCAACCTAAAATTACATATCTTAAGAAAAGATCCCAAAATAATACAGAATGGTTAGATGAATTAATCAACCAAATTGAAGATATGAAAAACAAAATATCCAAATCTGCTTAATGACAGAAAAAGAGTTGAAGGAATTAGAGAAATTTGCAAAAGAAAATGGATACAATGATGAGCTAAAAGATATATATTTAAGGGAAGTTATTGACAGAAATAAAGAATACGAATGAGATCTAATTTTCGACCAAACATTCGACTTGCTACAAACATTCTTTTAGTTGTTGGTACTTTTACAATTGCTTTAAAGATTACTCCAATAGCGAAGGTATATAAGGAAAAAAATTTATGTATTAAATATTTAAAACATCAAATAGATCGAGACAAAGTTATCATAAGACTAAAAATAGTTAAACAAGCAAACCCATCTAGTATTTGTGACTCTATCCTCAAAAGTTAAAAATGCGTATTATTCTTAGAAATTTTAAATTTTTTATTTTTTTATTTTTCTTATCTCTAAATTTCAATAATTATTTTCTTGCACATATGAGGGGTACATTTCTTTCTGAGGAGGAAGCTGAAAAAAGGGCTTTAGAACTTGGTTGCGAAGGAATACATAAGAATCAAGATAAATGGATGCCATGCAAAAACGAAAAAGAATTACATATCTATTTGAGGAAATAGATGGAAAAATTAAAAACAAATCAAAGAAAAATTCACAGAAAAATAACCGCAATTTCAGCAATACCCTTACTAATTACTATTGTATCTGGGACTATATATAGTATTCTTCAACCATTAGGAGTAGATGCTTTTTGGTTAATAAAATGGCATACGGGTAATTTTGGCATTATTAATTTGCAACCTTTTTACTCGATATTTCTTGGTATAGCTTCAATAATCTCAATAATATCTGGCGTTAAACTATTACAAAAAAAATCTTAGATATATTCTAAGCCAAGCCAAAATCTAACTAATTAATACTATTTGCGCCCCCACTTACTAAGAAAATTATCGCTCCTAGTGCCATTGTTGCTACACCCATATAAGGGTATTTCTTAATTCTTGATTTAGTAATTGGAAGCCATGAAAGGTATCTATCAGATTTATTTAATTTATTTTTTTGCCTAGGTGGCAATCCTAATTCTTCTCTTCTTTTAGCTTCGCCCATAATCTTAAATTTGTCTATGTATCAATATTAAAAATTATGTTCTACACCTGCGAGTTAACTTTATTAAAAAAAGAGGTCCTTTGTAGATAAACAAATTATTTAAAATTTATTTAGCCTTCTTTAAATATAGATTCTTTGTATTTGCCTGATCTGATGTAAATAACAAAATTAAGATAGTTCCAATTAGAAATGAAAAAATCATTGTCAAACCAACAACTTCAACCATTTCACTAGGCAGATAATTTAGAAACATTAATGAATAGATCTCTTATCTTAAACTTAGCAATTGTATTTTTTATGTAAAGTAAGTATTCCTCCTTAAATTTCGAAAAGAACTTTCAGAGACTTTTTAATCTTTATTTATTTTTATTTGCGGGATAAATCTAGTTCTAGCCGATCACAATTTTCTTACTTAGCTATTCCTATTTTCTTAAGCAATTTCAGGTAAGGCAAGGCCCAATTACCAAAGGTAAAAGAGATTGTCGTATTTTTTCTAGTTGGAAATAATGTTTTAGAACGAGTAGAGGCTAATTTAGAAAATATCTTAATAGTCTCTACTTCTAGATTATCCATATACAATTTTTTTTGAACACCTCGATCTTTCTTTTGGGGCAAATAATTTTCTATAAACCATAAAACTTGTTCTAAATTTGATTTATTGGGTGCGATTTTAGTTTGTTTATTTTTCTTTTTAAACATATTTATTTACCTCTTAATTACTGAATTAAATTTGCCATTTATATAATTTAAATCAATAGTAAAAGCATCAAAATTATGTTCTTTTTAATAATCGATAATCGAAAAAATAAATTAATAATTACGTTGTTTTTATAAAAATAAAAAAAGAGAGGGATAAAACCCCCTCTTAATTGATCAGTTTCAAAAAGAATTTAATTTTTTGTGTCTTTCAATTTCATTTCTTTTTGTGTTTTTCTGATTCTTTCTTCAAAGACGGATCTTCTGTATGGAGTAACTTCTCCACTTTTAGTAGCCAAAAGTTGGGCTTCATATAGCCTATTGGCTCTTTTGATTTTTTCTCTTATTTGTAAGAGGTTATTCATGGTCTTTTGCAGTTAATGAGAATCCCGTTCCCTACTCCCATTTCATGCGTCCAGAGATATAAACTTGGATGAACGTAAGTGAACAATAACATCTATAAAAAAATTCTGCGAGAGTAATTTTTACTAAATTTTTCTCAAAAAAATAATTATTGAATAGATAGTATAAACAAGGTTTTAATATTTCCTAAATTAGGATAAGAAAATTGTTTGCGACCCATCATTATTATCCTGAATCACTATTTTTTTATTAGGGAAAATATCTGATAATATTCTTTTCAAATTTGAATTATCTGAATGAATTATATTACTAATATTTTTTGAATTAATTTTCCAATTTTCATCTACAAATAGTTCTTTATCATCGCCTTTTTGATTCTCGAGTGATGTCTTATTTAGAATCTTAAGTAACAGTTCTGAATCATAATCTTTAAATTCTTCAGGGCCCTCTTTTAAATTTTTAATCATTATTTAGAAATATAATGTTTCTAAATCTTGCATAAGAAATTTGAAGAATACAAGGTATTAATTACCTAAAAATTTATCTTAAGATAAAAAATCCAGATGCAATTAAAATAATTTTCTTTAGAAAATTTAATTCCAAAATAGCTAAAGAATGATATTTAAAAAGATTAATTAATCATTTACACCATTTATTTACTTGTTAGGTTGCAATTAAGGGAATCAGAAAAGATGCCAAGAGTAATTAACAAAAAAATTAGACTTTTAAGATGGTTAAACTCAGGCATGATACTACCATTTATCATCATGGCTGCATCCTCATCAATCATTCTTTATGGTGTTTTATTTATCCTTATAAAATAGTTTTGTAATTTAAGCAGCTAAGTTTTCCTCAGATTTATACATAATTATTGCAGCTTTTTTTAATAAACTAACTACTTCTTTTCTTCCAACTGCATTATCAACTTGACGCATTATTTCATAATATTTTTTATTTATTTTCTTCATAAATAGTTTTAATTTAATCTAAAATTACAACACCATATGATGGTGTCAACTGTAAATAATTCTCATATATTATTTCTTTGATTATTTTTGCACAATAAAAATTGCTCATTTATTATCATTCAGGTTTTAATTGATGATGTCAAAAAATCATAAATATCAAAATTAATAATCCTTTTAATTAAGATATATTGAGGGATTTGAAAACATAAAATACACCTCCGATTAGGATCAATATTGCAGCTCCATAAAAAAGAAAAGGGATAATTGGATATTTATACAATATAGACCTTACTTTTTGTTGTATGGCTTTTTTATCAAGTTGAGGCAACTTTATATCTTCAGTTTTTTCTCTAGGCGGAATACCTAAATTTTTTCTTCTCTTTGCCTCTCCCATAATTAATACTGAGGTATTCCCATACATTTTAAATAATTGTTATCAGCTAAATCTAAAATTTTATTCCATTCTTCATGAGATGTTTCCAAATTATTTTTAAAATCTTTTTCAAATTTAAGAATACACCTTTTTTCTATATTTTCTGGAGAATTATAATTTCTTAAAAAAGAAACACTCAAATACGATAGTGATGAAAAAACTATAATTATTTTAGCAATCCTAAAATTATTCATACCTTAAATGATATTGCCTTATAAAAAAATAAGGTACTTGTTGGTTTTATAATTAATTTAATCTATTAAAAACAATTATCAAATGATAAATTCGGTGAATTTTAACCATTTGCCTATTCAGGATTTGGTTGTTTCAGGGTTAATAATCTTTATAATGTCGACGATTATTGCCAATATTTACGACCCATTATTAGGAATAACTTATGCATTTGGGAATATACTTACTCTTACTTTTTTGAGCTGGTTATACAAAGAGACTTGGAGTGATCCAAGGAAATAAATCTAATGAAGAAAAAAGATAAATAAAAAAACTACTTCTGTATTTTTAATTTCGAAGAATACTTTAAATTAACAATGTACGTTGCAAGAAGAGAGAGTATCAAAAAAAATAATAAGCTTTCCAAGGTAGATTGGGGCATAACCATGAGTAGTACCAAAATGATATATCTTTAAAGAAACGAATTCTGAAAAAAAATCAACCCTTCCATCATTTTTTATTGTCAAACTTATAAATTTAATTTATTTTATAAAATCTCTGGAATTTAGATTGATTTTAATTTGAAAAATATTTTTCAGCCCTCCTAAAGGCTTTTACTGCTCCTTTATAATCAAGACTTTTTAATTTTTCCTTACTTTTTTGTTCCAGCATTTTTACTATTTGATTTCTCTTTATTTCATCAATTTTCAGCTTATGATCGTAAATAAGATCAAATTTTGAGGAATACAATCTAGATAATTCTTCTCTATATTTTTCAATAATTTTTTCATCACAAGATTTGGATTTCAAAATTGCATTAGCCTTCATTTTGTCATCTATTGCCCCTTTAAAATTTCCTTGTTTAAATTTCTTCTCACTTGATCTAGTTAGCTTAATAATATTTCCATATATCAATTCATTAGAATCTTTCATTTATTTATCTGAGCCTATGTTAATGCTATCAGAATAAAGAAAAAACAACTTATTTTTTTAATACTCAAATAATAAAATAATTAACCAATAACAAGTCCTTTTTCAAGAAGTAAATCGAAAACCTCCACACTTTTCGTTTTCCCAAATTGAGGGGGTTTATGTAAATCTAATATTTCAGCAAGGCACATAATCCAATAAGTATCTTTTTTTAAATTTAGGCCTTCACAAATATGGGTGGGGGCCGATTTAAAACAGCCAAAATCTGTTGAGATATTAATGTTCATGATTTGAGTTTCAAGTTCCAGACTTAAAAGTTCTATTTCTTGCTCAGAAAGGGATGTCCCAAAAGAATATGATTCAATTAAAAGTTGATAATTCATAAAAGATTTATTTTTTTCAAGAAATCCATCGAGTTATTTTTGTACCCGCATAAATATGCCCTGAAGCTTCAACAATAGGTTTTGTTTCAGGATTCATAAAAATATCGTATAGAACATTTTCTGGTCCTTGAAAAATTACAGTTGCCCTTTTGGGATCATCTATTGATTTACCAATATAAAATGTTTTTACCCCCATTTCTTTAAACATCGACTGCTGTTCCTCAGCATTCATATGACATTCATATTGTTCAAACGTATTACTTAGTTGAAAATCTAGAATAGTCGTTTCAATGATCATGGTAGTTATAAGATGTTTTTTAGATTTTAAATCTTTTTGCAAAAAAATAATTGAATAAAGATTAGTTTTTATTAAGCAAGGTATTAACTAATTTTTACTTTTGAGTTATAAATCAACTATAAAAAACAGATTTTAATTTTGGACTCAAAAATTTCTCCAAGAGAACAATGGACTAGTAAGTTGGGATTCATTCTTGCAGCTGCTGGTAGCGCAGTAGGTCTTGGTAACCTTTGGGGTTTCGCCTACAGAGCCTCTCAGGGTGGAGGTGCTGCTTTTGTACTTTTATACGTGCTAATCGTTTTAATTGTGTGCCTTCCGGTATTTGTTGCTGAAATGGCTTTAGGAAGAAACGCTACCGCCAGCACATTGCTTGCACCAGTAAAGTTAGCTGGAAAAAATTGGTATCCATTAGGAATTCTTTTCTTTATAGCTCCCTTAGGAATAGCATCATATTATTCAGTCATAATGGGGTGGACCGCAGATACCTTGTTCCATTCATTATTTTTTGGATTACCAAAAAATTTAAGTGAAGCAGAAACTTTCTTTGGCTCAATTAGTAGTGGTAGCAGTGTTTTATTGGGGCACCTATTAAGTCTCGTTCTTACTGCCATAATAGTTTCATCAGGGATAAAAAAAGGAATCGAAAAGGTAACAAGATTCTTTATGCCTATACTTTTTATAATTCTTCTATCTCTTGCAATATGGGCCACTTCACTTTCAGGCACATGGGAAGGATATAAAACATTTTTGTTTAAATTTGACTTTGATGAATTAAGGAACCCTCAAACTATAAGAAATGCTTTTACTCAAGCTTTCTTTTCTTTAAGTTTAGGAATTGGAGTAATGGTGACTTACGCTTCCTATCTAAATAAAAAGAGTAATCTTCCAAAACTAAGTGTTGGAGTTGCATCATTGGATACTTTGGTGGGTCTTATGGCAGGACTTATTACTTTTCCGATTGTTTTAACTTTTGGTTTAAATGATGCTATCTCTGAATCAACAGTTGGTGCATTATTTATATCAATTCCTACGGGCCTTGGTTCATATGGAGCAGTTGGAAGAATTGTAGCTGTTGCATTTTTCGCGCTAGCTTATATTGCAGCAATAACTTCCTCTGTTTCATTATTGGAAGTTCCAGTTTCCTCTTTAATGGACAAATTTGGTTTTAAAAGAGAAAAATCTGTTTGGCTGATAACTCTTTTCTTATTCTTAGCAGGCATTCCTTCTGCATTAAACTTAAACATTCTTGGAACTATTGATTCGATTTTTGGAGGTGTATTACTTATCTTTGGTGGATTCTTGGTTACTTTCTTTATGGGATGGGTAGTACCTGGAAAGTTTAATGAAGAACTTAGTGATTCAAAAGTTGGAATCAAAACGACACGTTATTTGAAATTCATGACAAGATGGGTTGCGCCCCCAATTATTGGTTTTGGACTATTTATTAGTGTGTTTGATTTGCTTAAAGGCTGGGTAAGTTAAAAATAAATAAAAACTATAATGTATAAAATTGAATAAATTTACTGCGATATAGTGCGGAAATAGGGGGCGGAGTAAAAGTAAAAAAAGATAAAATAGTTTAACTTTTTCGCATTATTTTTGATCAAACTCAAAAAAATACTAGTCAATAATTAAGTATTTGCAATGGTTATTAATTAAAAAATTGATATGAAGGCTAATTGCTTTGGTTTATTACTAAAGACTAAATATTTTTCTCAAGAAAATTTTTTACTGCGGAACCTTTTTTAATGAAGTATTAAAATTTAACTTATATTTAATCTCGAATGTATCGGCAAAAACCATCCCTAATAGAAACTATATAAAATA
Organism: Prochlorococcus sp. AG-347-K17; assembly: GCA_003281385.1. Classification (GTDB taxonomy): domain Bacteria; phylum Cyanobacteriota; class Cyanobacteriia; order PCC-6307; family Cyanobiaceae; genus Prochlorococcus_A. The sequence goes on from QCCE01000001.1 coordinate 68,609, forward strand.
CATTTAGATGTTTTATTTAAAGAAATTAGAACGCCTACAAGAAGAGATAGCAAATTTGATGTCAACCAAATCTGATTCATTAAAAGGAAAGCTTACAGAAAATTTTTATGAATTTTCTCTACTATCTGACTATTCTTTTATGAATTCTCTTCAAGCAGATCCTAAATCAAAAAAAGATGGAAATGATCATAAGCCGCGATCAGTATATTCAGGTCATTACGTACCTGTTGTTCCAACTGCTATTCCAGATCCAGAATATATTTCCCATAGCAACAAACTTTTTAAAGAACTAAGGCTAAGCTCAGATCTTACTAAAGACCAAAATTTTTGTCGTTTTTTCTCAGGTGATATTTCTGTTGCTAAATATCCAATGAGTCCTGTTGGTTGGGCAACAGGTTATGCATTATCAATTTACGGGACTGAATATACCCAGCAATGTCCTTTTGGAACTGGCAATGGTTATGGCGATGGCAGAGCAATTTCTGTTTTTGAAGGTTTATTCAATGGGAAAAGAATGGAAATGCAACTTAAAGGAGGAGGTCCAACTCCCTATTGTCGTGGAGCAGATGGTAGAGCTGTCTTAAGGTCTAGCGTACGAGAATTTCTCGCACAGGAATTAATGAATGCCTTGGCAATCCCTACCTCAAGATCTTTAACACTTTATGTCTCACGTTCAGAAATAGTTAGAAGACCGTGGTATTCCAAAGGGTCAAGGTATTTTGAACCTGACATCATGATTGATAATCAAGCGGCAATTACTACGAGAGTCGCTCCATCTTTTTTACGTGTAGGCCAGATTGAACTTTTTGCAAGACGAGTTCGTAATAATGCGCATGATGAGGCCCTCAATGAACTAAAGATGATAGTTCAACATCTAATTGATAGAAATTATAAAGATGAAATTGAATATGAGATTTCAATTGAAAGTAAAGTAATAAAACTTGCTTCTTTGTACAGATCAAGACTTATATCACTTATAGCCAACTGGATGAGAGTTGGTTATTGCCAGGGTAATTTCAATAGTGATAATTGTGCTGCTGGAGGTTATACCTTGGATTATGGCCCCTTTGGATTCTGTGAATTATTTGATCCAAAATTTCAGCCATGGACGGGTGGAGGTGAACATTTCTCATTTTTTAACCAGCCTTCTGCAGCAGCAATCAACTTTAAAACATTCTGTTCATCTCTTAGTCCGTTACTTTCACAAAGCAAACAAGATCAAGAAAAGTTAGAGAAAATCGAAAAAAACTTTTCTGAATTAATGAATAAGGAATTGATGAAAATGTGGGCAAACAAGCTTGGTTTAGAACATTACAACGAAACTCTAATCAATGAATTTTTTAATCTCATGGTCATTTCAAAAGCAGACTATACAATTTTGTTCCGTAAACTCTCTGAAATACCTGATAACTTAGATTCTTTAAAAGACTGTTTCTATTTACCAATTAATGACGAGCTCACTAATAGGTGGGAAGTATGGCTTGAAAACTGGCAATCAGTCTTGAAGAAAGAGGGAAATATTAAAGCAAAATCGGCATCAATGAAATCCCTTAATCCAGTCTATACTTGGCGCGAATGGATGGTCGTTCCCGCATATGAAGAAGCTGAAAAGGGAAATTACAAAAAAATAAAAGAGTTACAGGATGTCTTTAGCAATCCATATGTAGAACAACCCCCAGAAATAGATCAAAAATATAATAGACTAAAGCCAAGCCAGTATTTTAACTATGGAGGAGTATCTCATTACAGTTGTTCTTCATAAGAGTTCAATCCTAATACTGATAGAACAACTTTGAGAAAAATCTTATTTATTTATAGCCGTAGGCATTCCAATTACTGATACAACTTCCACATGAAGTATGGCCGGCTTCTTTCCAACATTTTTCACATAGTGTAGTGCCCCATTATTACTCTCTATAAATGCATCACCCGCTTTAAAGAAATTAATTTCTTCACCCCTCACATGCTTTAATCTTCCTCTGGCGACATGAATCAACATTGGGAAAGGATGAGTATGAATTGGAGTTTTCAACCCAACTGGAATTTTTACTTTTAAGAGTCTTAATTCAGGCTTACCCTCGAGATAATTAAAATTTTTACCACTTAGTCCTTTTGAACTTTGAATAATAGGCATAACTTCAATCTTTTTTTCAGCAAGAGAAGGTTGTGGTAAAGCTAAAGTCCCAATAAAAAGGAAACAAAATGGAATAAATGTTTTTATTTTCATTAGATATTTGAGTCTCACTAATAATATGTAGTTTGCAAAAATAATAAACTAATTTATTTTTTATATAACTTTTCTAATTGCTTAATTTCCTCTCTTAAATCCTTACCTCTCTTATTTAATTTATTATTTTTAAAAACTATTGGAATAATCCACCAGGCTTGAAGACCTAAAAAGATAAATACTAGGATCAATAATTCAAAAGTACCAGGTTGCATTTGATAAATAACCCTTCTTTGTTAATAACATTATTCTAAAAGTTATTAAACATTCATGAGATTTAGAATTTTTCTAGGCTGCCTCTAATTCAATATTAAGTTCAATTCCCTTTGAAATGATTGCTTCTTTAAATTCAATAAGTTTGGAAATTATTCTTTGCTTCTCAGGATCAGTTTTATGGATATCATCTACAACTTCCTGCATTGCAAGTTTTACTTTTTGTAGTTTGATTTCTAGATCTTCCCTGTAATTCATAAGCTAAAAGAAATTATCTTATTTATTAAAAAACAAAATAATTATTAGTAAATAAGTACTTAACCCTAAAAGGATTGACAGGAAAACAAGGAGGATATAATTTATAGTACAAACGTATTAAAAATCAACCTGCCGATTAAAGCTAAAGTATGGAGCCTAAGTACTCATTTGGTTGTAGCACTAGCAAACCCAACGGATGCCTACTAAATCCCGAAGGCAGCAGAATGATCTTTTTCGAAGAATGCAAAAATTCTCCTAAACCTAATTTAAAAATTCATACTCATCTTTTCTACACAAATCACCTTGGAGAACCTGGAGGGTACAAATCCTCTGAAAAACTCAACATAGATTCAGCATGGAAAAAGTGGCACGAACTGCACCAAAAAGGATGGACAGAAGTATCCCATAACTACGGATAAGTAATCCTGCTAAGAAAAAGTAATTATGTTTTTATGAGCTTAAGAGTTTCCTAAAATATGGAATTCGGTATCAAAAATAAATAATCAATATTTATTGACATTTGTATAAGAGGAAACATTAAATTGTCTAAAATCTCATAAGAATAAATGAATAAAAATCTATATGCAATATTATTTAAATGATAAAAAATTAAATAAGATTGAAAAGCAAAAGGCGGAGAAAGATGGTCTGAAAATTTTTGAAGAATTAGATGATTATGCTCTTAAAGGGTGGGAAGAGATGGATGAAGTAGATTTGCAAATGCGCTTAAAGTGGTATGGCCTTTTTTGGAGACCAAAAACACCTGGAAGATTTATGATGAGGCTTAGAGTTCCCAATGGAATTTTAAACTCTAATCAGTTGAGAGTAATCGCTTCAATAGTTGCTAGATACGGAGAAGACGGTTCTGCAGATATAACAACTAGGCAAAATATTCAATTAAGGGGGGTTTTGATAAATGATCTACCAGATATTATTAAAAGACTTAGAGAAGTTGATATTACATCCGTTCAGTCTGGAATGGATAATCCAAGGAATGTTACTGGCAATCCACTGGCGGGAATTGATCCTGAAGAAATCATAGATACAAGAAAATATACTTCTGAATTAGAAAATTACTTAACAAATTCTGGTAATGGCAACCCCGAATTCTCGAATTTACCAAGGAAGTGGAACACTGCAGTTGCAGGAGCAAAAGATAATTTTCTTCTACATAATGATCTTATCTTTCATCCTGTTTTTAAAAATGGAATATTAGGCTTTGGTGTCTGGGTAGGCGGAATTTTATCAGCAACTTTGAATGCTTATGCTATACCTCTAGATGTCTGGGTAGAAGAAAAAAATATATGCAAAATAACTGGAATTATTTGTTCCCTTTGGCGAGATAATGGGGATAGATTTCTAAGAAATAAAGGAAGATTTAGATATTATTTGAACTCTATAGGTATCGAAAAATTTAGAGAACTTGTAGAAGAAAAATTTGGAACTTTATCGAACGATCCAGGCTCAATTTTCAACGAAAAACAAAGAAGTTTATTTGGGATTAATAAACAAAAACAGAATAATCTTTACTTTGCTGGATTACACGTTCCGGTAGGAAGATTATGTGTAGAAGACATACAAGAAATTGCAAGATTAAGTGAAAAATATGGAAAGAGTGAAGTAAGACTAACCGAAGATCAAAATCTAATTATTGTTGGTCTGAAAGATAATATTTTAGAAGAATTTGGTAATGAAGAAATTATTAATAAATTCAAATTAAATCCATCCCATTTTTCAGCGAGTACTGTTTCATGTACAGGGAGTAGCTATTGTAGCTTTGCTCTTGCAAATACCAAAGATATAGCAAGAAATATTTCTGAAAAATTAGATAGAGAACTTGAATTATCAGAGGAGGTTAAAATCCATTGGACAGGTTGTCCAAATAATTGTGGACAAGCTCATATGGGTGGTATTGGAATGACTGGTACAAAGGTAAAAAAAGAGGGAGGAGGAACTGAGGATGGATATAATGTCAGTATTGGAGGAAGACAAGATCACCTGCAAAAATTAGGTGAAACCGAATTTAAAAAAGTTAGTAAACATGAAATTTATAATTTAATCAAAGAAATTTTAATCAACAAGTTTAATGCAAAGTTAAAAACCTAAAATATATTAATGAGCAAAAGTGAATCTGAAATATTAGAAGTTTTAAATGGATTAGGTTCAAAAAAGTTAGATCTTGATATTCTTTTTTCCTACTATTCATTGAAATTATCTTTTGAGATTCGCAAAGTTATTTCGGAAAAAATAGGAATGCAAGAAAGGAAAGGCTATTTTTTACTTGAAAAGATGATAAAAAAATTTGGACTTAAAGTTGAATTTATTGAGGCCCTTAAATTAACAAATGAAAAAGATGCAAAAGATCTTTTACTAAAAAATCTTTATCAAAATAATAAGCTAAATATTCACATAATTAATGCTTTAGAGCCCTGGGGAGGAGAAATCGAACTTACATTAATTAGAGAAATATTCGATATTTGCGAAATAGATTTTTGGATTGCAGGCCTTAATATTCTTCATTTCAAAGCGCATCAATTAACTGATGAAATATTATTATCTTTTATTGATCAAATAAAAATTTACGATGATTTCAAAATCAACTATAAGATAATCTCTATTTTAAAAAGAAGAGAAAGCGAAATAGTTTGTAAATTACTCTATAAATATTCTTTAAATAAAGAATTAGAAATCGCTAAATATGCCATTTTTTCTTTAGGGAGCATTTGGAATGATAATAGTTTTGAACAATTATCAAAATTAGAAAATAAGATAAAAGATCCTTATCTACTTAAATGCTTAAAAAATCAAAAATTGATCTCAAATCAATTTCTAATAAATAAATAAACTAGAGAATTATTTTTTTAACTTATCAATGAGATTTATTAAATTACAAGGTTTTGTATTTTGATTAAGTTGATAAGAAATTATATCTTGCCAACCTGTCATAACAGCATCCTTAGATCCTGGCAAAACGAATAAAAACTTACCATTTGCAGACCCCGCAATAGACCTACTTTGTAAAGTACTAGTTCCTATCTTTTTAAATGATAAAAATCTAAAAGTCTCCCCAAAACCATCAATCTCTTTATCTAATAAAGGTCTAATAGCTTCAGGAGTAACGTCCCTAGCTGTAATTCCTGTACCACCTGTAGTAATAATCACATCAATATTTGGATCTGAGATCCAATCGCTTGTATATTTTCTAATTAAATAAATATCATCTTTGCAAATTATCTTAACCACGACATTGTGTCCTGATCTCTCAGCCTCGTGAAGGAGATAATTTCCACTCTCATCATTTTTTGTGTTACGAGTATCAGATACAGTAAGCAAAGCTATAGAAACCACTTAAAATTAAACCATTAGTTACTAGATCACTATAGATGGAAACTGAAAAATCTTACAAAATTAAGGTGGTTTTATTATCTAGTATCGCTGAAGATCTAGGATGGAATGAAAAATTTCTTACAATTGAAGGGTCTCAAATGAAGGTTTTTTCTGTATGGAATTTAATTAATTCTAATTTACCGCAAGATAATATTATCGTTTCTATTAATCAAGAAATTACAGATATGGATGCGATGATTAATCCTGATGATGAGGTGGCATTTATGCCAATGTTTACCGGTGGATAATTTAAGAATAAAATTTAAAATCCTAGAAGAGACTTTTAATCCTTATAAAGAATTCGAACTTTGGGAAAAGGTAAATAAAAATTCAGCAAACTCATTTTTTATTGGGAGAGTAAGGCCCTTTGATCAATTTGGAAATGATTTAAAGAAACTAGAAATTGTTCATTATAAAGGAATGACCGAAAATTATATTAAAAAATATTTAATGAAAATTTCTGAAAAACAGGATGATTTATGTATTTTTCTCTTGCACAGGATAGGTTTCATTTACCCTAACGAGCCTATTATTTTAATAGCAGTAAGTGCTAATCATAGAGGCATTGCAAATAAATATCTCCAAGAAATACTTGAATTTACAAAATACAAAGTTCCTTTTTGGAAAAAAGAATGGACTTTCAAAGGATCCTCATGGGTAAAAAAGAATACTGAGTTAGGCTTTGAATTATAAAAAATTATTTTTTAAAAGTTGTGCCCATAATAAATTTCCTTTTTGACAAAAATCAATTTCAGAGGGTATTTCTATTAATAAATCTGAATTAGATATTGAACTAATCTTTGATGAGGATTGTTCTTCAGAAATATCTGCAATTAATTCACCTTCTTCATTAACGATAAGTTTTCCTCTAAGCAATTCAGGTCTCCCTTTTCTTCTTTTCAAATCAGAATTCAGCTTAACCTTAATCCTAAGAGGGAATTCAATATTAGTAATTCCTTCAAGTTTCTGAAGTGCGGGCCAAACAAGTTGGATAAAAGTAATAGCTGCTGAAACGGGATTCCCAGGTAATCCAAAATAAGGAATTTTTTTGTTTATCAATCCAAAAGTAAAGGGTTTTCCTGGCTTTAAAAATAGTTTCCAAAATTTAATCTCTCCTATCTCGTTAATAATATCTTTTAAAAAATCTTTTTTACCCACTGATATCCCACCAACTGAAATAACCACATCATTAAATTCAGAAATATTTCTAAGAGAATTTTTAATATTTTGATAATTATCTTTTTCTATATGAATTTCATTAATTTCAAATCCAAGATTTTTTGCAATTGATTTTATCAAAATACTATTACTTTCCCATATTTCTCCTTTTTTTCTTGCAGTTCCTGATTTGATAAGTTCATCTCCAGTAATTAGTAAACCTAATTTAGAAATTTTACTAACTTTTATAGTTTTTATCCCACAACTTGCTAATTTACTTAAAATCCCAGGTGTAATCTTTACCCCCTTCTTGATTAATATTTCACCTTTAAATACTTGATCATTTTTTTCTCTAATCCAAGAGTTATTAGATGATGTTTCTTTTTTAACAATATACTCTTTTCCGTTTAAAAATTCTAAAGAAACTTGTTCTTGAGGTATCACAGAAAAACAATTATCTGGCACAAATGAACCTGTGCTAATAGTTACAGCTTCACCTTTTTTAAGAAGATCATTAAATGGCTTTCCTGGAAAAGACTCTCCGACAATTTTCCATTTATTCCCTTTAGTTGATTCTCCTAACGCATATCCATCCATAACTGATGATCTATAACCTGGCATATCTTCCTCAGATAAGATTTCCTCCATAGAAACTTTTCCAAGTGCTTCTTCTAAATTGATCTCTTCCTTATGTAAAATTTCATTATTTACTATTAAAGTATCAATCTCTTCCAAGATTTTTTTAATAGCATCGTTTAAATAAAGACCCTGATTATTGATATCAATTCCCATTATTGTGAGTACTTAACTTCTTTTTAATATTCCATTTTTACCACCTTTTTTTTCTAAAAGGCGAATATTATTAATAGTCATAAATGGATCTAAAGCTTTGAGCATGTCATATAGAGTGAGAAGACCAATTGAAACTGATGTAAGAGCTTCCATCTCAACACCTGTTTTAGAATGAGATTTGCAAAAAGCAATAATTTTAATTGCTTTCATTGATTCACAAATTTCAAAATCAATTGTGATTTTATTCAATGATAAATTATGACAGAGAGGAATAAGTTCTGAGGTTTTTTTTGCACCATTTATTGCAGAAAATCTAGCCGCTGCAAAAATATCACCTTTTTTAATTTTTTCATTTTTTATTTTTTCTAATATTTCTTTGTTTAAATTAATATATCCTTCTGCTAAAGCCTCTCTTTTAGTTTCTACTTTATCTGAAATATCAACTATGTTCATTTCTCCCCTTTCATTAATATGAGTTAAAGATTTATCCATTTTCTTTTAGCAATTTATTCAATAATACAAAAAATAAAATTTTTAATAAAGCTAATATCAATTTTTTATACTTAGCATTAATTTATTAATAAAATATCAATTTAATTTTGGTTAACAGTCAATCAAATCATTATTTTAATTTCGAGGATGATTTTATTAAAGACTTAAGATGCATTCCTTTATGTGTAAGAAGGAAACTTGATTTAATTGGAATAAAATTAAAACTTACTCATTGGCAAGATTTTAATTTAATTGAAAAAAATAAGATAGTAGATTGGCCAGATTCAAAAAATGATCTCATTGATTTAAAAACTTTTTTAAAAGAAATTACATCTAATTCAAAATATGGAGAGGCAAAAGAAATAGAAATTTCAATTAATCAACCTTGGCAAAATAAAAATAAAGTTCCTGACCAAGTTTTAAAATCGGCACTAGCAAGGGGAATTAATATTTCAGTTGAAAAATGGAGAAATTTAAACGAATTAGATAGATTTGCTTTTTGCAAATTAGTTAGACCAAGTCATGAACACAACAATTTGGATAGAGCATTTGATGAGATTCTGAAATAAGATTATTGCCTAGTTTGGAACAATTATTACTGAGCATGCTTTTAATTCCGGTTGTTTTGATATCGGGCATGATTTTTCATGCATCAAAGAGTTTACTTCACACATATTTTTTTGACTAAAACCCCAATGCATTGGTAAAAAAACCGTGCCTGCTTTAATTTTGTCAGTAATCTGAACTTTTGCTTGAACTTCCCCTCTTTTAGATTTAATTTTTACTATTTCATCATTTTTGATTTTTAAAGATAAAGCATCTTTAGAATTAATTTCCAATAACGGTTCTGGATTCTTTTTTGTAAGTTTTTGAACTTTAGAAGTTCTTGTCATTGTATGCCATTGACTTAGATATCTTCCAATTGTCAAAATTAGTGGGAACTCATCTGAAGGGGGTTCAGCCAACCCAATAGGATCATCAATACAAAAATTTGCTTTGCCAGTCTCAGTTGGGAAATAACCATCTTCATATAATCTTTTTGAAGATGTACTAGGGACGCTGCCTTTAGGATAAGGCCATTGTTGAGGACCATGATTTTTTAATAATTGATATGATAATCCGCTCATATCGCATAATCTTTTTGTAGTAGTTTTTAAAAATTCATCATAAACTTCTGATGAAGATTCATATTCAAATTGTTTGAAATAGCCTATCTTCTGTCCTAATTCAGCAAATATTTGCCAATCTGGTTTTGAATTTTTATTCGAGTCTCTGAAAGAGGGGCAAAGGGTTACTCTTCTTTCTGAATTTGTCATAACACCATCTTTTTCGCTCCATTGAGCTGCGGGCAATACTAGATGAGCATATTTAATTGATTCACTTTGTTCATAAGATTCGTTGAGGATAATTAAAGGACATTTTAAAAGTGCTTTTTTTACAAAGTTTAAATTAGGCATGCTAACCAAAGGGTTAGTAGCTGCAATCCACCAAATTTTCACAGATCCTTTTTTTATAGCTTCTATTTGTTCAAATGCAGATAGACCCTGTTTTGCAGATATCTTTCCCTCAGGGAACCCCCAAATTTTTTCGATTTCATTCCTATCTATTTTATTTTTTACAAACCTATATCCTGGAAGAAGGTGCGATAGTCCTCCTGCTTCTCTCCCACCCATAGCGTTTGGTTGGCCAGTTAAGGAAAAAGGACCAGAACCTTCTTTGCCTATTTGGCCGGTCATTAGATGAAGATTTATTAGCCCATTTACTGCTGCTGTACCCTCTTGCCTTTGATTCAAACCCATCGACCAAAGACTTAGAACATTTTTGCTTTCTCCCCATAATTTTGCAATATCAATAATTGTTTTCTCGGATATATTGCAAATTTCACTTATTTTTTTTAAATCCCATTTTTGTATATGTTTTACAAAATCAAAATAGCTTTCTGTCGACTTATCAATGAAATTTTGATCAGTTAATTGATTCTTATAAAGATAATTCGCAATCCCAATAAATAAAAATAGATCTGTTCCAGAAGAAATTTGTAAGTAAAAATCTGCTATGGATGAAGTTTCAGTTTCTCTTGGATCAATTACTATTACTTTTAAATTATCATTTACATTTCTTTTACGTTTTTTAATTCGATCAAAAAGAACGGGATGACATTCTGCAGTATTTGTCCCTATTAATAAAATTAAAGAGCAATGATCAATATCTTCATAACAACAAGGTGGTCCATCAGAGCCAAAACTTCTGTTATATCCAGCTACTGCTGAGCTCATACATAGTCTTGAATTAGCATCAAAATTATTTGTGCCGATTGCTCCCTTGAGAAGCTTTTGTGCTACGTAATAATCTTCAGTATGAAATTGACCTGAGCCATACATAGCTATTGAATCAGGTCCATAATTTTTTATAGAACTCAAAATATTCTCTTTCAGAATTTCGTATGATTCGTCCCAGGAAATTTCTTTAAATTCTTCATTTAAATTTTCCCTATAAAGTGGTTCTTTTAATCTCCCGTCTTTTAAAGTCTCACATACTGTTGCTCCTTTTACGCACAATTTACCTTGAGTTGAAGGACTATCCCTATCTCCACTTACTAACCATTTATCATCAGAAACCAAACTTTTAGGCTTCATTTTTAAACCACAGCCAACACCGCAATATGGGCATTGACTTTTAGTAAAATTCATAAAATTTCTTTTATAAATATCTAAATAGTTATTGGTTAAACATAATTTTCAGCTTTTTCGCCTTCATAAGCATCCGCGAATGATCCTTGAGGTTCCTTTAAAAAGAAATAACAGAAGAATCCAACTATTAATCCTGCTATACCTAAAACTTGGAAGAAGGCACTATTTGAAGCAGCAATTATTTCTGGAGAAGGATCTTTACCTCCACCCATCCATAAAGGTAAAAGGCTATAAATATTTAAATAAGTTACCGCACCAACATTTCCATAAGCCCCAACCAATCCAGCTATTTGTCCTGTTACTCTTTTTTTAACTAAGGGAACTAAAGCAAAAGTTGAACCTTCTCCTGATTGTACAAAAAATGAACAAAGCATCGTTAAAAATACAGCCATAAGAATTCCTGCTGATCCTGTAAAAGTTCCAGGTTTTATTAAAGACATCAATAGATATCCAAACCCTAATCCCATGGTTAGGAATCCCATTGTATTTTTTCTATTGCCTGTTCTGTCAGATATCAATCCTCCGGCAGGTCTAGCTATTAAATTCACAAATGCATAACATGATGCAAGAATTCCGGCTACAGCTTTAGGTAAATCAAATGTAAATTCAAAGAAACTAGGAAGCATTGAAACTACTGCCAATTCTGATCCAAAATTTACGATGTAAGTTAATTCCAAGATCGCTACTTGTTTGAATTCATATTTATCTTCTTTAGGATAAATTTTAGTTCCATTTAATAATTCAATATTCGTTCTTATAATTCCCCAAGTTTGGAAAACAAACCAAGCTAAAACTGCGATTAAGGCTATTGGATAAGTAGATGAAGTAAGGAAACCTACTTTTTGGAGTCTCCAACATAGGACTGAAAGAATTGCTGCGAATGGGACATTCATTCCAATTAAACCCCAGAAATCTCTTATGCTCGTTACTTCTAAACCAGCTGTTTTTGCAGGCCTTTGATAAGGTTTTCCTGGAGGTGTATCAGTCACACTAAAGAAATAAATAATTCCATAAACGAAAGAAATAATTCCTGTAAGAGCAATAGCTCCCCTCCAATTAAGTACAGCTCCAGTAGGTAATTCAAACCCTCCTGAAAAAGACAAGAATCCAGCTACGGCAACAAGAGAAAGAGCAGAAAAAGCAGATCCAAAATTTCCCCATCCTCCATATATTCCCTCAGCCAAACCAATTTCTTTCGGAGGGAACCACTCAGATACCATTCTTATTCCGATAACAAAACCTGCTCCTACTATTGATAAAAGCAATCTCGCAATAACAAGTTGATTAAAGTCTTGAGCACTAGCAAATAATAAACATGGCACGACAGAAAATATCAAAATTGTTGAGTAAGTTTTTCTTGGGCCAAATTTATCCAGTAACATTCCAATCAAAACTCTTGCAGGGATAGTCAAAGCGACATTACATATTGCTACTGTTCTAATTTGAGCAACAGATAAACCTAAATCGGCTTTAACAGTAGTTGCAAGAGGTGCAAGGTTAAACCAAACAACAAAAGTAAGGAAAAAGGCAAACCAGGTGAGGTGAAGAGTTCTATATCTGCCATTTAAAGACCAAACGTCACTTAACATGAAAATTTTTCGAGATTATTTTTAAGCAATTTATATTTCGATCAATGCATTCATTTGTATTATTTAATACGAAATCTAGTTTTTAAGAAATGCAACTTTTTTAAAAGGCTAGAATTAATAGTCAGCACTGATAAAATCAAAATTGGGGAAAATTAGTAATCTGATTATTGGTATTATCCGATACATTAAATACTCGTGGAAAAATATTGCCTAAGTTATGGAAATAAAACTTAAAAAATTTAAAGCATTCATTTTGGCTGGTGGCAAGAGTTCAAGGATGGGATCTGATAAAGCACTAATTAAACATCATGAAGGAGGAAATTGGCTGACTCACAAAATAAAAATATTAAATAACCTTAATTTAGAAACTTTTGTAATAACAAATTATAGTTCTCATTTAAAGGAAGTTGATAAAAGCAATAATGTTGAGTTTATTTCAGATGCACAACCCTTTGATGGACCATTAACTTGTATAGAACAAATTTTTTCATCTTTTAAAAAAACTACTAAAAATATCCTAATTGTCCCAGTCGATATGCCTAATTTGAATACAAAATTAATTTATTCACTTTTTAAATCATGGGAAGAAAATCAAAATTTTGCGTTAATATCCCATGATGGAATTTTTGCACAACCATTATTCGGAATTTATCCCATCAATGAAGAAAATCATTTTAAATTAAAAAAAAAGTTATCCTCTGGGAAGAAAAATTTTCTCGGATGGGTTGATCAAATTCCCCATAAATATTTCTATGCAAAAAATGGAGATTTAATTAATATAAATTCCAAGAGAGAATTCTTAGATATGAATAATGGGATTTAAGCAATTGGAGGATAAAAGAAAAAGAAAGTTAAAAGTTTTAAGGTTATCTCTTAAACAAAATTGCAATTTTTCGTGTATTTACTGTAAGCCTGAGAACTATAGTTTGGATGTTTTAAATATTGAACAATTTAAAAAGTTAATTTTAGTCAGTTGTCGATTAGGGGTAAATTCTTTAAGAATCACTGGAGGAGAACCTTTATTGAGTTCTCAATTAGATGAACTTCTTTATGAAATTAAATCGCAAAGATTAGAAGAATCAAATCCAGTAGCTAATTTACAGGATATTTCTCTAACCACAAATGGATATTTGCTCTCTAAGAAAAAAGCTAATGAGCTTTTTAAAAATGGTTTAGACCGCATAACAGTAAGTTTAGATGCGATTGATCCTTATATTTTTTCAAAAATGATTGGAGAGGAAAATAAAATTATTGGCAAAGAAAAATTATTTACTGTCCTTGAAGGAATAGATCATGCAATTAATGCTGGATTTAATCCAAAGGCGGGGAAATTAAAAATAAATGCAGTTATAAAAAAAGAGATTAATGATAATCAAATTTTTGAATTAGTTGATTTTGCAAAAAAAAGGTCTATGGAAATTCGTTTCATTGAGTATATGGACGTAGGGATATCTAATAATTGGCAGCCATCAGATGTTTTTTTCTCTGAAAGAATTATTAGGCTATTAAAGAAGAAACATCGATTAAAAGACTACGGAAGAAAAGAGGGACAAACTGCTAATAGATGGTACATGAGTGATTCAAATAGTTTTGTAAGTACAATCTCTTCAATAAGTAATCCTTTTTGTTCAGACTGTAACAGATTGAGGATAACTAGCGATGGTTATGCTTATAAATGTCTTTTTTCTAATGAAGGTATAAATCTAAACCCATGGTTGTCTATACCAATTAATCTCCATGAATTGGAAAATAAAATCAAGAGCATTTGGGAAGCTAGAGAAGATAACTATAGTGAAGATCGATTTAAAGTATTAGAGAAAACAACTGACAAAAATCAAAAAATTCATCCATCAATGTCATATCTTGGGGGATAAAAAATTATTTTGTATAAATAACAACATCATATATTCTTAATTTGAGGGAAATTAATTTAATTTTATATTCTTGGATGCGTTTAGCGATCTTACTTGGTTTTATTTTTGGGGTAACTCACGGAACTGTTGTTTCCGAAAGTTATTCTGCAAACAAATATGAAAATAATCAATTATTTTTTACACAAAAAAATTCAACTATATTTTCTTCACTTTAAAATTCAATTTCTTATTTTTTAATAAGTTTTGTATTGCCATTAACATCTTGTAAATTAAATTATACTTATAGTTAAAATGTAGCGTAGACTACATAAACGTTCATCTCGTTTTACGAGCCGCATTAAGATTGAAGCCAAGGAACGGGGACTTCAGTCAAAAATGAAATTTAGTCACATAACTATTATGTCTAATAACGTATCTACCTCAGTAAGCAGTAACAATATTACTGCTGTATTTGCAGGTTTTCTTGGAGCATTTATTGTTGGTTCTCTTGGAGTCCAACTTGTAAGAATCCAAAAGCCTTCTTTTCAATCTCAACCATTAAAAGTTCAACCAGTTATCGTTCATCAATCAACTTTATGGGCAGCTTTAGGAGAACAAGATACTCCTATTGTTAAAAATAAAGTTTCTAATGCAAAAACTACAGGAATTGTCCCTGTCATAGGTTCTGAAGCAACTCTTTGGGCTCCTCTAGGTTTAGGTAATTAGTAAATTAGGTCTTTTAATAAACCGAAGGGGGTTTTTAACCCCCTTTTTTTTATTAATTGCATTAAAAAGATGATTGAAAATTTTCAATCCAATTCATGGATAACTATAAATTAAATCAGGGTTTGAAAACAATGTAATCGTAGATACCAACAGCTTTTTTATTAATTGATTATAAATTAAAAGCACGAGTTAACCCGTTCAAATTTGTTGACTCTGAGGTTTTAACCGTTGACTCCTTATCTACTTCTAGTGGTGACTCGCTAGTTTCAAGATTCAAAAATGGTATTTATATATTTAAATTATGGAAAAAAAAATCGCAAAGAAATACACTGATCTTATAGCTCAGGCTAATAATTCAACTGGCAGAAAAGAAGCTTTGTCATTGATTAAAAAAGCAACAAAATTAAAAACCAAACTTGATCAATACGAAATGATGTAGTCTCTTACAAATCTACAGGATATTCAAGATGAGGTAGAAACTAGTTCCTTTTTTTTTATCCTGCTATAAAAAATACTAAGAGATTATTTAACTTCTCTGCTTTAATAAAATATCGTGGAATTAACTGAGCTAATTAAGGATTACGTTGCTACAGAATTATTATCAAGTATTGAAATTGATTTTCTTGAAGGAGAATTATGGGAAACCACTCAACATATTGCAGAAATAAATACAGTTATCAAAGCTCCAAAAAATATATGCAAGAAATTGGGACTAGATGAAAAATCTTGCTGGCAATTATGTTGTGCAGCCGTTCTTGACTCCTCAAGACCATTAAAAAATGGACAAAATAGAGTAGATGATTTTAAAAAATTAATTAATCGATATGAAATTAGCTACATATAAACTAAAGACTCAATGATACGTTTACTTATTGCATCAATTCTTTTTTTTACTCCACTAGGAGGTTTTGCTGATGAAAAGCAAAGAGAAATTGAGAATGAAGCTATAAATCTTGTTATTAAAAAATATGGAAAAGGCCTAGAAAATAGATTAAAAGGAACGGGAGTAACTCCCAGTTATCGAAGTTGGTATGAAAATGATTGTTTTGTAAGTATTGCAGCAGGTACATTCCAAGAAGATACTTGGTCGGCAATGAAGTGGTTTAGCGTTAATGTCTGTTCTGAATCATCTGAAATAATGGAAAGTGAATGAAGGAAATAAAACGCCTATTAGTTTTGCAGCATTTAGAAATAGAGGGGCCTGGTCTTTTTGAACAATTTGCTAAAGAAAGAGATTTAAAAATAGAAATTATTCGTTTAGATAATAAAAATGCTCTGCCGCAAACAAAAAAAGGTGACTTAATTTTAATTATGGGTGGACCAATGGGTGTTAAAGATATTGGGAGCGAAAAATATCCATGGCTTAAGTTAGAAAGAGACTTTATAAAAAAAGAATTAGAAAATGAGAGACCTATAGTCGGTGTTTGCTTAGGTGCACAGTTGCTTGCGAGTGCTGCTGGGGGAGATGTAGAAATTCTTAAATATGGATCACCTCCAAAAGCATTACCAGAAATTGGATGGTCTCAAATTTTTATAGACAAATCGAATAAAGACTTTAAAGCACTGTTTGAAGACCCTTTTCACGTACTACATTGGCATGAAGATAGGATTTTATTACCTAATATTGCAGTACTCATTGCTAGTAGTGCACGTTGTAAAGAACAGTTTTTTAGGATTGGTAATTTTGCTTACGGATTACAATTCCATATAGAGACGACGGAGGGAATGATAAATAATTGGATTAAAAAAGATAAAGAGTTTGTCCTTAAAGGATTAGGCTTAAATGGTAAGGAAATTTTAAAAGAAGAGAATAAAAAATATATTGATAAAACTTTTTCAAAAAGAAAGCTTCTAATAAGTAAATTATTTGAATTATTAGATAATTAAAAAGGGCATAATCCAGTAAAAAAGGGCTTGATAAAGCCCTGAAAAAATTTAAAAAGGATTTTTATTAGAAAATACCTGGAAGAATTTGACCAGTAAAATAGTAGGCTCCTACAAGAGCAAACATACCAAGCATTGCTGCTTTACCATTAAGCTTTTCAGCTTTTTCGGTCATGATTTTTTTTGCGAATTCCATAATAAAGTGAAATAGATTATATCTAAAAACTAATTATTCAAATTTCAGAATGATGTAGCTTTTTCTACCAAATTGATATCTTTCTAAGGATTTAAAAATTAATACTTAAACAACAAATTGAACTCTCAATAGTTTTCGAGCCAATCTGTAAAGCGTAGCAAGCCTGTAAAACAACTATTTAAATGTATATGTCACGCACCTGTAACAGTTATGTAGTAAATATCTTGAAAATAACTTAATTTCGGCTTAATACTTTACATTTGTTAATAGTAGTGTTACATTAATTAACAATTACACAACTTTAATGGCTAATTCAAACGTAACTACTGAATCAGGTGGCAGACAGAATATGTTTCCTACTGAGACACGTCCTTACATAGATGAGTCTGTTTCTTACGACAGCTACCCACAAAATGCAGAAAAAGTTAACGGTCGTTGGGCAATGATTGGCCTTGTTGCGTTAGTAGGTGCTTACGTTTCTACCGGACAAATTATTCCTGGCATTTTTTAATGAGTCCACTTTCAGGCTTCTTAGCCGTAATTGTATTTTTTACAGCCATCCTCGTTGTTTATTTAACCAAGCAATTTCAAAACGAAAATTTAAACAATTCATCATCTAATCAAATGAAAAACACAAACACAAAAGTCAAAACAATCGAAAAAGAAAAAGTTGTTGCTGAAACTCTTAACGGCAGATTCGCAATGCTTGGATTAATTGCTGCTGTTGGAGCATATCTAACAACAGGTCAAATAATTCCTGGTTTCGTTTAAAAACCTACTATTTAACATTTCTACAAATCAGAAAAATGGAAAATTCAAAAACAACTTATTGGCAAAATGCCGAGAGAACTAATGGAAGAATGGCAATGATGGGCTTATTTGCATTAGTTATAAATTATGGCTTATTTGGATGGATAATCCCAGGAATTTTTTAAAATGAATTTAGGCTTACTTTTTCTTAAAGTAAATACTTTGGGAGTTATAACTCTTTCCGAACTTGATTGGATAACTAACCATCAATCTGAATTTTCAAGGTTAGATATGGCTTTAGTTATTAAGATCGGCCGTCTTATGGATTCTGGAGTAATAGAGATTGATAATAGATTGTCTATTTAATTTTAATTTTTTAAAAATGATCGTCATGAGTGTTTGTCAATAGGGATACTGACAAGCGCTTTTTTATGAGAAAAAATATTTGTAAAAAAAAAGAGATTGTTTCTTAGCTAAAAACAATCTCTCAATTACCTAATTCTTACATGAAAATTTCAAGTAAGCTTTCAGATCTTAACTGATTTGTTTTTATAGTAAATCCGTAAAAATGCTTTTTTAATTTATCTTTTTAAACCACCTCTTTTTATCCATAGGAACCATGTAACCCAAATAGGAGGGAGGAATCTTATTAAAAAAGAAATTTTATACATATAAAATGGGGCATTTTCACTTTGAAATAAATTCATCAAAAAGGAAGATATAGTTACCCAAAGTAAAATTATTAATATATTTGCTCCCAACAAAGCGAACTTATTTTGTTTGAATATTTTTGGCATAAGTTTATTTTTTTATATTCTTAATTTTAAATAACCTTGGGAAGTAAATTATACATTTTCAAAAAAACTTTAAATTTAAAATCCATATCCAAATAAAAAAAATACTAAATTTTAATCCCTCTCCAAATAATATTCCGAAAGTAATAGGAGGCGAAAATATTAAAAAAAGAATAGAGAATAAACTAAATAAAGCAAATGATCCTCTTAAAAAATAATTCTTTCTTTTTGTTCTTCTTAGATTTTTTAAGGTATTCCACTCCCATTGAATAAGCCTGTAGAACTTTTCTGATAATAAAAATAAATACTTCATTAAAATTATTAATTTCTATCGGCTTTTCTTATTTATAAAATTAATTTTACCTATTAGCAATAAACCTTATCCCCTTCTTCAGAAAGATAGTAAATTTTATTTTCTGAACTTACGAAGAAAGTTAATCCCTTATATTGTGATCTTTTAAATTTATCTAATCTAAGTTTGTGTAAATCCCAATTATCAGTGCTTATGTCAGGATTAAATTCTTGTTCTTTTAAGAAAGGTACATAAGTTGGTCTAATTGTTGTTTTTTGGGCTAACCCTCTATTTCGTTTTGAATAAAAAAGTAATAAAAATAAAAGTACAAAAAAAAGAATTAATAATATATTTGTCATTGTCAATTTTTCTAATTTGAAAAAACTTTATTTGGAGAATCAAGAACTTTTCTCAATAAATTTCTTAGTAAGTAAAAAATCCTATTTTTATATTCTTGTATTTTTGAATACTTATCAAGGGGTTACCTAGATCAGATTATAAAATTAGTCGCATTTTCAACATGACTCAAAATTCCATGAATACTCCTTATGCAAAAAGAGTAGCTGAAAAATTTAGAGAGGCTCAAAACTATTTAAAAACTAATGGTTTTAGTAGATCAACTAAACATTTACTGGAAGATATTGAAAATCTTGTTGAAAAATAGTGCCAATACCTCCTCACTTACCGCAACTACAATATGGCTACGATGATGGCTTTACAACCATTGTTTTTGGGTTAATAGGAAGTTGCTTTGGATGTATCTTAATTTTATTAATTTCATTTTTTGAATTTAAATTCAAAAAGCAAAATAGCAAGCCTTAAGAGAATTACTAAACGTTAAATAAGAACTCCATTACATCACCTTCGTTAACAATATATTCCTTACCTTCACTTCTTAAAAGACCTTTTGTTTTTGCATTGGCAATTGAACCTGAATCAATTAAATTTTGATACGAAATAGTCTGAGCTCTTATAAATCCTTTTTCAAAATCAGTATGAATGACTCCTGCTGCCTGTGGCGCAGTCATCCCATCTTTTATTGTCCAAGCTTTTGTCTCCTTTTCTCCGGTAGTAAAATAAGTTTTTAATCCCAATAATTTATATGTTGATCTAATTAATGAACTTAATCCCCCTTCTTCTACTCCTAAGCCAATAAGGTAGTCTTTTTTATCTTCTGGTTCTAACTCTATTAATTCAGATTCGACTTGCGCTGATATTTTTATACATTCTGTATTTTCATTGCTTGCAAAACTCTGAACTGTTGATGAAAAATCATTACCTTCAGCTAAATCATTTTCATTCAAATTAGTTGCGTAAATAATTGGTTTAGCAGTAAGGAAGCCTAATTGCTTAATTATTAAATTCTCTTCTTCATTCAAAGATATTGATCTAACTGAAAGGCCTTTCTCTAGCTCTTCTTCAATTTTTTCTAGTAAGGTATCTTCTTTAGCTGCCTCTTTACTAGTTCTAACCTGTTTTTTAATTCTTTCTCTTCTTTTTTGGAGTTGAGATAAATCAGCTAAATTCAATTCCAGATTAATTATCTCAATGTCATCCAGGGGATCTACCTTTCCAGAAACATGAATTACATCACTATCTTCAAAGCACCTTACAACATGAACTATTGCATCAACCTCCCTAATATTTGATAAAAATTTATTTCCCAAACCTTCGCCTTTACTAGCTCCTTTTACTAGTCCTGCGATATCTACAAATTCAATTTTTGTTGGGATAATATTTTGGCTAGAACTTAAATTACCTAACTCTTGCAACCTTTGATCTGGGACTGAAACTATGCCTTTATTAGGTTCTATAGTACAAAAGGGAAAATTAGCCGCTTGGGCCTTAGCATTTTCTACAAGTGCATTAAATAGAGTTGATTTTCCAACATTTGGTAATCCAATAATACCTGCTTTTAACATTTGAAAAAACTTATGGAAAAATTATCAAGAAAACATCTTCTAGTAATATAGTATTTACTTAACCAATCTTGGATAAGTTAATTATAATCGTCTTGATTATTTATTTAGTTCCTAAATATTCTCTACTCCTGCTTTTAAAAAGAAATGTTTGATTTAATAAAAAAAAATATAAATCTAAGAAGTGGAATTATATTGATTTCTCTAGCTATATTTTTCGTTTTTATAACCAATTCCTTCAAGAAAAATAAGTCAAAAGATATTTCTGATTTTGTAGTTCAAGTCGAAAAAGGTATCCTCTCAGATTCAATTAATACTAGTGGTGAAGTAAAAGCAATAAGGACAAACAATATTGGGCCTCGGAAGCAAGGCATAATAAAAGAAATCAAAGTAGATGAGGGCGATCTTGTAAAAAAAGATCAGGTTTTAGCTTCTCTTGATGATGAAGATTTTATCTATAAAATTGAAGAACTTGAATTAAATGTAGAAAAACAAAAATCTGAATTTTTAAGAAGAGAATATTTATATCAAGAAGGTGCAGTAAGTAAAGAAAACTATGAAAGTTATAAAAATAACTACAACATTAGTAGCGCAAAACTTAATGATGCAAAAGCTGAAAAAAGTTTCTATCTAATTAAAGCTCCCTATGGAGGAAAGATAACTGCAAAATATGCTGAGATAGGATCTTATGTCACACCAAGTACAAACTTAAGTTCAGACTCTAAAACCAAAAACTTTATTTTTGAACTTTCAGAGGGCCTAGAAATTGTTGCTAAAGTTCCTGAGAGTGACATTGGCAGAATAAAAATAGGTCAAGAAGCCTCAGTAAGAATTGAGGCTTATCCCTCAAAAAAATATAGTGCCATAGTTAAAAAAATAGCTACAAGAGCTGTAAAAGATAATAATGTAACCTCATTCGAAGTAACTTTAAATTTTAAAGATATTTCTGAAGAAATTAAAATTGGAATGACTGCAGATCTTGAATTTAGAGTCGAAGGTAATGAAGAAAAAATCCTAGTACCAACAGTTTCTATTGTCACTGAAAAAGGTGAAAAAGGAATTTTGAAAGTTGATAAAAACAATTCTCCCAAATTTGAAAAAATCGAAATTGGTATTAGTAGTGGAAATAAAACTTCTGTAATTGATGGATTAGAACCTGGAGAGCAAATCTTTATTGATATTCCACCTTGGGCTAAGAAGAGAAAATGAGTTTAAAATCTGAAAACTCTAAAAAACCAATTTTACTTTTAGTCGATGGCCACTCACTTGCTTTTAGAAGCTTCTATGCATTTAGCAAAGGGATTGATGGAGGTTTAACTACCAAAGAGGGATTTCCAACAAGTGTCACTTATGGATTTCTAAAAAGCCTTCTGGATAATTGTAAAAATATTAGTCCTGAGGGTGTTTGTATTACGTTTGATACCGAAAAACCTACTTTCAGACATGAATTAGATCCAAACTATAAGGCCAATAGAGATGTAGCACCAGATGTTTTTTTTCAGGATATTGAACAACTAGAAATCATTTTAGAAGAAAGCCTTAATTTACCAATTTTTAAATCTCCAGGATACGAAGCAGATGATCTCCTAGGCACAATTGCAAATGATGCTTCTTCTAAAGGATGGTGCGTGAATATTCTTTCTGGAGATAGGGACTTATTTCAATTAGTAGATGATCAAAAAGATATTTATGTACTTTATATGGGTGGTGGTCCATATGCGAAAAGTGGAAATCCAACTCTTATGAATGAAAATGGAGTAAAAGAAAAATTAGGTGTTGCGCCAGAAAGAGTAGTTGATCTCAAAGCCCTTACTGGTGATAGTTCTGATAATATTCCAGGTATTAAAGGAGTAGGGCCAAAAACTGCAATTAATCTACTAAAAGAGAACAATACGCTTGATGGAATCTATCAGGCTTTGGACAAGATTCAGCAGAACAACGATAAGAAATATAAAGGATTCATCAAAGGTTCAGTTATAGAAAAGCTCAGAAACGATAAACATAATGCTTTTCTTTCCAGGGATTTAGCAAAAATAAATACTAAGGTGCCTTTAATTTTAAGTAACGGTTATGAATTAAAAAATATAAATCAAGAACTACTTTCAGAGTCACTGAAAAAATTAGAACTATCAACACTACTTAGACAAATTGATATTTTCAATTCAACTTTCAGCAAAGGTGGTTTTGACAAAAATAATGTAGCTAAAGAGGAGGAGAAGGCACCAAAAGTCGCAGGCAATAATGAATTAGAAAATAGTGAAAATAAAATCCCTAAAATCAACGTAAGTGTTGTAAATGATTTCGAATTACTTGATGAATTAATTCAAAGATTAGACAAGACTAATCAAATAGTTTCTTTAGATACAGAGACCAATAGTTTGAATCCAATCGATGCGGAACTTGTTGGGATAGGGTTATGTCTTGGAGAAGAAAATGATGATTTATTTTATATACCTCTTGGTCATCAAACAAAAAAGGAGACCCCCAATCAATTATCAATTGAAGATGTTTTCTCAAAGCTAAGAAATTGGATAGAGGATCCAAAAAAAGAAAAGGCACTCCAAAATTCTAAATTTGATAGGCAAATATTTTTTAATCATGGACTTGATCTTAAAGGCGTAACCTTTGACACCTTGTTAGCAGACTACCTTCTTAATAATCAGGAGAAACATGGGTTAAGTGAAATTAGTTTTAGATTATTTGGATTTAAGCCTCCTTCATTCAAGGAGACAGTTGGAAAAAATAAAGACTTTTCATTTGTTGATATTGATGAAGCAAGTATTTACTGCGGTTATGATGTTTTTCTAACTTTTAAGATTGTCAAAATTTTTAAAGAAAGTTTTTCAAAGGAAAAACATGAATTAATCAAATTGTTCGAAGAAATCGAGCTACCTTTAGAGCCGGTATTGTCCCAAATGGAAATGAATGGCATAACCATCGACATCCCTTATTTGGATAAGCTCTCAAAAGAATTAAAAAGTACCTTAGAAGATATTGAAAGTAAAGTTTATGAGTTAGCAGAGGAAAGTTTCAATCTATCTTCACCAAAACAACTTGGTGAGATCTTGTTTGAAAAATTAAATTTGGATAAGAAAAAATCACGGAAAACAAAAACAGGATGGAGCACAGATGCAGTAGTTCTGGAAAGATTAGTCGACGAACATGAAATAATCCAATATTTAATAAAACATAGAACTCTTAGCAAATTACTTAGCACCTATATTGATGCTCTCCCAAATCTTATTAACGAAAAGACAGGAAGAGTTCATACAAACTTTAATCAAGCTGCTACAGCGACTGGGAGACTAAGTAGTAGCAATCCTAATCTTCAAAATATCCCTGTTAGGACTGAATTTAGTAGGAGAATCAGAAAAGCATTCTTGCCTGAAAAAAATTGGAAACTCTTATCAGCTGATTATTCTCAGATCGAATTAAGAATACTCGCTCACTTAGCAGATGAAGAAATACTAATAAATGCATTTCATAAAAATGATGACATTCATTCTTTGACTGCAAGATTAATTTTTGAGAAAGAAGAAATTTCTTCTGATGAGAGGAGAGTTGGGAAAACAATAAATTTCGGAGTTATCTATGGTATGGGAATTAAAAAGTTTGCACGTTCTACAGGAGTAAGTACTCCAGAAGCAAAAGAATTCCTAATAAAATACAAAGAAAGATATTCAAAAATTTTCAAATTTCTTGAACTTCAAGAAAGGCTTGCCTTATCAAAAGGTTATGTAAAAACAATTTTTGGTAGAAAGAGAGAATTTAAGTTTGATAAAAATGGACTTGGAAGATTATTAGGAAAAGATCCTTACGAAATTGACTTGCAAGCCGCAAGAAGAGCTGGCATGGAAGCACAGTCACTAAGAGCCGCAGCAAATGCCCCAATTCAGGGTTCAAGTGCAGATATTATTAAAATTGCAATGGTTCAACTAAATAAAAAATTCATAGAAATGGATGTTCCAGCAAAAATGCTTTTACAAGTACATGATGAATTATTGTTTGAAGTTGAACCAGATTCTTTAGAAATTACGACGAAATTAGTAAAGAAGACTATGGAAGATTGTGTAAAATTAAATGTGCCTCTTTTAGTTGATGTTGGAATTGGAGACAATTGGATGGAGACAAAATAAACCTTATGAAATACTTATATTAAGATGATCAAACTTTTTAATACTTTAAGCAAAAAAGTTGAGGTTTTTAAGCCTATTGATGATGTAGTAAAAATTTATTGTTGTGGGGTAACTGTTTATGATTTATGTCATCTTGGTCATGCCAGAAGTTATATCGCTTGGGATATATTGAGAAGATTTTTAATTTACAGTGATTTCAAAGTGAAGTATGTTCAAAATTTTACAGATATTGATGACAAGATCTTAAAAAGAGCGAAAGAAGATAGCAGTTCAATGAAGGAAGTATCTGAAAAAAATATCATTGAATTTCACAAAGATATGGATTCTTTAGGGATAATGCGTCCGGATAGCATGCCAAGAGCCACGAATCATATATGCAATATCTGTTCCTTCATAACAATCCTTGAGGACAAAGGTTATGCATACTCTAGGGATGGAGACGTTTATTATTCTGTTTTCAAAAATAAAAATTATGGAAAGCTAAGTAATCAAAATTTACAAGAACAAAATATCAATCAGCAAGGAAGAATGGTTAATGAGGAAAATAGTAAAAAACTTAATCCGCAAGATTTTGCGCTATGGAAAAAAGCCAAAGATGATGAACCATTTTTTGATTCGCCATGGGGTAAAGGTAGGCCAGGATGGCATATTGAATGTTCGGCGATGGTTAAAAATGAATTAGGAGATACTATCGATATCCATTTAGGTGGTTCTGATTTGATTTTTCCACATCATGAGAATGAAATCGCCCAATCAGAAGCAGCCAATGGCAAAAAGCTAGCGAACTATTGGTTACACAATGGGATGGTCAATGTAAATGGACAAAAGATGAGTAAATCCCTTAAAAATTTTAAAACTATCAGAGAGCTAATTAAGTCAGGTATAAGCCCTATGACTTTGCGATATTTTGTTATGACTGTGAATTATAGAAAACCACTTGATTTTACTGAAGACGCTTTAAGGAGTGCTTCGGAAGCTTGGAAAAATATTAATGTAGCCCTTTCTTTTATGGATCTTACAAAAGGTGTTTTTAGATCTATTGATAAAGATGAATTTATCGAAGAAGAATATAAAGAGAAAATAAGTTTTGAATTATCTCAAAAAACGCTTAAATTTTCTGAGGCTCTGGGAAATGACCTCAATACAGCAGGTGCTATTGCAGTTATTTACGATTTGGCAAAACCATTAAAAAACTTTTTAAACCAATTTCAAAGGATTGAAGGTTTTAAAATAGACCTAAATCAAAAATTCTTTCTACTTGAAAATTTTAAAACTCTTTCAAAGTTGACCGAGGTACTTGGTCTTAAAAAAGAAGTTTTAGTAAAAGAAAATAAAATAACAGAACAAGAAATATCATCTCTTATTAATGAAAGATTGAAAGCAAAAATGGAAAAGAATTATGCGAAGGCCGATGAAATAAGAAATTTGTTAAAAGAAAAAGGTATTGAACTTATTGATCAATCAAAGGAAATAACAACATGGATAAGGGTCTAAATTTTAAGAAAAAAACCAATTTGAAATTTTTGTTTTTTAAATACACCTTTAAATGGGAAGATATTAGAAATATCAGAGAAAATTGAAATACATTACTGTGCTCGGGTCTACTGGTTCAATAGGGACTCAAACTCTAGAAATAGCTAGTGAGCAGCCTGATAAGTTTAAAGCCGTAGCTCTTTCTGCAGGAAGAAATATTAATTTATTAACTCAACAAGTCAAAACACATAAACCAGAGGTAGTTGCAATTGAGGATGAAAGTCTTATAGAAGATTTAAAAGATAATATTAATAACT
This sequence comes from Prochlorococcus sp. AG-347-K17, assembly GCA_003281385.1. Taxonomy (GTDB): domain Bacteria; phylum Cyanobacteriota; class Cyanobacteriia; order PCC-6307; family Cyanobiaceae; genus Prochlorococcus_A. The sequence continues at coordinate 95,755 of QCCE01000001.1, forward strand.
TAGATTTGGATGATGCGCCCTTGGTTTTAGGTGGAAAGCAGGGGATTAACGCAGTTGCAGCATGGGATAAGGCAGATACTGTGGTAACAGGGATAGTAGGCTGTGCAGGCTTAATTCCAACAATGTCAGCAATTAATGCGGGGAAAAATATTGCACTTGCTAACAAAGAAACTTTAATTGCGGCAGGACCAATTGTTATTCCTGCATTAAAGAAAAATAATAGTAGGCTATTACCTGCTGATTCAGAACACTCTGCTATCTTTCAATGTTTACAAGGATTACCTAATTATGAAAATGCAGATTTTTCAACAGGAGTGATGCCTAAAGGTCTAAAAGCCATACACTTAACAGCTTCTGGTGGTGCTTTCAGAGATTGGGCTGTTGAGGATTTAAAGCATGTCACAGTGGAAGATGCGACTTCACATCCTAATTGGGATATGGGTAAAAAAATAACTGTAGATTCTGCAACTCTTATGAATAAAGGATTAGAAGTTATAGAAGCTCATTATTTATTTGGGACCTCTTACGAAAATATCGAAATAGTTATCCACCCTCAAAGTATTATTCATTCAATGATTGAGATGGAAGATTCTTCAGTATTAGCTCAATTAGGTTGGCCAGATATGAAGCTACCCATTTTATATGCGATGAGTTGGCCTGAAAGATTTAAAACAAATTGGAAAAGATTAAACCTAAGTGAAATTGGGAAATTAACTTTTAAAGAGCCAGACGAGTTTAAATATCCATGCATGGGACTTGCCTATGCTGCAGGAAAATCTTCTGGGACTATGCCTGCAGTCTTAAATGCTGCTAATGAAATGGCTGTTGAACAATTCCTCAAAGAAAAAATTTCTTTTCAAGAAATTCCAACATTTATAAGTAAAGCTTGTGAATCACATATGGAGAATTTGAATTTGAGTCCCGAATTGGAGGATATTCTTGAGGTAGACAATTGGGCCAGACTTTTTGTTAAGCAAGAAATTAAAAAAGGGAAAAAATACGTAAGTATTGGATAAAAGTGAATATAAAAAAACATCTTCTACTATGCGCAACACCCACAAAACAGAAATGCTTTAAAGGCAATGAAGGTCAAAAAGCATGGGAATGTCTGAAAAAGACTTTAAAAAAATTTGAGAATGATCCCTCTACAAAAAACGTTCACATATTAAGATCAAAAGCTGACTGTTTAAGAGTATGTAAGAACGGCCCAATTCTTCTTGTCTGGCCTGATGGTATTTGGTATGAGAAAGTTTCTCCAGAAAAAATTTCTGAAATTTTTACCTCACATATTATTAACGGTAAGCCAATAGAAAAATGGATTTTTAAAAAAACACCATTTTTAAATAGTCCTAGATACTAATAAACCAGTTCTCTACGACTTCGTCTGACCAGCAGCCATTAATCGAATGAAAACCATTATGACCTCCTTTTTCGGTTATAAAAATAGTGAATTTATCAATAGATTCTTTTCTTAAATTCAAAGTATCCTTATATGGAACCCAGGGATCATCCTTGGCATGAATAAAAAGCGTTGGAGGTAATTTTTTTATTGAGTTTTTGATTCTAAATATTGGAGAAGCTTTAATATAATAATCCTCTAAAGAATTAAATCCCCAACTAGGAGCTGTAAATTTCTGATCAAATTCTCTTATACTTTTTAAATTTCTAATTTTTATTTTTAATTTCTCGTTATCAAGGAGTTTGCCTTCATCATTAAATCCCTCCCATAACTGATTTTTTAAGCGGTGAAGTAACCATTTTTGATAGATAGAATTTCTAGGTTTTTCAATACAGAGACTGCATGAAGATAAATCTAAAGGGGTACTCACGCAGGCAAGGCCATCTAAAAGTTTTTCTCCTTTGTCTTCATCGTAATCTAGGCATGCATTTAAAAGAATTGTTCCGCCTAAAGATAATCCAACTCCGTAAATTGGAAGATTATTCATCTTAATAAAATCTTTAAACTCTAAATTAATGAATTTTTTAAAATAATCAATTGCTGAAATAACATCACTGGAACATCTAGCACAATAATTTCCTTTAGCTAAATATCTCGCTGATCCAGATCCTCTTAGATTTAATTTAAGAACTCCAAAACCATTATTTGCTAATTTCCTAGATATTCTTCTTAAACCAAACCGTTTAGTTGAGCCCCCTAAACCATGTGTAACGATTACAAAACCCCTAAGTGATTTTAAATTTTCAGGTAATTCTAAAAAACCTAAAAGATAATCACATTCGAATTTTTTAGAAAGAATTTTATTAATCGGAAAGAATATTTTTTTATTTTTTTTTGATTTTCCAAAATCAATAACAAAAGTATCTCTCAAAGTTTGTAAGTCGCCACCTATCCAAGGTAAGACTTCTCGAAATGGCTTATTTTTTACGTAATCTGAAAAACTAAAAGATATACTATTATTTCTCCCCAACTCCAAGATCCTTTAATTCTCCAATCAAATCATTAAGTACCTTTTTTGCATCACCAAAGACCATTGAGGTATTAGGCAGATCAAATAAATCATTTTTTATTCCGGAGTAACCTGCACTCATACCACGCTTAATTACAAATACCGTTCTTGCTTCCTGCACATCAAGAACTGGCATGCCATATAAAGGAGAAGAGCTATCATTTTTAGCTTGAGGATTAACCACATCATTTGCTCCTAAAACTAAAACAACATCCGTTGCTGGAAAATCAGGATTTACAACGTCCATCTCTTTAAGTTGTTCGTAAGGAACATCTGCTTCTGCTAAAAGTACATTCATATGTCCAGGCATCCTCCCAGCTACAGGATGAATTGCGTAAACAACTTCAATACCATTTTGCTCTAGTTTTTTTGTCACTTCCCTTAAAGTATGTTGAGCTTGAGCTACTGCCAGACCATAACCAGGAACAATAATTACCTTGTTGGCTGCTTCTAAAGTCAATGCACATTCTTCAACACTGCAAGAAGTTATATTTGTATATTCTCCTGAACCAGAAGAGGCTGTACTTTGTGCAGATAAAGACCCTCCAAAAAGAACTGAAACCAATGATCTATTCATACCCTTGCACATTACTTGAGTAAGTATTAGACCTGCCGCTCCAACCATTGCCCCTGCTACTATCAAAAGCTGACTATCTACAACGAAGCCTGCTGCTGCTGCTGCAATCCCTGAATAGCTATTTAATAAAGATATAACGACTGGCATATCCGCTCCACCAATTGGCAAAGTAACTCCAATACCTAATAAAGAAGAAACTATAACTAAAAGCCAAATAGAACTTGTATTGCCATTTATCAAATCAAAAAAGGCTATCAAGGAAGCAACTGCAAAAACAATATTTACAAAATGTCTAACTTTGCTCTGAGTCCATCCTGGAGTTGACAACCAACCCTGTAACTTTGCCATCGCCACAATTGAACCTGTGAAAGTTATGGCACCAACAAATATAGAAACAGATATTGAAACTTCGTTAATTAGTGACTTAAAAAAATCAAGATTTTCTACACTATTAGAAATAGGGAAAATAGCTACTCCTAAGGCCACCAAAAGTGATGACATTCCTCCACAACCATTGAACAATGCCACAGTTTCAGGCATGGAGGTCATAGGTACTTTCTTTGCAAGAATTGCTCCGAATAAACTACCTATGATTGATCCAATTATTATCCAAATCCAAGACTGAATAGCAATTCCAGAAGTGCCTAGATAATAAGAAAGTAATCCTACTACTGATAGCGACATTGCAAATGCAGCTAATCTGTTGGCATCCCTTGCTGATTTTACTTTTGATAATCCTTTTATTCCCAAAGCCAGTAAAAGTACTGCTAGAAGGTCAATAACGAATTTAATAATTACAGGTAGATTCATTTTAAAAATTACTTCTTATTTGATGGTTTACGACTAAACATCGCGAGCATTCGATCAGTTACAAAGAAACCGCCTACAACGTTGAAAAGAGCAAATCCAAGAGAAACTGAACCAATGATTAAAAGTGGTATGTTCCCTTCTGCTTTTACAATTAAAGTCAAGGCTGCAAGCATTGTTATTCCCGAAATTGCATTTGCTCCACTCATTAGAGGTGTGTGAAGAGTAGGAGGAACTTTTCCAATTAACTCGAGGCCTAATAAACTACCAAGTAATAGAACCCAAAGAAGACTTATAAAAGACATAATTTTAAAACCTCAATTTTCAAAAACTTTATTTTGAAGAACAACTCCTTCATCGCTTAATAAACATCCAGAAATGAGTTCATCCTCTTTATCTAATTTAATTAGACCATCTTTTATAAATGGTGTAATCAAAGATGTTAAGTTTTTAGCATAAAGTGAACTTGCATCATAAGGAACTGAAGAGGGTAATTCTCCCGCTCCTATAAGTTTTACCCCATCTTTGATAATAGTTTCATTTGATTTTGTTCCTTCGCAGTTCCCTCCCTGAGAAACTGCTAAATCAATAACTACTGCTCCAGGCCTCATTTTTTTAATCATGGGTGTGTCTATTAAAACAGGGGCCTTTTTACCTAGAACTTGCGCAGTACATATAGCAACATCAGCTTCAGATAAATATTTAGTTAAAGTAGCCTTCTGTTTTGAGAGGAATTCGGGTGTTACAGCTTTTGCATAACCTCCTGCCTCTCCTGGCTTTTCCTCAACTTCAGGAAGCTCTATAAATCTTGCTCCGAGGGACTCTACTTGTTCTTGAACAGCAGGTCTAATATCAGATACAAATACTATTGCTCCAAGTCTTTTTGCTGTCGCAACTGCCTGTAATCCTGCAACGCCTCCACCAAGAACCACTACTTTGGCAGGTTGGACTGTCCCAGCTGCAGTCATAAGCATTGGGAAATATCTATCTAACTCACTTGCAGCCAAAAGAACTGCTTTATATCCAGCAATATTGGCCTGTGAAGAAAGAACATCAGAAGATTGAGCTCTACTAATCCTCGGAAGCAACTCTAGTGATAAAGCTGAAATCTTATTACTATTTATAATCTTGAGAAGCTCCTTATTACCATATGGGTTAAGAAGACCAAGAAGAACTGCACCCTTCTTTAATTTAGTTAAATTTTCCTCTGATGGAGTTTGAACACAAAATATTAGGTCAGCTTCACCCCAAATTTTTTGATCTAAGTTACTTATTATTGTTCCACCCGATTCTTCATATGACAAGTCACTAAATCCTGATAATTTTCCCGCTGAACTTTCAATATAAACATCACAACCAAGGCTTTTTAATTTCTTTACCGCCTCTGGAGTAGCTGAAACTCGCCTTTCACCAGAGCTTGTTTCAGAAGGAATAAGTATCTTTGTCAATTTATTTATTTTTTTAACATACTAAATATAAATTGAAGAAAGTCAAAAGTCTTGGATTTTTGTTAAAAATATATTTTCTTTTCTATAAAAAATAGCTATCTAGAATATATAGGTACTAAATTTTCCAATGAGTATAAAAGCAATCGAATGTCCAGATGGAGTATGTCACAGTCATCATGGTGGTCATGCTGTTCCAAGACAAGCTATGCAGAAAAATTTAGAAAAGCATGGTAAGGACTGGTGCGAAAAATTAGCAGAGAGAATTTATGAAATGTCGGTTGATACTTATTCACAGACAGTCATGCCTAGTCTCCACTCAGCAGGTTGGCAAAGAAGACATTTAGATTGGGAATTTAAGCTCGCAGAAAATGATTCTGAACCTGATGAAGCTCTTGTTGAAGGAATTATTAATGCCACTGAAAGCTTTTTAAGAAGTAGTGAGGTGCATCGATTATTTATTCAGGAATTAGTCCAGGGCACGTTTGAGGAAGCAAATGACAAAAAAATAATTTCTAAAGCAATAAAATCTATCATTGAAGAGGAAATTGTCATTTCACTAAGAGAAAAGAAAGAATCTCTTTTAAAGAAAATTTCCACAAAATTAATTTCAGAAGAAAAAGTTAGTGAGGAACTTGCAATAAATTCAGCTAAAGAGGGTTTTGAGGAAGTTGAAAGATTACTCGCAAATCACAGCGAGGCAGTCTAACCCTATTTCTTTATATTTTTTTTATAATTCCTTCAAAAATTGGCTGAAATATAAATTAAAGCTTAAATTATTGTTTGGAAGTACAAAGTTGTAACTTATTAGACAATACATTGGTCATTTTTTGTGTTTACCTATATACAACTTTTAAGTTTCAATGGACAATTTCATTAGAAAAAGGATCGACATTGCAACCTGTTGGGCTACCAACAGAATATCTGTAATGGATACTCTAGAAAGATATGAAGACAGCTATGCAATAGCGGAAGAATTTAGAGAGTGGATATTACATATTGGAGAAAAGAATGAAAATTTAAAAGATTCTGTTTTAAACTTTCCAGAGGAAATAAAAAAAATATTTGACCAAAAAGTTAACGATTAATTACTAAATCGATCGAGTGAAATCCGCCCTACAATAATTAGGTTTGTTTATTATTATAAAAGTGAATTTTGCAAGTAAATGGAAAATAAAGAAAAAAATTCTAACGTTGAAAATGTTGTAATTATTGGTTCAGGTCCTGCGGGTTATACAGCTGCGATTTATGCAGCAAGAGCAAACCTTCAACCATTACTCGTTACAGGATTTAATTCTGGCGGAATTCCTGGTGGCCAATTAATGACTACAACATTTGTTGAAAATTATCCAGGTTTTCCAGATGGTGTGCTTGGTCCTGAATTAATGGATCTAATGAAAGCTCAAGCCGAAAGATGGGGCACTAATTTATACGAAAGTGATGTTGTCTCTATAAATATTGATTCACATCCCTTTGAACTAAAAACGTTAGAAGGAACTATAAAATCTAACTCAATTATTATTGCAACTGGAGCAAGTGCAAATAGATTAGGCGTGATAAATGAAGATAAATTCTGGAGTAAAGGAATAAGTGCTTGTGCAATATGTGATGGAGCGACCCCACAATTTAGAGGTGAAGAATTAGCTGTTATTGGAGGGGGCGACTCTGCATGTGAAGAAGCAGCATACCTTACAAAGTATGGAAGCAAAGTGCATTTAATTGTTAGATCAGAAAAATTAAGGGCTAGCGCAGCAATGGTAGATAGAGTAAAAGCTAATCCAAAGATAGAAATTCATTGGAACACAAAAGTTGATAAAGCGGATGGCTCTAAATGGCTTGAGAAAATAGAAACTATTCACTCTCAAGAAGGTAAAGGGGAAATCAGTATAAAAGGTCTTTTTTACGCGATAGGGCACACACCAAATACGAAGTTCTTAGGCAACAAAATTGATTTAGATAATAAAGGATATATTGCTTGCAAATCAGGAAGACCAGAAACATCTATTGAAGGCATCTTCGCTGCAGGTGACGTTGTCGATTCTGAGTGGAGGCAAGGAGTCACAGCTGCAGGAACTGGGTGCATGGCAGCATTAGCTACCGAAAGGTGGCTAGCCGAGAAAAACTTAGCAAAAACTATAGTCAGAGAAACACCCGAACCAGAAAAAAAACTTAGTTCATCAGATTTTAATGAAGAAGAAGTTAATGAAAATACTTTCGATTCAAATTCTGAATGGCAAAAAGGCAGTTATGCATTAAGGAAACTTTATCACGAGAGTAAAAAACCTATCTTAGTAATTTTTAGTTCTCCAAGTTGCGGCCCATGTCATGTTTTGAAACCTCAGTTAAAAAGAGTAATTAAAGAACTTGATGGTGCAGTTCTTGGCGTTGAAATAGATATTGATAAAGATCAAGATATTGCAAAACAAGCTGGTATTAACGGCACACCAACAGTTCAACTTTTTAAAGAAAAATTATTAAAAAAACAATGGCAAGGTGTTAAGCAAAGAAGTGAGTTTAAAGAAGCGATAAAAAATATTATCTAAAATATCTTTTTATTTATTATTTCTCTTAGGGTTATTTTTATTAGTAGTAGGTTTGGAACCACCTGCATTTCTTTCTCTATAAGTTATCCTCCCTCTAGAGAGATCATAAGGACTAATCTCAACTAAAACTTTATCTCCAGCTAATAATTTAATTCTAAATTTAGTCAATTTGCCTGCAGCTCTACATAAACATTGATGTCCTTCAGGTTTTTCTAATGTAACCAAATAAAATCCATTTCCCTGTTCTTTTTCTATTACACCTGAAGTTTCAATCATTAATTAATTTTTTACTAAGTTCATATTATCAGAAAAAGATTAGCCAAAATTGATTTAAGAAAAATTACATAGGTAAAAATATGAAATTCAATTCAAATAGAAAATTTAATTTCATTAATTATTTGAAGTTGACCATAATAAAAATTTGCTTTCGCAATTTTTTCAGAATCTTCTAATTGATCAAAAAAAACAAACCCAAGGCTTTCCCATAATGGTGATCCACAAACATTATTCAATTCATTTTTTGCTTCTTTTGCAAAATTATCTAGTTTTCGTTCAAGATTTTTAGACTTAGAAACAGACATAATCACTAATATAAGTATAGTACAAATATACTATATAAGTCTAAAATTGCAATATTAAAAAGGTAATCTCTTTTTTTCCTCAATATTTAGATCTGCTTCCATTTCTCTTAATCTTTTAAGTATTTGTTGGTAGTACTCCTTTATGTAACTATCTAATGAAGTCATATCTTCTTTTTTAAGTTCCAATATTTCGTAAGTTTTACTCATGTCAGCATCTAATGATTCACCACTACTAGTTACTTCTGCAAAAGCCAATCTTTCAGCAACATTTAAAGAGTCTTGGAAAAAAGAAACGACTTTCTGAGTGACACTAATCAGAAAAGGTGAAACTCTAAAAATTTTAGCTTTCTTTTCGCTAAATTTTTCACATAAGGATATGACTTCGTTTGAATCCCATGCTTTGGGACCAACCAATGGCAATGATGTTCTATGAGTTTTTGGATTATTAACTGTTGCAACAATAACTTTCGCCATGTCTTGAGTATTCATGTAAGCGATTTTGGTTGGAGTTCCACTCATCCATACTGCTTGACTATCTAAAATTGGGATAGCGAATTGACCTATAATTCCTTGCATAAAAGCTGCACATTTGAAAATGGTATATTCTAGATCAGAATTCTCAAGGAGTTTTTCAGTACAATATTTAATGTCCATTAATGGAACATTTCTAAATTTTTCTGTTAAAAGAATTGAGAGGAATATTACTCTTTTTACATTTAAAGATTCACAAGCATTGAACAAGTTAACTTTCCCATCCCAATCTATTTCATAAATACTTTTAGAATCATCTGGTTTGCTGGTAGCTGCATCAATAACAACTTCAATATCTTGCAATGCATATTCAATATCAGAAGAATTTAATAAATTACCTTTTGTTAGTTCACAACCCCACTCTTGCAGAAAGGAAGCTTTTCTTGGGTTTCTTACAAAGCATCTAACTTCATGTCCATCTTCTATAGCTTGTTTTGCTATTTGTCTACCAAGTGTCCCTGTTGCTCCTACTAAAAGAATCTTCATATTTAAGATTTGCTTAACTTTTAGAACATAACTCAAATTGTGATGTATTCGTGAGAATCAATCTCCCTGAAACTTTAATAACAAAGCACCACCAACCAACCCAATTGGTATCAATATCCAAAAAACTGCTGCAATACTAAAAATTTCTTTTGCCATAGTAAAATTAAATGATTACTATAATTTACATTCAATATACATTTATTTGTTAAAAAAGTAGATAATGCAAATATCTTGAAAATTTTAGTAAATGAATAATAATTTTGCAGAAAATATAAACTCATCTAATTACTGGAATTGGAATGGTTTTAAAATTTGCTGGAGTGTTACCGGCGAAGATAATGAAATTCCAGTTATTTTTCTCCACGGATTTGGCGCCAATCGAAAACATTGGAGAAACAATTTAGAATATTTTGCGAAAAGGAATTGCGCCACATATTCTCTAGATTTAATAGGATTTGGAGATTCAGATCAACCTGGGATTAGACAAATTGGAAAACTAGATAATGAGATTTGGTCTAATCAAGTAAAAGACTTTATTGCACAGGTGATAAGACCAAAGAATTCTGGGAAAGTAATTCTTATTGGCAATTCCCTTGGATCACTAGTTGCTTTAACATGTGCTGTTTCATTGGAGGATCAGATTGCAAAAGTTATTGCATCCCCGCTGCCAGATCGAATTCAAGAAAATAAAAAGTCGATAATAAAAAAATCATCACTTATAAAATTTCAAAATAAATTCATAAGAATATTTTTTATATTTTTCCCTTTGGAGATTATTTTATTTTTAGTAACCAAATTAGGAGTCATAAAACTGGGACTAAATTCTGCCTATTTCAAAAAAGATAATGTTGATCGCGAACTAATAGATTTGGTGACAAAACCAGTTTTAAGGAAAACTTCAGCCAGATCATTACGAGCAATGTGTATTGGGATGTCTTCAAGAGATGAAAAATTTCAAGCCTCTTACCTTTTGAGAAAACTCTGCGCTTCAAGAAAAGTCCCCTTTTTATTGATTTGGGGAGAAAAAGATAATTTCATACCTTTGTTTGTTGGTAAAAAGATTGCAAATTTCCATAGATGGGTAAAATTAAAAATAGTATCCAATTCAGGGCATTGTATCCATGATGAAGATCCTTCAGTATTCAATAGAATCTCTTATGAATGGATTAGAGATTTAAAAACCTTTTAAAACATGAAACATACATTATCAGTTCTTGTAGAAGATGAATCTGGAGCCTTGAGTAGAATCTCAGGTCTCTTTGCTAGAAGGGGCTTTAACATAGACAGCCTTGCAGTAGGGCCTGCAGAATCTAAAGGGATTTCAAGGTTAACAATGGTAGTAGAGGGTGATGATGAAACTCTTCAGCAAATGACTAAGCAACTTAATAAGTTATTTAATGTTCTGGGAGTTGTAGATTTTACTAATCTCGCAGCTGTTGAGAGGGAATTGATGTTACTAAAAGTTTCATCGAAAGAAGATACTAGGAGTAATATTCTTGATATAGTGCAGATTTTCCGCGCAAAAGTTGTTGATGTATCAGATATGGCCTTAACTCTTGAGGTAGTTGGAGATCCTGGGAAGTTAGTTGCTCTTGAGAAATTACTCGAACCATACGGCATCCTTGAAATAGCGAGGACTGGTAAGGTAGCTCTTAAACGTTCTTCAGGAGTTAATACAGAAATGTTGAAAATAAATAAATATTCTCTAGAAATTTAATTAGATATTTGGACTGCCTTGATGTAGTCTTCTTTATTGATTTTTTCGAGTACTTCTAATCCTTTAATAATCTTTCCAAAAATCGAATACCTTCCATCTAGTTCTGGGATCTTACTAGTTACAAAAAAAAACTCAGTAGATGAAGACTTATTTTTACCGCTCTTAACCATAGCAATTGATCCACTGTCAAAAGTATTAACTAAATTTTCAGTTTCATTAGGATTTTTTATTTGGTAGTTATATCTTGGTTTTATTTCTTCTTTGAATTTTATTTCTAAAGGTATTAAGGGACTTGTCTTATTTAGGTTTTGTTTTCGTTCAATATAAAATTTACTTTCTGGATTAACACCACCATGTATAAACCTTATTTGAGGATATTTTATTATTTTATAAAATTTTTGATTTACATAAATATTATTTTCTATGTTTTCCAGAAAGTTTGATACAGTAACTGGATTATCTTTACCAAATAATTTAACCTCGAAATCACCTTTTGTAGTTTTAAAATTAACCACTGTATTAATCTGAGTACAACTAAATTTAAGTTTTTGGCAGTAATAATTCGAATCAATCTCATTTTTATAACTACAAGATTGAACCAAAAATAAAACTTGTATAAAAGAAAATGTTTTTAAAAAATATTTTTTTTTTATTTTAGGCCCTCCAAATTAACATCTAAAAATTTAGCTAGACGAGCTCCTTCTTCTTCAACTTGAAGCAGTGGTTTAAGTTCACCTGCTCCGCTTAAAGGGAGAGGTTTTTTTCTACCTTTCAACACTAAAGCAATTCTTCTTCTAGGATTAAAACCCTCGCTTATATCCAACTTAACAGATTTAATTTCATCGAAATTTAATTTAACTTCAACATCTTTAAATAAACCTTTTCTTTTTATTTCTACAGATTTTGAGGATTTATCAAAATAATTACTTCCTGAACCAAAGTTTATATAAACCAGATACCACAAGTAAAAGTTTAATAAATTGGCTAATACTCCATATGCTCCCATTATTATTCCTTGAGGAATAAACAATAAAGTTGAGGGATTTCCTAAAGGTAATAAATCCCTTCCTGTGTAGCTAGAAATAGAGGCCAAAAGGAACCCAATACCTCCTATAGTTAGCATCCCTCCAATAATATAGTTTGAAATTTTTCTTGATCCACCAATTTTTTGTTCGATTTTATCGAAAGACGTGAGGTCTGAATTCATTTTTATCTTTTTTAGAGCCTAATTCAGATAATTTAACAAACTAAGGGAGTATTCTTACCTAATTTTTAATAAAAAAGTCAGGAAAGCTTTACAAGGCATTTCAGATATGCAAATATTTCCCCACATTACTCTAAATCTTTGTTACAGTCACTGCGTATCCCGAAGCTAAAAAACGATTTCTCATGACGATCGCAGTTGGTAGCGCCCCACAAAGAGGATGGTTTGATGTCCTCGATGACTGGTTGAAGCGCGACCGCTTTGTATTTATTGGTTGGTCCGGACTACTTTTACTTCCTTGTGCATATCTTGCTATAGGTGGTTGGTTCGTCGGAACAACATTTGTTACCTCTTGGTACACACACGGAGTTGCAAGCTCATACCTTGAAGGTTGTAACTTTTTAACAGCAGCTGTAAGTACCCCTGGTGATGCCATGGGACACAGTCTTCTATTTTTATGGGGTCCTGAAGCCCAAGGTAGTTTCGTAAGATGGCTACAACTTGGTGGTCTTTGGAACTTCGTTGCATTACATGGAGTATTTGGCCTAATTGGTTTTATGCTTCGTCAGTTTGAAATTGCTGGCCTTGTTGGAATTAGACCTTACAACGCACTAGCTTTCTCAGCTGTTATTGCAGTATTTACAAGTATTTTCCTTATTTATCCTTTAGGACAGCATAGTTGGTTCTTCGCACCTTCATTCGGTGTAGCAGCAATCTTCCGTTATATCCTGTTTATTCAAGGTTTTCACAATATTACTTTAAATCCATTCCACATGATGGGAGTAGCTGGAATTCTTGGTGGTGCTCTACTTTGCGCTATTCATGGAGCTACAGTGCAGAACACTTTGTATGAAGATACAAGTATTTATACAGATGGTAAGGTTCAAAGTTCAACATTTAGAGCTTTCGATCCAACTCAAGAAGAGGAAACCTATTCAATGATTACAGCGAATAGATTCTGGAGTCAAATCTTCGGTATTGCTTTCTCAAACAAACGTTTCTTACACTTCTTGATGCTTTTTGTACCTGTTATGGGTATGTGGACATCTTCAATTGGTATTGTCGGATTAGCACTAAATTTAAGAGCTTATGACTTTGTAAGCCAAGAAATACGTGCTGCAGAAGATCCAGAATTTGAAACTTTCTATACAAAAAATATACTTTTGAACGAAGGTATGCGAGCATGGATGTCTTCTGTGGATCAACCACACGAAAACTTTGTATTCCCTGAGGAGGTTCTACCACGTGGAAACGCCCTTTAATAGTTTACTTAGAGCGCCTAACCAGAGTATTGAAGAAACTGGTTATGCTTGGTATGTAGGTAACGCCAGATTAATTAATTTATCTGGCCGTTTACTCGGTGCTCACATTGCACACACTGGACTAATTGTTTTTTGGGCTGGTGCAATGATGTTATTCGAAGTAAGCCATTTCACATTTGATAAACCAATGTGGGAACAAGGCTTAATTTGTATGCCTCACGTTGCAATGTTTGGGTTTGGAATAGGACCTGGTGGAGAAGTTACTGATGTATACCCATTCTTTGTTGCTGGTGTGATGCATTTAATTTCCTCTGCAGTTTTAGGATTTGGTGGTATCTACCATTCCTTAGCAGGTCCAGAAAAACTCGAGCAAGATTTTCCTTTCTTTTCAACAGATTGGAGAGATAAAAATCAAATGACTAATATATTGGGTTATCACCTAATAGTATTAGGAGTTGGAGCTTTATTTTTCGTTTTTGATTGGATGTTCATCGGAGGAGCTTATGATACATGGGCACCTGGTGGTGGAGAAGTTAGGTTAGTCAGCCCTACATTAGATCCAAGAGTAATACTTGGTTATCTATTTAGGTCTCCTTGGGGTGGCGCTGGTTCAATAATCGGAGTTAACTCCATAGAGGATATAGTTGGTGGTCACGTATATGTTGGAATTACCGCGATAATTGGTGGTCTTTTCCATATCTTTACCAAACCTTTTGGATGGGCAAGAAGAGCATTCATATGGAATGGTGAGGGACTGCTAAGTTACGCTCTTGGTGGAATTTGTGTAGCAAGTTTTATTGCTTCAACTTTCATCTGGTTTAACAACACTGCTTACCCTTCAGAGTTTTACGGTCCAACAAACGCTGAAGCTTCACAGGCTCAAAGCTTTACTTTCCTTGTGAGAGACCAAAGAATTGGAGCTAATGTAGGTTCAACAATGGGACCAACAGGTCTTGGTAAGTATCTCATGAGATCTCCTACAGGTGAAATTATATTTGGTGGTGAAACAATGAGATTTTGGGATTTCAGAGGGCCATGGTTAGAACCTTTAAGAGGTCCTAACGGATTGAGCCTTGAGAAAATCCAAAATGATATTCAGCCTTGGCAGGTAAGAAGAGCTGCTGAATATATGACTCATGCTCCTAACGCTTCTATCAACTCTGTTGGTGGAATTATTACAGAGCCTAATGCTGTTAACTTCGTTAACTTAAGACAATGGTTAGCTGCAGCTCAATTCTTCCTAGGATGGTTCACATTCATCGGTCACCTTTGGCATGCTGGACGTGCTAGAGCAGCCGCTGCTGGTTTCGAAAAAGGAATCGACAGAAAGAGTGAACCAGCTCTAGAAATGCCTGATTTAGATTAATTTCTATCTCAACTAAAAAAGCCCTATCTATTGATAGGGTTTTTTTTTGCTTGATTTTATTATCTATATAAATTTTCCCTGAGCCATGGCAAACTTAAACCCATTACATTACTGAAACAACCCTCTATTTTTTCTATATATTTACCTCCTATACCTTCCAAAGCAAATCCTCCTGCGCAATATAAAGGTTCATTTGTATCTACATAATTCTTAATTTCCCAATCTTCCAAATTAGAAAAATAAACTCTTGAACTAACTGTTTTTTTTATGATTTCAGTGATTTTAAAAATTTTGGAAGTTGAATCAAAATTCCCAATTATTAGAGAATGACCAGTATGTAAAAATCCAAATTCTCCAGACATTTTTTTCCATCTTATAAATGCTTCCTCTTTATTAGATGGTTTTCCATAAGCTTCTCCTTTAAATTCAAAAATTGAATCGCACCCAAGTATTTCCAAAGGACCATAACTAAATTTTTCCGGCAATGCTATTTTTTGAATATTTTCAGATAAACTTTTAGCCTTTTGAAAAGATAATTCCAAAGCTAAATTAAAAATATTCTTTTCTTGAATAGTAGTTTCATCAAAGTCACTTGATATTTGAATAAATTCAATTTGGCAATTTTCAAGTAATTTCTTTCTAGATTGGGAAGCAGAGGCTAGAATTAACACAAATTTTTTAACAAATTATAATTCAATTTACTAATTAATATATTTTAAAATTAATATAAATTACTTATGGAGTTGGAAACAAAATTACATGAGATAAAGAAACCAATAATGGTCCTGGGAACTTCCAGTGGAGCAGGGAAGTCCTTAACTGTTACTGCTATTTGCAGGATTCTTAAAAATTCAGGTGAAGAGCCAATCCCTTTTAAAGGGCAAAATATGAGTAATAACGCTTGGGTTGACTGGGAAGGTGGAGAGATGGCATATTCACAAGCACTTCAAGCTTTTGCTTGTGGTATTAATCCATCTGCAGAGATG
This sequence comes from Prochlorococcus sp. AG-347-K17, assembly GCA_003281385.1. GTDB lineage: Bacteria > Cyanobacteriota > Cyanobacteriia > PCC-6307 > Cyanobiaceae > Prochlorococcus_A. The sequence continues at coordinate 111,728 of QCCE01000001.1, forward strand.
AATCCTATTTTATTAAAGCCACAAGGCAATTCAACAAGTGAGCTAATTCACCTTGGCAAAAGTATAGGAATAACAACCGCCAAAAATTACTACAAAGATTGGTTTATCCCAGGTTGGGAGGTAATTAAAAAAAGTTTAAATTTTATTTATAGAAAAAGCCCAAATTGCCGTTTAATTATCGAAGGCGCTGGAAGTCCCGTAGAAATGAATTTAATACATAGAGATCTCACTAATTTAAGAGTTGCAAATTATTTAAATGCAAATTGCATATTAGTTACTGATATTGAAAGGGGAGGCGTATTTGCACAGATAATTGGTACTCTTGAATTAATGAAGCCTGAAGAAAAGAAACTTATTAAGGGAATTATTATAAATAGATTCAGAGGAGACCTTTCATTATTTGAAGATGGGAAAAAGTGGATAGAGAGTAAAACTCAAATTCCTGTTATTGGAATTATTCCATGGTTAAATGATACATTTCCACCTGAAGATTCACTAGATTTATTAGAAAAAAAATCAAGTTTCTCAAACCCTGAAATCAAAGTTGGAATTATAAAATTGCCATCTATAAGTAACTTTTCAGATTTTGATCCATTAGAAAATGAAAAATCAATATTAATTGAATGGATTAGAGAATCGCAAAATTTGAGGAAGTATGACTTTATTATTCTTCCTGGAAGTAAACAAACTATTAAAGATCAGATATATCTTGAAAATTCAGGATTATCTCAAGATATAAGAGAATATTCAAACAGTAATGGAAATATAGTCGGGATATGTGGAGGTTTACAAATGTTAGGTACAACACTCGAAGATCCTTATTCTAAAGAGGGTTCCAAAATTTATTCTGAACAAAAAATTAAAGGTATTGGATTACTGCCATTAAAAACCACTTTCCTCGAGAAAAAATTGACGCGTCAAATTAATTCCGAATCTCTATGGCCATGCCAAGCAAAAATTAATGGATTTGAAATTCATAATGGACAGACCAAATTAGATAAAACTCAAAACTCATTAGATGTTAAACCTTTATTCAAAGACTTAGATCTTGGTTGGTACAAAGAAGATAATAAAGGCGGTTCTATTGCAGGAACATATATTCACGGGATATTTGAAAATGATAGTTGGAGAGATGAATATCTTAATTTAATAAGGAAGAGTAAAAATTTACCATTATTAAATAAAAAATCAATATCTTATAAAGATAAGAGAGAATCCATTATTAATAATCTTGCTAATGAATTCGACAAACATTTAAATCTCAAATCATTTTTAAGTTGAAAGAAAAAAACATAAAAATTATATGGTCAAATAATAATGAAACATTTGTTTCTGAGGGGGATGATTGGTTCTCTTCTGCTGAAAAAGCAGGTGTAGAAATACCGACTGGCTGCCTTACAGGAAGTTGTGGAGCCTGTGAAATAGATGTAAACGGTGAAACAGTAAGAGCATGTATCAGTGAAATAAAAAATAATAAAAAATGCACGTTAAAGGTTTCTTTAACTACAGACCCCTTTTGGGGAAAATAAATATCACTAAACATTACCTATTATCAGATAAAGGAAAACATAGTAAAAAAATGATCCTAAAAATGTGTTTACAAGAATAACCCTCTTTTGGATTTTTGACGAGGCAATAATATAGCTTCCTAAAACATGAGGCAGGATTGGAAAAGATCTTATGATTAAAATATAAAATGATTTAAAAGTAATATTTTCAAATAGTTTATAAAGATTATTTTTTTCTGGGTTTTTTAAAAATAATATGTTTCTAGAAAATTTAACTTTAAGTTTTCTCAAAATAAGGACTTGAATTACACTTAAGGTGGTTAAAGTTGGAGAAAAAAATAAAACATAACTTAACCCCAAAATCTTTATTAATATAAAGTCAAAAACAATTGATAATGGGAGGCCTAAAAATATAGAAACTATATTTAAAGAAATCAAATATTTGTATTGAATATTATTAAATAGGGACTCAAGATCATAGTTATACTTTAATATTAGAGCAAAAAAATAAACCCCTAAATAGGTTAATAATATTTTTGAAATTGCTGATTTAAAATTTAGATCTTTTCTATTCATACAATATAAACATTACAAATGATTCCCAAAAACTTAAAGGATGAAATAAAACATTATCCTAAGGGCCAATTATAGAACCATTCAAGAAATATTCAGAAATTAACCAATTTTATCTAACATAAAATTTTTGGTTTTTATTGGGAATGCTTAGAACTAACTATACAGAAAAGTATATGGATGGAATAAATTTGCAAAAAAAAGCCCCTATTTATAGGGGCTTTTACTGGGTTTACCGAATCAAGTGTTTCCTTGTTTCCACTGTTTCAGTTAAACCACTCCTTCACACATTACTAAGTTATCTCATAATTATCTTTTACGTGGGAGTGGTTAATGGAATGTTACTAAACTGTCACATGTGCCAGTTGGTTGTCCTAGATATGTGTCATTGAAGAACATTCTAATTTAGAGAAGAGAATATTTAATTGTCAAAATTAGTGTTTAGGAGTTCCTGATAAATACTCTCTACTAGCAAAAGGTAACAAATATCAACAGTATTACTTACTGATTCTTTTCCCAAAATAAATAAAGATTTGAAAACTGGTTTTTGGTGTCTAGTATTGCGGTACTTGTTGAGATCAACTTCCATCCTGCAGAATTAGGTTTTTTCATAATTTCTGTAAATTCGATTTCTTGTCTTCAAGTATTTGCATTTCCAACTGCGTAATATATATCAAGATCATTTTCTACTCTTGCCATTTTTTAAGGTGATGCTTTATTCAGAGTCATATTACTCAATCTTTCATAGTTTCTGGGAAAGATTCGATAGGTTGAAAATAAGAACTATATAGTATTACCTACAACCCAAATTGAGATTGGATTAATGCTTATAATTATTGGAATAGTAGTTACTTTTGATATCAAAATTGATCTGTTTAAAAATAAAGAGTGAGAGAAAAAAGTTAGATATCTGGAAAATATCTAATTAATTTGATTAAATATTAATCAATCTTAATTAGATAAAGAATAATAGACACCCTGCAATAAATCCACTTAAATGACCTAATAAACTTACCCCTGGCAAAAAAGAGAAAATCAAACCTATAAGACATATTGTCTTTGACATTTTTTGAACTTCATAATTGGCATTAAAACCAATTTCTTTACCCAAAAAATATTTTTTTCCATAAAAAGAAGCTAATAATAAGAATCCAAATAAAGCATAAATTATTCCACTAAATCCTAAAGATGCATAATTCGGGTAGATTTTAAAATACGAAAGGATCATTTCGTAAACCCAGATAATAAAAAAATTCAAAAAAGAACAAATTAAAATAAATTTCAAATAAAAAAATCTGCTTTTAATTCCAAGTCTCATCAAAAAAAATCTAGTGATGATTATTCCGCCGAGATTACTTAATAAATGATTTAAATCTGCATGAGTTAGGATTGATGTCAAAATCCTATAAGGTTGATCACTAATTAATCTTGGTACATAGTAAAATTTTTCTTTATCAATAACTCCAATTAAATCTGTAAAAATAAAAACTGAGATTAAAAAAAATCCAGTTACAAGATACTGCCAATCATATTTTGATATTAAATTATTAAAAGGCATTTTTAAGTTTAAAATAAAAAATATCTTCTTAAAAAGAAGAAAAGACCCTGACAAGGGTCTCTAGAAATATTTTTATTTTATTGCCTTTAGTAAACTTTGCAATGAGAACTTGTTGGATGGTCTACGCATTCTTTTTCCCAAAAATCTTTTCTATGATCTTTAGGTAGTTGATAATTAAAATCGTGCATTCTCCAAATATCTGAAGTTGCATTTCTGAGGGCAGTGAATGGAGTGGTGAGTATCATAAAACCTCCTATATCTCTACTCCTTAATTATCCTCCCATTCAATTAAAATTAATAGAGTATTAATACCCGATTAAAAGTGCTTTGTGGTTGTCCCAACTATCTTTCCCCATTCAATAGTAGTAGAGATAATTCAGGAATTAAAATCACTTCATCGACTTTGTGTAAACGAGGTGCTTTACCCTCTGAAAGGGTGGACTAAGATTTCAACATAAGAGAGCACTATAGAACAAACATTAACACAGTTTTCATATCGAAAAAGGATTTCCCGCCAACATAACTAACTACTTTTTTGTTATCACTTACCTGAACAAAATGTAATTAAAAGACAAACTAATTCGTTCTTCATCCGTATCATTTAATTCAACAGAATGAGGTGACCAAGAAGGGAAAACAATAAGTAATTTCTCAAGAGGCTTAACGGGAATTTTTGGTAAGTCATAAGGAAGAAGATTATATCCCTGTTTAAAAAATCCCATATTCTCCTGTGATGTTAAATATGTCTCGTTATAATCTCTTAAAAAAAAGAGATTTCCTCGTTTCATCTCTTTAGGAACTTTAATGTAAAAAACACCTGAATATTTAGCTCCAGGATGAGTATGTGGGACATTTGACCCTCCTTTACCATTGATATTTATCCAAAAATCTACTAATCGAACATTTTCTCTTCTAGATTGCTGATGAATAGTTTGAATACAATTGGTAATTTGTTTCATTAATTTCAAAATTTCAGGGGGATTTTGAAGATTTAATAAATTTGGAGAATGATATGAGTTTTGACCTAGATTACTTTTATATTTACTAGGAACATTATTTCTAATCTCATAACATTCTTCTTGCAAGCCTCTAATATTTACATCTATTAGACTGCTCCAAAAAGGTTTTGGAAATATATAGCCTTTTTTTATATCCAAACTTTTTAAATTAAATATTCGAATATTATCATTATTCCTTATCTATAGATAACAAACAAACTTTATTTTTTTTTTTAATATCTCACTTTTTTATCTTCGTTACTTCAAATGAGTTAGATATAAATTTGAATAATTCACAAATACATAGAAGCAATAATAAAATTCAATTAATAAATTCGAATACCCTCTGCCAGTTCATGAACCCCCTAGAGAATAGTGTCTTTAAGTTTAAATTCTAAGAACTAGATTTAAATATCAAAAAGAGGAATATTACTTATAGCAATGAACTTATTTAAATTTTGAAAAATTAATCGTCCGTGAGATAGGACCATATGAAATCTTAAGGAGAGGGTTTTAGTTGAGATGAATACATAAGACACACTCAGACACTTGCTGAATGCATCTTAAACTCTCAGACTCTAAAAAAATCCGGAGAGGGTGGGATTCGAACCCACGAATAGTTTCGTTTTCTATTAAACGATTTCGAGTCGTCCGCTTTCGACCACTCAGCCACCTCTCCGCCTGTATATAAGTATGCACACAATTAAGAGAAAATAATGAACTATATAATTATCTTAATTTTTAATCCCACCCTGCATCTTTCATCAATTTTATAGCCAGAGAATTTTTTTCTCCAAGGTCCTCTACAGTTACACTATCAGGTATAAATTCTCCAAAGTTCTTTACTATTTCATTTTGATTAACTTCCTTCAAAGGATGTTCAAAAGTTGGCGCTGCTAAACCTTTACTTCCTTCAGGAGATGCTAAGAATTCAAGCAACTTAATCGCTTCATTTTTATTTGTTGCATACTTTGCAACACCTCCAGCACTAATATTTACGTGAGCAGGATTAGGTGTAAGAACCTTTGTTTTTTTTGCATATAAAGCATCTCTTCTTCCATTAATACCCGCTAACATTCTTGCTACATAATAATGATTAACAATTCCTACTCCACATTTTTTCTTGGAAACTGCTCTAATTATTGAAATGTCACCTGGGAAGAATGGTTGGGAAACATTTGAAATCATTCCGCTTAACCAAGCTTTAGTTTCTAATTCTCCTTTATTAATTATTTGGTTGGCAACTAAAGATTGATTATATGGACTTTTTCTATTTCTTAAACATACTTTCCCTTTTAACGAGGGATCAGCCAAATCAGTATAATCATTAATTTTGCTAACATCAACAACTTTTGGATTAGCTATCATAACTCTTACTCTTCTTGTTAATGCATACCATTCCTTATTTGGATCTTTTAAGCCAATTGGAACATCATTTTCTAAATTAGAAGATATTATAGGTTGAAGTAATCCAGCTTTGGCTGCATTAGTAATCCTTGCAGCATCTACTAGCAATATTAAATCTGCTTGTGAATTTTTCCCTTCTCGTTTCAATCTTTCAATTAAAGAGATTCCTGCTGCTTCTATAAGCCTAACTTTAATTCCTGTTTCTTCTGCAAATTTTTTATAAATACTTCTATCTGTATTGTAATGTCTACCCGAATAAACTTTGACTTCTTTTTCTGTTGAATTAACAGGTATATTAAAGTTGAGCAAAAATGTACATGTTAGTGCTGTGTAAAATAGTTTTTTAAGTTTTTGCAATTTTTCAAATTAGTATCTATGGTTACTTTATACCTATGAAAACAGTACAAACTTCAAAAGCGAACTTCTATACATCGAGTTGTATCATTTTTTATATTTCATATGAATTATTTAATCCAGCAGTTATTAAACGCTGAAGAAATAAAATTTACAAAAAAAGAATTAGAGAAATGTAGCCTACAAGATTGGGAAGATGGAAAAAAAACTGCTGGGAATCACGCGGCAATAGTTAAAAAAAATCTTCAACTTGATAGAAATTCTAATATTTCAAAAAAATGTACTAAATTAATTGAAAAGAAAATACTTAGCGATGTTCTAATAAAAAGTTTTGCCTTACCTAAAAGAATTCATGGAACAATGTTTACTAAATCATTGCAAGGAATGAAATATGGAAGGCATATTGATAATGCTTATATGTCCACTGGAAGAGCAGATTTATCATTCACTATTTTTCTTAATGAAAAGGATAAATATACAGGGGGTGAATTATTAATTGAAAGCCTAAATTCAGAAAGTAAATTTAAACTCGATGCAGGAGGTATTATCATATATCCTAGTTCATATTTACATTCTGTTTTAGAAGTTTTATGTAGTGAGAGATTAGTTGTTGTTGGTTGGATAGAAAGTTATATAAAAAGTATCGAGGAAAGAGAATATTTGTTTGACCTAGATGCTGGAGCCAGAAGTCTACTCGCTAAGCATGGAAGATCTGATGAACTAGACCTTATCTTTAAATCCTATTCAAACCTACTTCGCACATTAGGAGATTGATAAGAATCATTTTATACATTAAATAGAAAAGAAAAATAAATTTGATTAAAATTAAGAAAAATAATCATTCAATGCCAAAAAAAAGTTCTATTGCTATTTTTCTAGCTGCAACAAGTGCACTAGCAATTTCTACATCTGAAACAAATACTTTAAATGCTGGAGAAAATGATCTAGGAGGATTAAAAGAATGGAATACTGATATGCCTTTAGATGCTGATTTTGTATTAGATTCAGATGCTCAAAAAATAGCGGATGAAGCTGCAAAATCTAGCGCATGCGTTCCTATAGGAGAAGGGGAAAATTGTTGGTAAATCAATAAATATTTAAAAAGGCAAAAAAAAACACCCTTTCGGGTGTTTTTTACTGTTGAGGAAATTTTTAGAACTTGAAAGTTGTCTGTAGAAGTGCTCCGAAGACATCTTCAGAAGTTCCCGCCCTATCTTGTCCTCCAAATATAGTAGGAGTAATAGTTACAGAATCATTAGCTTTATATGAATAATATAATTCATAAGCAAATGGGTCTACAGTTTCATCATCATGTTTAGTTGGTTGACCAAAAGCAAAACCAATTCTGTCATCAGCACTGAACATGTCTTGCCATGTTAAGCCTACGAACCAGGCATCTGAACTATCTGTTCCTGAAGTAACACCATCATATTGAGTAGTGTCATAGCCGGCAGAGATTGATGGTGTAGCGGTTCCAGAATCTTCAGGTCTCCACCACCCTCTTAAACCAATAGCTGTATGGTTACCACCAGTTACTAAGGCGTCATCAGCAGATCTAGTATGGTAATAACCATCAGACCAACCATTATATTTCTGGTTAACTATTACTGAAGCAGAATATTGTGGCTTAGTAATACCAATTTGAGTTGCCCAACTTGTCTTTGTACAATCTGTCAAAATACCAGTATTGGAATAGGAGTTATTGTCTGTCTTTGCAACACATCCAGCTTCTGATGCGCTTGAAACTGAGTTGGTTGATTTAGATACAACATTAGAGCTAATTGCAAATCCATTATCTGCTTTATAAGCCCAGCCAGCACCAGTATTTGTACTTGCGCCATAGGCATTACCATTACCACCTAGAGTAAACTGCTTTGTAATAGGCTTGTATATTGATGGAGCAGTTCCATGCATGTAATAGTTTTCAATTTTTGGACCTACCCAAACAGTATTGTTTTCCCCAACAGGGAATTCATACCAAATCTTGTCAACCTTAAGGGTATCACCATTTTTATTTCCGGAACTTAAGTATCCACCATAATCGGAATCAACACTCCAACCAGAATGGTTACCAGTCTTAAGACGAACGTAGAGGTTGTCATCTCCAGAAAAACTGGTATTAAGATTTAGGGTATAAGTATAAGCAAACTTTACAGCTTCTACTGAACCTTCGGTTTCACTGAAATCCATAAAACCAAGGTCAAAGATAGCTTTACCATCCATAGTTGTGGTATCAGAGAAAGATCCAGCTTCAAAGTCATTTTGCTGAGCTTCTAAACCGTCAAGTCGTCCCTTTAAATTTGCTATGTCTTCACTAACTTCGTTAATGAATGTTTTATTATCGAATCTTTGAACTTTAGAATTGCTACTTGCGTAGTTATTCATCTCTTCAAGATTCAAAGTATCAGATGCTTGAGCTGCTAAAGGAGTAATTAAACTTGCAGCAGTACTAGCAACCAACAATTTTTGGAAGAGTTTCATTGTGCCTCACACTAAAAAAGCCCAATAAATGGGTATCTATACTGTATCGAGGGTAACAAAAAAAGAAAGAAATAAAAGTGTCAAAATCATGTATCTTTTGTTACCACAGTAATTAATTTTCAAACTCTACTCTTTTTCATTACTGTAACAATGGATAGTCCAAAGATTCTCTTTCTTCTATCCAACATGATGCAACTTCTCTTGCTGAGCTTCGAATCTTTTCAATGTATTGAGCACGATCTGTAACTGAAATAACTCCCCTCGCATCAAGCAAATTAAAAGTATGGCTGCATTTCAGAACAAAATCAAGGGCAGGGTAAGTTAATTTTTTTTCAATTAAAGAATTTGCCTCATCCTGATAAATTTCAAATAATTTCCTTAAATTATCAGGATTAGACTCGTTAAAATTATATGAACATTGACTTTTTTCAAATTGAAGCCAAATATCGTTATATTTAAGATTTTTGTTCCAGTTTAAGTCCCAGATACTTTCCTTATCCTGCAAAAACATTGCAATCCTTTCAAGTCCATATGTGATTTCAATTGGGATTGGATTACAATCTAATCCACCGCATTGTTGGAAATAAGTAAATTGAGTAACTTCCATTCCATCCAACCAAACTTCCCAGCCTACACCCCATGCTCCTAGCGTTGGAGACTCCCAATTATCTTCCACAAACCTTATGTCATGATTTCTGGGATTTATACCAAGAGATTTTAGAGATGTCAAATATTTTTCCTGGATTCCATCCGGTGAAGGTTTAATTATTACTTGAAATTGAAAATAATGTTGCGCTCTATTTGGATTATCACCAAAACGTCCATCAGTAGGTCTTCTACATGGCTCTGCATATGCTACGCTCCAGGGTTCTGGTCCAACAGCCCTCAAAAAAGTATGCGGATTCATCGTGCCAGCGCCTTTTTCGGTATCATATGGCTGCATAATCAAACAACCTTCTTCTGACCAAAAATTATTTAAATTTTGAATTATATCCTGAAAAAACATTAAATTAAAAAAGAGGAAAAATTTAGATCGATGCCATTAGACATAATAACAAAGCTTAAAAGTAAGATGTAATTTAAAATCCAAGTTCTCAAAAATATCATCTTATAAAAAGCTTTCATTAAATTAGATCGTTAATAAAAAAAATGAGAAATTAATTATGTAAAAAAATCTAATGGCAATGGTCCAAAAGTATCAGATTCTTTAGCACCCTCGTCATACTGACATGTAATTAAAATTCCTTCTCCGAGACCATTTTCAGATCTTACAAAAACATTACTAGTTTTTTGATTAGCTTTTAAAAAAACACCTCCATTAGCATGAAGGGAATCTAAATTACCAAATTTAATTGAGGAATATTTCCTAGAAATAGATCCTAATGCTTCAATAGCTTTATTATCACTAGGTGCCATTATGCCTATTGTTATCCAATCGGCATTAAAAATATTTGCTTCTATTTCCACTAAAAGTTTCTTTTCTTGCCTTTGACTTAATTGAGGTGCAGTTCTTAGATTATTTAAATCTTCCAATTTATTAATTTCCATTAGCTTTATATCTAATAAATTCTTAACCGAATGTCCTTCCATTCCAAGCCCACAATGAAGCTGGCACATCCACAAAAGAGATATAAATCCTATCTATTGGGATTCCCATTTTCTCATATACAAAATCTGATATTGGCTTTGCCATTTCTGATGGACTTAGAGAACCTATTGATTTTATTTCTAAAAAGCAAGTAGGTGTCTCATCATCAAAATACATTTGGCAATTATCATCTATTTTTGCCATAACAAATCTTCTTGATTTATTAGTTAAAGATGAAATAAGAATTGAAATTTCTTCGAGTAATTTACCTTTATCATTTAATTTTGCAGAAGTTGAAACATTAATATAAGGCATCTCTATGCGGCAAGATAATCTTTCTTAGAATCATTTTCTAGATAAACAGTTTTATTTTTTAAATTTCTTTTAGATGAAAGATATGCCATATCGTATGAACTTATTCCATTTTTATAGGGATTGAAAAGAGCATTTTTAGATCTGTTTTTTTTACTCCTTTTGAAATCAATCATATTTATTAGATCAATAATTATTAATTTAACTTTTTTTGAATAGATGTCTAGTTTTTTTGAGAATTTTTAATTTATTAAATGAAAATAAATTCCCAATACACAATTAGAATTTCTTTTTACTAGATTTGCTAAGAAGATTCTAAATTAATTGTTTTGGAAGTTTTAAATAATTATCAAAGGAGAAAACTTGACGAGAGTAATGATGAAGAATTTTATTCTGATCCAAAGTTTGTTTATCATCTAGATGCAAATTTCAGACAAAATTTATCATATTTATACGAAAGAGAAATTGATAATAATTCAATTATCCTTGATTTAATGTCCAGTTGGGATAGTTATTTACCTAAAAAGAAAAAATATAAAAAAGTTATTGGACATGGTTTAAACAGACAAGAACTCGAAAAAAACAAAATTCTTGATTTTTATTGGATACAAAACTTTAATTTAAGTCAACAAATTCCCCTAGACAAAGAAAGTGTTGATTGCTGCTTAATGGTTGCCGCATGGCAATATTTACAATATCCAGAGAATTTAACCAAAGAGATTGCAAGAATATTGAGTAGAAAGGGCAAGATTATTATTGCTTTTTCTAACAGAGCATTTTGGCATAAAGCTCCTAACATATGGACTTCATCTACTGAGGAAGAGAGGGTCAAATATGTAAGAGAAGTATTAATCTCAAACGGATTTAATGAGCCAAAAATTATTAAAAAGTTTACTGAACCTAAACTTAATATCTTTAATTTTTTAAATAGAGATCCATTTTATTGTTTAATCGCGGTCAAAGAGTAATTTTTAAATTACATAGAATTGAACAATAACTCTATTAAAGTTATCAACTATTTTGCATAGCCATAATTTTAAATTTTTACTAATATTGGGTAGTTAAAATTAATCATATGGGTTCTAAAAGAGAAAAATATCCTGAAAAATGTCCTTGGGATCTTGGCCCTAATCAAAATTTAGCTCAAGAGGAAAATTGGACTTTAAGATTAGGAGAGTCAAATGTATGCTTTAGCAAAAATAAATTAGATAATAATTATTTTCATGTAATTAGTAATGAAAATGAAGAGCAAATATTAGCTTTTAGAGCAAGATTACTATATCAAAAACTACTTGATAAAGGCTTTAGATTGGTTGAATGAAAAACCTAATTTAATAAGCATAAATCCTCGAATACAAACTTTTGTGTTTCTTCTTCTTGCTTTTGGTTTAAGTATTTTATTGTTCTGGAATTTAATATCCAATAATCCTCTTTACCTATATTTAGAAATCCATCCTCGTATTCCAATTTTTGAGACTTTTTCTGAAGTGTATCAGGATCAATTTGTTGACTAGTGTATTTTTTACTAAGGGAACCTGTTCCTGTATCTAAAAATTCTTCAACAAAAATTTCAATTATACTTCCATGAATTCTTCTGTAGACCATATTAATATGATTATTTTTAACTCTATATTTATCACCTTGATTCTTACCTGAAACACACATTTCAATCCCACTTTCAGAATTTTTTAACAAATTAAAATTATTTTCTGAATGCACTAATTCAAATTCTCTCTTTACCCTATGTATACAAACTTCAAATAACTGAGAGGCAATACTTTTAACAACTTTCTCATCTTCAATTTTTTGAATATTTGGTTTAAAGTCTTTACCTAATACGAATTCACCTTCTTGAATATTATTATTAGTCAAAAAAATACATTTACCTTGGTAACCAAAAAAATCATTCTTCCAAGTGTATCGATTTTCATAAGCCTTTCTGAAAATCTCCTTACAATTAATTTCTTTTAGATTATCCATAAATTTTTTTAATTAATGAAATAATTCTACAAAAAAAAACCTCCCTGCTAGAGGAGAGGTTTTTTATCAGATTAAACTAGTTTTGAGTAATTTTTGTATTTTCAATATTGTCAAAAGCTTGACCGATTTTCTTAAAGTCAAATCCCATTGCTCTTAGTGCGTGCCAAAGATGACCTTGTAAGAAAAAGAAACCCAAATAAAAATGAGTATTAGCAAGCCAAGCTCTTGAGCTATATGCTCCTGAACCTAAATCTACCGTATCAGTAAAATATGGGGCGAATTCAAATTGAAGCTTTAAGGGTTCTCCATATAGATCAACTGGATATATGGTTGTATTTGAAGCACACCAAAAAGCAGCAACAAAAGCCATATAAGAAACACCAACAACTGAGTATGACAAAATTGCTTCAGCGCCAAGTAATCCTTTGCCTTTAAATTCTGTATATTCTCCAAATTGTTTAGTACAAATATGGAAAACTCCTCCAATTATTTCAAGGAAAGCTAGGAAAGCATGTCCTCCCATAACATCTTCCAGACTATCTATTTTTAAAAAATCAAATTGATGATTCCAGATAGCAGCAATATCCAAATTGTAAATAACTTGTCTTGTAGATCCTATTGCAGGGTCGTAAATTCCATGAATGCGAGCCCATTCAACGAACATAATTGCTCCAAGTCCAAGAAAGATTAGATGATGACCAAGAATAAAAGTTAATTTATCTGGGTCATCCCATTCGAAATCAAATTTTTGTGGCTTACTATTTTCTGGGTAGTCTCCAAGATCACCTGCAAATTTGTTGGAATGTAATAATCCCCCAGCACCCAATACTGCTGAGAAAATTAGATGTAATGTGCAAATTACAACAATTCCATATGGTTCTGTAATAACACCATTTTCAATGCCACCAATTCCAATACCCGCAAGGTGAGGTAAAACAATTGCTTTCTGTGCACCCATTGGAATACTGGCGTCGTAACGAGCTAATTCAAATAATCCAAAAGCTCCTGCCCAGAACATCATTAGGCCTGCATGGGCAGCATGAGCAGCTATGAATTTACCTGAACGGCCAACAACACCAGAATTCCCTGCATACCAGTCATAGGTAACATCAGATTTTCCGTAAGTTTGTAACACTTGATTTAAGTAAACAGCAAATTGAGCTTATTGCTTATCAGTATTGTTTTTACATGTTCTTTACAGATTTAATTACTTATGTAAAAAAAACATATGGTGAAAGAACAAATGTTACAAATTTGGAAAGAAATATCTGAAAAAGCTTACGCCAATGAAGGGATTTCACCCTTTAGCTGAGAAGCCCATGTTTCAAGACGCGAATCAGTCAAATCAGATTCGCTATCCTCATCAAGAGGTAATCCACAAAAGCTTTCTCCAATCACACTTTTAGACTCATCAAATGTATAAGAAGATTTATCTACGTAACCTACCATTTCGGCGCCTGCTTTTGTGAAATAGCTATGAAGTTCTTCCATTGCGTCGCAATAGTTTTCTGTGTATGTAGAAGAATCTCCTAAACCAAAAATTGCGACCTTTTTACCTGATAAACTTAGTTCACCAATATCCTCTAAGATTGAATCCCAAGCAGTTCCCGACCTTTCTTCATCGGCACCAGTATTCCAAGTAGGTATCCCGCAGATAATTCCATCAAGGCCCTCAAATTCTGAAAGATCATCCACATCAGATACATCTTTAGGTGCTTCTGCTGATGAGATAAAGTTGTGAAGACGATCAGCTACGTCCTCAGTTTTTCCAGTTGTAGTTGCGTAATAAATTCCTACAGTCATAACTTCAAAATGTTTACACTAAAATAATAAAATCTAAAAACGTTAAATAAATTTCTTTAAAAACTTTTTCAAGTAAAATTTTATACCAATCAAGGTAAGAAAAATTTTTTGAGAATAATTTATAAAACATTTAAATCATCGTGACTGACAAATTTCAAAATAATATTAAAAATTTGGTTGAAGAATTTAACTTAAATGGACAGAAAAAATTCAAATTAATTGTTTTATTAGGTTTATTGGGAGATTTTGATAGCTTTGAATATGCAATTAATCTAAAAAGCTTTATAGATCATAATCGAGATAAAAATTTAGATATTTTTGCAATTGCTATTGGGAACCAAATTGGAAAAGAAAAATTCTGTAACTTTACAGGTTTTCGTAAAGAAAATTTAATAGTTGTTTCCAATAACCAAATCCATAATAATCTTAAAGTTTCAAGAGGATTAGATATAGGTTTAGGGGGTTGGATCAATATGCTTTTAATGTTGTCTGGAATAAATTCTTTTAAAACAATCAAAGAAGTTATCAGAGGTTATATTGGAGATCGCAAAGCGAAGCAAATCTATTCGGAATTTGACAAAATTGAAGTTTTAAAATTTCTAAAATTTTCAGGTAATTCATTTAGACAGGTTTTCGGGGAGGGTTATTTGAGACCATTTGAATTGGCAACATTTAGATTGAATAATATGAATGAAATAATTCAAAATTGGAGTGATTATATTCTTAATGAAAAATACCTTCCTCAAAGAGGGGCTTCTTTTCTGTTGAATGATAAAAATCAAATTATTTATAAATTTTTTTCAAATGATGTTCTTGGATATTCATCAAACATGAGAGATCCCTTAGGATTTTTGAATGATCTAATCAAAGAATAGTTTTAAAAATATTTTATGAATGTAGATATATTTGGATATTTTGCAGCAATTTTAACAACAGCAGCATTTCTTCCTCAATTGATAAAAACTTTAAAAACCAAAAAGGCCGATGATGTTTCTTTGACAACATTAATAATGTTTATTATTGGTGTTTTGTCTTGGATTATTTACGGTTATAAAATTTCTTCTGCGCCAATATTGATAGCAAATTTAATTACACTTATCTTAAACTTAATGATATTAATCTCTAAAGTATATTTTTCAAGAAAACTAAATTGAGTAAATTTTTTTAAAAGTAATAAACTTTAGATTTATTACTTAAATCTTGATTAAAATAGAACAAAAGTATGTTGATCTTGAAAACTTCAAAATGCTGGGTTTGGTTTAAAGGAAGTCTAAACAATAATGGATATTGGAAAGAAGGTTTTACATGTACCTTTGATGAGAATCCTGGAGTTTTAATAGAAAGTCCTGCTTACGTAACTTGTCGGGTTCCTTCCTGGAGAATCTTGACTAAAGAACCAGAAAATTTATGTAAATCTCCTCTGATTCCTGATAAAGCAATCTGGAAAATAATTTAAATTCTCAATGAATAATAAAAAACTTTTTGACTGGACTACGGCGAGTTAATATTGCTTTTATAAATATTTAATTAATACCATCTACTCACTTTTCATAAATATTATCCCTTTTTTAATATTTGGTTTTCTTCTTGGGAAAAAGAATCCAAAGATTTCAAAATATATTGCAAGACCTCTAATAAGATTTGGCATTCCATTAAGTGTAATGGGTCTCTTATTAAAGGAAGGTATAGATATAAACCTAATTAAAAGCGCATTTTTAGCATTCTCCATAATTGGATTTTTAATAACTTTAATAAATATAATCCCAGTATTTAAAAAGAGGCTTCCTAATTACACATTGCAGCTGGCAGGCCTAATAGGTAATACATCATTTCTTGGAATACCAATTGCGATAGCTCTTCTACCTTCAACAACTATAAACTTTACTATTGGATTTGATTTAGGAACAACACTTTTCGCTTGGATATTTGGACCTTTTTTTCTTCAAGAAAAATCCAAATATAAGAATATCCCAAACATCAAAGGATTATTAAATGCATTGATAAATAGTCCTGCATCAAGAGGGATTATTGGTGTCCTTCTCGCCTATCTTTTCCAAGTAGATGAAATTTTAGGCAATTACCTTTGGATTCCTGCAAGATTAGTTATTGCATTGGCAATAATTATTGTAGGCACAAGACTTGGAATAATCACCAATCAAAATGAGAAGTTTTTGGATCTAAATGAAGAAATTAAACTTTCGATTTTATTGAAGTTAGTTATTCTTCCCTTTATTATTTTTTTAGCAAGCAAATTCTTAAATTTTAACTTCTATCAATCATCTGCAGTAATTCTTCAAGCAGGAACCCCAACGGCAATATCCACAATATTAATGGCAGAGGCCTATGGTGTAAAACAAAAAATAGCTTCAAAAATTCTTTTTACTACAACTTTAATTTCAATAATTACAATTCCTTTTTTAAAAGTGTTTATGAATTTATTTCTTTAAACTTGGATGAAGGTCTTGAATATGAGCATGATTAATGAAAATTGTAAAGATTATATCCTGATAACTAAATAATGTCTTAAGATTTAAGTTATGAAGTCAGCAAATCCTGAAAATGAATATATCCCTCTAGATCTTAGGATTTCTGTGAGGAGGGATACTTTAAGGCTTATCTCAGAGATGGCTCAAGATATGGGAATAAGCATTAATGAAGTTTTTAGTTTTTTAGCTGAAGATTCTGTAATCGATCTCGAATTAATGGAAGATTTGAATAAAATTGATATCCCAAGCAAGTGCAGCATTGATGATCTAAAGAATGCTCTTCTTAAAAAAAGACTTTGTTAAAATTTTTCAACTTTTCTATTTTTCCAATCAGATTTATAACCACTTTTCAACAAAAATTTCGAATACTTATTTAAATCACTTTTTTGAATCCGCCATAAATTATAAATCCCAAATTTGCCCAATTTTTGATGATTAATATTTGACCATTGCTGTAGGCGTGAAGAGTATTCATCGATCACAACCAAAAGAGATTTGTATTCATAATCGGGTTGATCCTCATAATTTTCTCTCCTATCAGTAATTAACCTTTCTGACAAGTTAATTAATCCCTCTTCAGTGCTTGGTTCATAAAAAACTATTTGTCTTGAATAATAATGTAATGAAGGTTTTCTTATCCCGATCATTGCTAAAGTTTCCCTCCCCTCTCTTATATCTAAAATTAATTTTGAGATATTCCTTAAAGGTAATTGCCTTGAAGTATCTGCTAATTTTCTAATTGGCGACATCAAAAAAGATTGTCCAAATAAAAGTAAAATTTGAAGATAAAGAAGGATATTTTTAGATTTTAAAGAAAATAAAATTATTGCAAGAAATGTAAATGAAGAGAAAAACAATTTAGCTTTGAAAATAATCCCCGAGCTTAAAAGTTCAGATGCAAGATTAGGCATTTCGGGATCATTAATTGAAATCAACCAAATATTTGAGAAAAAGAATGCTATTGAGATGCCAAACAAAATTAAAATGTTAAAAATCCAGAAATATAAATAACTTTTGTTGTGATTTTTTAAGCTTATAAAGCTATTACTTATTAATAATGCAGCTGCTGGAATAGCTGGCAACCAATAGCTAGGAAGTTTCGTCGCAGAAATACTGAAGAAGATTAAAACTGAGGTTAACCAGCATAGAGAAAATGTGTAAAGAGTTTCATTGACCTTGCAACTTTCTTTCGGACTTTGTAAGAAATCTTTGAGAGTTGTAAATATACCGTGAAACAAAAAGGGGGTGAATGGTAATGAAGCCAATATCATTATGTATAGAAAAAACCAAAATGGTTCTGCATGATTATTTACAACTGATGTATATCTTTGAAAATTATGATATCCAAAAAAGTTGTCCCAAAAAGGCTTTCCTTCTTTTATTAGTTCTAAGACATACCATGGGAGGCATATTAAGCTTGTGATTAAAAAACCTTTCTTAGGGTTTATCTTACAGAACAACCTTTCCCTATCATTCTGACTTAATAAAAAAGATGTAAGAGTCAACGTTGCCAAAAGAAACGCAACAGGTCCTTTAGTCAAAATTGCTAACCCCAAAAATATCCATGCCGAGATACATTGATCATTCTTATCACTCGCCATTCTTCTCCAAAACAAAAGCAAGCTTATTCCCAGAGTTCCGGTTAAAAGAGCATCACTAACTGCAGTTCTACTCCAGATGATTATTAATGGCGAAAGAGCAAAGCCTAATGATGCGACTATTGGTGTGAGGAATTGCCTATCGCCCTTTTGTGGCCAACAAAACATCGTATCTCCAATCATCAACATTAAAAATAATGATGCCAAAGCTGAAGGAAGTCTCGCTGAGAGTGTCCCGAAACTATCCCAAATCTCGTTTTTCGGTAATGAGTAAAAAAAACCCATTAGCCAATAAATTAATGGAGGCTTATCAAACCGGAAAATTCCATTAACTTTTGGAGTTAACCAGTCACCAGATTCACTCATCGCCCTTGCCGCAGTAGCAAATAAAGGGGGAGTTTCATCAACCAGTCCTGTTGTACCTAAACCTAAAATAAATATGATGATCCCAGAAATTAAAACTATTGTTGAATTAAAAAGCCTTTTTTTTGAGTTCAGAAGAATCATTTAATATATAAATTTATTTATATTCGATAATTACCTTATTAAGCCAGTTCACAACCTTGTTAGCAAATATATCTGCGGAGGCATTTTTTTCTACCCATTCTCTACAATTTTTGCGATTAATTTTTTGAATAATATTTGCGTAGTAAAGCAGAGTTTCTTTATCATCTGGCTTAGAAAGATAGCCTGTGTGTCCATGCTGAATAATTTCACTAGGCCCTCCCCTTTTGTAAGCTACAACAGGCACACCACAGGCTAAAGCTTCAACAATAACGTTCCCATATGCCTCATTCCATTTCGGGGTATTGAGCAACCCTCTGCATTTACCAAGTTCTTCTTGTAATTTATCAGTTGGTAAAAACCCCTTCCAATCTATAGCTCCTTTGGGGAATGATTTTTCTATCTTTGACGCATACGTCTCATCTTCTATAAAACCCCAAACTTTTAATTTTTCGCCAAGTTTATTTGCCACATAAACTGCATCCTCCAAACCTTTCTCAGGAGCCACTCTTCCAACCCATGCCAAGGGTCCCTGCACTGAATCTTGAAAAATATAATTATCTAAATTAAACCCATTCCCAATAATTGTTGGTTCTTTTATGAATGGATAATCCTTAGCTTGCATTTGTGAATGAAATGCAAAATTTTTTGGATATTTAGCATATACCTTGGAGATTAAATTTCTAATTACTAAACTTTCAGAACCCATACTAATAATGTGTGCAATGGGTATATCTAAATTTATAGTCATCCAAATTGGCAACCAATCATAGGACATGTTTAACAATACATCTGCATGTTTTGCAATATCTAAGCCCTTTTCAAGCATTCCTGCCAAAAGAGAATTGTCTGGGATACTGACAGGAGAATAGTAATTTTGATGCTGCCAACTAATTTGATCTTCACCTTCTACATAATGTAATTTTGCTTTTACATTAATTTCATGTAACTTAGATTTTTTTGGAGCCACAACATCTACAGAATGTCCTAATGAAATCAAACCTGAAACTAAAGAATTCAAAGTTAATTCAACTCCACCACCTTTGCCGCTCCCCAAGAATCCTATTGGAGTACTGATCAAAACTATTCGCATTATTAGACTTTTTACAAAAAGATACTAATTAAATAGTAGTATCAGAAAATTTATTTTCCCATAAACTCTTTCTCTGGCTTACAAAAAATACCGAGATAAGAACAAACACCACTCCTATCCACTGAACAACTGTGAGCCGTTCATCTAACCAAACACCTCCACTTAAAAGAGCAAATACAGGAGTTAAAAATGCAAGAGTACTAAAACCAGTTATTTCTTTATTATTGGCAAAGTAGAAAAACAATCCATACGCAATGGCTCCTCCAAAAATACTTGCAAATGACATAAGTCCCCAATCAAATAGTGACCAATCTGGGATTATTTTGAAACTTGATTGTAAGCAGTGCTTAATAATTAAGGGGAAACTCCCTAAAACCATGTGCCAACCTGTAACTGCAATTGGATCACTTTTAGTACAAGTAAATCTTATTAAAATCGTTCCCAATGCCATAGCTAGAGAAGCTGCAAGCATCCAAAGTTCTCCAAAGTTAAAAGCGACATCATTAATAGAATTATCAGACATCAAAAACCAATTTCCTAAAAATTCTTGTGGAACTCCTAAAAATATTATTCCTCCCAATCCAAAAAGAAGTCCTAACCATCCAATTGGATTAATTAAATTTCCAAAAATTGCTCTTGCTAAAATAGCTACCAAAAGTGGTTGAGAATCAATTAAAACAGAACCTAACCCTGCTCCAGTTTTTTCAATACCATAAGTTAAAAATAGTTGAAAGAAAGTGGCATCGACAATAGTAAATACTAAAAACCACTTCAAATCGCACTTATAAATTTTTAAATCTCTTTTAAACAAATATGTTGTTATTAGAACAAGAATACCAGCAGGAAGTAATCTTAAAGAAGCCACAAACTCCGGCCCAGCACTAGATACTAAGGGAGTCATAGCCGCCATTGAAGTACCCCAAAGTGCAAAAGGGAGTATCATTAAAAACCAATTTAGGATTGAATTCATTAGGTCTGCTGATAATCTTTTTAAAGTAGTTTTATGAATTTACCTTAAAAGAATGATTTGGCCTTTTAGACGAAAATCAAAAAAAAGAATGGCTCGTATAGTAATTGATGAGCCAATTACAAGTTCAACAAGAGTTTCTGTCCTTAAAGCTCTTAAACAAATTGAGGATAGAGAATTTCCTGCTTTAATCGTGAGAATTGATTCGCCAGGCGGTACTGTTGGAGATAGCCAAGAAATATATTCTGCTATTAAAAGAGTAAAAGAAAAAGGATGTAAAGTCATCGCTAGCTTTGGGAACATCTCAGCATCTGGAGGTGTTTATATTGGTGTTGCATCTGACAAAATAGTTGCTAATCCAGGAACAATTACGGGATCTATTGGTGTGATTATAAGAGGAAATAATTTATCAGAATTATTAGATAAAATTGGCATTAAATTCGAAACTGTTAAAAGCGGTTTATTTAAGGATATACTTTCTCCTGATAAGCCTTTAAGTGAGGAAGGAAGGAAATTGCTTCAAGGCCTTATTGATGAAAGCTACAACCAATTTACTGAAGCTGTTGCTGAAGGAAGAAATTTACCTGTTGAAGAAGTTAGGAAATTTGCTGATGGAAGGATTTTCACTGGTACTCAAGCTAAAGAATTAGGACTAGTTGATGAGGTTGGAGATGAATTTGTTGCTAGGGAACTAGCTGCAGAAATGGTTAATATTGATCCCAAAATGCAGCCCTTAACTTTTGGTAAGAAAAAGAAGAAAATACTTGGTCTAATCCCTGGAAGTAGAATGATTGAAAAAATTATCAATAACATCTTTTTTGAGTTTGACTCATCAAATAAAGTACTTTGGTTATATAAGCCTTAAATCTAAATGTCTGAAAAAATGAAAGATGATTATAAAGTTGTATTTATTCGTGGAGCTACTACAGCATCTGGGAATTCTGTTAAGGAAATTGAAGTTGCAGTAGTGGAATTGATTAATGAAATGATTTCACGCAACAATCTTATTAAGACAAACATTTTATCCATTACATTCACCGCAACAAAAGATTTAGATGCATGTTTCCCTGCTTCTGTGGCAAGAAAATTTAATGGACTTGATTCAGTAGCATTTATAGACTGCCAACAAATGTACGTATCCAGTGATATTGATTTTTGTATAAGAATTATGGCTCAAGTTTTATTGCCACCCAATTACCCAGTAAAGCATCCCTATTTAAGAGGCGCTGCAATATTAAGAACCGATAGATGTTAACCTTAGTAAAACTTTTTTCCGCTTAAAATTTGATTAGCACGAAATCAACCCTTAAAAATTAATTAACTCAATGTTCAAAAACACAAGGAAATTTTCATTAAATTTTAAAATTTTAAGATTTTTTATTATTCCTGCAATTTTAATTTCAACTCCTTTTTTCCATAATTTTAAAGATGTTAAAGCATTGGAATTTCAATGGGATCAAGACTCTAATTTTAGGCGATTAAAGTGGTTTCAAAAAGAAAATGAAAGGAAATTCAGAAATACAATTTATTTTTTCTTTAGACCATCTGATAGAAAGACTGACCTCTTAAAAATTAATCTAGCAATACCTAAATCCTTTAAATCCACTTTAAAAAATGAAAAAATTAGTTTTTGCAAAGTAAGAATAGGCGGTTTTGAGAATAGAACAAAATGTTTAGAGGATATTCCAGCTGATATTGAAATAAACACTAATGAATCAGGCATGCGATCACTAGATATTTACCCCTACAGCCCAATTCCCTCCAATAAAGACAGTTATGCAGTTGTCTTAAAAGTCTTTAATCCCAAAAAATCAGGTTTATATCAATTTCATTCATATGGGCAACCCAGGGGGAAATCATTTTCAAGTTATTTAGGAAGCTGGACTATAGTGATCGATTAAGTGATAAATTAAATAAGGATAATTAAACAAATGACTAAAAGAACTTTTGGCGGAACTTCAAGGAAAAGAAAACGTGTATCTGGTTTTAGAGTAAGAATGCGTTCTCACACAGGTAGAAGAGTTATTAAAAGCAGAAGACAAAAAGGTAGAGAAAGAATAGCTGTATAACTTCAAATTTAAATGGCCTTACCAAAGGATATGCGTTTAAAAGGTCATAGGACTTTTAATTATATTCATAAAAATTCCACAACATATCACGGAAAATTAATGACATTTAAAGTTGCAAGATCAAATCCAGAAATTCTCTTAACCCATAAACAGAAACATATCTCAAACAAATTTAAGATCGCAATTGCTATTAGTAAAAAGGTTTCAAAAAAAGCTGTAGAGAGAAATAAATTAAGAAGAATCCTGCAAGAGTGGTTATTAACAAACATTAAAAAAATTGATAACCACAAACCATATTGGTTACTTGTTAACCTTAAGTTTGGGGATTTCTGCAATGATAAAAGTAGACTTTTGGAGGAATTTCAAAACTTAATGTTCAAATCTCATCTAATCAAATGATTAACATGAATGAAGAAATCTTTTATGAAGGTGGGCCTGCAAAAAGTGATTTAATAATAAATTTACTTGCAGCCATAACTATTCTTGGATTACCATTTACCTTTGCGGCAATAGTTCGAGCATTATGGTTAAGATTCAAAATCACAAACAAAAGAATCTCTATTGATGGAGGTTGGTTTGGTAAAAACAAAACACAAATTTCATTAAGTAACATTGAAGAAATCAGATCTATTCCTAGGGGATTCGGATCATATGGCGATATGGTTCTTATTCTTAATGATGGATCAAAAGTTGAAATGAAATCATTACCTTTATTCAGAGAAAAACAAAAATTTATTGAAGAAAACATAAATAAAAGATCACAAAATCCAACTTTCAATGAGGTACAGGGGTTTGCTACTAAGTCCTAACTTAATTAATTACAAAAGCCTTTTTTTCCTGTAAAATAAAATGTCTAATAAAATTTCACTCTTTTTAATATCGTGATAGGGTTCATTTCTGAAAAATTACTTATCCCGATTCTTGATTTTTTCTACGGTTTAGTCCCTAGTTACGGTTTAGCTATTGTTGCTTTGACAGTGGTAATAAGAATTGCACTTTTCCCTTTAAGCGCTGGTTCAATAAGAAGCGCTAGAAGGATGAAGATAGCTCAACCAGTAATGCAAAAAAGGCAAGCAGAAATAAAATCTAAGTTTTCAGGTGATCCAAAAAAACAACAAGAAGAACTTGGAAAACTAATGAATGAATTTGGTAGTCCTCTTGCAGGTTGCCTCCCATTGATAGTACAAATGCCTGTGCTATTTGCATTGTTTGCAACCTTAAGAGGCTCTCCATTTGCAGATGTCCCCTACAGCATAAATTTCAAAGTAGTTCCTCAAGATCAAATAGCAGCTATTGATCCAAAACCTTACAAATCCCCAAGGCACTCAATATTCGTTACAGAAAAATCACATTTTCCTGTAATAGCAACAATCCCTAGTGGAACAAAGTTAGGAACAGAAGAATCCGTAAAAATAAATTTACAAACAACTAACGGTAATAGCTATCCAGAAGTTTTATCTAAATACGATAATGGATCGAAATTTCTCCCTACTTGGTCCGTTTCTAAAGGATCCGAAAATCTGAAAGTTTCTCAAGACGGTACAGTAACAGCCATAAAACCGGGAGATGCAACAATAGAGGCAAAAATCCCCGGTCTAGCTGCTAAAAGTGGTTTTCTTTTTATCAAAGCTCTTGGTCAAGTTGGTTTTTATGTTGATGGTGCAATTAACTGGGATATCGCAACACTGGTTGGTGCCTTTGGATTAACCCTACTTCTTTCTCAAGTATTGTCTAGCCAAGGGATGCCATCTAATCCACAGCAATCAACAGCAAATAAAATTACACCAGTGATGATTACTGGTATGTTTCTTTTCTTCCCTCTTCCAGCAGGTGTCTTACTATATATGGTTGTTGCCAATATATTTCAGGCATTTCAGACTTTTCTGCTCAATAAAGAAGCTCTTCCTGAGAATCTTCAGAAAATTTTAGATCAACAATTACTAGCCAAAAATGAAGTAGTAACAGCTTCTACGTCAACCATCTCAGACAAAAGATTACCTTTTGAACCTAACAGTAAAAAATAGTCTGAATCTTAAATAATGAATTCTTGGTGTAGAAATTTAGAATTACTCATAAAATCAAGAACCTCATTAATTTGGATCAGGACTAAAGAAGAGGAAAGATTAGAAAAATTGGTTAATTTCTCTTGTGAAAGACTAAACATTAAAAGATTTATTTGCTGGGATTGTGTTAGCGGTATAAAAGGATTAATAAATGAAGAGGGTAAATTTTCAAATAATCCGTTAGGAGTGCTTAATTGGCTTAAAGAACAAAGTTCTGAAGTATCAACAGTTTTATTAGTTAAAGATTTTCATAAATTTTATGATGATCCATCTATCAATAGAACTATTAAAGAACTATCTTCAAAGCTTAAGGAAACTAGTCATAATTTAATTATTAGTTCTCATTTATTTCCATCATCAGAAGAACTGGATGAATTAATAACATTTTTAAATTTACCTTTACCTGATCAAAAAGAATTGAAAAATCTAATAAAAAAAATTGCTTCTAATACCAATTCAAATCTTGAGGAACAAGACTTAAACGAACTTTCTATGGCTTCAAGTGGACTAACTGAAATAAAATTAAAGCAAGTCACTGCAAAAGCCCTTGCTCAAAGAGGGAAAATAAGCAAAGAAGATATTAAAGATATTCTTGAAGAGAAAAAACAAGTTATTGCTAGAAGTGAAATTTTAGAATTTTTCGAAACCAAATCAAGTCAAAATGATATTGGTGGTTTAGATGTTTTAAAAGTTTGGCTTAATCAAAGATACAGGGCCTTTTCTAAAGAAGCTAGAGATTATGGATTACCTATTCCAAAAGGAGTATTGCTTGTTGGGGCGCAAGGTACAGGTAAATCGCTTACCGCAAAATCAATTTCTAAGAGTTGGTCGATGCCTCTACTAAAGTTAGATGTTGGAAGACTATTTTCTAGCCTTGTTGGTTCAAGTGAGGCAAGAACAAGAGAAACAATATTAAGAGCTGAGGCTATGTCTCCTTGTATCCTTTGGATCGATGAAATTGATAAGGGCTTCGGTGGAGATGCGAGAAGTGATGGAGGGACAAGTCAGAGGGTTTTGGCAAGTTTGCTAACTTGGATGTCTGAAAAAGAATCTGCGGTATTTGTAATTGCTACCGCTAATGCCATTGACAAGCTTCCTGCTGAATTATTGAGGAAAGGTAGGTTTGATGAGATATTTTTTCTTGATTTACCAAATTCAGATGAGAGAATAAGCATTCTAGATTTGCACTTAAAGAAAAGAAGACCAAATTACAGTTTTTCTCTCTCTACTATCATCGATAGAACAGATGGATTCTCAGGCGCAGAACTTGAACAAGCAGTAATAGAGGGGATGCACATTTCATTTTCCGAAAATAGAGAACTTATGGAGAAAGATTTAATAAAGGCAGTTTCGGAATTAGTTCCTTTATCAAGAACAGCTAAAGAGCAAATTGATTTACTAAAAAAATGGTCATCTACAGGACGTGCTCGATCTGCATCGTCACTAAAATTTAATCTTGAAAATATTACATAAGTTAGAAATCATTAATTTAGTTAATATTTCATCAAAAACCCCAAATAATGAATTGATATTAACTATGTTTATTAAGGTATAAAAAAAAAGAGTGCTAGATCAAAAATTTATAAGAGAAAATCCAAAATCTGTTGAAGAGAATTTATCCTTGAGAGGAAAAGTCTACAATATATCTCAAATACACGAATTAACTGTCAAGAAAAAAGATATCGATGTAGAAATCTCCAGTCTTCAATCTGACAGCAAAAAGTTAAGCAAATTAATTGGTCAAGAAATTAGAAAATCCCAAAGTGATAATTCTCTAGAACTAATTTCTTTAAAAAAGAAGGGAAACGAATACAGAATCAAAATTTCTGAATTGGAAGAGAAACAAAGAATATTAGGGCAAGAGATAAACAATCAAATTTCAAATTTACCTAATTTCCCTAGCAAAGATGCACCTATCGGCAAAGATGAAAGTAATAATATCCAAGTGAAAACTTGGGGAGATCCTTTTATAGGTGATAATCTTAAATCTCATTGGGAAATAGGCGAAAATCTTAATTTATTCGACTCTATAAATTCAACAAAAATATCAAAAAGTCGTTTTATTACTCTTATAGGTAATGGTGCCAGATTAGAGAGAGCATTAATAAATTTCATGCTGGATGAGCATACCAAAAATGGTTATTTAGAGTTAATGCCTCCAGCTTTAGTAAATTCTGAGAGTCTTAAGGGATCTGGACAGCTACCTAAATTTTCAAATGAAAGTTTTAAGTGTTCTAACGATGATTTATGGCTTTCTCCAACAGCTGAAGTTCCACTAACTGCTTTTCATAAAAATGAAATTATTGATTGCAATCAGTTGCCTCTTAAGTATGTTGCATATAGTCCATGTTTTAGGAGAGAAGCTGGAAGTTATGGAAAGGATACAAAAGGTTTAATAAGACTTCATCAATTTAACAAGGTTGAACTATATTGGTTCTGTGAACCGAGTCAATCTTTAGAAGCTCATAAAAAGATTACTTCTGATGCCGAAAGCATTTTAAAAAAGCTAAACCTTCCCTACAGACTAGTAGATATTTGTACTGGAGACCTTGGCTTTTCTTCTAGTAGAACTTTTGATCTTGAAGTCTGGCTACCAAGTAGTAAATGTTATAGAGAAATTTCTAGTTGCAGCAATTGTTTAGACTTTCAAGCACGCAGATCATCAATAAGAACAAAAATTGATAAAAAAAATATATATTTACACACTTTAAATGGAAGTGGCCTTGCTATCGGAAGGACAATGGCTGCGATTCTTGAAAACGGTCAACAAAAAGACGGAAGCGTTAGAATTCCAGATGCTCTTATTCCATATTTTGGATCAAATTTTTTAAAAACTGCCTAATATAAAAAAATGAATGTTTTAACCTCAATTACGGTTCTGGGATTCCTCATTTTTTTTCATGAGATGGGCCATTTTCTTGCAGCAATTTTGCAAGGCATATATGTTGATGGATTTTCAATTGGTTTTGGACCCTCAATAATTCAGAAAAAATATAAAGACATAACTTATTCATTTAGAGCCTTTCCCCTAGGAGGATTTGTTTCCTTCCCTGATGAAGAATTAAATAAAATTGACCCTAAAGATCCAAACCTTTTAAAAAATAGACCAATAATTCAAAGGGTTATTGTTATCTCTGCTGGCGTATTCGCAAACTTAATCCTTGCTTACTCAATCTTAATTATAAATGTAACTACTGTAGGTATTCCCTTTGATCCAGAACCAGGAATTTTAGTTTTGGCGACTCAACCTGAAAAAGCTGCATCTCTTGCTGGTTTAGAATCAGGTGACAAAATCTTAAAAATTGAAAATAGTACTTTAGGGGTTGGTGATAAAGCGGTTTCCACTTTAGTAAAAAAGATTCAAAATTCATCAGATGAACCAATTTTAATAAAAATTGAAAGGAATGGGATTTTTAAAGATTTAACGTTAATACCAAAGAATGTAGATGGCAAAGGAACCATAGGTGCTCAATTACAACCAAATATAAGAAAAGAAACTAAAAAGACAAAAAATATCTACGACCTTTTTAAATACACTAATAATGAGTTTTCATCACTTTTGGTGAAAACAATTCAAGGTTATAAAGGTTTAATAACCAATTTCTCTTCAACAGCACAACAATTAAGCGGGCCAGTCAAAATTGTTGAAATTGGCGCTCAACTATCTCAACAAGGCGGGACTGGAATATTATTATTTGCAGCTTTAATTTCTATTAATTTAGCAGTTCTTAATTCATTGCCTTTACCTCTACTAGATGGAGGTCAACTTGTTTTTACCTTAATTGAAGGTTTAAGAGGAAAACCTGTTCCAGTTAAAGTACAAATGGCTGTTACTCAATCAAGTTTTTTTCTTTTAGTTGGACTTAGTGTTCTTCTTATTATAAGGGATACGAGTCAACTTTTAATTGTTCAAAGATTACTAAATCAATAACTAAATTACAAAATTTGTTGGTCAGGCTGTTAATATAATAAATAGTTTATTAAAAATTTTTCGATGGCGAAAAAGTCCATGATTGCAAGAGAAGTAAAACGTAAAAAACTTGTAAAAAAATATGCTGAAAAAAGAAAATCTCTTTTAGAAGAATTTAAAGCCGCTAAAGGTCCCATGGATAGATTAGAAATCCATAGAAAGATACAAAATCTGCCAAGAAACTCTGCACCTAATAGAGTTAGGAATAGATGCTGGGTTACTGGAAAACCAAGAGGTGTTTATAGAGATTTTGGTCTTTGCAGGAATCAGTTGAGACAAAGAGCTCATAATGGAGAACTCCCTGGAGTAGTTAAATCAAGTTGGTAATAAATTTTTTTTGTTTTAAACATTATATTTTTCTGGGAAGATGAAAATTTATTTGGATTAAGATTTTTTGAATAAAGTTCATTTGTAGAACAATTTTTAAAATTTTTACAGCTTATTTAAATAATTGACTCAATATGTCCCTATAAAATGTAAGAATAAATTATGTATAGATTTATAATTTAAAAAGTGGAAGGACAAAATAAGTCGATCACGTTTGACGGACGAGAGATACGACTAACTACAGGACTATATGCTCCTCAAGCAAATGGATCAGTAATGATTGAATGTGGAGACACATCTTTATTAGTTACAGCGACAAAAACTGCTAAAAAGGAAGTTGCTGACTTCCTACCTCTAATATGTGATTATGAGGAAAAACTATATGCTGCGGGAAGAATTCCAGGTGGTTTCATGAGAAGAGAAGGTCGTCCTCCGGAAAGGGCCACTCTAATCTCGAGATTAATTGATAGACCAATGAGGCCTCTGTTCCCTTCATGGATGAGAGATGAAATCCAAATTGTTGCATCTTGCCTTTCTCTTGATGAAAGGGTACCTGCTGACGTATTAGCTGTTACTGGAGCATCAATAGCAACTCTTATTGGAGAAATACCTTTCTATGGCCCAATGGCTGCAGTTAGAGTCGGACTTATAGGAGATGATTTCATTTTAAATCCAAGCTATAGAGAAATAGAGAAAGGGGATCTAGATATAGTTGTAGCTGGTTCACCCGATGGTATTGTAATGATCGAGGCGGGAGCTAACCAACTATCTGAGCAAGATACAATCGAAGCAATTGATTTTGGTTATGAAGCAGTTACTGAGCTTATTAAGTCTCAAGAAGATTTACTAAAAGAATTAGGAATAAAGCAGATTAAGCCATCGAATCCTGAAGAGGATGCAACATTACCAACCTACTTAGAAAAGAATTGTACAAAATCAATAGAGCTGGTTTTGAAAAAATTTGATCAGTCAAAAGATGAAAGGGATCTTGAACTGGAAAAAATAAAGCTTGATGCTCAAGAAAAAATCGAATCTTTAAAAGATGACAATCAAGTGAAAGTCCTAACCTCGGAAAACGAAAAATTAATTCATTCAGACTTTAAAAAACTTACTAAGAAATTAATGAGGTCGCAAATCATTAATGATGGGAAAAGGGTAGATGGGAGAGAGCTTGATGAGGTTAGAAAAATTACTGCATCAGCTGGAATTCTTCCTAAGAGAGTTCATGGATCTGCATTATTCCAAAGGGGATTAACTCAAGTTCTATCCACGACTACTCT
This sequence comes from Prochlorococcus sp. AG-347-K17, assembly GCA_003281385.1. GTDB lineage: Bacteria > Cyanobacteriota > Cyanobacteriia > PCC-6307 > Cyanobiaceae > Prochlorococcus_A. The sequence goes on from QCCE01000001.1 coordinate 142,647, forward strand.
CGGTACTCCGAGTGATGCCCAAGAAATGGATGATTTAAATCCAAGTACAGAGAAAACATATCTGCATCACTATAATTTTCCACCATATTCAGTTGGCGAAACAAGACCAATGAGGACACCGGGAAGAAGAGAAATTGGTCATGGAGCATTAGCAGAAAGAGCCATAATTCCTGTACTACCTGGGAAGGAGACGTTCCCTTATGTACTTAGAGTGGTAAGTGAAGTCTTAAGTTCTAATGGATCAACTTCAATGGGGTCTGTATGTGGAAGTACTCTTTCACTTTTAGATGCTGGTGTACCACTTAAAGCACCTGTTAGTGGGACTGCTATGGGACTTATAAAAGAAGGTAAAGAAGTAAGAATTCTTACAGATATTCAGGGTATAGAGGATTTTCTTGGAGATATGGATTTCAAGGTTGCTGGAACGGAAAAAGGTATAACAGCATTGCAAATGGATATGAAGATCTCAGGTTTGCCAGTTTCCGTGATCTCTGAAGCTATAAAAAAAGCTAGACCAGCAAGATTACACATATTAGAAAAAATGCAAGAAGCTATTGATAAGCCTCAAGAATCTCTTTCTCCGCATGCTCCTCGACTTTTAAGCTTTAGGATAGATCCTGAACTAATAGGAACAGTTATTGGTCCAGGAGGAAGGACAATCAAGGGAATTACCGAAAGGACTAACACCAAAATTGATATTGAGGATGGCGGTATCGTAACTATCGCTTCTCATGATGGTGCAGCCGCAGAAGAAGCTCAAAAGATTATTGAAGGTCTTACTCGTAAAGTGCATGAGGGTGAGATCTTCTCAGGAGTTGTCACAAGGATAATACCTATCGGTGCCTTTGTAGAAATACTTCCCGGCAAAGAGGGAATGGTTCATATTTCTCAATTATCAGAGGCAAGAGTTGAGAGAGTGGAGGACGTTGTAAGGCAAGGGGATGAAGTTACAGTTAGAGTTAGAGAAATTGATAGCCGAGGCAGAATCAACCTTACTTTGAGAGGTGTGGCGCAAAATGGGGGGATGTCTTATCCAGAACCAACTCCTACTCCTGTGGCTCCTTTAAATTAAGAGAATTAAGCAAAAATTCATCTTTTTCAATAATTTCCCTAATTTGATTACAAATAATTTCATGTGTTTTTTTATCACTTGAAGCAATAATTAAACCTTTTTGATCGAAGTTGGTTTGATTATAAATAAGTTCCTCATTATTTAAGTTTGTAATGGCGCCACCTGCAGCTTTTAAAATTACTTCAGGTGCAGCAAAATCCCAATCTTTAGGGCAACTTTTCATAGGTAAACTTAAACATATATAAATATCATTTTCCCCTCTAAGTATGGATGCAATTTTACAGCCAATACTTCCCATAATTGATACTTTTTTAAAATTTATTTTCTGAATTAAATTCTTTAAAGTTTGATTTCTATGATTTTTACTTGTTGCTAAGATCATTTCTTTTAAGATTTTATTTCTCGATATTTTCGTTTCAATTCTTGTTCCATTTCTATTCTCTCCCCATACTTTGTCGCCATAGGCAAACCATAATTCATTCCTTTCTGGGATTAAAACAATTCCTAAACAAGGTTCTTTCTTATAATTTAGAGCCAAATGCATAGCATAATTTTCTGTGCCTTGTATAAAATCCTTAGTTCCATCAAGAGGATCAAGAATCCAAACCCAGTCAGAATTGATATCAAAATTTTCTGAGGATATTTTTACATTTTCCTCGCTCAAGATTTCCCAATCAACACCAATATATTTTTTATTTAAATTTTCTATTATTTTTTCATTAACCTTTAAATCTGCTAATGTAACGGGGTCATCAATATTGTCATTCTTAAGAATATTGCTTTTATTATTCGAATCTTTTAATATTTGGGCATAATAAATTAAAATTTCAGAAGCTTCCCAACTTAAAATCCTTAAATCATCTATAAGTTTTTCAATTTCAATTCCAGAGGGTAATTTAATCACTAAATGAATATTAATTATTTATCCTCTCATGAAAATCAAGAACCAGTAAATGGAGTTTTATATATTGTTGGAACTCCTATTGGCAATCTGAGAGATATTTCCTTCAGAGCTTTAACCATTCTTAAAAATGTTTATTTAATAGCTTGTGAAGATACCAGACTAACTAGAAAAATAATGAGCAAATATAAATTATCTAATCATTTAATAAGCTTCAATAAAAATAATTCACTAAAAAAAATACCTAAGATAATTGAGATGCTCAAATCAGATAAGTCTGTAGCTTTAGTTAGTGATGCAGGATTACCAAGTATTTGCGATCCCGGAGAGGATCTCATTAAGGAAGCAAGATTAAATGGAATTAATATAATTTGCATCCCAGGTCCTTGTGCAGCTTTAGCTGCACTTGTTTCAAGTGGTCTTCCTTCGTCCAAATTTACATTTGAAGGTTTTCTCCCCAAAAAAAAAAGTGAAAGAAAAAAAATTCTTATAGATATCCACAATAATGAGAAGACAACAATCTTATTTGAATCGCCAAAGCGTCTCAAAAGATTATTAAATGAATTAAAAGAGTGTTTAGGTGGCGACAGAGAAATACAGGTTTCTAGAGAATTAACAAAGAAATTTGAAGAACATATTGGAAACAACATTAATGAGGTAATTGATTATTTTAGCGAGAAAGAAGTTTTAGGAGAAATTACAATTGTAATAAAAGGGATAGACAAAAAAAATTTACAAACCTCATTCAATGAGATTGAATTAAAAAAAGAACTTCATGGTTTAATTGATGCTGGTCTAAACTTATCAGAAGCATCTAAATACTTAGCCAAAAAAAATAATCTCAAAAAAAGATTAATTTATAATACTTTCATACAGTAAATAAATTTAAATTAAAACAATGACATTTCTAGTAAAAAAATTATTTTTTATATTTTTGTTTAATTGTTCTTTATTCTTGATTTTAATAGTTGGGTTACAAAACAGTTCAAATAAAAAAGAGGTAAACCTAATTATTAACGAAACGGTTAATTTGCCAATAGGTTTTATTGTAGGGGTAACTTTTTTAAGCGGTTCTATTACAGGAAGCCTAATATCATTAAACTTTAGAGATAAATAAAATTAATTACTAAAGCGCAATTAATTGATTATCAGAAACTATTCTAGTTATACCTCGAGATTGTAGTAAAGGAGCTACAATCCTAAAAACGTCTGTATTGGGGACTTTTATTACTTTTTGCTCTTTATTACAAGCTATTTTTGCTTTTTTCTTATCCAAAAATATTTGAATAGTTTTTCTATTTAATTCATCATCTGAGAGAAAATCCCAACTCGGATAATCTTTTAAGTATTTAATTTCTAATTCAATTTTTTTATCAACAACCATATAAACAACATCAGGGAAGTTAACTTGCGATATAGGAGTTGATGATAAATCTTTTTGTTGCATATTATCTATTTCACAATCCAAGGGAGGGATTTCAAAAAATGAGTTAGAAGTTATCTCATCATCATTTATTAAATTAGAAACAGATTTTTCTATAAAATTATCTTCTTTAAACTTAAATTCTTTATCGTTTTTAAATATAGTATCTCCCATTTTTGAGTATTTTTCTTGATTATCCTTAAGTATCTCTTTATATTTTTTTTCTCCGAGAATTTTCTTTAAATTTCTGCTTATTGTTAAATTTGTACAGGTAAAGATATTTGATAATTCATCAACTGTTTTTCCTTGAATAAAACTTTGAGTAATTTCTTCTTTTTGTTTTTCAGTTAGTCTTTTAGCCAAAATTAAAGAGTGTTTTTTGTATTTTATTAAGAGATAGAAGATCTGGAATTTCAAAAAATATCATTTAAATAAAAAATAATATTTAAAAAAATAATAGCTATTGTGAAGACTAATGATCTCACATATAATAGCAAAATGCTTCCTTAGCTCAGCTGGATAGAGCAACTGCCTTCTAAGCAGTGGGCCGCAGGTTCGAATCCTGCAGGAAGCGTAAGTTTAAAATTTACTACATTGCCAAATTCATACATATTATTTCAATAAATAGATCTTAATAGTATCTCAACATTTTAATATTTTGGAAACAAATCATTCAGAAAATATCCCAATCAATACTAATAAAATAGGACAATTATCCTTTAATTTAGGAGTATTTTTTCTATCCACTGCACTTCCCATAAGTGGCATATTCTTAATAGTTTCTATTTTTATATCTTTTGTAGAGACAAAATTTCAATTACTTAATGATAAATGGAATTTAATTATTCTTTTCATAGGGGGATTATTTATATTTAATTCTTTAAGATTCAATTTCTTAGATTTCAACTCTTTACCGGAAATTGAGAGAACAGTTTCAACATTAGATTTATTTAATTGGATTCCTCTTTTTATACTCTTTACAAGTTCCCAGTATTACCTGAGAAACGAATCGCAAAGACTAATATTTTCCAGATATCTTATATCAGGAACTATACCGGTTCTTATTAGTTGCATCCTGCAATATCGATTTAAAATATATGGACCTTTTAAGACTCTATATGGTTTGATAGTAATTTTTAATAAAGATTTAGGAGTTGATGAAGGCGTTTCAGGTTTATTTAGTAATCCAAATTATACCGGGATGTGGTTATCAATAACATTGCCGATTTTATTGCTATTAATTATTCAGAAAAAGAGATTAAACTTAAAAAAGATTATCTTAGTTTTAGTCCTAATTTTTCTGATATATTCAATATTTTTAACCTTATCAAGAAATGCTCTTGCTAGTTTATTAAGCACTTTTTTAATTATATTTGGAATCAAGAAAATTTTATTATTGAGTTTTTTAATTTTTTTTATTTATCTTTCTTTTGGAATATTAGATACATTTATAAATCTACGAGATTTGAATTTGATTGGAGAATTCCAAATCCAAAATTTAATTAATAAATTAAGTATGAATAATATTTCAAACTTCTCAGAATTTACCCGTATAAAAATATGGCTAAATACTTTAAAGTTAATAGTCCAGAAACCAATATTTGGCTTTGGAGCATCTACATTCCCAATTGTTTTTTATAATTCAACAAATTTGAAAATGCAACATAGTCATAATATGCCATTGCAATTAGCTTATGATTATGGATTACCAATATCCCTTTTGTTAACATCTTTTATTGCTTTTCTCTTTTTAAAAAGTTTCTATAATATTTTTCAAACTAGAAATCTAAATAATCAATTTCTATTTAATAGATGCTGGTTGGCTTCATGCGTGGTAGCTATTTTAAGTCATATATATGACATAACTTATTATGATGGGAAAATAAGTATCCTTATTTGGATTTTCATTGCTGGTTTAAAATGCATAAACGATGAATGTAATTTTTTAAAAATTAAATCCAATCATACAAAATAAATTTGGGGATAAATACTATTTTAATAACCAACTTTAATGTAGTAAACAGCTTTTTCTGATATTATGTTATTCGCTGCTTTTACAACTTTTGAAATTTTTAAGTGATGGATATTAAAAATATTTGCTGTATTGGAGCAGGATACGTGGGGGGTCCAACAATGGCAATAATTGCCAAATATTGTCCAGATATACAAATTAATGTGGTAGATATAAACCCAGATAGAATCTCTCAATGGAATGCAAGTGAACTTAAAGATCTTCCAATTTATGAACCTGGACTAAAAGAAATAGTTGAAAAATGCAGAGGTAAAAATCTTCATTTTTCAACTGAAATGAAAAAAAATATTTCTGCAGCTGATTTAATCTTTATTTCAGTAAATACCCCAACAAAAACTAAAGGGATAGGATCTGGCCAAGCAATTGATCTCAAATATGTCGAAGCCTCTTCCAGAGAAATATCAAAATACTCAAAAGGCCATACAATAGTAGTCGAAAAAAGTACTTTACCAGTTAAGACAGCTCAAACAATTAAAGCGATACTTGATGCAGCACAAAAAGACAAGAGTAATTTAGAGAATAAGAAGACCTTTTCTGTCCTTTCTAACCCAGAGTTTTTAGCAGAAGGGACTGCTATTAAAGATTTAGAAAATCCTGATAGAGTTTTAATAGGAGGAGATGATGATGATGCAATAAATGACTTAGTAAATATATATTCCAAATGGATAGAAAAAGATAAAGTTTTAAGAACAGATTTATGGAGTTCAGAACTCTCTAAACTAATCTCAAATGCTTTTTTAGCGCAAAGAATAAGTTCAATAAATACCATCTCTGCTTTATGTGAGGCCACTGGAGCGAAAATAAAAGATGTTTCACTCGCTGTTGGTATGGATCGAAGAATAGGAAGATATTTTTTAAATAGTGGACCAGGATTTGGAGGAAGCTGCTTCAAAAAAGATATCTCAAACTTAGTCTATATTTCTAATCATTATGGATTGTTTGATGTTGCTGAATATTGGCAGAAGGTTCTAGACATAAATACTTGGCAACAGAAAAGATTTGTTGAGCTTATTGTTAATAATATGTTTGGGACTATTTCTTCAAAAAAAATTGCTGTTTTGGGCTTTTCATTCAAAGCTAATACTAATGACACAAGAGAATCACCAGCAATCAATATTTGCAAAAAACTTATAGAAGAGGGTGCTTTCCTAAAAATATACGATCCAAAAGTTAAAAAAAGCCAAATAATGAAGGATTTATCATCCATTGAGAAAGATATTGATAGCAAAAAATGGGGCTATTCTAATTCTATCTACAGTACATTTGAAAATGCTGATGCAGCATTATTCCTTACAGAATGGGGAGAGTTCGCTTCATTAAATTGGGAAAGGATTTCAAACATAATGAGACAACCCGCTTGGGTTTTTGATACGAGATCTATTGTTGATATAAATCAAGTCAGGGGGAATGGCATAAGCATTTGGCAAGTTGGTTATGGGAACTAAAAATTTATTATTATAAAAAAAATTATGAAAGAGACAGTTTTTATTACAGGTGCTGCTGGATTTATTGGTTTTCATTTAATTAAGAGATTAATAAAAAATGATATAAAAATTATCGCTGTAGATAATTTAAATCCTTATTACAGCGCAAGTTTAAAACAATCTAGATTAGAAGAACTTTATAAGCTTGAAGGCAAATTTAATTTTTATAAAGGAGATATCGAAGATTATATTTTTTTAAAAAAGCTTTTTGAAAAGTATAAACCTAAAATTGTTATCAATCTCGCAGCTCAGGCCGGAGTAAGGTATTCAATGGACAATCCAACTATATTTCTCAAATCAAATATTGTTGGATTTGGTAACGTACTAGAAATTTCTAAAGAAAGCAAAGTAAATCATCTTATTTACGCAAGTAGTAGTTCAGTTTATGGGGGGAGTTATCAGCTTCCTTATTCTGAAAAAAATAAAGTAGACCATCCAGTAAGCGTATATGCGGCCAGTAAAAAATCAAATGAATTAATGGCTCATACCTACAGTCATTTATATTCACTCCCGGCTACTGGATTAAGATTTTTTACAGTTTATGGCCCATGGGGTAGACCAGATATGTCATATTTTCTTTTCACGAAAGCTATTCTTCAGGGTAAAGCTATTGATGTTTTTAATTATGGAGATATGAAAAGAGACTTTACTTATATAGATGACATAATTGAAAGTATTGTGAGGGTGATGAAAAAAGCCCCAACAACAAATTCAGATTTTGATAGAAATAACCCTGACCCATCTCATAGTTGGGCTCCTCACAGAATTTTCAATATAGGAAATTCAACTCCTGTTAAATTAATAGACTTTATAAAAATGATAGAAGATCTAACTGGGAAAAAGGCTTCAAAAAACTTTATGCCAATGCCAAAGGGCGATGTGCAATCAACTCTTGCCGATACGTCATTATTAGAAGAATATATAGACTTTAAACCAAAAACATCATTAAAAGAAGGACTTAAGAAATTTTACATTTGGTATAAAAATTTTTATAAAATATAATAATTTCAAAAAGTTAAGGAAACAAATCACTCCCATTCGGGTACTATTTGCTTCAAAATTGAAAGTGATTTATCAATATTATAGTTAATTAATGATTCCTCTATCTTTTCTATTAATGGTAATAATTTTTCATAATTTATATATTTTTCCTCAGCTTTATAAATTAGTGGGTGTGATGTAGCTTTTGAATTATTATCTATTAAAAGTTCTTCAGATAGTTTTTCGCCAGGTCTCAACCCAGTAAAAACTATTTCCATATCACCATTTAAGTTGTCTTCATTTTTAATTTTAAGACCACTTAAACGTATCATTTGCTTTGCAAGATTAAGAATTTTAATAGGTTTACCCATATCAAGTAAAAATACCTCTCCTCCTTTTGCAAGAGCCGAAGCTTGTATAACTAATTGAGAGGCTTCTTTAAGAGTCATAAAATAACGTATAACCTCTGGATGAGTTACTGTTAGCGGAATGCGCGATTTTATTTGTTTTTTAAAAAGAGGAATTACTGAACCTGAAGAATTTAATACATTACCAAATCTGACCATTGAAAAACATGTTTCATCAAATTTGTTGTCAAAAGCCTGAAACAAAATTTCGGATACTCTTTTAGAAGCTCCCATTATATTTTTTGGCCTGACTGCTTTATCGCTAGAAATTAATATGACTTTAGGGACCTTATAGTAGGATGCAATTTTACAAATAATAAAAGAAGATATGATGTTGTTATATAACCCTTGTATTTGATTTTTCTCTACTATGTTTACATGCTTATATGCAGAAGTATGAAAAATCAATTCAACTTTATTTGTTTTAATTAAGTCTTTAATTAAGGCTTTATCACAACAATTACCAAGAACAAAAGATATATTATTTTCAATTTCATATTCTTTAAAAATATTTATTATTTCATAAAGATTTTTTTCATTACTATCTAATAAGATCAATTTCTTGGGTCCCATTTTAATAATTTGCGAGCTAATCTCACTACCTATTGAACCTCCAGCGCCTGTAATCAGAATTGTTTTATTTTTAATACCTTTTTTTAATAATTTATTAACAGGTTTGACAATATCTCTTTCAAGTAAATTTTCAATTTCAATTCGCCTAAGGTTACTTATGCTTGCTTTGCCTTTAGTAATTTCTTCGATTGAGGGGACTTCTAATATTGAAAATCCCAAATCTTGAACTTTGTAGATTATTTGTCTTCTTCTTTCGATTGAAATAGATGGGATTGCCAATAAAATGTGATCTAATTCATATTTAATCTTTCTTAAATATTCTGATGAATAAATTTTAATACCTCCAATATTCCTCCCCCACAGATTTTTATTGTCATCAATAATAAACTTAATCTTGTAATTTCCAACAGTACTTAAAGCATTTATTAATTGAGCCCCTGCCGATCCTGCTCCATAAATAGCGACTATTTGCCCTTCTTTCTTAGAGCCTGATAAAGATCTTACATAATCTCTCAATCCAATTTTGACTAAGCTGTTTAAATTAAAAATAACAATGTAGAGAAGTGGCCAAATACTTTTTGGAGGCATTTCAAAATCAAAAAAGTAACCAACTAAAGGAGTCCCAAAAACCAAAAGAAAATTACTTATTAAAGATTTATATATAAAAAAGCTATTTGTGTAAGTTAATAAACCTCTGTAATATCCAGTAAAAATATAAATGGGAATTGCCAATGTACATATTACTGGAATTATCCATAATGAATTTTGAAAATATTGACTAAAAGGATTTGAAATTCTTAACCAGAAAGAAAACCAAACAGCAAAAACTAAAATATTTAAATCAACAATTAAAAGAATAACTTTTCTTTTCCATACTTCTAATTTTAAGATTCGAGTATAAATCATTAATTATTAGAAATTTATAAACCTTTTTTTATTTTAGGTTATCCAATAAGCTTATAACTAAGATCTGAATTTAAAATGAAACAACATGAGAATTTTAATACTTTGAGCATTCATCCGACGTCAATAATAGATCAAGGAGCAATAATTGGAGAAGACACAAAAATCTGGCACTGGACACACATCTGCTCTGGTGCCGAAATTGGTAGAAACTGTTCATTAGGGCAAAATGTATTTGTTGGGAACAAAGTAAAAATTGGAAATAATACAAAAATACAAAACAATGTTTCTATTTTTGATAATGTAATTATTGAAAAAAACGTTTTTTGTGGACCAAGCATGGTTTTTACAAATGTTTATAACCCGAGATCTGAAGTAAACAGAAAAAAAGAGTACCGATTGACGATTATCAGAGAGGGAGCAACTCTAGGAGCAAATTGTACAATTATTTGTGGAGTTACTGTAGGTAAATATGCTTTTATTGGTGCAGGGACTGTTGTTAATAAAAATGTTAAAGATTTTGCTTTAATGGTAGGAGTACCTGCAAAACAAATTGGATGGATGAGCTCTTATGGAGAAAGGATTAACCTACCTTTATACGGAGAGGGGTTTTGGGAATGTCACAAAACTGGCGACCGATATCAACTCAAGGGTGATCTAATAAGTCATACTAAAGGATAACTAATATTAATAATGGAATTTATCAATCTTAATGCTCAACAACAAAAGTTAACACCAAAGGGTATAACCCTAAGAGAGGATATTGAACAAAGAATTAAATCAGTTTTAGACCATGGGAAATATATTTTAGGGCCTGAAGTTTTGCAGCTTGAGAATGCCTTAGCGGCATATACTGGGGTTAAATATTGTATTGGAGTTTCAAGTGGAACCGATGCTCTATTAGTGGCACTAATGGCAATAGGAATTAAGCCTGGTGATGAAGTAATTACAACTCCATTTTCCTTCTTCTCAACTGTCGAAACAATCTTACTTTTAGGAGCAAAACCAGTTTTTGTAGACATTGATGTAAATACTTACAACATAGATCCAGAAAAAATAGAGATTGCCATATCAAATAAAACAAAAGCTATTATTGCCGTAAGCCTTTATGGCCAGCCTGCTGATTTCAATAAAATTAATAAAATTGGGGAGGATTATAAACTTGCAATTATTGAAGACGGAGCTCAATCTTTTGGTTCAAAACATAATCAAAGAAGAAGTAGTGGATTATCTACCATTGGTACAACAAGCTTCTTCCCGTCTAAACCTCTAGGATGTTACGGAGATGGCGGGGCCTGTTTCACTAATAATGAAGAATTAGCAATAAAAATGAGAGAGATATCAGTTCACGGACAGAACAAGAGATATTCCCATAACCAAATAGGTATAAATGGTCGATTAGATACTATACAGGCAGCAATTCTTCTTGCGAAATTAAGTATATTTGATTTCGAAGTTGAAGCAAGAATGACAATTGGCAATAAATATACGAAGAAACTTAAAAATATGGGTGTTTGCACAACACCTTTTATTTCTTCAGAAAATACCAGTGTGTATGCGCAATATACAATTCAAATTGAAAATAGAGATAAAGTTATTAAAAAAATGAAAACTAAAGGAATTCCAACTTCTATACATTATCCTTCTTTGCTATCTGATCAAGAGGCATTAAACACAAAAACAAAAAATATAATAAAAAATATTTTCACAAAAAATCTATATAAGAGTAAGGAACTAAATAATGCAAAATCAATAACAAAAAAAGTCATGAGTTTACCTATGCATCCTTATTTAAGCGATGATGATCAAGATCTTGTTGTTAATAACTTAATAGAATCGATTAATTAATTCTTAAAAAATGAAATCTTCTAAATCATTCACGAGTTTATTAAATTTATTCAAAAATAAAAAGGCTGAAATTGGCATTATAGGAATGGGTTATGTAGGTTTACCCTTGGCTATAGCTTATGCAGATAAAGGTTTCAAGGTTTTAGGAATAGATATAGATAATAAAAAAGTTGAAAAAATTAATAAGTCTATCAGTTATATCAATCATATTTCTTCAAAAAAATTAAAAAATTTAGTTAACTCTAAGCATTTAAAAGCAACTTCAAATTTTAATGAAGTAAGTAATTTAGATGCAATTATTCTTTGTCTACCAACACCACTTAACAAATACAGAGAACCTGATTTAAGTTTTATAAAAAATACTTTACATTCTATAAAACCTTTTCTCAAAAGAGGTCAGGTTTTAAGTTTAGAAAGTACTACTTATCCAGGTACTACTAAAGAGGAAATTCTCCCTTTTATAAGAAGTTGCGGATTTAATATTGGTGAAGATTTCTTCCTAATTTATTCACCAGAAAGAGAGGATCCAGGTAACAAGGATTTTCATACTTGTAATATTCCAAAAGTTTTAGGTGGGATAACATCAAACTGCAACGAAATTGGAATTTCTTTGTATAAGCCAGTAATCTCAGAGATCGTGGAAGTTAAAGATACTTCTACAGCAGAAATGACAAAATTATTGGAAAATATTCATAGAGCAGTAAATATTGGTTTAATGAACGAATTAAAACCATTAGCAGATAAAATGGGAATAGATTTATATGAAGTTATAAGAGCTGCTTCAACTAAACCTTTTGGCTTTGTTGCATATTACCCAGGCCCTGGACTTGGAGGCCATTGTATACCAATTGATCCGTTTTACTTAACATGGAAAGCTAGGGAATATGGAATGCATACAAGATTTATAGAATTGGCTGGGGAAATAAATTCCGCAATGCCACATTATGTAGTAAGTCAAACCAGTAATGCCTTAAATAAGCGAGGGAAACCTTTAAAGGATAGTAAGATTTTAATTCTTGGTATTAGTTACAAAAAAAATATTGATGATCTAAGAGAATCACCTTCACTAGTAATTATTGATTTATTAAATAATAAAGGAGCTAAAGTAGATTACTGCGATCCATATTTCGAAGATTTACCAAAAACAAGAAAATTCCAATTCAATTTAAAAAGAATTGATTTATCTGAAGAAAATCTAAAGCAGGCTGATGCCGTTATAGTATCTACTGATCATGATTTGTTTGATTATGCATTGATAAAGAGATTTAGCAAACTGATAATTGATACGCGTGGAAGATTTAAACCAGAAAATAATATAATAAGAGGATAAATTTTAATTTTCTAAAAATATTTTTTTTATTTTATGTGCGGATTAATTGGAGTTATATCTAAAGAAAAAATATCAACAAAAGATCTTTGGGAAATATCAAAAGATGCGGAAAGGAGGGGTCTTGATTCGAGTGGTATTTTATTTAATAGTGATCAAAATATTTTCCTAAAGAGATCTGATAAATCTCTTACTAAATTAATAAGCATTTCAAATTTTAGTAAAACCCAATTTGTTATCGGACATAGCAGATTAATTACAAATAGTTTCGCTGAGAATCAGCCTGTTAAAAGAAAATTTATTTATGTTATTCACAATGGCATAATATTGAATCATAATGAAATATGGGAAAAATTAAATCTTAAACCATATCAAAAAATTGATACTGAAGCTCTAGCAGGAATAGTAGAAAAAAACTTAATTGAAAGTAAAAAATATTCTAAAAAGATTAATTACATTGAAATTTTTGAGAAAATAAAAAAATATTCAAAAGGAACAATTGCCTGTGCAATTGTTATCCCCAAATTAGGTAAACTGCTCTTATATTCAAATAATGGAAGTTTATATATAGGTAAAAAAAATAAACAGATTATTTTCAGTTCAGAAAAATATATTCTTGAAAAGCTATCCTGTAAAAAAATTTGTCAGATTCGCGAGGAAGGTAAATTAATTGATATACCTAAAATATATAAAGAACCAATAATAATAGAAAATAATGAAAAAAGATTAAATCTTGTGCCAAAATTAGGTAAATCTATATCACTTGAGAAATTATTACATCATGAAAAAAATAACTTGAAGAGATGTTCAAAATGCATTTTACCAGAAACCATGCCTTATATTTCTTTTGATAAAAATAATATTTGTAATTATTGCAAGAATTATAAAATTAGAAATAACCCTAAGCCCAAAAAAGAGTTAACTAAATTACTTAAAAATTATTTAAATAAGAAGGGGGAAAACTGCATAGTTCCATTTTCCGGAGGAAGAGATAGTTGCTATGCTCTTCATATAATAATAAATGAATTAGGTCTAAAACCAATAACGTATACATACGACTGGGGAATGGTTACAGACTTGGGAAGAAGAAATATAAGTAGAATGTCCTCAATTTTGGGGGTAGAGAATATTATTGTAGCCGCTAATATTGAAGAGAAAAGAAAAAATATAAGGATAAACCTAGAAGCCTGGTTAAAATCTCCACATTTAGGAATGATAAGCTTACTTACCGCTGGAGATAAACATTTTTTTCAACACATAGAGTCTGTTAAAAAGCGGACAAATATCAAATTAAATCTATGGGGTATAAATCCATTAGAAGTTACACATTTTAAATCAGGCTTTTTAGGTATAAAACCAGATTTTGAAGAAAAAAGAGTTTATAGTCATGGATTATCGAAACAGATTACATATCAAAAATTAAGACTAAAAGAAATGATAAAAAATCCATCTTATTTAAATTCATCACTTATAGATACAATGTTGGGTGAATATTTTAGAAGTTTCAAGAAAAAAACTGATTATTTTCATCTATATGATTATTGGAAATGGGATGAAAATCTAATAAATAATACTTTAACTAATCAATATGGGTGGGAATTAGCCCCTGATACTACTACCACCTGGAGGATAGGAGATGGTACTGCTGCTTTTTATAATTATATATACTTTAAAGTAGCTGGTTTTACTGAACATGACACCTTTAGAAGCAATCAAATTAGAGAAGGTGATATTACAAGAACAGAGGCTTTAAACTTAATAGAAAAAGAAAATTTACCAAGATTTCCCAATATAAAATGGTACTTAGATGCAGTTGGATTAGATTTCGAAGAAGTCATAAAAATAATAAACAATATCAAGCCAATCTTTAATTGATGAAATCAATTTGGTATATATCAAAATATGTAAAAACATCACATATAGGTAATAGTGGTGCAAGAGGATTTTTTCTTTTGGATGAACTATCTAAAAGGGGTTATGATTGCACTATATTTTCTTCATATCCCTTTAAATATTCAAAAAAATTTAAAAAAGTTATTGTAAATATAAAAAGAAATTTTAAATATGTTTATTTAAATTCATATAAATACAAAAATTCAAATTCAATTTCTAGAGTAATTAGTTGGTTAGATTTTGAAATTAAACTTTTATTTTTAAAAAAGAAATATTTATCTAAACCTGACGTAATTATAGTTTCAAGTTTATCCTTACTTACAATAATAAATGGACTTTTTTTAAAAAAAAAATATTCATGTAAATTATTTTTTGAAGTAAGAGACATATGGCCTTTAACACTAGTTGAAGAAGGTGGATTTCATAATAAAAATTTTTTAATATATTTACTAAAAATAATAGAAATTGTTGGATATAAGTATTCGGATCATATTATAGGTACGATGCCAAACTTAAAAGAACATGTTGATAATGTTCTTGGTTTCCCAAAAAAAGTTTCCTGTATACCTATTGGATTTGATATCAAAGAAACGTCTAAATCAAGTAAAATTAATAAAAATATTAAAAATCTTATACCAAAGAATAAATTTATAATTGGATATTTTGGAGGTATAGGCATATCAAATGCACTTGATACTTTCTTCGAATCTATAAAAAAACTGGAAAATAATGAAGAAATTCATTTTATTGTTGCTGGGGAAGGCGATTTAAGAAAAAATTATTATGAGCAAACTGAACATTTAAAAAATATAACATTTTTACCCATGATTAAAAAAAAATTCATTTACTCCCTTATGTCTTTTTGTGATCTTTTATATTTCAGTACTAATAATTCCAAAGTATGGGACTATGGTCAATCTTTAAATAAAGTTGTTGATTATATGCTAGCAGGTATACCAATTATTGGATCATATGATGGTTATAAGTCAATGATTAATGAATCTGGATGTGGAGAATTTATAAAGCCAAATGATATTGATCAACATTTAAAAAATTTTTTAAAATACAAAAATATGCCTATACAAGATAGAAAAAATTTAGGTAATAAAGGTAAAAAATGGATCATTCAAAATAGATCTTATAAAAAACTAAGCTATTTTTTATCAGAAATCATTTCAAAAAATACTTAAATGAATTATTTAAGAATAAAATATTTTTTTGACAAATTTTTTGCTTTGATGGGATTAATTCTTTTATTCCCATTATTAATAGTTATTGGATTAGTAATAAAATTCAATTTAGGAAAACCTATTTTTTTTATTCAAAAAAGACCAGGTTTAAAAGAAAAATTTTTTTATCTAATAAAGTTCAGAACTATGAATAGTAAAAAAGATAAATTTGGTAATTTATTTAGTGATGATGAAAGACTTACATCTCTTGGCAAATGGTTAAGAAAAACATCGATTGACGAAATACCTTCTTTAATAAATATTATTAAGGGTGAAATGAGTTTTGTTGGCCCGAGACCATTACTAGCCGAATATCTAAATTTATATTCGGATTTTGAAAGGAAAAGACACTCTGTAAAACCAGGTCTGACTGGATTAGCCCAAATAAAAGGAAGGAATAATTTATCTTGGAAAAAAAAATTTGAATATGATATTTTATATGTAGATAACATTTCTTTTATTTTAGATTTAAAAATTTTTCTTTTAACTTTTTTAAAAGTATTTAAAAGAGAAGGAATATATCCAAAAGATAAAAAAATTGTCATCCCTTTCAAAGGTCATAATGAATAATTTATTTTGGAAAAAAAACTTTTAATTTTAGGATGTGGTGGCCATGGTAAGGTAGTTGCAGATATTGCAGAAAAATGTGCATATTTTAAAGACATCTCTTTCCTAGATAAAAAAAGTTTAAGCAAATATTCTAGATATACAGTTTTTGACAATAAAATTATAGGAGATATTAATGAAGAAAATATTGAGAAATTTTCCAAAGAATATACACATTTTTTTGTTGGGATTGGAGACAATAAAGTTCGTATTCAATGGTTAAAAATAATTAAAAGAATGAATATTAAAATAACAAAAATAATAGATCCATCCGCCGAGATTTCTAAATATTCTGAGATAGATGAAGGAACATTTATAAATAAAAATACTGTAATTCAATGTGATTCTAAAATAAAATCTGGTTCTATATTAAATACTTCATCTACTATTGATCACGACTGCATAATTGGAGAAGGTACGCATATTTCCCCTGGTGTGAATATAGCTGGAAATGTAAAAGTTGGGAAAAATTGTTGGATTGGTATTGGATCAAAGATAGTACAAAATATAAAAATCGGAAATAACGTTATAGTTGGAGGTGGTTCATTAGTTTTAAATAATATCCCAAATGATGTTATGGTTTTTGGGAGTCCATCGAAGATTATAAAAAATATTTGATTTAAATGAAATTACCAAGCTGGCCTTACTACTCAAAAGATGAAATAAATGCAGTAGAAGAAGTCCTTAAATCAGGCGCTGTTAATTATTGGACAGGAAAGATATCTAAATCATTTGAAAATGAATTTGCTAATTTTTGCGGATGCAAATATTCTTTAGCCTTAGCAAACGGGTCTTTAGCACTATCATGTGCTTATTTAGCGATTGGTATAAAAAAGAATGATGAAGTAATTACAACACCAAGATCTTTTATTGCCACTGCAAGTAGTGCATCATTATTGGGGGCAAAAATAGTATTTGCAGATGTGAACAGAGATTCTGGAAATATTACAGCTGAAAATATCGAACCTTTGATTACAAAAAAAACAAAGGCAATAGTAGTCGTTCATTTAGCTGGTTGGCCAGTAGATATATTAAAAATTTCGAAACTTGCGAAAAATTATAATATTCCACTAATAGAAGATTGCTCCCAAGCTCATGGAGCAGAAGTAACAATTAACGAAAAAAGTTATTCTATTGGTCAGTTTGGAGATATCAATACATGGAGTTTTTGCCAAGATAAGATAATTTCAACAGGAGGAGAAGGCGGTATGATTACGACTAATAATAAAAAGTATTATGAAAAAATTTGGTCCTTTAAAGATCACGGGAAATCCTTTTTAAAATTCAAAGATAACTCATCTAATCTTGAATATAGGTATATACATGATAATTTAGGCTCTAATTTTAGAATTACAGAGATGCAAAGTGCTATTGGTAGATTACAACTCAAAAAATTAAAAAATTGGCGAGAAATTAGAACTAAAAATGCTGAAATAATTATTAATCAATTAAAAAATAATAGATTAATAAGGGTCCCAAAACCTAACAATGAAGTGATCCATGGTTGGTACAAATTTAATTGTTTTTTAAATTTAGAATTATTAAAAGATGATTGGAATAGGAAAAAAATTATTGGAGAAATTAGATTAAAAGGATTTCCAGCCTTTCAAGGTTCATGTAGTGAACTTTATCTTGAAAAATGTTTTTTAAAAAAATCTATTGATCCAATTATATTACCTATTGCAAAAGAATTAGGAAATACAAATTTAACATTCCTAATCCATCCCACTATTAATGAAAATGAAATGCTTGAATATGCTGAAAATATAAATAATGTTTTTAAATTAGCTATGAAATAATAATTAAGTTAAATCTCTTTCCAAAGGTAGTTCAACCTCTAATCCTGTTTTTGAAGAACGATAAGCCGCTATTAATAATTCAAGACTTTTTAAACCCTCTTCACCTGAACAAATTGCTTCTGACTCACCCCTCAAATTTTTCAACATATTTTCATAATATGGAGGATGACCAAACCCATAGATATTTGATGTTTCATAACTTGCATTTCTTACCATCTCATCATCTTTATCAGAGTCTGAGAAGTGCCACTCTTCAATCTTATTAACAGCTTTTCCTCCAATCTTAACTGTACCTTTATCACCAATAATTGTAATAGAACCCTCAATATTATGAGGATAAGTAATCATGGTAACTGCCATAGTTCCTAAAACACCTTTTTCCCATTTAATTTTCAATACAGCTGTGTCCTCTACTTCAATCTTTCTTGCGACTGTTGAAGTAGAAGCGTTAATACTTTTTACGGGACCAATTAACCAATCAAGCAAATCAACATAATGGCTTGCCTGATTCATTAAAGCTCCTCCATCAAGCTCTATTGTACCTCTCCAATCATCTTGATCATAGTAGCTCTGTGGTCTTTGCCAAAAAACATTTACTACAACAAGTCCAATTTTACCAAAACGTTTTTTTAATATCTGATCTTTAACTAAGGTAATTGTTTTATTAAAACGATTTTGCTTAACAACAAAAAGTTTTACATTTTCATTTTTACAAACTTTAAGCATTTCTAAACCATCATTCCAATTCGTAGCCATTGGTTTTTCAGTACATATATTAATTCCTAATTTTGCTGCTATGATAGTTTGCCTTGGATGCAATCCACTTGGGGTAGTGAGAATAATTAAATCAACTTCTAATTTATTATTTTTTATTTCATTAAAAAATAAACTATCATTCTGAAATTCTTTTAAATAATCAAGAGATAATTGATATTTTCTTTTGCATTCTTCAATTAAAACTTTAGCTGATTCAATTCTTCTACTATCTTTATCGCATATAGCTACAAGCTCACACATTTGGTTATGAATAAAGATTGATCTAATATGATTATTCGAAATTCTTCCACAACCGATAATTGCGACTTTTATTTTTTGTTTTAAAATTTTTTTTATTTCCATAAAAATTCTAAATATCAATCAATTATATTGCTTCAGAATATATAAAAGTAAAAGTAGAAATAAATATTTAAGGGTAGAAAATTAAAGCTTTTTATTAAGAGTATTTATTTAATAAAATTCCAAATTTATTCGTTAAAAAATTCTGAGTTTTCTTTAATAAATTATAATATTTTGTCCAATTTTTAAAAGAGCTATGTTCTCTATTTTTATTCCCAATATATTCTTCTAGTAATTCTACTGTAATTCCTAATTTCTTTGCAATATATAACTTATCAAAATCTATTTCATCTTTACAATAAAGATCCTCTTTCAAAATTTCAATTGCATCACTTCTTTTTAATTGTCTTGAATTTATTAAGCTTGACAGGTGAGGGAGTCTTTTATCGATACCAAATTTTTTTGGTAAATAATAATTCTGATAGAAACTTGTAAAGATTGATTCACCATGCTTTCTTTTATAATCTTTAAAACCAACCTTTTCGGATAGTTCTCTACAAGCTTCAACTTTGTTATATCTCATATAATTAAGTGGCCTTATAGTTTTAATATTAAAAAAAATTGGATATAAAAAATAATATTCAAAAAAGCTTGTAATTTTATAATCCTTTAATTTTTTATCACCAAATTTTTTATAAATATCTTTTATATTTATGGAGTCATTATTACTCCATAGCCAAGAATCAGGGAAAACCCCTTCAGTCGCAATATTACCCCCTGATAATAAATAATTTATGTTGTTACTTACAGCATACTTATACAAATAGCTAATAAATATATGATCTTGTGGAATATCCTGATTTGGTACACCAGCTTTAAGATAGGCCAATTGTAAACTTTTCATTTCCTCCCAATTAACAACATGTGTTATCAATTCATATCTACAATATTTGACTATAGATTCAATATTTGAAACTGCTAATTCCGAATTCCACCCAGCATCTATATGAATTACCAAAGGTTTAAGACCTAACTCATAGACCTTTAATGCTAAGTAAGAGCTATCAATTCCTCCACTTAATCCCAATAAACAGTCAAATTTTTTATTCTTAGAATTTTTTTTTATTTTATTAAAAATAGTATTTAATCTCCTATTTCCTTCTTCATTTGGAAACCAATTATTATTTTCATAATTTGAAAATTTAATACAATGATTACATACTCCTTGAGAATTGAATTGTATAAATCTATCAGATGTATCCATTACACATCTTTTGCATCTCTTATATTTTGTATGACCATATTTTTTAATCATTTAGTACAAGAAAGAGGTGATTCAAGAAAATAGAGATTTTATTTCTTCATACGTTGGGTAAGTTAATAATACTGCTTTATGGGGACCATAGAAACAAAAAAAAGAACCTGCTGCTACAGCACTTGCTCCAGACTTGATAAGTTTTTTCATATCATGCAAACTAGCTATTCCGCCAAGAGATACAATAGGTAAATTTATTTCCTTAGATAGCATCTCAACAAGTTCATTATCTGGACCTTTTAATAAACCATCCTTATCAACGGAATTAAGGAGAATTTCCCCTACACCAATCTCTGATAAATTCTTAATAAAATTTATCCAATCATGTTCTAATTTCTTTTTATTAAGGTAGCTATAAATTTTTGGTTTTTTAAATATATTTCTTTTAATGTCAATAGAAATAATTATACTTTGGCTCCCAAATTGATTGACTAGTTTACTTATTAATAAGGTATCTTTAAGAGCAACATTATTTAAACAAATTTTCTCGACGCCTAATGCAAATATATCCTTTGCCTGCTGAAGAGTTCTAATACCCCCTCCATAAGATAAAGGCATAAGGCATTCTCCACTGATAGATTCTATAAGTTCATAATTTGGTTCTCTGTTATTCTTTGTGGCTGATATGTCTATAAGCATAATTTCATCGACCTCTTTTTCATTAAAAATCCTTACCGCATTAAGAGGATCTCCTATATATTTAGATTTTGAAAATTGAACAGTTTTAACTAAATTATTATTTTCAATAGTCAAAACAGGAATTACTCTATTGAGAAGCATATTTATAAATTTAGAAAATTTTCAAAAAGTTCCAAACCAAATTTATGGCTTCTTTCGGGATGAAATTGAACACCGTAGATATTATTTTTTTGAAATGCGGCACAAAATAAATCCCCATAATTACATGAAGCTATTTGGATTGTTTTATCTTTTGGCTTGACACAATAGCTATGAACAAAATAAAACCTATATTCTTTATTAAAATTCAAAATTTTATTTTCTTTCTCAATATTTATATGATTCCATCCCATATGAGGATATCTAAGTTTTTTAGCAGAAATTGTTTTCATATTTACGACATCTGCATCTATCAATTTCAGGCCTGTTAGTTTACCCTCCTCACTTTTATTACACATTAATTGCATACCTAAACATATCCCCAAAATATTCACATCGCCAGAATCTAAATATTTTTTTAAATCGTTTGAAAAAGATCCTTTATTTAAAACTTGCATTGCGGCATCAAATTTACCAACCCCAGGTAAAATTAGCTTTGAGTAATCATCTAGTTGACTAGCATTTAAAATTCTTTCTCCCCTATATCCAAAACGAGACAGGACACTATTTATTGATCCAAAATTTGCTATTCCTGTATCAATCAAACCTACTTTCTTCATTGTCTTATTTTAAAGACTTAAAGCTCTTAAATAATAACTCATTAAGATAATAAATAAATTTTTTAAGATAATTTTTTTGAAGCTGAGTAAGCTAAATATATTGCTATTAAATACATTACAAAAGATAAGAAACTATAATTAAACAAAACATTTTTTAGAGAAATATTTAATTTAAAAAAGTAAGGTATTAAAAAACTAATAAAAGTAGTAAAAAGAAAACTAATTTGCCATAAAAAATCTAATTTTTGTTTCTTACAAATTATCAAAACATAACTTAGCGGACTTGAAACAAAATTAACACAAATCAAAAGAAACATGCTTTGAATCAAAAATCCACCATATGACCATTG
The DNA here is from genome assembly GCA_003281385.1 of Prochlorococcus sp. AG-347-K17. GTDB lineage: Bacteria > Cyanobacteriota > Cyanobacteriia > PCC-6307 > Cyanobiaceae > Prochlorococcus_A. The sequence continues at coordinate 165,243 of QCCE01000001.1, forward strand.
TTTGCCAAAAACATAACTAAATAAGTAAGGGAAAAATATTAGAATTGGTCCTAAAATAAAAATAGAAATCCTTGTTAAAATTTTAAAAAATGAGGAAAAGCTATTTCTACAGTTTCCAAATTTTTTTATTTCATTTGTAATCTTATCCCTAAAAATATCTCTAAAAGCAGAAATAAATATTCCTATTGGGAAGTAAATAGCTCTATATGCAAGTTCATATTGACCTAATAATTCCTCTCCATAAAAATAACCTATAAAAAAAACTGGTAAACTGGAATTCAAATTGCTTATTAAGTTACTTGGCGTTGTCCATAAAGTTAAAGATCTATTTCTAGTGAAAATCTTTAACAATCTTTTTAAACTAAAATAAGAAATTTTAAATATACTTTTTTTTAATAAAACAATAGTTAGAAGGATATTAACTATAATTAATCCAATTATGTATGAATATATTAAGCCTTTATAACCTAGTCCATTTACACCAAAAAAAAGGGATAACAATGGAATGAATGCTCCTAGGATAATTTTTGTTATTCCTAAAAATTTATAAATTGAATTTCTTATAATTAACAATCTCAATGAATTAAATGTTCCTAACAAAAATATTGATAATGGTAAATAATATATAAAAAATTTTATATCTAATTCAAATTGATCAAAAGTTTCAAATAATAAATTTTTAAAAGGTAATATTTGTACTAAAGATGTAAATAAAAATGCAATTACAATAGAAAGAAAAGTTGCATTTGTAATGTTCTTTTCATCACTTTCTATTAGTATAGAATTCTCTAATGAGAGAGTTGAAATTGTACCAAGTATAGAAGAAGTTGTAAAAAATAATGAACCATTAGCAAAGTCACTTGGCGTATAAACTCTTGATAGAAACGGGCTACATAAAAGAAGAGAAAACTGTGCAACTAAATAAGAACCTATATATTTAGCCTGAATTCGGTCTAAATTACTTTTGACTAAATTAAAATTTTTGTTAATTATACTTGAAATATTCAAAATAAATAAAAAAATAATATTTAGTTTTTAAATATACAAATTATATAAACTAATATCTTTCAATAGGCATCTATTATACAATAATTAATGTTCAAATCAAAAGATTGAATGATGAAAAATATATATCAAATAACTATTGCACATAGTAGATATGACAGCAGAATTTTTCATAGAATATCTAAATCCCTTGCAAAAACAAAATTAAACTTAAAACTTATAGTTTCTGATGGATTAGGTTATGAAAAAAAAGATAACCTTATCATTAAGGATATAGGAAATTATAATAAATTATTTTTTAAAAATATATTCAAGCAAATAAAAATTTTTTTTGAATTAAAAAATAAAAATTCCATAATACATTTTCATGAACCAATACTTCTTCCACTTGCAATTTTTTTAAGGATATTCGGTAACATAGTAATTTTTGATATGCATGAAAATATTCACCTACAGATTATGACAAAAAATTGGCCTTTACCAAATATCATAAAAAAAATTATTTCTAAATTTTATAGAAAAATTGAAAATCAATTTTTAAGAGGTTTGAATGGCATAACTGTACCTCAGCCAATAATGGTTGATATTTATAAAAAATATAATAAAAATATAATCTCTATTTCTAATTTTTATACAAATGAAAAAGATAATAATTCAAAAAATATCTTAAAATTGAAAAGCTATAAGGATTTAATTTACTCTGGTACAGTTTCTAAGGAGAGAGGATTTTTCAACATGATAAATCTAATGGCTTCTTTACCAAAAGAATATAAATTACATATTGCAGGTAATGTAAATAATGAATTAAAGAAAAAGATACCCGATTCATTAAAAAATAATATTATTCTCTATGGATATTTAGATTTAAATGAACTTAAAAAACTATATAGAAAATGTGGAATTGGTTTAATTATGTTTAATAATATAGGCCAATACTACATGAGCTATTCATTAAAGCTTTTTGAGTATATGCATTATGGTATGTTTATAATAATGCCAAATTTTGGGGAATGGCTAATATTCAATAAAGATTATAAGGTAGGTTTAAATCTAGATCCAAAAGATTCTAGAAATTCCTCAAATACTTTAAAAAATTTAGATATAAATTCTCTAAACGTTTTCTCAGAAAGAAATTTTTCAAATGTAAGAAAATTTTTTATATGGGAAAATGAAGTTGTTAAACTTATAGATTTCTACAAAAAACTTTCAAAATATTAATGTCACTTTCTTCTTTTAAAAATGTATTTATCCTATCCCCACATACTGATGATGGTGAGCTTGGAGCAGGGGGCACTATTGCAAAATTAAATGAATTAGGTGCTAATATTTACTACTTTGCCTTCACAACTGCAGAGAAATCAATACCTCCTGAATTCAAGAAAAATATATTAAAAACTGAAGTCATAAATGCAACTAAAGTATTAGGAATTCCAAAAGAAAATGTATGTCTTTATAACTATGAAGTAAGAAAGTTAAATTATGTAAGACAAGAAATTTTAGAAAGTCTGATAAATCATCGAGAAAAAGTATATCCAGATCTTGTATTAATGCCAACATTAAATGATATCCACCAAGATCATGAAACTATTTCAAAGGAGGGGCTTAGAGCCTTTAAAAATACAACTATTCTTGGTTACGAATTAATATGGAATAATTTAAGATTTAATACTACATCTTATGTTGAATTAAGCGAATCTAATATGAAAAGAAAAATAAATGCACTTAAAGAATATAAATCACAGGCAAAGAAAAATTATTTTAATCCAGATTTTATCAGATCCTTAGCAAAAACAAGGGGTATTCAATTTGGAACAACTTATGCAGAGTGCTTTGAGGTTATTAGATGGAGAATAAAATAAATATTCTTATTACTGGAGTTGGTTCTCCTGGGGGGCCAGGAATAATTAAAGCAATTTTAGAAGAAAAAGAAATTTTTAATATTTACCTCTGTGATGCAGACCAAAATGCAACTGGCAAATATTTAATTGAAAAAAATTTTAGAGTAATACCTAAAGCATCAGACCCAAATTTTATAGATTTTTTATTAAAATTATGCAAGGAATATAATATCAAATTAATAATTCCCCTAGTTACACGTGAACTATTAGAATTATCAAAGAAAAAATATTTGTTCAAGGAAAATAATATAGATATTCTCGTTTCAGATTATGAAAGCTTAAAAATTTTAAATGATAAAGGATTACTTTATAACCACTTAAAAAATAATAAAATCAAAGTTCCAAGATTTGAATTAATTAATAAGAAAAAAGATTTTACTTATGCCCTTAAAAGATTAGGTTATCCAAAATTACCTGTGATAATGAAGCCGAGAATTTCTAATGGTAGCAGAGGTGTGAGAATTATTTCAGAAGAATTTAAAAAATTTGAATTACTTTTTTTTCAAAAACCTAATTCACTTTTTATTAAATTAGAAGAAGTTTTATCAATAATAGGTGACAGAAATTTTCCACCATTAATACTTTCTGAATTTCTTCCAGGCGAGGAGTTAACCGTAGATTGCATTCTAAATAATGGGAATATTGAAAATATTATCATTAGAACAAGAGATCAAATGCGAGAGGGAATATCTATTAAAGGCAAATTCATTAAAAATGAAAAAATAATCCATTATATTCAACAAATATTATGCACTTTAAAGGGATTAGATGGATCAGTCGGTTTTCAGTTAAAAAAATCTACTAATGAAGAGTATCTTTTACTTGAATCCAACCCAAGACTTCAAGGTTCAAGTACTACTGCATTAGGAATTGGAATAAATATTCCAGTAATTATAATCAAAAATAAACTAGGTATAAAAAATGAAATTAATGAAATAAAAAATAAAGTTGCTTTTTCTAGATTTTATGAAAACATTTTTTATGAATATTGAATATTTAAAAAAAGCTCACAACCTTGGAAGAGATTTAATTTTTGATCTTGATAATACAATTATTAATGAAAAAGATTATCTTTTATCTGCATATTATTTAATTGCTTCAGAAATTAATCCTTCTAAACAAAATGAAGTTTATTTATATCTTAAAAATGAATTTGAATTATCTGGAAGAGAATTTTTATATCAGAAGTTAAAGAATAAATTTAATTTTAGTAATTTCAATTTAGAAGACTTTAAGCTTCTTTTGCATGAAAATAGATATTGCAAAAAAATTGAAACCTATATGTGGTTTAAAGACTTTGTCAAAAGTTTGAATACTTCTTTAGAAATATATATAATTACCAATGGAAATATAAGCCAACAAAAAAATAAAATAAGGTTAACAAAATTCCCAAGAAGGACTCTTATAAAGAAAATTATTTATGCAAATGAATATAAGCCAAAACCCCATCCAGATTCGTATTATGCATTAAAAAAATTTTCAAATATAGTTAATCCTATCTACATTGGAGATTCTCATATTGATTTAAAATTTGCACAAAATTCTAGTATTGAATATTTTGATGTCTCTTTAGTAAAATACTAAATTTAATTTGAGGTCATTTTATAATTCCTGGTAACAAGATTCCCACTAGAAACCAAAAAGGAGGGAAATTAAAGAAATAACTGATATTAGCTATCATAAAAGCCCCAAAAAACTGTAATATCAAAATTGAATTTAAATCATTAAGATCATTTTTTAAATAAAAAATTCTTGGATAAATAATTTGCACTAGACCAAATAAAAAAAGTGATGTTCCTAATATCCCTGTATGTGTCATTAATGACAAAATCATGCTGTGCATATAATAACCTTTACCAGGTCCTGCAATTATTTCAGGATTCCAGCCTCCAAAAAAAGGCGATAAAGTGAATTGACTGGGGAAATATCTTAAAATGCTAAATCTCGACATTAAAGGTGAGAAGTTATCAATATCTGCTTTAATAAGGGCATTTATTCTTTGTTCTGTAGATCCATATAGATAAATTACATTTGAGGTAAATATTTTTATTAAGTTCAAGTACATAAATAAAGAAAAAAATGAACCTAATAATAACTTAATTGAATTTCTAAAATAATAAATATTTATTGGTATATTTGAAAACAAAAATAAAGTTAACCAATAAATTATAGTAGCAGTAGAACGAGAAAATAAATTGACATAAGTAATTATTAAAGATATCGATAATAAAAAAAGAAGAGGTTTAAAAATATCTTTTTTATCATAAAAAACTCTTAAAATAGGGAGAACAATAAGAAAACTTATATAAAAATTTATAGACATTCTCTGATAAAGGGAATTTGAATCTTCAAAATTTAAAATAAAAAATATTGAATAAATAAAATAAATAAGGGCGAGAAGAAACAAAAAAAACTTTACAAATTTTTTGTAATTAATATATCTTTTTTTAGTAATTTGTTTTTTATAAATTGATAAAATATGAAATAAGCCAATACCCAAAAATAACCAATTTAAAATTCCATCCTTGTATACAAAAAATCCAATAATTGCCAAAATATCTCCAGTAGAGAACATTAAAAGAGCAATATAAAATATAAAAAAGATTAAAGGAACATTATGAAATAGACTCTCGAAAAATTTAGGAAAATTTCTTAGTAAAAGATACAAAGTTATTATTTGGCATCCCAAATAGCCAAACAACATATATATAGGCATATTAATATTTCTACTATCATAAATAAATTGTATAAATTGCTGAGAGGTTAATAAAACAATAAAAGTATTAGCGATAAGTAAATTAAAACTTACATTATTATTTATAAAAAATATATTGCTTAAAAACCTTTCAAAATATAATTTGTTTATCATAAAAATATTTTATACAAAAATTATCTCATTTATCATCTAATAAGTTAATTAATTTATTAAATTTAAAACCTTCTTTAAATTTTTTTAGCAGGCTTGAGATGTAACATTAAACAAGATCATATTATTTTTAAAACTAATTTATAGATCTATGGCTAATTTCATTGTTACAGGAGGAGCTGGCTTTATAGGAAGTCACACTTGTTTTTCTCTTTTACAAAAGGGTCATAAAGTTATTGCTATAGATTCTTTTTTCAATAGTTCCAAGAATAACTTAAGAAACATTATTTCATATTTAAAAAAATATGACAAAACAGTTGAAACAAGATTAAATATTTTCAAATGCGATATTAAAAATGAGAATAAGTTAAGAAAAACTTTCAAATCAATAAAAAGTACTTTTTTAAATATTGATGCAGTTATTCATTTTGCAGGATTTAAAGACTCAAATGAATCAATAAATAAACCTCTTGATTATTGGGATAACAATGTAAATGGATCAATAAAATTATTAAAAGTAATGAAAGAGTTTGGGTGTAGAACCATCGTTTTTAGTAGTAGTGCGGCAATATATGATGCATCATATTGTAATGACATAATTTCGGAAGATTCAGAAAAGAATCCCAAAACTCCCTATGGAAGAACTAAATTAGTAATTGAAGAATTATTGCAAAACACATATGAAAGTTCAGAAGAAAATTGGAGAATAGCAAATTTAAGATATTTTAATCCAATAGGGGCAAGTCCAGAAGGAATAATTGGAGAAGACATATTCCACTCAGGATCAAATATTTTTCCAGCTATTTTAAAGGTTGCTAATGGGTATAAATCTAAACTATCTATTTATGGTACAGATTTTAATACTAAAGATGGGACAGGCATAAGAGACTATATACATGTAAAAGATTTAGCAGATGCTCATATAGCTGCTGTTGATTATTTAAATAATTTTAAAAGAGAGTTTGTTTGTCTTAATATTGGAACAGGAAAAGGAACAAGTGTTATTGAACTTGTAAATATTTTTGAAAATGTAAATAATTGCAAAATAAAAACAAAAAATTTAGAAAAAAGAATTGGTGATTTTCCCATAGTAGTTGCTAATAATAAAAAGGCTTTAGATTTACTTGATTGGGAGCCTAAAAGGACCATTAAAGATATGTGTTTGGACGGTCAAAAATGGATATTAATAAACTCAAAAGCTAATAAAATAAAAAAGTAAATTACTAATGAAGATATTCGATTTATAGTTGTAATTTTATTTAAGTTATTAATAAAATGGTTTATAACTAAATTGAAATTTTTGAATTTCTTTAAAAAAGGTAAATTATCATAAATGTTACTTACTAAAGTCAAAGATAAGAATTTATCAATTTTATTTATATCAGCATTTATATCAAATCTTTTTTGTATTTATTTAATAGATTTATTAAATTTAAATTTAAAATTAGCCATCATTTTTGGATCTTTTTTTACTCATTTTGTTGGGTTTACAATTATTATAAAAAATTTCAAAAGGTTTAAAGATAACAGATTTTTCGATTTTTATTTATTGTTCTTAATTTTCTTAGTTGTATTTAGAATTAATTTTGATTCAGGTTTTATTAATTTTTTTCGATTAGCTTTATACAAGTTTGGATTTTTAAACTTTTACTTTTACGGATTAGAAACTTTTTTAGCAATTGACATATTAAGAAATAAACTATCAAGATCTGAAATGGCCAGAAAAATAAATTTATTTTTTAAGGTATTAGTAATTTACACTTTTGCAATTATATTAATTTTTGCAAAAAATAAATTAAATTATGAAATTAATATTGGAAATTATCAATCCCTTGCTGATGTAGTTCATATTATTTCAATTTTTTATATACTTCTCAATAATCTATTTTTTAGGAAAAAGACTATTAGTTTATACTTCTCAATGATTGGACTATCCATATTAACTTTTATAATGGGTTCAAGTTCTACAATAGTATTTTTAGTTGCTAATTTAATTTCAGATACATTAATACAGAGTTCTAAAAAGGCAATAGTAAAAATTATAGTTTTTATAACTTCTCCTATAATTCTACTTTTTATTTTTTATAGCATATTAAAAAACAACTTTGATAAACTTTACGAATTAGGTCTTAGTCCTGGATATATGAAAGATATCTTAGACTTTTTATCTCCACTCCTATCTAGACTAGAAATACTAAAAAGTTTTTCATCTCAAATTAAGGTATCTCCAATTTTAGGAAATTGGAATTCAGAAATAATATCGGGATCAGGTTTAGGTAATTATTTACATAGTATACCTTTATCCTTTATGACTCATACAGGTATAGTAGGTTTTAGTGTTTTCATATTACTAATTTTTTCCCTTTTCAAAAATAAAATTAAATTTATTAAAGATATTCCTACAAAAACAGGTTTGATATTATTCTTAAATGTAATAATAATAGGAAGTTTATCAAAATTTCTAACGTTTATTCCTTTTTGGTATCTATTGGGTTTCTTGTCATTAAATTTAGAAAATAATAAATTAGAAAATATGAATAAATTTAAAAAAATTTAGTTTTTTTTTATAAAAATTAAGATGTTATCTTTATCTTAAATACAAATTATGTTTAATATATGAAATATATAAAAAAAAATTATATAACTTTAATTTCTCTAGTTAAAGATTTCTTGATAATTTTTATCATATACAATAATAATTTTTTTAATATTTACAGTAATAGCCCAAATCAATTAATAGTATTTTGTTTAATTACTTTTTGGCTTCTAAGCAATTATGTATTCGGATATTATAGTGATAGTAACAAAAGATTAAATATAATTTCCAAGATTTTTGGTTTACTTGTAGTTACAAGCGCTTCAAATTTGATTTATCTTTCTATAAATATACTTACAGAGGGTTATGAAATAAACTCGAAATCTCTAATATTTTTTATTAATTCAACTTTACAAATATCTTTTTTTATTTTTATAACCGAGAGTATTAAGGGATATATCTGGGCAAAAACTAAAAATAAAAAAATATCATGGCTTGTAATGACAAATAAAACTAATTTTTTATATTTAAAAAGTTTACTAAGTAATTCCAATGTAAATAATATTTCCTTAATTCATTTTGAAAAAAATGTAGAAGAAAGTAATTCTAATAATTTTGATGGGATAATAATCGATAATAATTTCATTAAAAATGATGAAATATATAAAATAAATTTTAAGATTAAAAAAGAAATAAATTTCAAAACTCTTTTACATTGGTCAAATGAATATTTACAAATATGTCCTCCAGAGTTCTTAGCTGAAAATGATATTTTTTATTTTAAAAGCCTTAATTTTAGAAATTCAATGCAATTCAGACTTAAAAGGTTAGGCGATATATTTATAAGTTTTGCACTACTTATTTTATTGAGTCCATTAATGTTATTTATTAGCATTATTATTCTTTTTATAGATGGCAATCCTATTTTTTATTCACAAACAAGAAATGGTTACAAACAAAAACACATCAAAATATTTAAGTTTAGATCAATGATTAAAGAGGCAGAAAAAAATGGTCCGCAGTGGTCGAAAGCAAATGATCCAAGAATAACAAAATTAGGAAAAATCATTAGAAAATATAGAATAGATGAACTTCCCCAACTGATTTCTGTTATTAAAGGAGATATGAGTTTGATAGGACCAAGACCCGAAAGGCCGCAGATAGATAATAAATTAAAAGAAAATATAGTAAATTATGAACTTAGAAATTATATAAAACCTGGGATAAGTGGCTGGGCACAAGTAAACTATCACTATGGTGCAAGCCTTATAGACTCTAAAAATAAATTAAGTTATGATCTATATTACATAAAAAACTTCTCTATATTACTTGATATTGTAATTCTTTTTAAGACCTTAAAAATTGTTTTTAACGGTAGGGGTTACAAACCAAAAAAGTCAAAAAAATAGAACTATTTTACAAAAATTACAGATTCAGAATTTAATTCCTTCAAAGCATTACTTATAGTTTTCATAGAAGGTGTTTTTATTAAATCACATAAACAATAAATATTTTTTGTTAGATCTAGATTAATCATTGAAAATACTGCACTAGAGTGAAAGCAAATAACATCTGCATTTTGATATAAAATTAAAAGTTCTTGGAAAGCTAAATATCCTTTATAAATTGAAATTGATTTAGATATTTCTAATAAACCTTTGTACTTAGAAGATGTTTCTCTATAGTGGGTTTTTATAATTATTTTTTTTAATGGATTAGATTCTACATAAGATGTCAAAAATTTATACAATATATCAAATTCCTCATTCTGATATGTAGTATATCTTCTATCAGATAATGGTGAAGTGACAACAAATGTATACTCATCATTCTTATACTGATTTTTAAGACAATTTAAATCTCTAATAAAACCACAAAAGATTTTATTTAGTTCTAATAAATTTAAATTATAATGGGAAATATTTTTTATTTGATTAAATTTTTCTTTATTAAATACAAAAGATTTTATTTTTTTTGGTATTGAATAGGGAGAAGCATATTTTGAGAAAAACCTCATCAAAAAATAACTTTTAGATTTTTGATTATTTTTAAGATATCTAAGAAATGAAACATAAGACATTCCTTCATCTATATAAATAATTTCATTGTGCTTAATTCTCATTAAGCAAAATAAAATATATAAATTAGAAAAATTTGGCACGATTACAATGTCTGATTTATAGTGCCTGAAATTTAAAAAATTTATTAAGATACCCTTTATTTTTTCTGACATGTTTGAATTTGCTGCAGGGGATCTAAAAACAGATATGTTTAAATTAATATTTTTTCTTTTGAGTAATAAATCGTAATTACCAGATCCTAAAGCTCTATTAATATTTTCTAATACTAAATCTGAAATATGAAGATTTATAATGAGATTTTTTTGAAAATTTTTAACCCGATCATGAATTAATGCCAATGCAATAATTAAATGAATGTTTGAATATATGAAAACGTTAATTATCATTACTTAAAAATTTTTCTAAATAATTTAAAAATGTTTCTTATTAAATTTTCAATAGTAATTAAAAAAAAGCAAACTTTCTTAAATAAGAAGAATCTATTAAACCTATTCATTTTTGAAAAATAGGTAAAGAATAATGTATTTTTTCTTATACCTTTTGCTGAATATATATACGGCTCAGGATATAATTTCCAATCAAAGAAGTTAGATTGAAAAAGTAAAACATTTGATATTTCATTAAAACCTATTTTAAAATAAGCATGAGAAATAGCCTTTTGATCTGCATACCAAATATGTAAATTATTTTGAATATCACTAATAGCAGAATTCAAAAAATCTCGACCCAAGTTATTATTTTTAATATATATAAATCCAGATTTTATTGGATAATAATGATTCAAACTACCATTCCTGTGTTCTGGATGTTTCCTTAGAGCGATTGAATATCTTGAAAAATAATCATACATTTTTTTTAAATCTTTAAGTACGATAGAATCAGCATCTAAATACAAGATACTTTTTGAATAAGGCATTAATATATTTATAATATGAAATCTAATATTTGCAGATATTTCATTAATATATAAAGAGCTATTATCGTCAATAATTATCTCAAAATTATAAAACTTATATTTTCTTTTTAAGAGAGAAATATTTTTTTCCTTAAAACCTTTATTTTTAATTGTAAAAATAAAAATTTTTTTATAAGATAAATTATTTTTATAATAGGAATCAAGAAAATTAGATACATATTTTAGATAATCATGAGTAGAAATCAAGACAATAAAATCTTTTTTCTTATTTAAAAGATTCAAATTATCAATTTTCAATTTAATTAAATTGATGCTTTGATTAATGCTACTAAAATAAAAATCATTCATAAATTTTTATCTTATCTGGGAAAAATAGTTTAGGATCATATTGCATAAATGATGCCTCACTAAATTTAAGTAGACTGGGAAGATATTCATCAAAACATAACGATCTTTTATCAACCTCGGCAATAATATTATGGCTACTATTTAATGTAGAATTATTGTAGAAAAATTCAAAATTAATTTTATTTATTTCTAAAAAATAGTGAAAATTAGAATCATTCCAAAAAGATCTCCCAAAAGATATTACTGGAATTCCGCTACTAAAGGCAGTAAAACCCACAGTTGAATTAATACAAATAACAAGATCAGATTTATCTAATATATCATCAACATTTTTTTTATAATCAATAAATATATTATGACTATTTTCTATAATTTCCTTTATTTCTTTTTTTATCTTATTCTGTTTAGGATGGGGTCTTATAAAGAAATTATGATTCTTGAGGTTTTGACTTAGAGGAAATAATATATCTTTGAGGAAATGTTCACAATCAATAAATTGTGATCCACATAATATATTTGTATCTATATCAAATTGTAAGGGGCATAAAATATTTTTACTTTTAGGATTAACAAATTCATTAATAAAAGTTTTTAATTTTTTAATTTTATCAGGTTTAATTTTTAACAAAGAATTACTCTTCCGACCATACGCATTCACACCAAATGGATGAATAAAAAGTGTTTTACTTTTTAAACCATTTTCCCAAAACATAAAGGGTAAATTATATTTATGACAAATTTTCGTCAATAAATAACCAAAAGTATTAAGACCATTCAAAATTAAAATATTTTTTAAATAACCTTTTTTAATTAAAAAAATAATTGAAACTTGAAATATATTTTTAAGAAATAAATCAATAAAATAATTATAAAAATGTTTAAATGAATAATTTCTTCTTTTTTTCAAAAGATTTGCATGAATATCATCCCAAGACTTCTGATTTTCTAAAATAGAATTACTGCCATTTTTCAAATAAATAATGTCTTTTAATCTTGTTGATTTTAATAAAAATATAGCAGTTTGAATAATAGACATTGATATTATTCCTCTTTTTTTTAATAACCTTGATATTTTTTCATTCCTCGAAATAAATAATGGCTTTAATTTATTTTTATGTAAATAGCGATTTAAATAATTTAATTTATCTAATATAGATAGAGATGAATCTATCCATATAATCGTATCAAAATCAATATCATTAATTTCCATTATTATCCCTCAATTGTTTTCGCTAAATTTATTGCATACTTTAATTGTTCTTTAGTATCAACTGACAAGGCAAAAGTTTTTACCTCATAAGTTCCAACTTTTAATCCAGAATCGATTAGCCTTAGTTGCTCTAATTTTTCTACTTTTTCAAGATTTGAGGAAGGCAAATCACTCCATTTATTAAGTACATCTGCCTTGAAACCATATATTCCAACGTGTCCCCAATATGTATGATGTTCATGCCAATCAGATTTATCTATATCTCTAACAAAAGGTATAGCGCTCCTAGAAAAATATATAGCCTCATTATTTTTTGAGATAAGTGTCTTTACAACAGAAGGATTATGTATATCATCTTTATTTAATTTATAAATTGGAGTAATAACAGAAAAATTATTATTTTTTTTTAATTCTACATACATCCTTTTTAGAACGTTTGGGTCTAAAAAAGGCTGATCTCCTTGAACATTTATTATGGATGTATTAGCAAGAAAGTATGATTTTTTTTCCTTTATTTGTTTTTCATCAATATCCCACGCATACATCAGCAACTTATCTAAAACACTTGAAATACGATCTGTCCCAGTAGTACATTTTTTTGATGTCATAACAATAATTGATCCCCATTTTTTTGCTTTATTTGCAATCTCATTACTATCAGTGCATATAATAATTTTGGAATTTAAAGAGGCATTTTTACAACTTTCATAAGCCCTTTGAAGTAATGATTTTTTATTAATATTTGCAAGTAATTTTCCAGGTAATCTTTTTGATTCTAGTCTTGCAGGAATAACAATTAAAATTTTTTTCATAAATTAAAAATTAGTCCCAAAGCTTAATAGATTCCTCTCTTTTTCTAAACCAATCTTTTGAAAAAGGACATCCATCATTTCTGAGATCTTTAAACCATGGTCCTCCAAGTGTCCAATGAACTAAATTAGGCTTATTTAAGTAGATTAATTTATCCTTATTTTTATCAACCCCGATTAAATAGTTCCACTTTTCATTGTTAATTTCGCCAATTTCAGAATCACTATTAAGCCAATGAAAACGATGCAATTCCAATCCAGGCGTTTCATTTACATATTTCACTGATAGTTTTTTACATTTTTTACAGTTAAATAAAATCATTGAACTCCAGTTTTTTCTAGGGTATTTACTTTGTATTTCACCAAGGAATTTCGTATCTTCTTTTGGTATATGCGAATGTTTTGCACACAAAACTGAATAATCATCATTTTTTTGTTCCCATAATTCACCTATATCTCCATATGCCAACATGTCGCAGTCTATGAAGATAGCCCAACCCTCATAATCCATTAAGTAAGGGACTAGAAATCTAGTAAATGAAAAATCAGTAGATTGTTTTGGATCTCTATCCCTATAGTAGATTCCTTGATTTTGTAATTGGCTAGTTATCAATGGTGTTATGGAAATAGGAATTGAACTTTTGTTATAAAGGGAATCAATAAGAACATTTGCGGCAGCTCTCTCTCTATGATCGAATCCAATAAAAATATTAGCTGTTTTTTGCATTAATAATCTAAGTACTTTTAGATGGTTTTTCAGGCACAACCATTCTAATTTGTATTAATTCCTCTAATAAATTTTCTAAACTAGACAGAGGGATCATGTTTGGTCCATCGCTTAATGCATTATTAGGATCTGGATGAGTTTCAATAAAAAGACCATTTATACCTACTGCGATTGCAGCTCTTGCTAAAGGAGCTACAAATTCTCTTTGTCCTCCGCTTGAAGTACCTCTCCCTCCTGGATGTTGAACTGAATGTGTGGCATCAAAAATTACAGGGCATCCAAAGCTTTTTAATTGCTCTAAACCCCGGAAATCAACAACCAAATTATTGTATCCAAAAGATGTTCCTCTTTCTGTAATCCACAAACGTTTTGATTCCCTATTTATTCCTGCTTGTTCAGCCTTTTTAACTACTTGTTCCATATCCCATGGTGCTAAAAACTGCCCCTTTTTGATATTTAAACATTTTCCAGTTTTACTTATACTTCTTGCAGCAGATACGATAAGGTCGGTTTGTCTGCATAGAAACGCTGGGATCTGAATTACATCAACCACTTCAGCCACTTGATCTACTTGGCTTAAGTCATGAATATCAGTTAGTATTTCTAAACCATATTTTATTTTTACTTCTTCCAAAATTTGGAGACCTTTTTTTAATCCAAAACCTCTAAAAGATGTGTAAGAACTTCTATTTGCCTTATCAAAACTTGCTTTAAATATATATTTTATATTAAGACTTTTAGATATCTTCTTAACTTCTTCTGCAACTTCGAATAATAATTCTTTGCTTTCTATAACGCAAGGACCAGCTATCAAGGTCAGTTGATCATTCATATCTTACATAACCACTAATAGATATTCTATAAAAGCTATACATCATTTTTATCTACCCATCCAAAAGATTTATAAAAATCAATAAGTTTATTTACCTTCAATAAAATTTCTGCAACTTCTCGCGCTGCGCCAAAACCACCTTTTGTTTGCAGTACAATATCAGAATTATTTCTTATTTCTGTAATAGCATCGAGGGGAGAAATAAAGACTGAAACATATTTTTTAACTTTTAAATCATTTAAGTCGTCCCCAACAAATGCTGTATCAAAATTCCTAAATCCAAGTTCATTTTGCAAAGCTTTTATTTCCTTGACTTTATCTTTAGCGTTTATTACACATTTTGTTATCCCCAATTGTTCTGCTCTAATCTTTATCGAATTAGAATTACTACCACTTAAAAAAATAATCTTTAAGCCTTCTTTTAATAGAATTTTCAAACCCAAACCATCTTTTACATTAAATTTTTTAGTTACCGTTCCATCATTTGCTATAAAAATACTTCCATCAGTAAGTACTCCATCTACATCAAATACTAGTAATTTTATTGCAGTTAATCTCTTAAGAAGATTTTTAAAAAAAAATTTTCTTAATAATTCATTATTGAATGCGAATCTATAAATTCTATTCATTTCCCTAATCCTGCCTTTACCAGGTCATGTAATCTTAATAATCCAATTGTTTTGCCACTTTCACCTATTACTGGCAAAATTGAAACAGGCTTTTTATCATTATTTTCCATAAGATTCAATGCATCTATTGCTAATTTATTAGAATTTATCGTGATAGGATTACTGGTCATAAGATCTTTTGCAGACAATTTATCCCAATCTTTAAACAATCTGCCCTGCAAAGCTCTTCTCAAATCACCATCTGTAATTAAGCCCAAAAAATCATTATTTTTTTTAGGATTTTTAACCAAACAACAACCTATTGAATCTTTTGTAATTGCCGAAATTATATCTGGCAATAAAGAATCTATTAATATTGGTTTTAAATCTCTTAAAGGCACCATTAGATCTGACACAGTTAAGAGTAAGGATTTACCAAGACTACCCCCTGGATGATTGAAAGCAAAATCATTTTGAGAGATACCTTTTCTATACATCCAAACAGCAGCGAGTGAATCTCCTATAGCCATTGCGACTGCCGTACTAGCTGTAGGAGCTAAATTCAAGGGACAAACTTCTCTATCAATAGAGGCCTCTAAAACCAGATCACTCTCTTTGGCTAAACTTGAAAATTTATTTCCCACCAAGGAGATAGTTTTGGTACCTCTTATTTTTAAATGTGGAATAATTTCTAAAATTTCCTTAGTTTCGCCACTATAAGAAAGTAATAAACAGATATCGTTTTTATCTATTATTCCCAAATCCCCGTGCAGTGCATCTAAAGGACTTAGGTAGAGAGACATGATTCCGATTGAGGAGAAAGTTGCAGCAATTTTCCTGGCTACAATACCACTTTTACCAACCCCTGATACAACTAACTTCGATTTATTCTCAAAACAAACATTCAGTAGATCTAGAACTCCCTCTATTTCTTCTTTATTTAATTTATCTGCAGCTGCTCTTATTGCACCTGCCTCTTGAATAAGACAGTCAGAAACATTCATCATAATCGAATTAAATTAAACAAATTAAAAATTTAATTAACCCTCTATAAAATAATATTAACATCTACCAAAACTTATCTTTTCTAAATCATAAATATTACTTAGAAATTCAAAAGGATCATTTTATTTTGATCTAAAGCACAATTATTACCTTTTAAACGTTTAGATATATATCAACATTTACGTTACAAATAAGAGAATAGATGATAATAAGCAAAAGATATTGTCATATAGATGTCAAAAATTATTGCTGGTGGTGGTGGATTTATTGGTTTAAATTTTATTAAACAAATTTTAAAAACTGAAAAAGATATTGTTATCTTAGATAATTTTTCAAATAGCAAATTAAGTACAATAGAATCTTTCCTAAATGATGATAATGTTAAAGTTATAGAATGTGATTTATCAAATAATCTCGAAACTAAACTATCAATTAAGAAAGCAATAAATTTAACTTTTTCACCTCCTGAATTATGGCATTTTGCAGCGAATTCAGATATACCATCGGGGGTTAATGATAGTTCAATAGATCTTAAAGATACTTTTTTAACTACTTTTAATCTTATTGAAATTTGCAAAATCGAAAATATTAAATCTTTTTATTTTGCATCTAGTTCGGCTGTTTATGGAGATCATGGTTTGAAGCCTTTAAATGAGGAGACTGGCCCAATGATGCCAATTTCTAATTATGGAGCAATGAAATTAGCCTCTGAAGCAATATGTTTCGCGGCAAAAGAAAGTCATTTTGATGATCTGAGAATATTCCGATTTCCTAATGTTGTTGGAGCGCCTGCTACACATGGGGTGGTTCTTGATTTTATAAGGAAATTAAAAAATAATCCGAAGAAACTAAAAGTTCTTGGGAATGGCTTACAAGAAAAGTCTTATCTCCATGTAAATGACTTAGTGAGGGGAATGATACATTTATCACATAAAGATTTTAAAAAAGTTAAAAACCCAATATTTAATTTAGGACCTTCTGATTCAGTTTCAGTAAAATGGATTGCAGAGGAAACTATAAAAATATTTTCTCCGGATTCAGAAATCTGCTATGAATTAAAAGATAGAGGCTGGGTTGGAGATATCCCTAAATTTATTTACAATACTGAAAAGGTGCTTAAAACAGGTTGGGAACCTTTATTAAATTCAAAAGAGGCTATAAAATTAGCAATAAAAGAAATTATTTCACAAGAGACCTAAATATTTAAATGGTTAAATACAAAAAAAGATATGACGCCATTATTCTATCTTCGACTTTTGATGAAGGAATTGAAACTTTAGTTAAATTTATAAAAAATAATTGCCTATGCTCCGAAAAAGTTTCTGAGAGTTATTTTGTAAAGCCTGTAATTGTTTTTGAGAATAGTGAATCGCTCAAAGCAAGAAAGATTCAATTATTAATTGAAGAATTAGAATTAAATATCCAACCATTAGTTCTTATAAATTCAGAAGGAAAAGGGTTTTCGTCCTGCCTTAATTTTGGGATTTCAAACACTAATTCAAAATTTATAATGAGAATTGATACTGATGATGAATTAAATGAACAAAGATTAAAAGAACAACTTGATGAAATGATTTCTAATAATTTAGATTTATGTTCGGGTTATATGATTGATAAAAATGATAATTTATTAAAATATCCAAGTAAAAAATATGAAATTGCTCTTTATTGTTCATTAGGGACAAATCCTATAGCTCATCCCACGACTTGCATAAGAAGAGGCATATTAAATATAAAATATAATGAGGAATTAGAAAGATGCGAAGATTTCGAACTTTGGTTAAATTTATTCTTAACAAGGGATATGAAATTTAAATGTTTGAAATATCCACTAACAAGATACTCTTTAAATAATTCTTTTAAAAAGGATATTGAAAATGCAAAAATGCAAATTAGACTAAGATTAAAATATAGCTTAAAGTTAATAATTGCTTTTGTAGTTTTATTTTTAGGAATAATTCCAAACCTTCTAAGATTAATAATTAAAAAAAATTTGCTTCTAAGGTTTAGGAGGAAAATCTAAATTCTTAGCCCATTGAAATTTCATATTAGAGTTCATAGATACTTCTTGATCTCTCCATGAATCTCCAATCATAAGAGAATCAGATAAAGATATATTTCTCTCAAAACTAGCTTGCAAAAATAAACCTGGCAAAGGTTTTCTACAAAAACATTTTGTTTTTAAAAAACTTATCTCATTTTTAAAACCTGAATGTGGATGATGCGGACAAATATAAAATGATGAGATATTTAAACCTAATTTTTGACATTTTAAAATAATTTCTGCATTAATATTTATCACTTCTTGATAACCAATAAGTCCCATAGATATTTGAGGCTGGTTAGAGACCATAATAACCGAGTTAAAATTTTTAGATAAATAAGCAATTTTAATTATCCTGTCTTCAAAAAATTTTACATCTTGGAAATCCAAGATATATTGTCCTTCTTCACACTTTATTATTGTATTATCTCTGTCAATGAAAAGGACTTTCTGCTTATTTCTGTATGAATTCTTCTTATCAAGCATATTCTTTAAATCACTTTCTACCTCCTTTAATCTTGAAGGCGTGCCCATATCTTTTAAATACTCTGAGGTATTATAACTTCGAACCCTCAGGCCTTCTTTATAAGATGAAACGATAATATCTTTAAAAAAAGACAACTCCAAATTAAAATTATATTTTTGCATAAGTAGTTTTATTATTTTTTTCGCAACTATAGAAACACCCGCATTACCTAAATAGAAAATAGTGTTACTCACTTTTTCTTTTTTTAATTTATATTTGTAAATGCTGGAAGTTTGAGTTTCAGCGATACAATCAGAGTCTTCTGGGTGAGAAGTTAGATGAGTTATAAAAGAAATATCGCATTTATTATATATATGAAAATTGAAGAATCTTTTTAAATCAATATCAAAAACTATATCACCATTTATAAATAAGAAATTTTCTTCCAAATATTTATAAACTCTCAATAAACCTCCTGCCTCCCCTAATGGCGATTCCTCTAAATTTATAATAATCTCAATAGCAAATTTTTTCTTTAATTCATTTGCAGCGTTAAAGAAAAATTCTGGTTTATAACCAACAAGCCAAATAAACTTATTAATACCTTGTTGATTTAATAAATGCGTAATTCTCTCAATAGTACTTACTCCATTAATTTCCCATAGAGGTTTAGGAATATCTCTTGTTATATTTGAAATTCTTTTACCTTGCCCTCCTAAAGTAATTACTGCTGAAGATAATGAATCTTTTATATACTCCAAGAGACTGCTCCTACATGATCAATTTCAACCTTTTTTATTTGAAAACATATTTTTTCAAAATCCATTTTTCTCTGTAATTGATTTTGAGAATTATAGCTAACTAAAAAATAACCTCCTGCACCTGCACCAAGCAATTTTATGATATTAAAATTTCTTTTTATTAATTGTTCTTCTATTTCAAATAATTCTTCATTCATAACTCCTACCATTTTTCTTTTTATACTCCAAGCTTTAGATATAGACTCTTTTAGTAAAATATTTATCTCAAATAAACTTTTCTCTTTTGATCTAGAAAGAAAATCTTCTGTAATTTTTAAAATTTCAAGAATATGATTATATGATTTTTCTTCATCCTTGATTTTACGAAGACTTTTGAAAGAAGATCTTCTAATGCCAGTATTAACTAGATATAAATCTTTCGAATATTTTTCTATACATTCAATTATATTTTTTTCTTTTAAGACTTGAACATTACCGTTTTTTCGGAAATTTAAAATATTTATACCTCCTAATGAACATAAAAATTGATCTTGTCTTCCTATTGGATTTTTAAGATTTTCTATTTCAATTTCTGAAGCAGCTTTTGCTAATTCATAGTTAGATTTTTGAACTTTCGATAATGAGTTAATAGCATTTATTAATGCTACTGTAAAAGAAGATGAGCTTCCTAAACCTGCTCCTGAAATATCATCTCCAAAAGAAGCCAATTCAATAGGATTACTTAATTTATATTTGGAAAAACATGCTCTAATAATCGGATGAGAAATAGTTTCTATATCAGAATATTCTTCTCTAGAACTATAATTAAGTATTCCCCTATTTCCTGAATTTCTATATTTCAAAAATAATGTGCTGTAAGCATTAATCGAAAACCCTATAGATATACCCTTGCCATGTTCGTTCACAAACCAATCAAGATCAGAACTGCCGCCTAATAAAGAAATTCTATAAGGACATTTTGAAGCAATAATCATGCTATTAAATCTTCTTGAGTTCTTTTATTGTATTTTGTGCTTTCGCTTTCATAATTTGGTGATATTGTTTTTACAAGTTTTTGCTTTATAAAATGAAAAATAGACATTTGACAATCTTCAGCTATCTCCATATCGTTTATTTTGGCATGTATAGGTATGTCAACAATATCTTTCAAGGCTCCCCCGTTATAGCCTATTACTGCTGATGATTTAATATTAAAAATTTTTGCTTTTCTGGCCGCTTTTATTAAATTAATCGAATTACCACTTCCTGATAAAAAAATTAAAAGATCATTTTTGATTACTCTTGTATTTATAAGAATTTCATAAATTTCCTCATAGCCTATATCATTAGCAGCAGCTGTTACGTAACACTCATTGTCAGACAAGGAATTTATTCTAATTCTTTTACCCATCATTGAAAAAGTTTTGGAATAATCTCCGGCTATATGATGCCCATTAGCAGCACTTCCTCCGTTACCAATTAAAAAAATCTCTCCGTTTCCATTGATTCTTTTCAAAATTTCTCTTGTAAGAATATCTATAAAGGTTTGATCAATACTGCACAATGCAGTTTGAAGTCTTGAGCTATAATCTTCTAAACTTTTATATTCCAAAACATAGAAATTAATAATAATAATATACCGTAAAAAGATGACAAGCCAAAATAATAGAACATATTATGATTTGACTTCAGTTAGTTTTTTTAATTAAAAAACATTTAAATGTCTACTGTTGCCATGCATAGCAATGCGTAAACTTAAATTAAAGTTTTTTGAACCAAGACCTCTAGAATGCATTCCAGAGACATCTGCAATTATTAAACTATTAGCAGGAACAGTAATAGGTTTCAATTCTAGACCCATTTCCTCCATTTCCTGAAGTGAATATCTAAATGAACCCTGAAGAGAACTTTCATAAGATGTGGAACTCTTGAGATCTAGATTATATCTAGATTCAAGCACTTCATTAGGAACTAAATCCATCATTTTTTTCAATTTCAATGAATCAATTTGCATCCTTTTAAAAGTAAGCCTATTTGAGTATTTTGCGTACATAAAGGATTTCTTTGATGAAACCCTTAATGGGAAATACCAGAATTTAAGAGAAGGGAAAAAGGTATCCATATGACAATCCTTTTGAATATCATGATCCACATAAAGGATATTTAATATTTGCCAAAATGTACTTTTTCTAATAATTCTTTTAGTTTGAGAAAAATCATCATTAAAACCTAAACTAAAAACTTTCCTGATAATTTCATCAAGTAATATTCCACTATACTTTTCCCTATATATTGAAAGATTGATTCTTTTAAAGCTTATTAAATTCCTTGCAACTGTTTTTGTACTATTTTTATTCAATGCAACTGGCTTATTTATATATTCATTTTTCAAAAAACTATATAAATCAGAATTACAAAAATCTTTAATTATTAAAATTCCATTTTTATTTATTTGGTTGACATGAGATTTATTATTTGACATAAATTCTTGCCTTTTAAATACCTTTAATCTTGAGATTACAGATCTTATTAGCCAAGGATGTTTATCAATTAAGAAAGGGTTCACGGAAATACTATTAGCAGCATATTTATTTTCTAATGTAAATAATTCCCCTTGATTTTTATAATCTTCCAAAACTATATATTCTATTAAAGAAAGAATTTTTTTTTCTTCTTTTCCAAAACTAGCATTACGATATTTTTCAAGAAGACTTATTAAGTTCGATATTTCTAGATCATTAAAAGAAGAATCAAACTTTAAAAATTCATAAAAATCCTTTAATAAATTATATTCCATTTTAAAATTCATAACTCTACATTTCAGACAAATAACCGTTATCCAATTTAATTACTTTTTTAAACATTTCTGCAAGCCTTAGGTTGTGTGTTATGACAAAAACCGTAATTTGATCATCAAGATTTAAAATTGACTCCATAAATAGCCTCGCAGTAGGTTCATCTAATGAACTTGTAGGTTCATCTAAAATTAAAATAGAAGTAGATTTGTAAAGTGCCCTAGCTATAGATAGTCTTTGTTTTTGGCCGCCACTTAAAGTCCCTCCATCTGTACCAGTAAACGTTTCATATTTATCCGGAAGATTTTCAATGAATTTCGATATCTTAGATATCTGACTTGCCTTTTTAACTTTTGCGTTATCAATAAACTTTGATTCCACCCCAAAAGCAATATTTTCCTTAATTGACGTATCCATCAAATATCCTCCCTGTGAAACAAAAGATATTGATCTTTGCCAAGCACTTTGGTTGTTCAAATTTTTATATACATCTTTGTTATCAACCAATATTCTTCCTTTTTTAGGTTTAAGTAAGCCTGATAAAATATCTGCTAAAGTACTTTTTCCACTCCCAGATTCCCCAATTAGTGCAATTTTTTCTCCTTTATAGATCGTAAGATTTATATCGTTAAGTACAAATTTATGATCTCTTGAATATCTATGTGAAACAGCATCAAATTTAATATTACTGAAACTCAAAGCAATCTTATTATCTTCAAATTTATTTAAATTTTCTATTTTATAAAGATTATTTTTTTTAACGGCTTTAATAACATTATCTATTGCAGTGGCATTAGAAAGAAAATTATTATAAGAAGCATATATGGTATTTATTAATGGTAATAATCTTATTGCGGCGAAAAACAACAATGCATATTGAGAGATGAAAACATTTTTCTCAATTGAACTTGTATCGTTATTAATAGTAATTATTAAAATCATTAGTGAAAATAGAAAAAACTCCATTAGATAACGAGGAATATGAAGTAAAAATAAAGATTGAGCATGTGCCACGGCCCCTTTATTTTCATGAATTTTATATTGATCTATAAAGTATTTATATTTGTGTCCCAAAATAATATCCTTTATTGAATTAGTTGCATCTGAAAAAATATTCATTTTTTTCTTACTACTATTTGCCTCTGTCCTGGAATTATTTAATAACTTTACCCTTATGATTAACATCATAATAAAATAAATCGCAAAAATAAAAAAGAAAACAAATATTATCCTAAATGAGATAGTTTTGATTAAAGATATCAACAAAAATACTGACAATATGAAACTGGAAAATATCGTTAATATTGATGCGATACTACTAACAGTTCTCGATAATTCATTTGTTAAAAGTGAAATATAATCCGAATATCTACTATATATATGAGACAAATAGTCTTTATAAATAAGATTAGAAAAACAACGTCCTCCTAAATCAGCGCCAACCATGGCAGCTAGAAAATAATTTATTCTAAGGCTTAGTATTTTTGAAAGGGAAGCAAAAGCTATAATTACAAAGACCACAATATTAGCTTTGATTGAGGGGAAAACTAAACCAAATAAATTAGAGCTAGATTCTAACTTTTCTACTTGATCAAAACCTGAGACATATGAAGTAATAAGAGGAAAAAATAATGCTATGGTAAGATATTCAAATATACCCGCAATGACTGTAAGCATCAAGGCAAATATTAATTGATATTTTCTCTTTCTAGAAAGAAAATTCCACAATAGAATAATCATTTGCATAGAAATTATAATTAAAAATTAGAAGAATTCAGTCAATTTATTTTCTCTAAATATTTGGAATTTACTTAAATCTTTGTATTTTTTTGATGAGGCTACATCTACAAAATCTTTTTTACCTTGATAATGTTCGAACAAATCAATCCCATAAGCAGCTTGCTCAGGCGTCATATACATATTCCAACCAAAAATCTCAAGATCATTTATTGAATCATGATTTTGTCTCCTATTTCTGCCTTCATATACAGCTTTATATAACCATTCATAGGCATCTTTGGAATCAGTTAAAATCATTCCACCTTTACCAATTGGGATATTCTTCTTAAGGTGAAATGAACAGCACATAAAAGTATCTTTTATATACATATTTTTGGCCAATCTCCCTGCCGAATCAAATATTCCAGTTTCTCCCAATTGATAAAATCCTGCCCAATTAAAATCCTCAAAAACTGGGAAATTTCCGCTTCTCAAAATAGTTTGAGGCACTGATAAATAAGTTTTTGCAGGTATTTTTATATTCTGATTTTTTATCTTTTTATATTTAAGAGATAAAAATAGTGCATTAGTACAGTTATCAAGTGCGATAGCAAATTTTGAGCCGCAAAAGTCTGCTATTAAGGACTCAAATCCAGAAACTACATCCCATGAATCCTCTACTTTATATTCATTTCTATGCAGTATTGTTGCTGCATTTTTAATGTCATAAATACTCATAAAATCAAAAAACTTCTTTATAGTATTCACCAATAATAAACCTTGTTCCCATAGTTGCAGTTGAATATTCTATACCTGTAGTACTAGAAATATGTTTTTCATATTGCTCGCGGGGAAAAACTCTAAAGTCTAGGCTCATTCGTGTTTTTGCCGTTGTATTAATTTTATTTCCGTGAATACAAGTATTGCCGTTCCAATAAACTAATTCACCAGTTTTTAGATTAAAAGGTTTGAAATCTGCTTCATTTGGTTTTGACTCTCTCCATAAACTATTAGTATCATGCATATCTGTCAAAGCTAAAATACAATTTAATTCACCCAAAGGATGTTTATGATCTTCATCTGAATCACAATGCCATCGTTTAATTGCAAGACCATTTGGTATATGAATCCTTATGCTTGGTAATTTCTGTACTATTAAAGAATCTACATATGAAAAGTGATTTTTTACTTCATTTGTCAAAAAAGATTCCCAAGTTGTTCTAAGTTTTGAATCTTTCTTTTTTATTTCACTATAAAAAATATTATGGAATTTACTTGCACTATCTTTTCCCAAGTCACGATTAAATATTTCTTCAGAGTAAATTTTTTCATGTAATTGATCTAGTTTATTTAAACCAAATAAATCTTGGAGAATTTGTGGGAATGAATATTTAGATTGATCGTAATTCTTTAAAATTTCATGCGGAAACAAAATATTGTTTAAATTTTCTGATTTTTTATCAGAAGTATTAATCATACAAATTATTTTGAAGATTTAAACATAATAGTACATTAAAAAGCTAAACTTATATTTCAAGAGACAATTAATTAATTGATTTAACTTATTCTTAAATAGTTAAATCAGTTATAATATTATAATTAGTCACAATTAAAAATTATTACTCTACTCAAAAGAGTATAAAATAATGAAATTTGATATTTTATTTCTCATTTTGTAAATTTTAGAAAAAATTTCTTTGCTAAATCATTTATTGTCTAATTTTAAAAAGTAAGATTTATATATGTATAAGTTTCCGCTAGCTTTTAATACATTTACTGATGAAGATGAAAAACTAATCTCTAAAGTTTTTAGAGGTGGCTTCTTAACTCAAGGTAAAATAACTCAAGAATATGAAGTCCAATTAAGTAGATATTTTGATTCTAAGTTTGCTATAGCGGTAAATTCAGGTTCTAGTGCAAACCTTTTGATGATAAGTGCATTAATTTATTCAAAACTAGATGAGTTTAAATTAAATAAAGGAGATGAAGTTATAGTTCCAGCAGTTTCATGGATGACAACTTATTCACCTTTGATCCAAATGGGATTAATTCCTAAAATCGTGGATATTGACATCGATACATTTGATATATCCATTGAAGCAATAAAAAATGCAATAAGTGAAAAGACGAAATGTATATTTGCAGTAAATCTTTTAGGACACCCATGCGAATTTAATCAAATTCAAGAAATTTGTGAGGACCATAATCTAATCTTGTTAGAAGACAATTGTGAGAGTATGGGGGCAAAATATAATTCTAAATTTACAGGTACTTTTGGATTGATGGCTTCTCACAGTACTTATATGAGTCATCATATTTCAACTATTGAGGGAGGATTTATATTAACTGATAGTGAATATTTTAGAGATTTACTTATTTCTCTAAGGTCGCATGGATGGGCAAGAGATATAGATAAGAATTCAAAATTTTATAGAGATAATATTAATGATAATAATTTCAATTATTTACCAGATAATTTTTTGTTTTTATTACCTGGATTCAACTTGAGAACAACTGAAATAAATTCCCAATTGGGTATTTCACAGTTACCGAAATTAAAAGAAATAATTTCAATTAAAAGAAATCTATCTAAAGATTTCTCTGAAATTTTAAATAAATATAAGCATTTATTCAGCACTCAAATTGATAAATATTATTCAAGTTGCTTTGGCTTCCCAATAATTGCAAAGAGCAAACAAGACAAAGATCTATTAAAGATAGAGTTAGAAACAAATGGATTTCAAACAAGGCCAATTGTAACTGGTAATATTTTATGTCATCCTGTTTGTAAATTTTTCCCTAAAGAAGAAACATATCTACCCAATTCAACATTAATTCACGAAAATGGTATCTTTATAGGTAATTATTTTCAAGAGGCATCTGAAGCATCAAAAGCTTTCAGGAATTCATTTAATTCTTTCTTATGAGCAATAAAAAGAAGGCATTAATAGCAGGTATTACTGGACAAGATGGTTCATACTTAGCGGAGCTACTAATTAATAAAGGATATGAAGTTCATGGTATCAAGAGAAGATCAAGTTACTTTAATACAACGAGAATAGATGATATTTACCAAGATAGACATGGGGAATCAGTTAACTTATTCCTACATTATGGAGATATAACCGACTCAAGTAATGTTAATTCAATAATACAAGAAATCGAACCAGATGAAATTTATAATTTAGCAGCTCAAAGTCACGTTGCTATTAGTTTCGACATGCCTGAATATACCGCTCAAGTAGATGCTTTAGGTACTTTAAGAATTCTAGAATCAATAAGAGCTTTAAACCTGAAACAAACTAAATTTTATCAAGCCTCAACTTCAGAATTATATGGCAAAGTAGTTGAAATTCCTCAAAATGAAGTGACCCCCTTTAGGCCTCGCAGTCCTTATGCTATTGCAAAACTATATTCTTATTGGCTTATTAGAAACTATAGAGAAGCTTACAATTTGCATGCATCAAACGGAATTCTTTTTAATCATGAATCTCCCAGAAGAGGGGAAAATTTTGTAACTAGAAAAATAACAAGAGGATTTGCAAGAATAAAAAATGGAATTGATGATTGTCTTTATTTAGGCAACATAAACGCGAAAAGAGATTGGGGACATGCTAAAGATTATGTTTATGCTCAATGGTTAATTCTTCAGCAAGAATATCCTGATGATTATGTAATCGCATCAGGCAATACGAGATCAGTTAGAGAATTTTGCTTAAAAGTTGCTGAATGGTTTGGTTACAACCTAATTTTCGAAGGCGAAGGTCTTGAAGAGAAAGGAATAGACACTAAAACAAATAAAGTTTTAATCAGGATTGATCAAAAATGCTTTAGACCTACAGAAGTGGATCTATTACTTGGTGATGCATCTAAGGCAAAGAAAATACTTGGTTGGCAGCCAAAGGTATCTTTTGAAGAACTTGTTGAGGAGATGTGCAGTAATGATAATAAATTTTGTCAAAAATTTAAAAAATAGAAAAATCTTACATTATAAATTTCAATTTATAATTTCATAACTCTTTTCTTTATTAAATTGTGAAATCCCATCCAAAAGATTTATTAAAAAAATCCAATCTTTTTCTAATTTAGGAAATTCCTCTTTTGAATGAAAAGATTTATCCAAAAGTAAAATTTTTTGTTTTTTAGTACTTAATAAGAAAGGAGCTATAGAAAATCCAGAAAATTGCGTAATAATTTTATTAGCCTTTAAAAGGCATTCAAAATTTAATATTGACGTCCCGCCAGTCTTATTTTTGAAAAGAGAATCAGAATTTTTTAAAAGTTTTATATCATTAGTTATAACTCCAAAGTTTCTTTGATCAAACAAATCATTAGAAATTTTTTCAAATTTTTTAATATCAAAACGCCTATCCAGTCCTCTTATCCATATTATATTTTTATGTTTTTGATTTAAAGAAAAGTTAAAGTTATGAACTTTAAAGTATCTTGTGTAGTTATTTTGTAGAGAGTAGATAATTTTGTTTGCATTAATTTGATCGAATTTATATTTTATCTTTGGTTTATAAAAAGTCGTTTTTAATTCTATTTCATCTTCAAAATAAAGATAATTTCTTATGTCTTCTGCATTATGAAAAAATGTTTTTGATTGGTGATCTTGATATTTGCAAATTATTACTTCAATATCTTTTGGAGATATATTCTTTCTAATAGCCTTTTCTATCCCAATCATTAAGTACAAGATTTGACATCCAACCCCGCCCGGAAGATAAATTTTGTATTTCATTAAACGCATTAAAATTCACCTCTATTTCTATGTACTTTCGTTATGTTTTTTATCTTAGAACAAAAGGGTGACGTCTAAAAAATTCCTGATTAATTTGCACGATTATTTTTTTTATTTAACTCTTTATAAATACTTATTGTAGACGCTAATCCATCTCTGAGAGATATTTTTGGTGTCCACCCCATTGATTTAATTCTAGTAATATCTAATTGTTTTCTTGGTGTTCCATTAGGCTTACTCTCATCCCAAATAATTTTGCCTTCAAAACCAACAATTTCTGCAATTAATAAAGCTAACTCTTTAATTGTCATATCCTTGCCAGTTCCTACATTTAAATATGTTAAGGGTTCATTAAATGAATCTCTTGGCGAATAAATAGATTTTGGATCCCAATTTTCAAGTGCAAATAAGCATGCTTTACCTAAATCATCAACATGAAGAAATTCTCTGTAAGGACTTCCAGTGCCCCAACAGACTACTTCTTTGGATTGATTTTCCTTGGCTTCGTAAAATTTCCTTATTAAAACAGGTAGTACATGTCCACTTTGAAGATCATAATTATCACCTGGTCCATATAAATTTGTTGGCATTAAACTAATGGCATCAAAACCATATTGATTTCTTAAGGATTTACACAAGCGAAGTCCGGCAATTTTAGCAAGTGCATAACTTTCATTTGTAGGTTCTAAAGGGCTCCTTAATAATTCTTCTTCATTAATAGGTTGTTTAGCAAATTTTGGATAAATACAACTACTCCCTAAAAATAAAAGTCTTTTAGATTTTATTTTCCATGCAGATTCAATAACATTATTTTGAATTTTTAGATTTTCCAGTAAAAAACCAGTTGGATCATTGTTGTTAGCCTCAATTCCCCCAACTTTGGCAGCTGCCAAAACAACAACATCAGGTTTTTCTCTAGAGAACCAATCTTTTACCTTAAAATTATCAGTTAAATCTAGTTGCGCTCTAGTTAATGTAAGAATATTTTGATATCCGGAAGAATTTAGCTCTCTTAAAATAGCGCTTCCTGCCATTCCATTATGCCCAGCTATAAATATTTTGTCTTGTTTAGATATTAAATTTTTCTTATTCTCCATGAGGTTTAGCTAATAAAATATTAATCAAATTTTGAGGTCATTTTTTATGAGTTTAAATAATACCCTACCTAACATCACAAAGGCAAATTTGTTTGTAGGGATATTTGTAACTTTTAGAAATAACATAATATTCTTAAGTTAATTTTAGAATATTGGCTAATTTCGAACTTAATTTCTTAAATAAAATACTAAAAAAAAAGATATTTTAGATATCAGATATGATGGTAGGGAATTTAAAGTATTATCTGTGACCTAATGAAAGAAAAAATAATACCAGTAGTAATGTGTGGGGGTAGAGGAACAAGACTTTGGCCTTTATCAAGATCAAGCTTTCCAAAGCAGTTCATCGCACTTTCTAATAATAGTAATGATTCATTTTTGCAAAAAACTATAAAAAGAATCTCTGAATTTCCAAATATTGATAATCCAATTGTAATTTGTAATGAAGACCATAGATTTATAGTTGCTGAGCAAATAAAATCTATAGGAATAAAGCCAAAATCAATACTTTTAGAACCTGTAAGGAAAGGAACAACTGCTGCAATAACTTTAGCGGCACTTAAAGCCCTTAAAGAAGTGAAAGGGGGCGAAAACCCATTATTGTTAATACTTTCGTCTGATCATGAAATAGATGATATTGATAATTTCAAGACTGCAATTAATAAGGGGATACAGTTTGCCAAAAAAGGAAGGTTAGTCACTTTTGGCATTATTCCAACTCATCCGGAGACTGCATATGGATATATAAAGACAAAAGATAAAATATCGGGGACTTCAATTAAAGCATCAAATTTCATAAAATTTATTGAAAAGCCAAATTTAAAAACAGCTGAAAAATTATTAAATGAGAAGCAATATCTTTGGAATAGTGGTATTTTCCTTTTCAAAGCCAAAGACATAATTAATGAAATAAAAAAATATGAACCAAATATCTTCAAATCCTGCAGAGATGCATTAAAAAATACAAATCTAGACCTCGACTTTCAAAGGATTGATAATGAATTATTTGCTAGTTGTCCAAATAATTCAATTGATATATCGGTTATGGAAAAAACAAAGTTAGGTACCGTTATCCAAATGAGCAGTGATTGGAGAGACATAGGGAGTTGGGATCAAGTATGGGAAAACAATAGAAAAGACCTAGAGGGTAATGTAGAAAAAGGAAATATTATTTTAAGAAAGAGTAATAATTGTTTATTTATGTCAGAAAGCAGACTGCTCGTTGGATTAGGATTAAAAAACATAGTTTGTATTGAAACAAGCGATGCTGTTTTAATCTTAAATAAAGATTGCTCTCAGAACGTAAAAGATATTGTTAGTGAGTTAGATAATATAAAAAAATCAGAAAGTTTTGAACATAAAAAAATCTTCAGGCCTTGGGGAAATTATGAATCAATCATAGAGAATCAAAATTGGAAAGTAAAAAAAATATCTGTTCATGCCAATCATTCTCTTTCATTACAAAAGCATAAACATAGGTCAGAGCATTGGGTCGTTGTTAATGGGACAGCTAAAGTTGAAATAGATAGCAAGATTTCTTACCTAGAAGAGAATGAAAGCGCCTATATACCAAAGAATTGTATCCATAGACTGTCTAATCCTAAAAATAACACCCTAACATTAATTGAAGTTCAAAGCGGTGATTACTTAGGTGAAGACGATATCATAAGGTTTTCAGATAATTATGGCAGAGTTTTAGAACAGTAATATTTATAAATTTAAAGAATTTAAAATTAAATTTTTCTTTTCATGTCCGTATTTAATTAAGGATTTTTCATTAATAAAGGTATGAAACTATCCAACTTATTTTGGCTTGATAAAAAATCGATAATGGCTAAGAGGTAAATATCATCACAATATAAATAGTTTTGTGCAATGGAAAAATTTTTCTTTACTGCATCAAACATTGAACTATAAACTTCTTTAGGATCTTTAAGAATTTTTTGGATAATATCATCTAGTTCTCTCATATTAGAAAAAGTCAAAATTCCTGAGGAATCAAAAAAACTTTCTATAGAGGTAATTCCCCAATAAATAGGTACAGTTCCAGAAATAAAACAATCCATTATTTTTTCAGTAAAATAAAAATTTTGCATTGAATTTTCTATGGCAAGACTAAAGTAATAAGGCACTAAAAATTCGCCCTTTTCCCTATTTCTAACACCACCAGTTCCGGATCCTAAAAAGTGAATAAAATTTTCTGGCAAACTCTTATATTTTTTTACTATTTTGTGTCTTAATCTATGACCTTCAGTAGACCTTTTACTTGAGTAAATGTGAGATATTGGTATTTTCTTATGCTCTTGATTTAATCCAAAAAACTGACTACCAATATTTATGGTATCAGCAGGAATAAATGATGTTTTTTCTGGAAATCTTTTAAGTAAAGCTTCATCATACGTTAAGATCAAGTCAAACTCTTTATGATATTTCTGGATATTTTTGTAAGAATGAGGATTACAAGCCTTTGACTCAATAATTAAGGCTACATTAAAATCAGATTTATATTTTAAGAATTTTTTGTGAATGAAAGAGTCTAAAAATATAGTTATTCCTCTCCAATTTTCTCTAAAACCTACAGCATTATAAAATTTATTTTTTCTTACATTAGCAGTACAACAATAAGTACTAGATTCTAATAAACTTGAAAAACTCATTTTATATTTAGCTTTATATTGATCTGACAATTGTTTAGTGCATGCATTAACATACATCTTATTTTTTGTTAAATAGTCATATTTATCATATAAGTACTTCACTTTTGAAGAATATAGTTCTGTATTAATAATTTTTTTCTTGGACTTAAATCGAAAAAAATCAATCATAAATAGCAAATTTTATAAAAAATTTAAACACTGATCATAACAGCTGAACTTAATTTCTCTACCTTATTTTTATAGGCAGCCACTCTCCTCCCCCACCACAATGTCTCTTTCCCATACTCATAATAATCACCTTCATAATTTTTACCAGTGAATGATAATTCAATAGAATTTTGGATAAGTGGCGAATTATTATAAATAACATCATGAATATTAAATGCGAATTTATGATGTATTGGATAATTAAAATTAGGATCTAGGATTGCTAATTCTTGGTACTTAATCAGTTCAACTAATAATGTATTTTCTAACTTAAAATTAAGATTCAAAAAGGTTTTTATATCTTCAAAGAAAATTTCCTTATTTTTCATTATTTCTATTACTGTAGCTTCTTCAAAATCCCAAGCAAAATTTTCCCTAACAGAATCAACGACTCTTCCCCATGGAGCTTGAGCCTTCATTACTAAGTCTAAAGCATGTTGAGTCTTTAAAAGCTGATCTGAACAAAAAGATGATTTTTTTGAAACCATGAAATCCATAAATTTCATATAAAAATCCGAATAAGTTACCCCTAGATGATTATTAAGAAAACGAGAAATAAATTGTGTTGTACCTAGATAGTGACCAAACATAAACATCCATCTATATAAGGTACATTCTTTGTAATCACTTATCGACATAGTATTAGTTTTTACAACCATATGTTCTCTTTCATAATGATTTATTTCACTAACATCGACATGGCTAAAAGCAGGATAAGTATCAATTATTTCAATTCCGTGCTGTTTTAAATATTTTGGATCACCAAAAGGGGTATTAGGAAGAGCAGTTAATGGATAAATTCCAATGTAATTATGTTGACCAAGTTCAATTACTCTTGATATTCCTTTAATGAAAGATTCCTTTGTTTCCTCAGGTAAACCTAATATTAACTCTACATATGAAGGCATGTCATTTTTACTATACAAAGTCAGAAACTCACTTAATTTTCCTCCATCTACATTTCTTCTTCGTATAGCTTTTAAAGTATCTTTATTTAAGGATTGCAACGCTATTGTAATTCCTTTATCCATTTCTGCATCATAAAAAATTTTGGCAAGATTTATAACCTTGTCAGCTTGATCTTTAGCCCAATCACATCTATGTTTTTGAGGATAGCCAGTTTCTTTCTTTTTCTTGACCAAATATTCTGTAATTTGCAAATGATCTTTGAACATACCAAAATTTGAATCGGCATTATAAACAAAGACAACTTTATTCTTAGAAAGCCAATCAATTTCTGCAAATATTTTTTCAAGTTTATTGGTTTTTACTTTTTGAAAATATTGATTACCAATTTCGCAATATGAACAGGAGTAGGGACAACCTCTTGTTGTTTCAATAGTGCTTTCTAATTCATATTTACAATCCTTAATTAGTTCATCAAACAAACCATTAAGATATGGACTAGGCATTGAAGTTAAATCTTTGATTCTTTCTTGTGGAGGGGTCACAAAGGTATCGAGATTATTAGGGGATTTTTTTAACTCGGTTTCTTTTATTCTTAGCCCATGTAATAAAACATTACTGGGTTTTGATTTGTCGTTTACCAATCGATAAGGAACCGAACAGCCATTTATATCAGAAAAATCTGGATTATCTTTCAAAGATTCTTTTAAAATATTCGAGAAAATAATCTCACCCTCGCCATGAACTAAAATATCAACAAAAGGATATTTGTGAAAGAAACCTTGTGATCTATCCGACATTGGAACTTGCCAACCACCAAACTCAATAATACAACTAGGATATTTTTCTTTAATTTTTTTAGCTAACTCAACATTATTATTCCAATTCCAAACAAAGCAACTAAATCCTACGATAAATGGATCCTTAATTTGATCCATAATTGAATCGGTATCTTGTCTCCACCAAAATATATTTTCTAATTTAAAATTATCATCTATATCTTTAATAGATTGGCAGTATGACCAAATTAAACCAGTGGAATAAGGAAGCTTTGCTTGATTGGCTAATACGTCATTTATTTCAAAAAAATAAACATTTTTTTTCATTAGCCAAAATTAAAATGTAATTTTCGGTATTATAACTTATAAATAACCTATTAGAAGTTTTCCCTTTAAATACAAACATTAAGAATTTTTTTTAGAACGCAAAAAACATTACAAGATAAATTTATTTAATTTTAGGAGGTATTTTATTGGACGTATCAATAATGAATATTATAAGTTATCAACATTATTCTTCAAAAACTTAAGCATTTTTGGAGCAATTATATATCTCGCACTGTAATATGATATGTGATCATCGTCAGAATAAAGTGGCTCATTTTGTTCTTGATATTTACATATTGAATTTTGACACATCGCATCTAAGGCATCAAATAAATAAAGATTTTTATTTCTATTAGAAATATTTTCGAGTGCGTTTATTATTTTTGTATAGACTCCTCCATTACTAAAAAAACTTTTTGGATAAAAGCAGTCTTTTTTACTTAATTGATTAAACCATTCAGAATTTTGCGTCTTACACTGCTTCAATCTTGCTATGGGGAACTCAGGTGTAGGAGTAGAAATAACCACCTTAACATTCTTCATTAAAATCCTTTTTGCAAAATCATCCAAAGAAGTCAACCAATCATCTAAACCATTTCTTTTATGAATTTCATACCATTGATCTAAAAATCTAAATGGCATTCTTACCAAGATAAAAACAACATCACCTGATTTACTCTTTAAAATTATTTCTTCTTCAATCTGTTTTGTTAATTCGCTCATTTTAATATAAATTTCTTTTTCTTCCTTTACTGAGGGGAACAATGTTCCTGTTGATAAATAAAAAAGATTTGATTTCGTTTCATTTGCTATGTATTCGGCACCTTTCCAAAAACTTTGATTATGGCTATCACCAAGGAAGAAAAACGTTCTTTCTTCTTGGGAATTTATAGAAATGCATTTTTTAAAAATATTTGCTTTAGTTAATTTTTTATTGAAACGGCTACAGAAATCAAAGTCGATACCATTTCTTTTAAATACTGTTTTTAAACTATTATTCTCGGCTCTATTAGAGCCTAAATAAAATCTTCCCAAAAGCGGTTTTGAAAAAACAAACACAAAAAATGAAGAAAATATCAATGAAGAAATGCCAATTGGGATTGTACTCAATTTCTTTAATGACCAATCTTTATATCTAAGAGGTTTTTCTAAATATTCATATGATATAAAAGCTATAAAAAAAATTATTAGTAATTGAAAAGAAATTGACCACCAATGAATTCCTATCGTCCAACGACTTATCGACAAAATACCCCAATGCCAAAGATAAAGAGAATAAGACATTTTCCCTAAGTAGACAATATTTTTTTGAGACAATATCTTAAGTAGAAATGTTTTTTCTTCTAGGTTATTTATCAATAATACGGAAAGAGATGTAACTGTTATTATCGATAAAACTGTATTTATTTGAGGCAAAAACATTAGACATACTATTAGGCTAAAAAGTGCTAAAGGGGGTATTTTTTTTGCGATTTTAAGGATAAAAAGATTTTTTTTCATCCCAATAAATAGCATTACCCCAAGAGATATTTCCCAGAATCTCGTTGGCATCAAGAAATAAGCATATGATGCATTTCTCTCATATAAAAAAATAAAAGCAATTATCGATGCCGTAGATAATAAAATCAAGGTTATAAATAACTTGTTAAGGCCTTTTCCCTTTTCACTTGGAAAGCCTGTCATCCATGTTATGAAAGGAAAAAAAAAGTAAAATTGCTCTTCAACACTTAAAGACCAAGTATGCATAAAAACATTTAATTCACTTGCCTCTGCAAAGTAATCAGTTGAACTATGTAATAGATAAATATTTGACATCCCAAATAAAGATGAAATACCAGTTCGTAAAGAAACTGTAGGTTCAATAATAAAAAGGCTTGTAATTATAGTCGTTAATAAAACAAAAGCTAATAACGGGGGTATTAATCTTTTAATTCTTCTTTCATAAAATTTTGTTATGAACTCAAAGAAGTTTTTATTATTTTTTCTAAATAAAGACGCTGTAATAACAAAACCAGAAATAACAAAAAATATATCAACTCCAAGAAAACCACCTGGCAAAAAATCTTTATTGAAGTGATTTATAATAACTGATATGACTGCAAAAGCTCTTATTCCATCAATTACAGGAAAATATTTTTGGTTTGATGTGTTGAAGATTTTAAGAAAGTTTTTTATAAATATAACCTTTTTGCGATTTTTTGGTTGATATTAAGCTTATCAACATTTTTTTAAAGTAAATTTTCTCAATAATGATACGGATAATCCACTATGCTTTTTTATTATATGGTTACCTATATTAATTTAATTATTTAATCCCAAAGATTAAAATTAAAATTATTGAATACTTACTTCTTTAATAATGAGAAAAATAGTAAAAAACATAAGCCAGAAATTATTGAAGTTGGATTTATTATTTTTATGCAATGGTAAAAGATTTAATAGTTTTATTGAACATTCAGACCTTACAAATGAATCTGATACTGATGAAATAATAGATGCAATAAAACTTACTGTCCCAGTGGGGTGCTCAAAACCACTTATTAGAATAGGAGGGGATAAAGATGGTGCTTATTTGATACCTAATGATCTCGATGATATAGATGCGTGTTTTTCTCCAGGAACAGACTATACCAAATCATTTGAAGACGAACTAGCTAAAAAATATCAAATTAAATCTTTTATGTCAGATGCCTCAGTAAAAACAAGTTCACTTAAGTTAATAGAAGGTTATCAATTTTTTCAAGAAAAATGGATAAGTGACTTTAATTATAAAAATACAATGACACTTTCGAATTGGATAAAAAGTGTAAATTTAGATAATCCCAAAAATCTAATTTTACAAATGGATATTGAAGGTTCTGAATATAGTTCTTTAATACAAACTTCAGAATCATGTTTAAAAAAATTCAAAATATTAGCTATTGAATTCCATAATTTGGATTATTTGAAAAATGAAAGATTTTTAAATCAAAGATTTGTTCCTGTTTTAAGGAGAATACTTCAAAATTTTGATTGCGTTCACGCACATGCCAATAATGCTAGTCCCTGTTTTGAAATAGGAGATTATAAGATACCTCGTACATTAGAGTTAACCTTTTACAGAAAAGATTGTAATCATGGTGAAAAGAAAAGAAATATTCCTCACAAAAAAGATATAGTCAATGCTCCTTCGCATCCACCTATTGTTTTAGGAAAGCCTTGGACTTAAAAAAAGAGGCTCGTAACTATACCTAATCAATTTTAATTAATAGTTTATTTTCTCTTTTTTAAGTACTTTGTAACCTTTTATGCTCCTATAAGTTTTTATAGATAAATTTTGATTATTCTCGCTTAGATGTCAAAAATAATTAGTAGACATTAAAATTTTAAAATAGATGTCCCCCTTAATATGAGTTAAAGAATTTATATGTATAATTGAATGGCTAAAACTATGCCCTGTATTATCTATCTAAATTTATTTATAATTCATGAATAATAAAACTATAAATTTAATAACATTTCTTATTTCTAGTTCCATATGCACAATAATTCTCTTCTTCTTCGCAACAAATTTATTTTCAAGGAAAAGAAATGAGCCTCCTTTAAATCTCGACCAAAAAATATTGATTAAAGCTCATAATTATAAGTACAGCCCCGAAGAAATAAATGAATTAAGAAGAGAATTCGCGATCCCATATGTTTTTAAAGATATACAATTTGAGGAAAGTATCTGGAACAAAAAATATGTAAATAAATTATCCGATGGGAGTAGAAAAACGTTTGGAGATGATTCTTGTGCAAACATTCCTAAGAAAAGAAGGATATGGGTTTTTGGAGGTTCAACTCTTTTTGGTTACGGAGTCTCCGATAACGACACCATTCCAAGCAAATTGAGCAAAATATTAAAAGAAAAAAGCGGCAATAATTGGTGCGTTAAAAACTTTGGCAGGGGATATTATTACAGTGAACAAGAACTTGGTTTATTCGTTAAATTGCTCTCAAGTAATTATTCTAAACTTCCAAGCAAAGTTATCTTCATTGATGGCTTAAATGATCATTACCATTTGAAATCTTCAAGTTATTTACTACAAGGCTCATTGATGTATAAAAAGGCCGAAAAAGGGGAATCTTTTTCTTTAAAAGCTTTAAATCTATTGACAAGGGCTTCAAACAGAATAGAGCAAGTATTTGGGGGTGACAACCCAAAGAGGTTTATAACAAAATGGCAAAGTACAAATTATGAGGAATGTATACCTTTTATCAAAATAAATGATTTTAATTCACTAAGTAATCAATGTATTAACTCAATAGAAAAAGCCACAAATAGAATGTTCTTAAACTGGAAAACTGCTAAAAAAATTTCGAATTCTTATGGGATAAAATTCATTCCAATTTTGCAGCCAGTTCCCTCTTTTGAATTACATCCTGAAAGTCCATTTGTGAATGAGAATGAATTCGGCCAGCATAATTTATCTGGCTATGCTTACAGGTTAATGCATGATGATAATAAAAAGGTGAAAGAGAAATATCAAGAAATCAATTCTGACTTTATAAATCTTTCAAGAATATTCTCACAAAGTTCCTCCAATCAATGTAAGTATCCTCACATTGATACGGTTCACTATAGTGAATGTGGAAGCGAGTTGATAGCTAATATCCTGTCTAAATTAATTTTTTAATCACCACAACTAATTTTTTATATAGTTATGAAACTAAAAATAAATTGACAATAATCATCAAATATTGAAAGATTTTAAACTAAAAAATTGAGTAAATAAATGGAGCGACAACTGATCCTTGAGTAAAAACTATAAGAGCTCCCATAAGTACAATCGTTATAATTAAAGGGGCTAACCAATATTTCTTTCGAACTTTTAAAAAGTCCCAAACATCTTTAATTAAATCAAAAAAATCTTTCATTTTTAAAAAATACGAGTTAGCTCAATTGATTTTTCATTTATTTCTCTATATGATTTCTGGTTAATTTTTTTTTGCCTTAATGGGTCATAACCAAAGATTTTCATTATTAAAGAAATAGGTTGTAAAACAACAATGAAAACAACACTAAGAATTATACGACTATTAATCCAGCCAAGTATGAGGCCTATTCGCATCCATAATTTAAATGGATAAAAAAGCAAATTTGGGCATATTTTCCCAGCCAACAAAAATGGTATTCCAAGCCAAATAGTCCAGATTTTAAAAGCATGTCCGCTTATTATTGGAATAAAGAACCCAATAATAATTGGGAATCCAAATCCAATAACAAATCCAAATTGACGAAGTTGTTTTTTTGAAATAGAACTTTTCATAAATCAATCTAATTCAAATTCCTGTTTCCATTTTTCATCTACCTCTTCAAAGGGTTGCTCACTTTTTATAAGAATTTGATTCTCAAGAACGAGTATATCCATCTCTGTCCTCATGAAGCAACGGTAGGCATCTTGCGGAGTACAAACAATTGGTTCTCCTCTTACATTAAATGATGTATTGACTATGGTAGGGCATCCAGTTCTTTCTTTAAAAGCACTAATTAATTTGTAATAACGAGGATTAGTCTCTTGACTTACTGTCTGAACCCTTGCTGAATAGTCAACATGAGTGATAGCAGGAAGAGAAGATCTCTGAATTTTTAATTTTTCAATCCCAAAAAGTTCCTTTTCGTTTTCTTTCATCTTTTTACAAAGTGTTTTTTTTAAAGGTGCCACTAAAAGCATATATGGACTTTTATGAGTTATTTCAAATTGACTTGCGACATCTTCTTCAAGGACTGAGGGAGCAAATGGACGGAAACTCTCTCTGTATTTAATTTTCAAATTCATCACACTTTGCATCTCTTTATTGCGAGGATCTCCAATAATTGATCTCCCTCCTAATGCTCTTGGTCCAAATTCCATTGATCCATTAAACCACCCAATGACTTTTCCTTCATCAAGCATTTGAGCAAGTTTTTTAAAAAGTTTTGAATCTTCTAATGTTGTGAAGGGCGCCTTAATGTCTCTTAAGTAATCAATAATTACTTTATTTGAAAAATTACAGCCTAAATATGTCCCTTTCATTGAGTCGTTGGAATTTACTTCCCTTGGTTTCTTAAAATAATCATGCCATCCAATATAAGCAGCACCTAAAGCGGAACCAGCATCACCACTTGCAGGCTGAATCCAAATGTCATCAAAAATTTTTTCTTTAAGTAATTTTCCATTAGCGACGCAGTTAAGTGCAACACCTCCTGACAGACAAATATTTTTTATGCCAGTTTCTGATCTTAAAGACTTAGCGAGTTTTAATACTATTTCTTCAGTGACAACTTGAATTGATTTTGCTAAATCCATATGAAATTGTGTTAATTGTGATTTAGTCCCTCTAGGCTTCTCGCCAAAAAGTTTATGGAATTTTTGACTAGTCATTCGAAATCCTCGATGATACTTAAAGAAACTAGTGTCAAGCCTGAAAGTTCCATCATCTTTAATATCAATTAAATGATCTTTTATTTTTTGAACGTATTTTGGTTCTCCATAAGGAGCTAAACCCATTAATTTATATTCACCAGAGTTGACTTTAAATCCGCAATAATAAGTAAATGATGAGTAAAGGAGTCCTATAGAATGGGGGAAACTTATTTCCCAAAGAGGTTTAATTTTGTTGCCTTTACCAATCCAAGCAGACGTCGTGGCCCATTCTCCCACCCCATCCATGCAAAGTATTACTGATTCTTTAAATGGGCTTGGATAAAAAGCAGAACTGGCATGAGATAAATGATGTTCAGAAAATAATAATTTAGGAATTTTTATTTCTTGTTCAGGAACTAATTCTTTTTGTAATAATGTAAATTTCTTTTTAAGTTCCGATTTTAAAAATAATTTTTCATTTAACCATACCTGCATTGCAGCTATAAAAGATCTTCCCCCTCGAGGTGCTACAGCCAAATATGTTTCTAAAAGACGCTCAAATGTTAAAAGTGGTTTTTCATAGTAAACAATAGATTTTATATTTCTTAAATCAATCTTCTGAGATTCAAGGCAATATCGTACAGCATTAATTGGAAATCTTGGATCGTGCTTCCTTCTAGAAAATCTCTCTTCTTGTACAGCCGTAATAATCTCGCCATCACCTAATAAAGCAGCTGCACTATCATGATAAAAACATGAAATTCCTAAAATATAATCAGTCACAAAATTAGAAAGTTAAATTTCATTAGAATTAATAATAAACTTTTTTTCTATTAAAAACCAAAAATTGTTTAAAAAACGATCTGTGAATTAACCTTAAAAGGCAATTTAGCCCTTCCATTAAGTTCTGATAATTCAATTACCACACTTAAACCAACAATTTTTTTATTCATAGAAAATAATAAATTTTTTATACATTCTACAGTGCCTCCAGTAGCAAGAAGGTCATCAACTATTGCAAAACTATCAAAATCTTTAATTGCGTTTTTTTGAATAGATAAAGTGCTCTTACCATATTCTAATTCATATTCATTAGTTAAGATTTCTCCAGGGAGTTTACCAGGTTTTCTTGCTATTACGATTGGTTTAGAGGTATTAAATCCTATAGCACTTCCAAATATAAATCCTCTAGCATCAATAGCTAATATTGCATCTGCATTTTTAATAATCACATCATCTGACATCTCATTAATAAGTTTTTTAAAAACTTTAGGATTGCCAAAAATTGGACTTACATCCCTAAACAAGATTCCTTCGTTTGGGAAATCATTATATGATCCTATTAAACTTTCATATTCGTTATGTTTCATAGTTAAAATATCTCGAATACTTTATTTAATATAATATATATCCTAAATATCATGGAACCAATGCATATTTGCCTTTTAAGTGCAATGCCTGAAGAAATTGGTGAAGCTCTCTTACACTTAGATAATATTCAGACTAAAACTTTTGGTGACTTCAAATTATATTGCGGAATATACAATAAAGATAATAACCAGACACCTGTATACATAACACTTGCTTGGAGTGGATGGGGTAAAGTAAGTGCAGCAAGGGCTGTTACAAGAATAATTTCAAGTTCTTTTTACAGAATCCCAATAAAATTAATTTTATTCACTGGAGTTGCAGGAGGAGTAAACAAAAATCTAAAGCAATGGGATATTGTATTACCTGATTCACTTATTCAGTATGATTTAGATGCAAGACCAATTTTTGATAAATTTGTAATTCCAAGTCTAAAAATAAGTAAGCTCAAACCCAAAAAGAAAATTCATGAATTGATTTACTCTGGCTTAGTTAAAGCAAAAAATAATAATAAATTGATTAATTTC
The DNA here is from genome assembly GCA_003281385.1 of Prochlorococcus sp. AG-347-K17. Lineage (GTDB taxonomy): Bacteria > Cyanobacteriota > Cyanobacteriia > PCC-6307 > Cyanobiaceae > Prochlorococcus_A. The sequence continues at coordinate 208,828 of QCCE01000001.1, forward strand.
GGCAAAATCAATAAAGGATTAATTGGCACTGGTGATCAATTTATCGCAAATAATTCAGATTTAAAAAAATTAATAAATGATATTCCTAACCTTGATGCTGTCGAAATGGAGGGGGCTTCTGTCGCTCAAGTAGCTACTCAAGAAAACATTGAATGGATAATTATTAGAGTCATATCTGATAATGCTAATGAATCTGCGGCACTTTCTTTCACTCAATTTTTAAAACAATACAAAAAACATTCATGGCAATTAGTAAAAGAAATATTAAATAGCCTTTAAAAAAATTTTATTATTTAGTTCTATAATAATGAAAAATCGATGATTGATCTTTGCAATAAATCTATAATTATTAAATTTTGTAATTAAATAAGATTAAAAATAAGCAAAAAAAATTCTTATGAATAATCAATATGATAAACAAGGAAAATATAGGTCAGAGATTGATGGTCTTAGAGCATTTGCTGTTATAGCAGTAATAATAAACCATTTTAATAAAGACTTTCTCCCTAGTGGATATTTAGGGGTAGATATTTTCTTCGTTATATCAGGATATGTAATAACGTCTTCACTATCATTCAGAAAAAGTAAAAATTTTGGGGACTTTATTACTAGTTTTTATGAGAGGAGGATAAAACGTTTAGTTCCTGCTCTGATTGTATATGTATTGTTATCCAGCATTCTTATTTGCCTTTTTAGGGAAGATGCAAAGGGATCTCTTACCACAGGTTTTACATCATTATTTGGCATATCAAACATTGCATTATTCTGGGTTTCAAAAGATTATTTTGCAGACTCAATACTTCTTAATCCATTCACACATACTTGGTCTCTTGGAGTAGAAGAGCAATTTTATCTTTTATTCCCTCTCATAACATGGTTCACAGGATTTAGTCGTCAAACTAATAAAGGCGTAAGAAATTTCTTTATAACAATTTTATTTTTAGTCATTTGCTCGTTAATTTTATTTATTTATCTTTATCCAAATAATCAACCTGCCGCTTATTTTTTGTTGCCTACAAGATTTTGGGAGATAGCAATTGGTAGCCTTACATTTTTAATTTATAAAAGAAGAAATTATTTTAATGAAAGATTAGAAGAAACTTCACCTACTATTTTTTGTGCCTTAATTATTGGAGTGATGTTTTTACCAACATCTTTAGCAGTTCCTTCAACAATCTTAATAGTTATTCTTACTGTCTTACTAATTGCAAGCCTTAGAGAAGGAACACTAATATTTAAGTTCTTTAGAGAAAAGAATGTAATTTATATAGGTTTAATTTCTTATTCACTTTATTTATGGCACTGGGGTATTTTGTCCATAAGTCGTTGGACGATAGGAATTCATTGGTGGTCAATTCCTTTTCAAGTAGCATTAATCTTTGTTCTCGCAGTAATATCTTATGAGTGGGTTGAAACTCCATTAAGGAAAAAAGATTGGTCATCTAAAAAATTTAAAACAATCTTTAAAGGATTTACAGCTGTGATATTTTCAGCATTTACTTTAGTTGTGCTAGGAAAATCTTTTGGGGAAAAATTATACTTAGGTAATAACAAATCAATTCTCACAAAGCCTTATTTTGAAGCTCTTCAAATCAGTGAGGATTGTTATGATATGGATTTTAAAAAGACTTATAACCATTCAAGAATATTAAATTCATGTTTTGCAAAAATTGATGATAAAGCAAATACTTTGTATCTTTTAGGCGATAGTCACACTAATTCTCTTTGGTTTGGAGCAGAATTTATATCTCGAGAAATTAATTATAGTTTATTGACTTTTTCACAATCAGGAATGTTATTCCCTTCAGTTAATTATTTCCGCGAAGACCTTGCAAAACAAACACAAACTAATATGTATAGAAATTTCAACCTATTTGAAAAAAATATTATTTCGGAAGTTAAGGAGGGAGATATTTTTATAATTATGAATCGTTTACCCTATCATTTTGGAAAAGATTGGTATAGTCACCCCGTAAGTTCTTTTCGCTTTTATGGAAAAAATGATCAAGTAGTCTTAAGAGATTCGAAGCAAGAATATTTTGAAGAATGGTTAATTTTGCTCGCTAAATTTACAAAAAAAGTAGGTAAAAAGGACGCCTCTGTTATCATCTTTACTCCAACACCTGAATTTCCCAATGCACCTTATAAGCAATGCAAAGGTCAAAATGATCAATGGTTTAACAAATTTAGTAGAAAAAATTGCTCCATTCCAAAGGAATTTTTTACATCAGAAAAGGGGCAGTATACAAAGATAATTAGAGAACTTGAAAGAATATCATCTGAGTATGAAAATCTATATTTATTTGATTCTTTAAATGTTATGTGCCCTCAAGGAAAATGTAAATATTCGTTTGAAGAGAACCTGATTTATAATGACGATAATCATATTTCTAATTATGCTGCAAGATATGTTCTTGCACCTGAAATCTTGAGTTTCATAAAAAATCAAAAATTATCTATAGTTGAAAGAGAAAATTAACTTTAGTAAAATCACAAAAATAACTTAATTTATAAAATCTTTTTTATGACAAATGAAGTTCATTTACTACATCTAAAAAAAAATTAGCAGTTTTAAATATGGAGTTGTTTTTAGGGGATTTTTTATAGTTGTCTTTGTATTATGATATTCAATAATTTTGAAATTATCTAGCCAAAGAAAAATACAATTATTTAATATTTTATAATGAAATTTAATACATATATCGCCAAAATTTTATTACCAGCAGTTTCAGTATATATACCTTTAGCAACTTATAGTACTTATCAATATATTATTAATTTAAAAAATAATGATAAATCAAATATCTTTCAAAAAGAAATAATTCAAAAAAATATAGAATTAAAAAATTCTGCAATAAAAGAAGGATACCTTCCACTTTATCTTCCAGAGAAAACTAAGAAATATGCCAATAACTTTGGAATTTATCCTATAGGAAGTTTACCATTGTCAAAAACTTCTTTTTGTAGTGAGGGTTATGGTTGGATTACTTACAAAACAGATAGATTTGGCTTGAGAAATTCAGATTACAAATGGAATAACATCATGAATGAAAGAAACATTTTTTTCATTGGCGATTCTTTCATTCATGGAGCATGTGTACCTGATGATGCAACCATACCAGAAAAAGTTCAGAAGGGAACAAATAGTAACGTTATTAATCTGGCAACTGGTTCAAATGATCCTTATGAATATTTAGCGATAATAAATTCAGTAGTAAAACCTATTATAGAATTTTCAGAAAAAAGTAACATAGTGATACTGGCTTTCTACGCTAATGATAATATTCCTAAAAGTAGAAAAAATGATAGTTTACTTAAACATGCTCAGCCAATAATATCACTATCGAAAACTCCGGAGGTTGTACCAACAAAATTTTACATAGATAATATTTCATCTCTAATTGAAGATAATTATCCAACGTCTACTAAAGAAATCTTAAAAAAAACTCAGCAAAAAAAAGATAAAGATAAATGGCAACAAGGTATATTTTATCAAATCTCTACTCTTTATCCCTTTAGGGCTAAGCTCAGATCATTACTCAAAAATAAATCATTCAAAGGGTCTCCGTCTGAGAGATCTATTTCATTGCTTTCTAAAGTTTGCAAAAACCTTTGTAAACCAATCGTAGTTTACATCCCGAATAGTTCTTACTGGGAGTCGATTCATAACTCAGTATCATACAAAATCAAACTCAAAGAGATATCAACTAAAAAAGGTATTGAGTTCATTGATGGAGAAGAAGTAATTGATAAAAATAATAAAGAAGATTATGCACCTGAAGGTAGTCACCTTTCAATAGAGGGTTATACAAAGTTAGCGGAATTAATCAAAAACTCAATTAAAAATTGATGCTTTAATTATTCATTCACTCTAAAAGAATTAACGATAATCATGTTTGTACTAAACAGCGCCTCCAAACTCTTTGTAAAAATTAAGTGGAGCCAAGGGGATTTGAACCCCTGACCCCCTGCATGCCATGTAGTTGCCAAAAAGACTGTAAACACTAGCTATTGCTTTATTTATGACAGTTTATTAATAAAGCCTAGTGCAGAAATAAGTGCAGTTTTGTCCATTTAAACATAAGTAAGAAGATCAATAAGCATATTTAGCTTTTACCTACTTTATTTACTATATTTTCAAATAAAAAAGGAAAAAATAGTAAGCTTAATTATTAGAGAATATAAGTAATTACAATCGTTCTTATGTAATCAAATTATAGAAATAGAGTATATATTAGAGGTATGTCGTAAAGAGCTACTAAGCAAGAAACAGAATCAAGAGTTGCTCGTGCCGCTGAATTAGTTGCCGAAGGGCAGGCATATTCTTCAATTACTTCACTTGTTTCCTCAAAATATGGAATATCAAGAAGAAGAGCTAGGCAGATCACTTCAAATGCTTACCTTTTACTAAAAAATGATATTGAGGAAGGGGACTTAAATCGTCCAGAAATGACTGCAAAATTAATATGTTCTTTAGAAACTGCAATGCATAGAGCAATGCTGGAAAAACAATATTCTGCAGTTGCAAGTAATGCAAAAGTTCTTATGAAATTAATTGGTTTAGGAGCAAAAATAAAAAGTTAGAGCTGGTGCTTTGGGAGCACTAGGTCGCAGGTTCGAATCCTGTCGCCCCGACTCAATAAAAACCAAGTCATACTAGCGAGTTACCCAGACTCGCTTTTTTATTAGGTAAATCTGTCTATAAGCATAATGGACAAATTATGGACAAATATTTGTTTGTTAATCTAAATATGCGAGTAATTGAGTGGCATGACATTATCATGCAGATGACAAATTTAAAAAAATACTATATTATTTGGTCAAGCCAAATATATTAATCCCGCTGAAATACCGACTGATCGAAGTCAAACAAGAAGCGTAGACGGCTCAAACTCTTATTAGAGAATTAATCCCAACGTCTTTGACGATTGTGTCTCGCCCCATTTGAATACACCTTGTCACCCTCAATCGAGGGCTTATATTTCATGTCTGATTGGACTATTAAAGATGTCCTAGAAGGTTGGATTGCTGACCGCACAATTTCTAGGAGAAAACTTGCATTTCTTAAGCAAATGCACGAAATAAATGTAAATTCAGAAGGTCTTCCGCTTATCTGTCCTTCACATATTTCTAGAGAACTTGATCTGCCAAATGGTAGTTCTTGGCCTTATGTAATTGCCGATTTTTTAGACTTTATTGAAGGTCAAAAAGTTGGTCATACAGTAACCAGACACAAACTTGAGTTAGGTTCATCAGGTTCAGTAAGGAAAATCAATGACGCTTCTGTTGTTGGTATTGGTAATGATGATGTTATTACTGTTGATTCTGTAATGGAAACTTGGATTGAAAGAAGAAAGATAACGAATAGGCAACTTTCTTTTCTTCAAGAGGTTTTTGATATTGGACTTAAAAGCTTAAGTAACCATAATCAACCCGCAAGATACTATGACGCTGAACAACATTGGTTAAGTCATATTCCTATGTACGATCAAGATATTAGAGAAGATGGCAACTGCTTGGAAATTGTTCCAATAGCTTGTCTACTAGATCATTTAGATCCAATAAGAACTAATGACAAATCTAGGATTCAAGAATTAAGACCTTTAATTGAAGAACTGTACACACCTTCAGAAGATTTCACTTTAAATAATTTCTGATAATCTTTTATTGATTGACAGTTGATCGCTTGGGGCTAATATTAGCCCCTTTTTTTGTACAGAATATTTATAAAGAAATTCCTTTTTATTTATTATTGATAATCTTATTAAAGATGCATTTAATCGCTTTAAAATGTCTTCAGAAGGTTCAGTTAAAAAAGATATTGATAATTTACCACCATTAGAAGACTATTTTACAAAAGAATCAGATTTAAATAGTGAACAAAAAATTGCCGCCTCTTGTTTAGATGAAAATATATTAGTTTTAGCTGGTGCTGGTTGCGGTAAGACTAAAACTATAATTGCTAGAGCACAGTTTTTAATTGAAAATCATACCAGTGCAAAAGATGTACACATTTTAACTTTCACGAGAAAAGCATCTGCAGAAATTGTCCAAAGAGTAAAAACAAATTTAGGTGAGAAGGCTGAGGGTTTAAAAGCTTCTACTTTTCATACTTGGTGTATGTCTTTAATAAGGAGAAGTCCTGATTTATTTGGATGTAAAGATTATTCAGTAATTGATCGTGAAGATCAATTAAGCATTTTTAGATTTTATAGAGCGGCTTCTAAATTTGCTAATAATCCAGAAATGCCTAGAGCTCTAGATTTACTTGACGCATATTCATATACAAGAAATGTTGGAGGTACTTTTAAGCAAACCTTAGAGAAAAACCACCCGTCTTCTTTAGAGTTATTTGATGAAATAAAAAAAATAATTATTGCTTTTGAAAAAAGAAAGGAAGAATCAAAATATTTGGACTATGACGATATTTTAGAAGTGGTTGCTAATCAAATAGAAAATCATCCAAAAATTAGAGATTGGGTGGCATCACAGCAAAGTTACTTGTTAGTTGATGAGTTTCAAGATACAAATCCTTTGCAATGGAAATTAATCAATCCCTTAATTTATAAAATCAATCTATTTTGTGTTGGAGATGATGCTCAATCAATTTATGGATTTAGAGGTGCTGATTTTGAAAATATTCATAGTTTTAAAGATAAAATTCCAAATGCCACAATTTTAAAACTTACGAAGAACTACAGATCAACTCAAGAAATTTTAGATCTTTCTAATTGGCTCTTAGATCAAAGCAAATTAGATTATCAAAAAAAACTTGTTGCAGCCAGAGGCAATGGTTCAATGCCTGAACTCCACACTTTTTTGAATGAATGGGAGGAAGCTTCATGGATAGTTGAAGATTTAAAAAGTGCTTTTGCAGATGGTAAGAAATGGAAAGAAAACATGATTCTCACAAGAGCGCAATTTGCTGCAAGAAGTGTTGAGAGAGGACTTATTGAAGCAAAAATTCCTTATGTATTTATTGGTGGAAGAAAAATCCTTGAAAGTGGCCATATAAAGGATGTATTGGCCTGTTTAAGAGTTGTTGCTAATAGTAAAGATGACCTAAGTTGGATGAGATTTTTAAAGTTATTTAAAGGAATAGGTGACGTTAAAGCGGCCAAACTGCTTGATCAATTAGCCTCATGTATCGATATCCAAGATTGTATAAAAACTATCAAATATGATTTATCAATACCTGAAAATGTTCCTCGCCTTCTTGAGGTTGTAAGCAAAACCAAAACTACTAAAAATGCTTTTAGGGAGAGTGTAATAGGGTTAAGTAAAATTCTAGAAAATAAATATAAAGGAAGTAACTGGGAAAAAAGAATTAAAGATTTTCCTGTCGTTGAACAACTTACTGAAAAATTCAATACTATCCTTGAGTTTATAGAAGCTTATATCCTTGAGCCCATATACGAAACAGAGGGCGGAATAGTTCCAGTAAAAGATTATGTCACGTTAATAACTATTCATTCTGCAAAAGGACTTGAGGCGAACAGATGTTATGTAATTAGCGCTTCTCAAGGAGTTTATCCCCTTGCGCGTCATTTAGGGGAGGATCGTGAAATAGAGGAAGACAGAAGAGTTCTTTATGTTGCTCTAACAAGAGCAAAAGATAAATTATTAATAACCAGATCAGGGAATGAATCAGCGGCTTCCATGCAGAAATCCAAATCAGATATTAACGACCAATATTTCTTTGCTGATTTACCAGATGATCTTTATGAAAATAAAGATCATAGATATAAAAATAATTACGAAGATATATTTGAGGAATTGGACTTTATTTCTGCTAAACCATCCACTAATGTTGATCTTGAATGATCTTTTTCAGACATTAATATGGACAAATTATGGACAAATGTTGTCTGATTTGTCGAGACAAATTACGCAACACTACGCAAGAATCCAGATATAGCTCGAAACACTAGTGCTTGCAATAGGTGGGGAAGTGCTTTGGGAGCACTAGGTCGCAGGTTCGAATCCTATTGCCCCGAATCTAATAATCCATTTCATAGAAAGATATCCCAGCCTATCTTTTTGTTGGGAAAATCTGTTTGCAGCCAAAGCGTACAAATTTCTAATTAATTACTAATGCGTAAACTTATCTCAAATTGATAAATGACCAATTTAACTTGATAAGTCAATTATTTTAGTTACGTTAAAAGGTATTTTTTTTAAGGGATTAATTTCTATCTCTATCGCTTTAACATCAGGATAACCAAAGTTTTGAATAACATGTAAGAAAGGAAATTTGCTTTCCATTGGTTTAAAAGACCTAAATTTATGTCCATTCCCATGCAGTACTAAAACTGGCTTTTTATATTTGTTGCTTAATTCCAAAAGAGAACTAGTAAATTTTTCATAGGGATTAATTTCTATCTCTAAAGTCTGTAAATCAGGAGAACCAAATTTCTGAATAAAAAAGAGAGGAATTTTTTTACTATTAAAAATATTATTATGAATCACTACTACATAGGCACTAGCATCTTTATATCTTTCAAAACTTTCTGTAATCCAGTCAATATTCGCTGCATCTCGCTGAAGGTACTCCAGAGTATTTTCTTTACTAAAAGGATCAAAATTATTTTCCGTTCCTATTACATGAGCAGTAATAAAAGCTATATTTTTTTTTATTAAACGAGAATTTTCTGGGTATCCTCTTATTCTTTGATTTTCTAAAGCATATGGATTTCGACCTAAAGTTTTATTATTGGAAAAAAAAGTTTCTCTAATATAAGCTAAGCGTTCCAAATTATGAGTATCCCCTTTTTCAGGATTAATACAATCTCTCCATTCATTATCACCAGGTGTGTATAAAACAGGAATATTTAAATTATTCATTAAATCACTTTGATAATAAGCATTAGAATCAGTGCAAGGCGACCAAGCATTTAGCATGTCTCCCACATGCACAATCAAAGAAGAATTCTCCATATTTAAATTTAAAAGCCCATCCATATTTATAGGTTCATTATCTCCTAGGGAAATAATTTTTATAGAATCAGATTTTAATGATGATGAAGATATTGACTTTAAGTCATTCAAATTATCAGCAAGTTCAATATTATTAGTTTTTGCTAACTCTGCCAGGAGTAGATTATTGATCAATTCCTCGTTCTTTTCTGGTATAGGATTTTCTGGTATAGGATTTTCTGGTATAAAAGTTCTCTTTATTAACTTCAATTGCTCATATGGAAACCATCTGTAATTTCCAACGCCCACGCCGAATAAAAAACAAATAGTTAAAGATAAATTAGTAATTAAAACTTTTATAGATTTCATCTTTCCTTAGTAGATATTATAAATTCTAAAGTATAGATTCTTAATTTTTTTTCAATTTTTTTTAATTTATAATAATGATTTAAATTAAATTTGTGCATAAATTTTTAAGGAAATCATTATGAGATACCGTATTGTATAGTGTAGTAATATTTAAATGACTTTTTGAGATTACTTTTAGAAAAATTTATTGAATACTTAGATATATATTCAATTACACCCTATTACTTATTCATATCTTTTCTCGCAATCTTTAGTGGTTTTTTAATACGCAAAACTTTAGTTTTATGTGATCAACAATGGGCGAGAACCTATAGCAATACATTAACTTATATACTGCTACCTGTAATTTCTTTAACAATTACAAAGATAATTTCTGGGAACATTGCACTTTCACTTGGAATGGTAGGAGCATTATCAATAGTTAGGTTTAGGCATCCCGTAAAATCGCCATTGGAATTAACTATATATTTTTTATTAGTTACAATTGGAATCACATTAACCAGCTCGCCAATAAAATCATTATTTTTATGCTTTTCATCATGCC
>QCCE01000002.1 GCA_003281385.1 Prochlorococcus sp. AG-347-K17
CAAAGGTAGATTTTCTTTTACTAATTTAAAAATAAAATCGGAGGCTTTCTCAGAAAATATAAATTCAGATTCAACTAGTTTTTTTTGTAAAGATAAAAATTTAATTGGTAATACAGAAAAATTAAAATATGGAACTTTGACTTCGAATTTTAATCTCAATTTACCATTTAATAAAAGTTCCAATAATATTAATCTAATAGGAAGTATTGGTTACATTAATAGCCTGAATCCAGATATCAAATTATCGAGTAATATTCCCTACTGGTTTGATAGAAGAGGTATTAATTTTGGCGATATAGATACTAGTTTCAAAATAAATAGAACACAATTATCTAATTTAAATATTTTCCGAAAAAATGATATAAGAGGTTTCATTACTGCTAAAGGAAAATTAAAAGGAAAAATTACTGATCCAGATATTTCAATAAACTTTAATCTTGATTACCCACACTTTAAAGGTATCCGCATTCGAGAAACATGGGAGGGAGATATTAAAAATGATAAAAATTTATTTTTATTGAATATGAAGGCCAAAAAGTCTCCAATACCTTCATTTTTGACTATTAAATTTGATTCTGCTCTTAAGTTAGATAATTTATCTTTTAGTAGAATTTTTAATTCTAATAAAGGAAGTATTGAAGTATTTAAAGAGGATAATAATTTTGTTTGGAAAGCTAATAATTTTCCTCTTGATGAACTTGAATTATCTATAGACAAAAATCAATTCGATAGAATTAATGGAATTATTAATGGTGATGGATCAATTTCGTCAAACCAGTCACAACTTGATGGGCGAATTGCTTGGAGTTTAGGCAAATATGGGAATATTAATTTAGCCAATTCATTATTTGATTTTCGCGTTAAAGATAATTCTTTTTATATAAACTCTTCGTTGTATCCAATTGATGGAGGAATAATTGAAGTCGAATATGATTCAAGTAAAAATAATTTAATTAATACACAACTCACCAATATAAGCACTAGTTGGACTATCCTGACTGCCCTTGATATTTTTAATTTTGACAATAAAAAAGATATTCCCATAAGTAAATTTAATATTTTGGATGATTTGGAAATAAATAAAGATAATAAATCTCTTAAGGAGAGGATCGATTTTATAAAAAAACTTAAAGAAAGTAATAATGACTTTGAGGATAAATTTAACTTGAAAAAATATATAAGTAAATTCAAAAGTAGATATAATGGAAAATTAACTATAAATGGCGATAGACCACTTAACTATAAATTAAATGCAAGATTAGATGGTTATCTTGATGTTCCTAAAGATGAAAACAAAAATATCAAAGAGGAATTTGCCATTGATTTGGAAGGAGGATTATTAAGGGGAAAAGGTGCTTTAAAAATTAAAAATCTTCCGTTGAGCTCTGCAAATATCTTTTTAAATCAGCCAAGAGATTTTATGGGAGGTTTGGATATCAATTTATTTTATGATTTGGACAAAAAATCTTTCTCTAGTGAAATTTCTACTAATAATTCATCAATAAAAAAGAATGAAATACTATTTGATAAAGGATTTATTGAATTCACTAATTCTATTTTTGATATTGATTTTTCCTTGCTAATAAATGATTCCAAAACACCTCTTAATATCAAAGGTGAAATACCTATTGATAGGTCTGATAACTTGGATCTAAGGTTGTTTGGCAATGGAAAACTTTTTGAATTAATAGAAAATTTTACTGATGAATTCTTTACTTTTAAGAAAGGTGACTTGAACCTTAGAATGATAATAAAAGGAACTCTTAATAAGCCTATATTGAACGGATTTATTGCGATTAAAGATTCTGAAGTTGATCTATACAACAATATAATCAAAGATATTAATAGTTCGATAATTTTTGATTTTGATTCGGCACAAATCGAGAATCTTGAAGCAATCTCTGAAGATTCTGGAAAATTTTTAGTAAAAGGTTTTATGCCTTTTTATCAAAATGATCCTAGAAAAGGAAGAATTAATTTCAAGACAAATAAATTTAATATAAAAACAGATAATTTAAATTTTTTATTAGATTCAGATTTGGATTTAACTGGATCATTTGAAAGGCCTGTTTTGGGCGGATATATATCTTTTAATAATGGATTTTTTAATTTTAACAGTACCAATCAATCTAATAAAAAAGATAATAATAGTAAATTAAAAGAAGATAGAAAAGAATGGCCAGAACTCTTTTGGAATAATAATGAAAATATTGAAATAATTTCAAATGAAACAATCTTGAATTCAGTTCTTTTGGGAGAAACTTTGCCTAATTATTTGGATAATTTGTTTTTTGATAACCTTGTTTTGAAACTTGGACCAGAATTCAAAGTTCAATATTCAGAGATGGTTCAAGCTTATTTAAATAGTATTGTGGACCTTAAAATAAATGGCGGAGTACGAAAAGATTTAAATGTTAGTGGTCTTATTAAGTTAGAAAAAGGTATAGCGAATCTTTATACTACGCCATTTAAACTTGATAAAAATAAGGAAAACTATATTACATTTGCATCAAGAAGTGGAGTTGTTCCTTATATTATTTTTTCTTTAGTTAGTAAAGTTCCAGATTCTATAATTCCTATAAGTGAGAATAATAAAGATTCAAACATCTCAGGTGATCTTGATGTAAATGCGGCTTCTAGTGGTTTTGGATCATTTGGGATTGGCAATTCAAGGCTTATCAAAATTGAAGCATCTTATGAAGGGTTTTTAGATCAATTATCTTTTGCTGATGAAAATAAAAGAATCCAATTAAGAAGCACTCCAAGTTATAACAGATCACAAATAATTGGTTTAATTGGAGGCAATTCTGCAAATTTAATAAATAGAGCATTTATTTCTCAACTTAATAATGCTGATGCATTTAGTGAAAGATTTCAATTATCTCTATATCCAGCGTTAATAGAAAATAATGATTCATTAAATAATATTTTTTCCAATGAAAATTTAGATATAGAGAATGATGGTCAATCATCTTCTAATGAAGAATTTTCTTCTCAAGCTTGGGTGGCGGAAATAGGTCTCGATATTACTGATTCGATAAATTTTGCCTTCCAAACCGTTCCAGGTAGAGATGATATTTCACCTTTAGGAATTTTGACTTTTCAGGCAAATCCAAACTTAGAATTATTAGGTTCTTATGATTCCAATGGGGAATGGAAAAGTCAAGTTCAATTATTTTTTAGATATTAACTCAGAAAAAAATTTACTTTAAAGAATCGTTAATTTGAATTACTATTAAATTAACCAAAAAATATTATGGCTAATATCTTTGAAGTTCCTCAACCAGGTAATGATCTACTAGAAAAAGCTGATAAAGTTCGTTTGGCATCAATAAAAATAAGTCAGACTGAAAATCAAAATCGAATTAAAGCCTTAAATTTTATGGCTGATTATTTAGAAAAAAATTCTAAAGAAATATTAGAGGCCAACAGTGCGGATTATTCAAGTGCAGAAAAAAAGGGTATTTCTAGTGCTTTACTTTCTAGATTAAAGTTATCAAAAGCAAAATTAAATTCAGGAATTGAAGGCGTAAGAAAAGTTGGAGAATTGGCTGATCCTGTAAATCAATTTCAAATAAAAAGAGAACTTTCAAATGGATTGATTTTAGAAAGAAAAACTGTGCCAATTGGAGTCTTAGGGATTATTTTTGAATCAAGGCCAGATGCTGTGATGCAGATTAGTTCTTTAGCAATAAGATCAGGTAATGGAGTAATGCTAAAAGGGGGTAGTGAAGCCAATTTAACAAATACTGCAATAGTTAAAGCATTGCAAGAAGGTTTAAACGCATCAGGTTTTGATAAAAATGCGATATGTTTATTAACAAGTAGAAAAGATAGCATGGCTATGTTAAATCTTGAGAAATATATTAATTTAATAATTCCTAGAGGAAGTAATGAATTAGTGAAATTTATTCAGGAGAATACAAGAATTCCTGTGCTAGGCCATGCTGATGGAATTTGTCATTTGTATATAGATATTGAGGCAAATCTCGAGATGGCTTTATCAGTTGCTTTGGACAGTAAAATTCAATATCCTGCAGCATGTAATGCTATTGAAACTTTATTAATCCATAAGGATATTGCACCAGCTTTTTTAGAAAAGGCCATCCCTTTGTTTAACTCTAATGATGTTAAATTAATTGGAGATAAAAGATCAGTTGACTTAGGGTTAAAGTATGAGGCTAGTCTAGAAGATTGGCAAACTGAATATTTAGATTTGATTTTATCTATAAAAATTGTTGATGATCTGGAAGAGGCAATCACACATATTCAAAAATATAGTTCAAAACATACAGATGGAATAATTACTGAAAATTTAAGTACGGCTAACAAATTTATGAATGTAGTTGATAGTGCAGGTGTTTTTCATAATTGCTCTACAAGGTTTGCAGATGGGTTTAGATATGGATTCGGAGCTGAAGTTGGCATATCTACTCAAACTCTTCCACCGAGGGGACCAGTAGGCCTAGAAGGTTTGGTAACTTATAAATATTTCCTAAAAGGTGATGGGAATATCGTTGATGATTTTTCATCAGGAAAGGCTATCTATACACATAAAGATCTCTAAAACTTTTAAAGATGGAAACTTTTTTAAAAATTGAGAATATTAAACTTTGGGCTAGAGTTGGCGTTCTTGATGAAGAAAGGGAATTAGGACAACTATTTAGTTTGGACATATTTTTATGGACTGACTTTGAAAAATGTACTTCAAATGATGATATTAAAAAAACAGTTGACTATTCAAAATTAGTTGAAATTTTAAAAGATCAATCAAAAAAAATATATTGTTTTACAATCGAAAAATACTCAAATGCAATTTTAGAAATCATTGATCAGGAATTTAAGCTTTCTAAAATTAGAATTATTTTGACAAAATGTAATCCCCCAATTATTGGTTTTGATGGGAAGGTCTCAATAGTAAGAGTTCTTGAAAAGAATTGACGTATTGGAAAAAAGAAATCCTATTTTATTAATTCATGGACTTTGGAATACTTCAAGTATTTTTTCTTCTATCACCGCAAAACTTGATGATATTGGCATTGAATATTTTGCTCCAACTCTTAAGCATTCATATGGAATGACTTCAATTCTGGATTTGACTAATAAATTAAACGAATTAATTTTAGAGAAATATGGTTTAGAAAAAGAAATTGATATTTTAGGATTTTCTATGGGAGGAATAATTGCTAGGTACTGGCTTCAAAAATTTAATGGATATAAAAGAACAAGAAGATTAATATCTGTAGGTTCCCCTCACAAAGGAACTTTGATGGCTCAATTAATACCTAAATACCCTTTTAAAGGAATATCAGAAATGAAAATAAATAGTAAATTTTTGAGAGAACTTGCTGATAATGATTTTTTTCTTGAGAATATCGAGTGTATAAATTTTTTTACTTATTGGGATCTAATGGTTTTCCCTAGCTGGTGGACAAATTTAAATTTTGGAAAAAAAATACCAGTAAAAGTATATAAACATAGAAATCTTGTAAGAAATAAATCTGTGGTTAAAAAAATAATCGATGAAATTATTATATAGTTCCAGATAGACCCAAGTGTCTTATTAGAGGATCTGTTTGTGGCTCTCTTCCTCTGAAAAGTTTAAATATGTCTAATGGAGGTAAGCTTCCACCTAGACTAAGTATTGTATCTTTAAATTTCTTTCCTATTAACTTTAAATCTTCAGAGTTTTCTAGATCAGCTTCTTCAAACATTGAAAACGCATCAGCACTCAGAACCTCAGCCCATTTATATGAGTAATATCCTGCAGAATACCCGCCAGCAAATATATGACTAAAACAACAAAGAAATTGATCTTCTTGAATTGGTTCAATAACAGTAGTTTGTTGTGCAATTTCTCTTCTAATTTCATCAGCTGTTTTACCTTCGTTTTTTTCAATACTACTGTGTAATCTAAGGTCTGTTATCGCGAAATGTAGTTGTCTAAGAGTAGCCATACCACAATTAAAAGTTCTATTCTTTAGGAGCTTTTCGAAATTTTCGTCGGATAATTTTTCACCTGTTTTATAGTGCTTAGCAATATTCAAAAGTGTGTTTTTGTGGAAACACCAGTTTTCCATAAATTGACTTGGTAGTTCGACTGCATCCCATTCAACATTATTGATACCAGCTGCTTGAGGAAGATTTACAGTAGTAAGCATGTGTTGAAGACCATGACCAAATTCATGGAACAATGTCTGAACCTCTTCAAAACTCATCAAACTTGGTTTATCTTTTGATGGTGGAGTTTGATTACAAACAAGATAAGCTACAGGGAGAGTCTTTTTGCCGATATTATTTTTATTCAAACATTCATCCATCCAGGCCCCTCCTCTCTTTGATTCAGGTCGAGAATATGGATCGAGGTAAAAAGATGCTATTTTATTCCCATCTTTATTGAGGATATTAAAAAATAAAACGTCATCGTTCCAAAGAGGTGCTTCACCAGTTGCCTCTACTACTTTAATTTCAAAAAGCTTTTCGCTTAATTTAAATAAACCCTGCAAAACATCATTTAGTGGGAACCAAGGTCTCAAAGACTCTTGATCCAAATTGAGCTTTTCCTTCCTAAGAAGTTCTGCCCAATAACTAATATCCCATGGCTGGATATTCTGCGGTTTTGGAAACCCATTAGCTTGAGAAAACTTTTCGAGCGCTTCTAATTCGATTTTTGCGGCTTTGAATGCTGGTTTTCTCAATTCTTCTAAAAGGTTTTCAACATTTTTAATTTCTTTGGCCATTTTCGTTGACAAACTTAGTTCTGCCCAACTTTTATAACCGAGAATATTAGCCTGTCTAGTTCTAAGAGATAAAATATCTTCAATAATTTGAGTATTATTTTTTTCTCCTTGAGATGCTCTACCAACGAATGCCTTATAGAGTTTTTCTCTAAGGTTGCGATCGGTGGCATATGTCATGAATGAAGTATAAGTTGGAATATCTAGACTTAATTTCCAGGGACCATTTTTTATATCAACTTCTTCATCCTTTTTTAAGTGATTATGTGCAGAAATTGCCATCAATTCAAGCACTCGTTCAGGAAGACCATCGATTTCAGATTTTTTATTTAATATTAGAAACCATTTATTAGTTGCATCAAGAACATTATTGCTGAAGTCTGTAGATAGCTTTCCAAGCTTTTCTGAAATGATATTGAATTCTTCTTGATCATTCTTTTGTAGTGTAATTCCTCTATGTTGCATTTCAAGAATTTCTTTATCCAAAATTCTGTTTTTGATTTGATCAAAGTTATTTTTCTCTTTAAGCTTGACCAAAGAATTGTAAATTATTTTACTTTGTCCGAATTGATTACTCAAGCTAATAATCTCTGGAAGAAATTTTGAATAAATGTTTCTAAGGCTTTCAGAATTATTTACTGCATTTAGGTGACTTATTACTCCCCAACTCCATCTAAGAATTTCATTGACTTCATTTAGCGGATTTATTACCTTATCCCAAGTTAAATCATTTTCAATCAAATAATTAGATAAATTTTTCTCTATGTTTTTAAAATCTTCAGCTATTTTTTCTAGTACTACTGGGAATTGATTACATATTCTTTCAGGAGTAAATTTTTTAAATTCTGGTAATTCTCCATATTTAAAAATTGATGTATCCATTTATTAAAGTAATTTAATTAACTAAATTTGGTATTAACCCAACTAATTTAGCTAGAGTCAACTGCTGACTGAGAGCATTCGTTGAAGATTCGTATAAATTTATCGCAATTTTTGGCCAAAAACCTATCACTAAAGTAGGCAACAATAGGCTGAACCCAATGGTTAATTCTCTACCACTCATCTCTTTCACTGTAGCTAGTGCAGGAATTCTAGGGCCAAAGAATACTCTTCTACACATTGATAGTAGATATATTGGTGTTAGTACTAAACCTATAGCTGCAATAAGAATAGTAATTGATCTAAAGATAGAACTGAACCCTTCTTGACTAGTAATCCCTAAAAATACAGTTATTTCACTTATAAATCCGCTCATCCCAGGTAATGCTAGAGAGGCCAAAGAACTTGCCAAGAAGAAAGCAAAAGTTATTGGCAGGACTTTTGCTAAACCACCCATATTTGGAATCGAAAGAGTATTTGTTCTTTCATAAAACGATCCAGTAACAAAAAACATAGCTGCTGCTATAAGTCCGTGACTAATCATCTGGAGCATTGCTCCACTGATGCCTAAAGCATCTACCGCTCCAATCCCTAAGAGAACGAAACCCATATGACTTACTGAGCTACATGCAATTCTTCTTTTGACATTATCTTGTGCGAATGCATTTAATGCTCCATAAATTATATTAATGATTCCAAGTATGATTAATGCAGGTGCAATTTGGAGATGTACTTCAGGTAATATTTGAACGTTAAATCTTAAGAGAGCATAGCCGCCCATTTTTAAAAGTATCCCAGCAAGTAACATTGATACTGGTGCATTAGCCTCACCATGCGCATCTGGAAGCCAAGTATGTAGTGGAAAGATTGGAAGTTTTACTCCAAAACCAATTAAAAATCCTAAATAAGATAATAAAGCTAGGCTTCCTGATACATGTTTATTAGTTAAATCGGTAATATTTAAAGTAAAGCTATCACCACTCAAGGCAATTGCTAAACCACTTATGAGTATTAATAAAGAAGCTAAAGCTGTATAAAGAATAAATTTAGTGGCCGCATATAATTTCTTTTTCCCTCCCCAAATCGCAATAAGAAGATATACCGGAACTAATTCAAGTTCCCATGCTAAGAAAAATAATAAGAAATCTTGAGAAAGGAAAACTAATGCCTGCGCTGATGCTTGGATTAATAAAAGAGCAAAATATAGATTAGATTTTTTCTTAATTTTCCAACTTGCGGCTGCTGATAAAAATGTAATTAACCCACTCAAAGCTACTAAGGGAGCAGATAATCCATCCACACCAAGAGACCACTCTAAGCCTATTGAAGGTAACCAGGAGACTCTTTCTAGCAGTTGCAAAGAGCTATCTGAAGGATTGAATTTTTGTAACAGGACTCCGATTATCAGTAAAAAATCTACAAATAAAAAACTTAATGAGATATTTCTAGGGAGTGTATTATCTTCTCCTTCTTTCGAATTCAAAAAAGGCATTATTAATGCCCCCATTAAAGGCATTAATACAATAGATGATAGCCAAGGAAAAGATTCTAAATTCATTTATGGAATGAATAATTTTTTTATTCTAGTTAAAGATGTACTAGCTTGAGACTATAACATTAAAAATGCCTAAGTAAAACTACTTACCAGAGATATTTCTATATTGGCTACCTGTTGTTTGAACGTTCAAGAATGGTGCTCTGCTAGCTACACCTGACTTCTCCCATGCTTTCACCATGGCTTGACTTACGTTTTTACCATTTTCTTTTTTGCATAAAGCTAAGATACTTGGTCCAGCTCCACTAATTGCGCATCCTAGAGCACCTGCTTTTAGTGCGGCATCTTTGACTTCAAGTCCACCTTTAATAAGTTTCCATCTGTATGGTTCATGTAGCTTGTCAAACATTCCCTCTTTTATCAGTTCCTCATTTCCTGCTTTTAAGCCATTTAGTAACAAAGTAAGCGCCCCCATATTTGTCACGGCATCAGAGATTGGGATATTCTTGGGCATTACCTTTCTTGCTTCACTTGTGCTTAGACGAATTGCAGGTATTGCTACAACAGCTTTAATTGAATCGTGCCATTCACATCTAATGATTCTCCATCTTTGAGAAGAAGACTTGGCTGTCAAACAAAGCCCACCGAGAAGAGAGGGAACTACATTATCAGGATGGCCTTCTATATCAATGGCAAGTTCAAGGAGTTTTTCTTTGGGCAATGGAGAGTTCATTATTGCATTTGCTCCAATTAGTCCAGCTACTATTGCTGTAGCACTGCTTCCAAGTCCTCTTGCAGGAGGCACTGCCAACTTAACTCTTGCTTCAAGTGCAAAAGGCTCCATATTTGCGCTCTCCCATACTTTCTGAGCTGCTCTAAAAACTAAGTTTTCAGGTCCTCCTCTTAAATGATTACCATCTGTACTTTCCATTATTAAATCAAATCTATCTCCACCACCTTCTATTCTTGTAAAAATAAATTCATTATATAAATCTAATGCTGCTCCAAGACAATCAAATCCTGGCCCCAAATTTGCAGTTGTGGAAGGCACTGTTACTCTTATTTTTTTTCCTACCTCAGGAATAGACATTTTTTGTTATTGATTTTTTAAAAGCATTTTTGCTCTGCAGGCTGCACTAAAAAGTCCAAACTCTTCATCTAAAATTACTTTAATGGGTATTGTTTTAAGAATATCTTTTAATCTTCCCTTGTCGAAAAATTGTTTCATAAATAAATTTGATTTAAAGTTTTTGAAATGTTTAGATGCGGTTCCTCCAGAAATCCATAACCCGCCAAAGCATAATTCTTGAAGGGCAATATCTCCCATTAAAGAAGCATAAGCGCCTAGCCAAATCCTCTCAACTTCAATCATTAGCGAATCCCCTTCTTTAGAAAGATTACAAATTTTTTCAGGCAGTTCTTTTCTCACAGCATCAAAAATTTTAATTTCTTTTAAATATTTTTGTAGAGGATGTTTTTGGGCATCAGGTTTGCTCAGTCTCCATTCTGCAATTCTTGATAAACCAGTGCCGCTAATAATTCTTTCACAAGATATCCTCTCAACTTTTAGATATTTCTTTAGCCAAATTTTTAATTCCCATTCTACTTTTGACTTTGGCGAGTACTCAACATGACCACCTTCACTAGCTAAAACTTTAACATTTCCTCTTGATATTATTCCTCTTGCAATGCCCAAACCAGTCCCCGCTCCAACAATGGCATGTAAATCATTATTAGCACCTGTATAATGTGATCCATTTTGGATAGTAGAATATTGATTTTTCTTTAAGAAAGGTATTCCATAAATTTGGACTGCAAAATCATTTATTAGTTCGCAACTTTTAAAATTAAATTTGTGCTTTAAAGCATTTCCAGAAATATTCCATGACAAGTTAATAATTCTTGCTGTGTTATTAGATATTGGTCCAGCTACTGCAAAACATGCTGAAGAGGGATGAGTAATATTTTTGCATTTATTTTTGAGAAAATCTTCAAGAATTAGTTCAAAAGAATCCCAATCAGAGGAAATATATTTCTTTTTGAATATTAACTTAGGCGAATCATCTTTTATATCCTTTTCGAATATTCCCAATAGAACCTTCGTACCTCCTAAATCGCAAGCGAGAAAATTCATATATTTGAAATTATTGTGTTCTCCCTTTTTTTTCTATTAATTCATCCATTAATTTGTAGAGATTAGGTAAATTGAAAATTCCTAAATTTCTTCCATTCAAAGCTCGTAAGGCGACTGAATCAATTTCTTCTTCTTTATCTCCAATAACTCCAATCAAAGGGACCCTTCCGAGAGTTGCCTCTCTTATTTTATATCCTATTTTTTCATTCCTAATATCAACTTTTGATCGGTAACCACAATTATTTATAAGTTCATTAAACTTTAGACACTTTTCAATATTTCTGTCAGTAATGCTCAATAAAATTATTTGATAAGGCGCAAGCCAAATTGGGAATTTTGCCTCATATTCTTCAATTAAGATTCCTATAAATCTTTCAAAGGATCCTAGAATTGCTCTATGCAGCATAACCGGATTTCTTTTTTCATTATCAATATCTACATAAGTTGCATGCAATCTAATAGGCATTGAGAAGTCAACCTGAATAGTTCCGCATTGCCAGACTCTATTAAGACAATCTTTTAACGAGAATTCTATTTTTGGACCATAAAAAGCGCCTTCCCCTGGTTGAAGTTCCCATTTTAGATCTTTATTGTCGAGAGCTTTGGTGAGAGCTTCTTCTGATTTGTCCCAAATCTCTTGACTACCTACCCTTTTTTCGGGACGAGTTGATAATTTGATAATGATTTCATTAAAACCAAAAGTTTTATAAACCTCAAAAACAAGATCTATAAAAGTAGATACCTCTTCTTGAATTTGCTCTTCTGTGCAGAATATGTGTGCATCATCTTGAGTAAAGTTTCTTACTCTCATCAAGCCGTGTAGTGCACCAGAGGGCTCATTTCTATGACAAGAACCAAATTCAGCAAGACGAATTGGTAAATCTTTATAACTTTTTAAACCTTGATTAAATACTTGAATATGGCATGGACAATTCATTGGTTTAATTGCATAAGTTCGATTTTCAGATGCAGTAGTAAACATATCGTCTCTAAATTTTTCCCAATGACCGGATTTTTCCCAAAGAGATTTATCAACAGCTTGTGGTGTTTTAATTTCTAAATAATCATTTTTTTTAAGTATTCCTCTTATGTATTTTTCCAGTACTTGGTAAATTGTCCATCCATTAGGATGCCAAAAAATCATTCCTGGAGATTCTTCTTGTATATGAAATAGTGAATGTTTTTTACCAAGTTTTCTATGATCCCTTTTTTCTGCTTCTTCAATTCTTGTTAAGTAGTCATTGAGTTCTTTTTCTTTTGCCCATGCAGTTCCATATATTCTCTGTAATGATTCATTCTCACTATTACCTCTCCAATATGAACCTGATAATTTAAGTAATTTAAAATGTCTCAAATGTCTAGTATTGGGTACGTGAGGCCCTCTACACATGTCAATGTATTCTTCGTGCTTGTATAAATTGATGAGACCATCTTCAGAAATTTCTTCAATTATTCTTAATTTAAAAGTCTCATCTCTCTCCTTGAAAGTTTTTATTGCCTCATCTTTAGAGACTTGTAAAATTTCAACGTCATAATTTGTTTTTATTAATTTATTAATTCTATTTTCAATTTTTATTAAATCTTCAGGAGTAAATCTGTATTCAGAAAAAATATCATAATAAAAACCATCTTCAATTACAGGCCCAATTGCCATTTTAATATTAGGATAAATTTGTTTAACGGCATGACCAATAAGGTGAGCAAAGGAATGTCTTATTATTTCAATTCCCTCTTTATCTTTTGATGTGATGATAACAACTTTGGAATCTTTATTTAAAGGAATAGTTGCATCAGTAAGAACATCATTTACTTTCCCAGCAATTGTTGCTTTGGCTAACCCAGCGCCAATACTCTGGGCAATTTCTAGAATAGTTACAGATTTTTCAAAAACCTTTTTTGAACCATCAGGCAGGGTAATTATCGGCATAATTTATTTCTCCATTTCAAGGAATCCCAATTTTGATTTAACTCTTCTTAAAGTCTGATTTGCCAAATCTTCAGCTTTTTCCTTACCTTCATCAAGGATTTTATTTAATTGATAGGGATCATTAATTAATAATTTATATTTTTTCTGAATAGGTTCGAGTGATTCAATAACTTGTTCAGTAATTAATTTTTTAAATGTCCCCCATCCAGTCTCTGAGAATTCAGTTTCACATTGAGAAATTTCTTTGCCAGACAATATTGAATAAATCATTAATAGATTTTTAGATTCTGGCCTGTCAGGGTTGTTAAATTCAATGCCAATAGAACTGTCACTTTTTGCTCTTTTTATTTTTTTTGTGATTATTTCAGGAGTATCTAATAAGTTAATTCGACTACCCTCATTAGGATCACTTTTGCTCATCTTTTTTGAACCATCAATTAAACTCATAATTTTTGACCCATTCTTCATGATGATTGGTTGAGGGATTTTTAAAATATTTTTATCCTTACTAAATCTGGCATTAATTCTTTGTTGTGCAATATCTCTGGCAAGTTCAAGATGTTGTTTTTGATCCTCACCTACTGGTACAAAGTCAGCGTCATATAGAAGAATGTCTGCAGCCATAAGGATCGGATAGTCAAATAATCCAATGGATACATTATTTCCTTGTTGTATGGATTTTTCTTTGAATTGAATCATTCTTTCCATCCAATTTATTGGGGTCATGCAATTTAATATCCAACAAAGTTCTGAATGTGCAGAAATCTGACTTTGGACAAAAATTGAGCATATTTTGGGATCTATCCCACAAGCGACGTACAAAGCTGCAGTAGAAATAGTGTTCTTAGATAATTCTTTGGGATCATATGAAGCTGTGATTGCGTGCAAATCAACTACACATAGAAATGTTTCATATTTATCTTGAAGCGTTACCCAATTATTTATGGCTCCAAGCCAATTACCTATATGTAAATCACCAGTTGGTTGAACTCCCGAAAGAATTCTTTTTTTATTTGCCATCCTCTTCTACTTCTTCGCTAGATTGGTTCTCTTCAGTTGATGTATTTTTTACAGGTCTTGCAAAGGGGTCAGGAGTAGTTTTTGGCTTTTCTTCATAAGGATTTTGTGATTGTCTACTCGGAGAAGAGTTTTTATTATTTTTTGCATATTCTGTGATTGATTCAATCAATTTTTCGTCTTTGATCATTTCGCTAAGGGTTCTGACAGAGAAACCCAGAACTGCAACGGTAGACCTTAATTGAAAGGTCTCTTGTATTGATTTAACAGCTTTCATTTCGTTATCACTCAATCTTATGCGGAATCCTCCTCCATCTTTTCTGCCGCCGGATCTATCTCTGAAATTAGATCTTTCATTATTAGAATAACTTCTGTAATTTTCTTGTCCAGGATTATTGCCAAAATTTGAATTAGACATCTTGATGTTTCTTAAGTTATTTAAATAGTCTATTAATTTAGCATCTTGTTATGCAATAAATCTTTTTAAAAGCCTTAAATTTTTATCTTTTGATTAACGACTTATGTAATTTCGCTTTTCTCATTCACAACTTGCATTAAAATAAAATTAGAAAAATAAAGTATTTTGTTTGATATTAGTAAAGACAACCTTTTAAAAGATTTCATAAGGTTCCCGAAAAAAAATCTTATTATTATTTTCCTTTTGTTAGGTTTTGGGGAATGGTTTGTCAGCGACTTAATTCATTTTGCTGGAGGCTCAGTAGGATTTTTTGCGTTGTGTTTGGGGGGATATTTTTATTTGAAAAATGATAAGCCTAAATTTAATGAGCCAAATAATTTAGATGGTTGGATCAATCTATGTAATGAAGATTTAAATTTTTTTGAAGAACTTGAAGCAACAAATGAATTAGAAAAACAGAATTCAAAAAGACAAAAAATACTTGAATCGATTCTTAATAGATGTGAAAAAGAAAAAATAAGTTGCATTGGACAAAAAGATTATCAGGGTTGTAAGTCTGTTTTGAAAAGTCATTTTAAAGCAGATAAGTTTGACTTTGACTTATACGAAAAACTTCCTAAATACAATTCTTCTCAAGTTGTCCCAGAAGAAGCTTTGAAGAGTGATGCAATCTTGTATTTTATAAACTTGCCTTTGTCGGCAAATGATTTTTTGTGGCTGGAAAAGTTTCCTAAAAATATGCCAATCTGGTTGGTGGCTTTAACTTCCAACGAAATAGAAGCTAAAAATCTAATAGAAGACTTAAAGTCTCAAATTTCAAGTGACTTTATAAATAAAATTATTACTTTTGATGTGAATAAGAATGAGATAACAAATATACCTTTTTCGTTGAGGAAGTTTTTCATAAGTTCATCTAAAAATATTGAAAATACGAAAAAAAGGCTATTGAAAGAACTTCATGTTGCCTGGCAATCTGAAATTGAAGGGATAAGAAGAATGCAATTAAAGGGTTTACAAAGAAAAAATCAAATTCTTGTCGCTACAACTGTTTTCTTATCACCTATCCCATCAATTGATGTTATGGCAATGACAGTAATAAATTCATTAATGATTAAAGAAATTAAGTCTATATGGGGATGTAATTGGTCTCCTGAAATTTTAGATAAAGTATCTAAAGAGATTTTAAAGACTGCAATTGCTCAAGGAGTTATTGAATGGAGTGGACAGACTCTAATTGGCATAACAAAATTACATGGACCAAATTGGCTTGTTTCTGGAACTTTTCAGGCTGTAAGTGCTGCTTATTTAACAAGAGTAGTATCAAGTTCTTTGGCTGATTTTATGGCAATAACAAAAGGAGTAGAAGAACCTGATTTGGATTTTATAAAGAAAAATTCTGAGAAAATTGTTGAAAAAGCTTTTGAAAAAGAAAAAATAAATTGGCAAGGATTTATTTCTGATCTTAAAAAACCACTTGTGAAACTATCTTTTAGTTCATAATCTAAGGATGCAAGTTAATTATGAGAAAAAAAATTCTTTTTTTAAGTTTGCTATTACTTCTTTCTTTCGCTTCAGGTTCATGCAAGAGAATATCAAACAAAAATGAAAGTAAAGAAGTAATACTGGCAAGTTTCACTGTTTTGGCAGACATAATTAGCAATATTGCTAAAGATGATTTTATTGTTAGATCAATAACAAAACCTGGAGTTGAAGTTCATGGCTACCAACCAACTCCAAGTGATTTGGTAAATGCCTCTAATGCTTTTGTTTTTATTGATAATGGATTTGGGTTTGAATTATGGGCTGAAAAATTTGTTTCTAATTTAAAAGTTAAAAGAATTACTGTCGCGGAAGATTTAGATCCTATTTTTATCAGTGAAGATTTTTATAGTGGGAAACCTAATCCTCATGCCTGGATTTCTCCAAAAAGAGGGATCCTTTACGTAGATATTCTGGTTGATTCTTTATCAGAAATGAGGCCATCCAAAAGAACATTATTTGAAGAAAATGGAAAAATTTATAAAGATAAACTATCTAAATTAGATAAAGAATTCTCACTTTTTATTAATAACTTAAATAAAGACAGGAGGTATCTAGTAAGTTGTGAAGGTGCTTTTTCATATTTAACAAGTGATTATGGATTAAAAGAAGTTTATTTGTGGCCAGTTAATGCTGAGAGTCAAATTACTCCCAAAAGAATGACAAGAACAATCTCACTAGTTAAAGAAAAAAATGTCCCATCTGTATTTTGCGAAAGTACTGTAAGTAACGAATCTCAAATGGTTGTTGCAAACGAAACTGGAGCTAATTTTGGAGGAAATCTTTTTGTTGATTCATTATCTGATGATAGTGGGCCTGCTAGTTCCTATATAAAAATGCTTGAGCATAATTTGAATTTAATTAAAAAAGGACTTTTTTGAATTATGGAATCAATCAATTATCAAAACTTTAGGATTGATGCAGAGAATATTTGTGTAGATTACAACGGTAAGGTTGCTTTGTATGATGCTAATTTAAGATTGAAACCTGGCCAGATTTGTGGGTTAGTAGGGATGAACGGTGCAGGTAAAACAACTTTTTTTAATGCTTTAACTGGCTTTGTAAATATTTCAAAGGGAAAGATTAGAATAAATGGAGAGTCTGTTAGATCTGCTCAAAAAGATCAGACAATTGCTTATGTTCCTCAGAATGAGGGAATTGATAGTCAATTTCCAATAAGTGTTTGGGATGTAGTGATGATGGGAAGATATGGTTCGATGAATATTTTTAGGTGTCCCAGAGAGTCGGATGTCCAGGCGGTGAAAGATGCCATTGAAAGAGTTGATCTCACAAATCATTTATCTACACCTATTGGAAACTTATCTGGAGGTCAAAGAAAAAGAACTTTTTTAGCTAGAGCAATTGCGCAAAGAGCGTCAATATTACTTCTTGATGAGCCTTTTTCAGGTGTTGATATAAGAACTGAGAAACTTATCTCGGAATTATTTATTCAATTTAAAAATGAGGGGAAAACTATATTATTATCAACGCACGATATGATACATGTCCGTGAATTTTGTGATTTAGTTCTTTTAATAAATAAAACTGTTGTAGCTTATGGGGAGACCTCTGAAGTTTTTACTCCTGAAAATATTACAACCACTTTTGGAGGGATCTCACCTGATTTCCTGTTTGGACCTGAATCATAAATTTTAAATTATATGGAGCTCTGTTCTTTTTTAACTTTCGATTCATTCATAACAGATCCTTTAACTCATGACTTTATGAGAAAAGCACTTCTTATGAGTTCATTGGTTGCAGCTGTATGTGGTTTTCTATCAAGTTATTTAACTCTCAAAGGATGGGCTTTAATGGGAGATGCAGTGTCACATTCGGTAATGCCTGGTGTTGTTGTTGCTTATGCATTAGGTCTTCCTTTCTCATTAGGGGCATTTATTTTCGGAGTTGGTTCTGTAGCATTGATAGGGTTTATTAAGCAGAAATCTAGAGTTAAGGAAGATACTGTTATTGGGTTGGTATTTACTGGATTTTTCGCTCTTGGAATCGTATTGGTTTCTAAGATTAAAAGTAATATTGATCTGCACTCTATCCTTTTTGGGAGTCCATTAGGAATATCACTTTCAGATGTAAAACAAACTATATTCATTTCTTTATTGGTAGTAATCCTTTTATCAATTTTTAGGAAAGATTTAATGCTTTATTGTTTTGATCCTAGGCATGCAAAAACAGTTGGGATTAACGTATTTTTTCTTCATTATTTACTACTAACATGCTTATCTTTGGCAGCTGTTGTGGGCTTGCAGTCTGTTGGAATTATTTTGGTGGTTGCAATGTTGATTACACCAGGTGCTACAGCATATTTACTTACGGATAAGTTTGATAATATGACAGTAATTTCAGTATTAAGTGCAATTATCTCAAGCCTGATAGGAATCTATGTTAGTTTTTGGTTTGATCTTGAAACAGGTGGATCAATTGTCTTAGCACAAACTTTTATATTTTTATTTGCTTTTTTATTCGCTCCAAGATATGGAATATTTAAGTTAAAGAAATTATTTGTTGGGTATAAATGATAGTGGTGGAAGAAATTTTAAATAAAAAGTGGAATTGGTGGCCATTATTCCCCTTATATCCTTATGGAAAAAAGAAAACAATTTTGAGAGAATTAATTCCTGATCAAATATGGTGTTTGGAACAAATACAGGGATTATATTATGTTGCGGTTCCAATAAGAATGACGGTTATAAAGGTTGATAATGGATTGATGCTAATAAATCCACTGCCACCGACAAAAGAATTAATAAATGAGTTAGAAAAATTAATTACGATACACGGCAAGGTAAAAACAATAATTTTACCGAGTGCCTCTGGACTAGAACATAAAATCGGACTGCCAGCTCTTTCAAGAATTTTTAAAGATGCAGAAATTTGGCTTTGTCCCGGACAATGGAGTTTTCCCATAGATCTACCACTAGATTTTTTAGGAATTCCATCAAAAAGATCAAGAATACTTTTTGAGGAAGGTACTCCACATACAAACTCCTTTAAATGGTCTTCATTAGGTCCACTGAATTTAGGACTTGGAAGATATCAAGAGATAAGCTGTTTTCATTATCCTACGAAAACTCTTCACGTAACAGACGCAATAGTTGGAATAGACTCCACACCACCTGAGATATTTAATTTTGATCCAACTCCACTTCTTTTTCATTCTAGAGAGAGAGGAGATGAACCTTTGATTGACTCCATCGAACAAAGAAAAAAAGGATGGAAAAGGTTAGTCTTATTTTCATCTTTTTTGAAACCAGGTAAACTAAATATTCCACCTTTAAAAAAAATATTTAAGTATTCATTCAAAAAAGATCTCAGAAATTGGAGATCTCATTTCGGTATTTATCCCTTTTTATGGGACGAAGATTGGGAATCCTCTCTTGTTGAAATAATGGGTAAAGATACTCCTAAGATTCAAATTGCACCAGTTTTACAAAAATTAATTTTTCCGCGTTCAAAAGAAGTTTTACTTAAATGGCTAGAAAATATAAAGTCTTTTGAAGATATGGAATATTTAATTCCAGCTCATTTTACGGCGCCTATAAAATTTACAATAAAAGATTGTCAAAAATTAATTAATGAAATTAATTCCCAAAAGTGGGATAAACTTCCTGAGGATAATAAATTTTTGATGGGTTTATATAAAAAGTTGTTTGATCTAGGAATAATTCCTGAAGAAGTAAATCTTTAAAAACTATTATTCTTCTATAGACATGTTTTCATCATTTTTAAGAGTTTGTTCAAGCTCTTTTCTTTGCTCCATCTGTCTTAAGAAATATCCAGTCATCATTGCAGAAGATAATAAATTAGCAATGTTGTCTTTTGAAGATGTTATTTTTACATCAAATTGATCTGAAGGAAGCATACCAAGAAGACCTTGAACATTATGTCTAATAATTTCTTGAATATCTTCACTAGCTGATTTAGCTACTCTTTGCAAAACTTCAGGAGATTGTTTTTGTAAATATTGTATTAAATCATTCTCATCGTTTGGATCATTATTTTCAGTAGCAAGAAATTCTGGATTAAACATTTCTACAGCTTCGACATATAAAAACCCTACAACATCACGTACCCATTAATCTAAATTATTAAGGGCAGGGAACCGAATAGGTCCAATTTTATTAAACGGCCAATACCTAAAAATAGCTTTACCAATAACCTTTTCATAAGGTAAAAACCCCCAAATATGCGAGTCCATACTGTTATTTCTATTATCTCCCATCACCCATAATGACTCTTCTGGGACAATAAAAGGCCCTATAGAATAATTAATGTTTTTGTCAAAAACGTAATTTTTTTGAGCGATATCATTTAAGTAAAGGTTACCGTCTCTCACTTCTACCTTGTCTCCAGGTATCCCAATTACTCGTTTTATTAGTGCAGTATCTGCTTCATAACCAGCATTAATTAATTGTTCCGGAACGTTAAAAACAACTATTTTATTTTTTAATGTTGAAAGATTTGATTTGGATGTGATTTTGGGGGTTACTTTCTCAACAAGGATTTTATCTTGTATTTGAAGAGTTGGAAGCATTGAACCGGATGGGATCCATCTTGGCTCGATAACCTGCCATCGTATAATTAAAGCTATAGATATACAGATTAAAAGATTTTTTAAATCCTTTAATATTGAATTTCTTTTTTCTTGAGTTGTAGACATGTTTTATTTAATTCAGTTATAAGGAAAATCCCAAAGCATTTATATAAATTATGACATCATCTATTGAATGCAAAAATTTTCTTAGAAGTTTACAACTTTTGAATCTTCTTATAAAAATTGGAGTTCAAAATTTAATATTGTGTCCTGGTAGTAGATCTGCACCTTTAGCAATAGCCGCTGGAGAATTAAATAAATTAGGACTGGTAAATATTTTTAATTCAATAGATGAGAGATCTGCAGGATTCCACTCTCTTGGGATTTCTGCTGCATCGGGTAATCTTTCTTTAGTTATTACTACTTCTGGGACTGCCGTAAGTAACTTATTACCAGCAGCAGTTGAGGCAGACCGATCTTGTAAAGGTATTATATTTCTTACTGCTGATAGACCCTTAAGATTAAAAGATTGTGGCGCTAATCAAACAGTAAATCAAGAAGATTTTTTGAGTTCAGTCTGCAGAAGAGTTTTAAGTACAAATCTAAATGGACTTCATGAAACAAAAGAAAATGAAATCTTGAATTTAGTACAAATTACTGAGAAACAAATATCAACCTTCCCTGGCCCTATTCATTTAAATATCCCTATTGAAAAGCCTCTAGGGATTTCATTTTTGAATAAAAAAAATGTTTTAGAAGTTTTTGAGAGAATTTATTTAGAGAAAAAATATATATTTCAGAAAGTTGAAGTAAAGTCTGATAAAAACAAATTCTTAGAAATTTCAAAAAGTTTAAATTTAAATGAATCCGGTATTATTTTGGTAGGTCCCTATCAAGGTTGCATAAATGATTTAACTTCTTTCAATAAATCTTTAGAAAGATTACAAGAAATTACTGGTTGGCCAGTATTTGCTGATCCTGTTTCAGGAGTTTATTCTGATTTGAGAGGATTAGTTGTGAATTGGGAATTAGTCTTAAGAAAAAATAAAAATTCGATAAATTGTCATCAACTTTTGAGGCTTGGCCCTATGTCAACTTCAAATGATTTGGAAAAGTTTTTAATAAACTTCGAAGGGATACAAATTCTTATTAAAGAAAAAAACTACAGAAAATTGGACCCTATAAAAAAATCATTTGAATATGATTTTGGGCTATCAAATTTTACTACTCTATTGTTAGAGGAATTATCTATTAACGAAAAAAACAAAAAGTCTCTTACTCTGATGGCTCAAGATCTAATAGAGCAAGGCGAGCAGATTAAAGAAATTTTGAAAGAGAAAATTACTCAAAATGATCAAATTTCTGAGTATATGCTTGCAAATCTTGTTCCAAAACTTTGGCCAGCTGAAAATCCTATAATGCTCTCCGCAAGTAGCCCGATTAGAGATTGGCTTACATTTTCTGAGAATGGTACTTTAACAAGAAATTGTTTCAGCTTTAGGGGTGCTTCTGGTATAGACGGTACTTTATCTCTTGCATTAGGTATTTCTAGAATTAAAAATCCTCTACTTCTTGTGACTGGAGATTTGGCTTTTATTCATGATATGAACGGTTGGCTTATTGAAAATTCAATCGACATGAATTTAACAATTCTTTTGATAAATAATAATGGTGGAAATATATTTAATCGTATTTATAAAGAAAATTTAAAAGAAGATGAATTAAAAAAACTTTTTCTTATGCCAAAAGAAATAAACTGGCCAAAACTCGCAGAGGGTTATCAAGTAAACTTTAAAAGTGTGGCAAATTTTAAAAAATTACGAGAGGCATTCGATTGGAGCATTTCTATCCAGAAATCTGTAATAATTAAAGTTGATATTGATCCTGAAAATGAAATTTGTGAAAAAAATGCCCTGCTAGAAAAAATAATTGGCAGTTAAATTTTTCATTTTCTATCTTTGAATAATTAGGTTTCATGAAAGTATTACCTGGTAAAACAACTTTAAATTGGTCAGAATGCAAGTCTTATAAGGATATATTGTTTCACAAGTCAGATGAGGGAATTGCGAGAATTGCAATTAATCGGCCCGAAAAAAGAAATGCATTTAGGCCACAAACTGTAGATGAACTTATTGACGCATTTGATATCGTAAGAAATGATGAAACTATTGGCGTAGTTCTCTTTACAGGAGCGGGACCTGACAAGAAAGGTATTTATTCTTTTTGTTCTGGAGGTGATCAGAGTGTAAGGGGTAAAAATGGGTATAAAAATGATGAAGGGAGGCAGAGATTAAATGTACTTGAACTTCAAAGATTAATAAGAAGTTTGCCTAAAGTGGTTATTGCCTTAGTCCCTGGTTTTGCAATTGGAGGAGGCCAGGTACTTCATTTAATTTGTGATCTCAGTATCGCCTCTGAAAATGCAATATTTGGTCAGACAGGTCCAAGAGTTGGTAGTTTTGATGCGGGTTTTGGATCTAGTTATTTAGCAAGACTTGTTGGTCAAAGAAAAGCAAAAGAAATTTGGTTTTTATGTAGAAAATATAATTCCAAGGAAGCTCTTAAGATGGGCTTGATAAATGCAATTACAAAGATTGAAGAATTAGAAGCCGAGGGTGTAATCTGGGCAAGAGAGATTTTACGAAATAGTCCAACTGCTATTCGTATTCTTAAAGCTTCATTCAATGCGGAGAATGATGGGATTGCAGGTATTCAAGAATTATCTGGATACACAACTCAATTATTCTATTCGACTAAAGAAGCTCAAGAAGGTAGAGATGCCTTTCTTGAAAAGCGTCCGCCAGACTTTTCTGACTATAAGTGGACACCCTAGTTTATTTTTCAAAAGAACTTTTTAAATAATTATCAATGAGAATTCTTCTTGCCGCTGCTGAATGTGCTCCAATGATCAAAGTTGGAGGTATGGGAGATGTAGTTGGTTCGTTGCCTCCATCTTTGATAAAACTTGGTCATGATGTCAGGGTAATAATTCCAGGATATGGAAAATTGTGGAGTCTTTTAGAGGTATCGAATGAACCAGTCTTTAGAGCAAATACAATGGGCATTGATTTTGCCGTATATGAAGCAAAACATCCCATTCATAATTATGTGATTTACTTAGTGGGTCATCCAACATTTGATTCTGACCTGATATACGGAGGCGAAAATGAGGACTGGCGCTTTACATTTTTTGCTAGTGCAACTGCAGAATTTGCCTGGAATTGTTGGAAACCTCAAGTTCTTCATTGCCATGATTGGCACACTGGAATGATTCCTGTGTGGATGCATCAGGACCCTGAAATTAGTACTGTCTTCACAATTCATAATTTAAAATATCAAGGCCCTTGGAGGTGGAAACTTGAAAAAATGACTTGGTGTCCTTGGTATATGCATGGAGACCATACAATGGCTGCGGCAATGTTATATGCAGATAGGGTCAATGCTGTTTCTCCGACTTATGCGGATGAGATCAAAACCCATGAATATGGGGAAAGCCTCGAAGGATTACTTAATTATATTTCAGGTAAATTAAGGGGGATTCTTAATGGCATAGATCTTGATGAATGGAATCCGGCTAAAGATCCAGTTTTACCTGCAAAATTTAGTACTAAGAATTTAGAAAATAGGCTAGAAAATAAAAAAATTCTGCAGAGAGAAATGGGTCTCGAAGTTAATCCTAAAAAATATCTTTTAGGTATGGTCAGTAGGTTAGTTGATCAGAAGGGGGTTGACTTACTTTTACAAGTTTCAAGAAGACTATTAGCCTATACAGATTCTCAAATTGCAGTTTTAGGGACTGGAGATAGATATTTAGAATCTGGATTATGGCAACTGGCATTAGATTACCCAGGAAGATTTTCAGTATTTCTTACCTATGATGATTCTTTATCAAGGCTTATCTATGGTGGCTCAGATGCATTCTTAATGCCAAGTAGATTTGAACCTTGTGGTATTAGTCAACTCCTCGCTATGAGATATGGTTCTATTCCTATAGTAAGGCGAGTTGGAGGTTTGGTTGATACAGTTTTACCTCATGATCCAGAAAATAATAATGGTACTGGATTTTGCTTTGATCGCTTTGAACCTATAGATTTCTATACTTCTTTAGTAAGATCATGGGAAGCCTTTAGGCATAAAGATAGTTGGGAATTACTTCAAAAAAGAGCCATGAGCCAAGAGTTTAGTTGGCAAAGATCAGCTCTTGAATACGAAGTTATGTATAAGGATGTTTGCGGAATAAAAGAACCATCGCCAGATGTTGCTGAAGTAGAAAAATTTTCTTACGGACAATCAGCTGATCCATCTTTAAAAAAACTATGACTTAATTTTTTAATGGAATTCTCTTTATCAGAATTAAACGAAGTTTTGGGGGATATTAGAAATCTGAGCGAAGGGGAAAGAGATTTTTTTAATTTTAAGAATATAAGTATTGATAGTAGAACTTCATTAAAAAATGATCTTTTTATTGCTATCAAGGGTAAAAATTTTGACGGACATAGTTTTCTTCCCGAGGTTTTAAATAAAGGAGTTAAATCTGTTGTAATTAAAAAAGGGATGCAGAGATTACTTCCTAGTAATTTTCCATATTGGGTTGTAAATGATACGACAGAGGCATTTCAAAAATTAGCATTGTTAAAAAGAAAAAAATTAAATATTCCTATTGTTGCAATAACTGGCTCAGTGGGTAAAACAACAACAAAAGAAATGATTGGTGGAGTTTTAAATAAACTTGGAAGAATTAAATTATCTCATGCAAATTTCAATAATGAGATTGGAGTTGGTCTTACTATTCTTGCTACAGATATAAAAGATAAAGTTTTAGTTCTTGAGATGGGGATGAGAGGTCTTGGACAGATCGAGAATTTATCTAAATATAGTGAACCCGATATTGCAGTTATTACTAACATTGGCACAGCTCATATTGGATTATTAGGCTCAAAAAAAAATATTACTCATGCAAAGTGTGAAATTAGTAGGTTCTTAAATCCAGAAGGAGTTGTAATAATTCCAGCAAATGATCCATCCTTAGAAAAAACTTTAAAAGAATTTTGGAAAGGTAGAGTTATAAAAGTAAAACTTTTAAATATAAAAAAGCAAAATGAGAGTTTTAAGAAAGATGATAATTTGCGAGGATTTTATAATCCTTTGAATAAAACAATTTTAATTGAGAAAAATACCTTTGAAATTTCATTTGAGGGATTTCACAATGCTTCGAATTTCTTATTTGCTTATGCAGTTGCAAGAGAGCTAGGCGTTCATTTTGCAAGTTTTAATAAATTTGATTTTGTAAGTTTAGGTGGAAGGAATAAAATTCTTAAATCAGTAAAAACAACAATATATGATGAATCATATAATGCTTCGCCAGAGTCAGTAAAAGCATGTATTAAAAACTTGCTTGAAAAACCGAGAAATAAATTTTTTATATTTGGAAGTATGCAAGAATTGGGAAAAGAATCTGAAAAATATCACAAAGAAATATTTAACTTAATAAATAATTCAGATATTGAAAAGTGTTTATTTATCTGTAAAAAAGAAAATGAAAAAATTTATACTAATTATCTAAAAAATAAGAAAAAATTCTTAATTTTCAATAATATTAAAGATGTACCTGAAGAAATAAACAAATCTACAAAAAAAGGTGATTCTATTCTTATAAAAGGAAGTAGATGTTGGCAACTTGAAAAAATTATTGAATTAATTAACTAGATCAGGATTGATTTTTTTCCAATTCTCTATATTTACTTGCTTAGTTCTTGAGATCGCTAATGAATTATCTTTAGAGTCTTTTGTGATCACTGAACCAGCACCTGTTGTTACTGATTCCCCAAGATTTATTGGCGCTACAAAAACTGTGTTTGCTCCAATACTGGAATTTTTACCAATTTTTGTTTGATGTTTTTTCTTTCCATCAAAATTTGCAGTAATAGTGCCAGCACCAATGTTTGTAGATCTTCCAATAATAGAATCACCAATATAACTTAGATGGTTTACTTTAGATTCTTCCTCTAGATGACTATTTTTGATCTCAACAAAATTACCTATTTTGCTATAGGAAGATATTCTGGAATTAGGTCTTATATGACTATAAGGGCCAATTTTTATATGGTCCATTATCTGAGAATCATAAACAGTAGAGTTTGAAATTTCACATTTTAATCCCACGTTAGAATTCTCAATAAAAGTATTTGGACCGATAATGCAATGACTATTAATTTTGGTATTTCCTCTTATATGTGTATTAGCCTCAATGATTACATCCTTACCAATTTCAGCTTCTTCACTAATTGAACAACTTGCTTTATTTATAAAAGTTACACCATTAAGCATATGCTTTTCTTTAATTAAATTCTGAATACTTTCCTCGCACTCTGATAGTTGAATTCTGTTATTAATTCCTTGAAGCTCTCCATTATCCTCTACCTCGAGACTTAAGGAATTTTTTAACAAAGATATCGTATCTGTTAAGTAAATTTCTTTTTGATTATTATTACTTTGCAAGTTATTAATTATTTCTGACAAGTTACCCCAGTTAAAACAATAGACACCTGCATTTATTAAAGGATTTTCTCTTTCTAGATCATTGCAATCTTTTTCTTCAACGATTCTCTCTATAAAATCCCCCTTCAAAAAAACTCTGCCATATCCATGTGGATTTTTTTTCTTTGTACTAATTAAAGAAACATCAGCATTTTTTGAATCGTGTAAATATAAAAGTTTTTTTAGCGTACATGGCCTAATGAGTGGTACATCGCCGTTAAGTATTAAAAGTTTTCCTTCATGTTTTTTTACTTTTCTACAGAGTACTTGAATAGCATGACCGGTTCCGGATTGAGGTTCTTGAATAACAACATGGATTTTTTTATCGTTTGGGATTGACTTTTGTACTTCTTTTGATTTGTGTCCTGTGATTACAAAAATTTGATCAGGTTTTAATTCAACACATGAATTAATTACTCTTTGTAAAAGACTTTTGCCAGAAATTTTATGTAAAACTTTTGGCAATGAGCTTTCCATTCTAGTGCCTTTGCCTGCCGCTAATATTGCAACACTTAACATGTTTATTTGAGATCCTTTTTTAAATCTAACTCTTAATGGATGACTTCGTCATTTCCCACTTCTTTCTCCATTTGTTTGTAGATAATAGATTTGAGGATAATTGCTCATCTAATCTTTTATTGATTATATCTTCTTTACTTGAATTTAAATCTTGATCTCTATAAGGAATACTAGCTTTAGTTAAGAGATGTTCCTCCTCCATTAAAGACAAATTTTTAAAATTGAAATTAGGTTTCAATTTGCTTTTATCAAATTTTGATATTGCGACAGTTCCCTGACTCCAAAAAGTTCTTTTATTAAAACTTGGTTTAATAGTAAAAATCTCTAATCCAAGATTTCTTAGGGTTTTTCTTACTGCTGCTGAAGAAGAATAAGTTATTAAATAACCCTGAGAATTCAGCTTTTCTGAAACTTTAGATAAAAATTCAATTGTCCATAATTGCGGGCATTTTTGAGGTGAAAAACCATCTAAATAAATTAGATCGAATTTTATAGATGAAGGAATAAGATTGATTTTTTCTCTAGCATCACCCCATAAGACACTACATTTAAAAAATTGATCCTCAAAGTAATTTTTTCGATACAATGATGTAAAAATTGTTTTGACTTTGGGAGCCCATAATTTAAGGAAAGATTCATTTCTAAGAGAATATTCAAGAGGCTTTTGATCAATATCCAAAGCATACAAATTTAAATAAGATTTTTGTTTAACTAATTCATCTAATAAACAAGCGGAATTGTATCCTAGACCAAAACATATATCCAAAACATTAAGAGATTTACCCTTAAATCTTTGCAAATTAGAAGTAGCTATAAACTTTAATTTTGTTTCCTTTAATGCTCCTATTGAGCTATGGAAATTCTCTCGAAAAAATACACTTCTTAGAGAGTAACTCCCATCCTTTGTTAAAACTTCAATTAATTCAGACAAAAACTTTTTAAGTTAATTAGTTAGTTAGTTTGGCAAGGTCTTCCCAAAAAGTGGGATAAGAGACGCTAGCAGCATCAGACCTAATGATTTTTGAGGTACCTTCCGCAAGAAGTGAAGCAATAGCAAGACTCATTGCAACTCGATGATCCGTCTCACTGTCTACCTCCGCAGAATGAAATTTTGATTGACCATTAATAATAAGCCCATCGTCTTTTTCTATAATTTCAGCACCGAATTTGCGTAACTGTCTTGCCATGACTTTTAATCGATCTGTTTCTTTAACTCTTAATTCTTGGGCATCCTTAATTTCAGAAACTCCATTACAAAAACAGGCTGCTACTGTAAGAATAGGAATTTCATCAATAAGTTTTGGGAGAATATCTCCTTCAATAGTGAATGGTCTTAAATTATTTGCAGTATTTACTTTAATAGTTCCAATAGGTTCTCCTGCAATAGTTGATTTATCTAAAATCTCATAGTTGCCCCCCATTGAATCCATTACTTTTAAGATCCCTGTCCTAGTGGGGTTTAATCCGACATTGTGAATTAAAACCTCAGAATCTGGAACAATAGATGCAGCAATCATCCAAAAGGAAGCAGAGCTTATGTCTCCAGGGATTAGTATTCTCTGACCAATTAAGTTACCCCCTGACTTTATAACTACATTCCTCCCTAACTCTCCTCTGATACTTATGTCTGCCCCAAATGCTTTTAACATTCTTTCTGTATGATCTCTTGAAGATGCTGGCTCAATAACAGAAGTGGTACCAGAAGCTTTAAGGCCTGCCAACAATATTGCGGATTTTACTTGAGCGCTTGCTACTGGGGTTCCAATAACACATCCTTTAAGTTTATTCCCATCAATTGATATTGGAGCTTTGTTCCCTTTCTCCCGCCCAGAAATTTTGCCACCCATCAAAGACAAAGGTTTGCCCACTCTACCCATTGGTCTCTCATTAAGAGATATGTCTCCTGTTAAAATAAAATTCTTACCTTCCTGACCCGCAAGTAACCCCATTAATAATCTCATGGTGGTTCCCGAATTTCCACAATTTAGAATTTCTTTAGGCTCTTTAAATCCATCAAGACCTAATCCTGAAATCGTAAAAGGCTCATCTTTTTTTATTTTTGGTATATTTACACCTAATTTTCTTAAACAATCAGCAGTTGAAAGTGGATCTTCAGAGTATAAAAATCCCTCAATAGTAGTTTCTCCCTTAGCAATACTTCCAATTATTAAAGCTCTATGAGAGATAGATTTATCTCCAGGTACTTTTATTTTTCCTTTTAACTTAACTCCACCTTTTATTGTGCGGATATTATTCATTTTCAAATTAATACTTAATGAAATTTCTATAAAAACAAATCAGTTCTATATTATCAATAAGTTTGCTTTAAAAAAAAAATAATCAAATTAAGTAACTGTTTTCTATAATAAAATTAAAAAGAGACTTGAGCATTAATCTTACCTATTATCACGTTGCAAAAGATGTTCCAGATTTTAGTCCCGATATTGCAGTAGTCATTGATGTTTTAAGAGCTACAACCACAATTTCTTGGGCTCTAAATAATGGAGCTGAATCAATAGAAGTCTTTGCAGACTTAGAATTATTAAAAGAATCTGCAATCAAGTGGCAAGCAGATAAAAGATTAATGCTAGGAGAGAGAGGGGGGAAGACGATTGAAGGCTTTGATTTAGGAAATTCTCCTTTATCAGTTACAAAAAAAGTTGTTGATGGGAAAAGACTTTTTATGAGTACAACTAATGGGACTAAATCATTGCAAAAAGTTCAAAATGCAAACCATCTATTTGCTATGGGACTTCCAAATAGGAAAGCAGTTGCCGAAAAAATCATTTCGTTAAAAAGTGAAAATGTCTTAATACTTGGAAGTGGTTGGGAAGATTCATATTCACTAGAGGATTCTTTGGCTGCAGGTGCTTTGGCCTCATACTTGCAACAGAACTGTGATTTTGAAATTAATATTATGAATGATGAATTACAGGCAGCTTTGGCACTCTGGCATTTTTGGAAAAATGATATTTTGAAATGTTTAAAAACAGCAACCCATGGCAAAAGATTGACAAGTCTTGGAGATTATGACGATGATTTAAAATGTTGCTCTGAACTTGATAGCTTAGATATTGTTCCAGCTCAAGTTGAAAGAGGTGTGATTCGTGCCTCATGATTTACGAATTGGTTCACTAGGAGTAAAGTCTTGACTGATTTTTTGGTAGCTGCATTGCAAATTACAAGTACTTCAAATGTTGAAGCAAATTTTGTTGAAGCTGAAGAACAGATTGAATTAGCGGCAAGAAGAGGTGCTGAGTTAATAGGATTGCCAGAGAATTTTGCTTTTTTAGGAGGAGATGATGAAAAACTTAGATTAGCTTCTGAGTTGTCAGAGAAATGTACAAACTTTCTAAAAACCATGTCACAAAGATATCAAGTATTTCTTTTGGGAGGCGGTTATCCTGTCCCTGCTGGTGATGACAGTCATACTTTTAATAGGTCAGCCTTATTTGGGAAAGATGGACAGATTTTGGCAAAATACGACAAGATTCACTTGTTTGATGTTGATTTACCAGATGGAAATTTATACAAGGAATCATCCACTATTTTATCTGGGGCAGAGTACCCACCTGTTGTAGATGTTCCAGGTTTATGCAAAATAGGATTATCGATTTGTTATGATGTTAGATTTCCTGAACTCTATAGAT
This sequence comes from Prochlorococcus sp. AG-347-K17, assembly GCA_003281385.1. Classification (GTDB taxonomy): domain Bacteria; phylum Cyanobacteriota; class Cyanobacteriia; order PCC-6307; family Cyanobiaceae; genus Prochlorococcus_A. The sequence goes on from QCCE01000002.1 coordinate 31,402, forward strand.
ATTTGTCTTCGAATGGTGCAGAGCTAATTATGATTCCTGCAGCTTTTACAGCGTTTACTGGAAAAGATCATTGGCAAATCCTATTGCAAGCAAGAGCAATTGAGAATACAGCATATGTAGTTGCTCCAGCTCAAACTGGGATTCATTATGGGAGAAGGCAAAGTCATGGTCATGCAATGGTAATTGACCCTTGGGGCACTGTTTTATCTGATGCTGGGAAAACTCAAGGAGCTGCAATTGCACCTGCTGATAAAGAAAGAGTAAAGAAAATTAGGGAGCAGATGCCAAGCCTTAAACATAGAAAAAACAAATTGTTTTCACACAAATGATAAAGTTTTTAGATAATAAACTTTTTCGTTATTTATCTGTTTTTTTATTTTTAAATTCTTCAATCCTCCCAGTAAAATCTTCAAGCGCTTTAGCGGCATGGGAGATAAAAACTAATGGGGTTTTAGAATTAAGAACTAAATCAAATACAAATTTAAAAGCATACTTTCAGAAGGCTAACCAAATATCTGGAGATAGATTTTGGGTAGATTTTCCTGGAGAATTAAAAAATCCCAGAACAATAAAAGGTAACGGCCCAATAAAAGAAATTAGATTAGGTAAACCAAATAAAGGTAAAACAAGACTAGTAATTGAATTTAAGGAAGAGACTTATTTGAAACCTTTGACTTGGCGAATGGTTGGTTTAGATGCAAACAGGTGGAGAATTAAATTATTTGACCCAAAATATACTTTTAAGAAGATTAGTGAAGGTCAAGTTGTTAAAAGAATAAGAAATATTAGAAAAAATCAAAAATTATTAAATAACAAGAAAAGTGATTATGAATACTTGAAATTACCAGATGTAAAACAAAATAAATTTTCGATTGTTATCGACCCAGGGCATGGGGGGCTTGATCCAGGAGCAATTGGTATTGGTGGCATAAGGGAGACAGATATTGTACTAGAGGTTTCCAAAATAGTTAAAAATTTACTTTCTGATAAAGGTGTCAAAGTAAGATTAACTAGAAAAAATGAGGTTGATTTGGATTTAGCTCCAAGAGTTTCCTTTGCTAATAATGAGGATGCAGATATCTTTGTAAGTATTCATGCAAATGCTTCACGAGGCAAAAGAAGGGATATTAATGGATTAGAAACCTTTTACTATAAAGGCTGGAAAGGTAGGCTACTTGCCAAAAATATTCAAAAACAAATTCTAAAAGTTTCTCCTGGGAGTCCTGATCGAGGCGTTAAACAAGGTAGATTTTACGTAATTAAAAATACTAGTATGCCTGCAGTTCTTGTGGAAATTGGATTTTTAACTGGGAGATTAGATGCAAGAAGATTAGAAAAAGCTACCCATCGTAAAAGATTAGCTTATGCAATTGCAAAAGGCATTCTTGAATATCTGTATAAAATAGGGTGAAGCTTAAAGTAGGTATATTTGACAGTGGAATAGGAGGTTTTACTATCCTTAATTCTTTACTGAAAACACGTAAAGATGTAGAAGTTTTTTATTTGGCGGATACAAAAAGAATACCTTTTGGCAGTAAAAATTTTAGAGAGATAAGGTTAATCGCAAAGGAGATTTGCAACTTTTTTGTTGACAAGAATTTGGATGCACTTTTGGTAGCTTGTAACACTACAAACGCATGTGCACTTGATGTTCTAGAAGATAATTTAAAGATTCCTTGTTTTGACCTTATAAACTCAGTTTCGGAAATTGTTGATAAACAAATAATTGGTGTCCTAGCAACAGAAACAACTGTTAGATCATCGTATTATAAAAGCGTTATAAATTCTAAAAATAAGAATACGATAATATTGCAGCAAGAATGTCCAGAATTTGTTTCGGAAATTGAAAAAGAAAAACTAAATCTTGATAAATTAAATTATCTTTCAGATTTATACTTAAGACCATTATTAAACAAAAATATTGAAGAATTAATACTTGGATGTAGTCACTATCCTTTGATTTATGACTTTATAAGAAAAAAATTAGATCCAAATATAAAAATTATTGATCCATCGGCAGCATTAATAAAAAAATTTAATGAATCTTTTGCTACTCCAAAAACCGCCTGTTATGAAAGTCTCTCTTATGAAAATGTAGAGTTCTTTGTTACTTCAGAAAAAGATGAATTTCTTAAAAAAGTTAAATTTTGGTTTGAAATTAATAAAGAAATTACGTTAGTGAACCTCCGAAGCAATGTTTGATTCCTTAATATGGGGAAGAGGTCAATCATGAACACAGTAACAGAACTACTACAACCAGTTGAAAATGATCTTGATGATCTTATTCTTGAACTGAAAAATTTAATTGGAGCCGGTCATCCAATTCTTCAAGCCGCAGCAGAACATCTTTTTAGTGCTGGGGGTAAAAGAATTAGGCCAGGTATCGTTTTATTAATTTCAAAAGCAATATCTCCTGAATTGAATTTAACTAATAAACATAAAAGGCTAGCTGAGATTACTGAAATGATTCATACAGCATCTTTGGTTCATGATGATGTTGTTGATGAGGCTTCTACCAGAAGAGGCGTAGATACAGTACATAGCAGATTTAATACCAGAGTAGCTGTTTTAGCAGGAGATTTCTTATTTGCTCAAGCAAGTTGGCACCTTGCAAATCTTAATAATGTAGATGTAGTTAAATTACTCAGCAGAGTAATAATGGATTTAGCAGAGGGTGAAATTAAACAAAATTTAAATAGATTTGACTCTGCTCAATCTTTTTCAAAATACATTAATAAAAGCTATTGTAAAACTGCATCATTAATAGCAAATAGCACTAAAGCAGCTGGAGTTTTGAGTGGCCTTAATGATGATAACTTAAATTCTTTGTACGAATTTGGCAAAAATATTGGCTTAGCTTTTCAAGTTGTAGATGACATACTTGACTTTACAGGAAATGATAAGCAACTCGGAAAACCTGCTGTAAGTGATCTTGCAAGTGGTTATCTTACTGCACCAGTTTTGTATGCCTTAGAAGAAAATAAGAAATTGTCTGTTCTCATTAACAGAGAACTGGCCGAAAAAAATGATTTAGATGAAGCCCTAAGTATCATTATGAACTCTAAAGCTATCGAAAGTTCCAGAAAACTAGCTGAGGATTTTGCAATGCTTTCTAAAGAAGCTATTGTTTGGTTGCCTGATTCTGAATATAAAAGGGCTTTAATGTCTCTTCCAGAATTTGTTCTAAGTCGTATTTATTAGAACTATTTAAAATAAATTATTCCAGCTAAATTAATATTAAAATTTTTGAAAACCATAAATTTTTAGACTAAGTTTATTAGGCATAGATTTATTTAATGTCATTAGATAAAAAAAATTCAATTAATAACTTACTTGAAGAGAAGAGAATTTTCCCTCCATCAAAAAAATTTGCTGAAATCTCAAATATTAATTCTCAAGAGGAATTATTAAGTCTAAAAAAACAAGCATCAGATAATCCTTCCCAATTTTGGGAATCTTTTGCACAATCAGAATTAGATTGGTTTGAGCCATTTCAAACTGTATTAGATACCGATAATGCTCCTTTTTTTAGATGGTTCAAAGAAGGGAAACTCAATATTACTTACAATTGCTTAGATAGACACATTAAGAGAGGGCTTGGAGGAAAGACTGCACTCATATGGGAGGGCGAACCTGGAGACAGCAAAAAATATACCTATGAAGAACTTTTAAAAGAAGTATGCAAAGCTGCTAATGCATTAAAAGCAATTGGCGTAAAAAAAGGAGATTTGGTATGTATTTATATGCCAATGATTCCTGAAGCAATGTTTGCAATGCTAGCTTGTGCAAGAATTGGTGCGCCTCATTCAGTTGTCTTTGGGGGATTTTCTTCAGAAGCTTTAAAAGATAGATTAATTGATGGCAATGCTAGATTTATTGTTACTGCAGATGGTGGATTTAGAAAAGATAAGGTAATTGAGCTTAAGCAAGCAGTCGATGCAGCAATTGAAAATGGTGCAGATAAAGTTGTTGAAAAAGTAGTTGTCGTTCAAAGAACTAAAAAAAATATTTCAATGGTTGATGATAGAGATTTTTGGTGGCACGAATTATTAAAAGATCAAAAAGATAAGTGTGAACCAGAAATAATGAATAGCGAAGATAGACTTTTTATTCTTTACACTTCAGGTTCTACTGGTAAACCAAAAGGTGTGGTTCACACTACAAGTGGTTATAATCTTTGGTCCCATTTGACATTTAAATGGATTTTCGATTTAAAAGAAGATGATATTTATTGGTGTACTGCCGATGTTGGCTGGATTACAGGCCATAGTTATATAGTTTATGGGCCCCTATCTAATGGCGCTACCACCTTAATGTATGAGGGGGTTCCTAGACCCTCTAATTTGGGAGCTTTTTGGGAAATTGTGCAGAAATATAAGGTCTCGATTTTTTATACTGCTCCAACTGCAATTAGAGCTTTTATGAAGTCTGGACGTGAAATACCTGACAAGTATGATTTAAATAGTCTTAGACTTTTAGGAACTGTTGGAGAACCAATTAATCCTGAAGCATGGATGTGGTACAGAGATGTTATTGGAAAAAATAAATGTCCTATAGTGGATACTTGGTGGCAAACTGAGACTGGTGGTGTGATGATAAGTCCTCTACCTGGAGTTGTTTCTACAAAGCCGGGATCGGCTACTTTCCCGCTGCCAGGAATCGAAGTTGAAATCGTCGATAAGAATGGAGATAAGGTTAAGGAGAACGAAGGTGGCTATTTAATTATTAAAAAACCATGGCCTGGAATGATGAGAACAATTCACGGAAACGCACAAAGATATTTAGATAGTTATTGGGAATATATTTCCTTTAAAGGAGAAAAAAATGTTTATTTTGCTGGAGATGGAGCACGTATTGATGAAGATGGATATATATGGATTATGGGAAGAGTTGATGATGTCATAAGTGTTTCAGGACATCGTTTAGGAACAATGGAAATAGAATCTGCTTTGGTAAGTCATAAATCTGTTGCAGAGTCTGCAGTCGTTGGCAGAAAAGATGATTTAAAAGGTGAAGTTATTGTTGCTTTTGTATCTTTAGAGAAAGACGTGAATTTTACTTCAGAATTAGAAGAGAATTTAAAGAAGCATGTTGTTAATGAAATTGGAATTATCGCAAAGCCTGAAAAAATTATAATTTCTGACTCTCTTCCGAAAACAAGAAGTGGAAAAATTATGAGGCGAATTTTAAGATCTTTGGCTGCAGGAGAAAAAATTAGTGGTGATATAAGCACTCTTGAAGATAGTGCTGTTTTGGAAAAGCTGAAAGAATTATCCTAATAAGATTCATCAATTAAATTGGAAATTTTTTTTATAGTATTTCTTTTGAATTCATCATCGGCCCAGTCTCCCAAAAAATTTTCCCTTAGCCCTGCGCTTGCAATTATAGTATGTGTACCTTTTAACATTACCCCTTTAGAATTATCTTCTTTTCTTGCTTTCAGACAAGAAAATAATTTATCTGTTTGATCTAATTCGTCTGAGTTGAATTTTATTAGGAAGTTATTTTTTTGATGATATGTTTTTTCAATTAATCTCAAAGTTCTTTCAGGGCTTGGGCTGAATTCACTATTGAATTCTAATTTTTTAGAAATTTGTTTCAATAATGGAATAGATTTGTTAGCACTGAAGTTATTAAAACTTATTGATATGAATCTTTCGCAATTTCTTCCACCATCAGGGGAAATTAGATGAAGTTTGCATCCTAGGCTGTGACCAATCCTTATTGAAGGAATTGATGTTCCTATTCTCTTTGATAAAGATATTCGGCAATTCTTGAAATCCCTCCATGCTTTAATAGCAAGTTGTTGGTGATCAAATTGTGGAGTGTATTTATATGCATGTACTGCATAGTTTTTATTAATTAAACTCTCTATGAATCTTTTATAAGTTAAATCTGGTTTAGAAGCTAGATAACTTCCACCAATAAATTCAACAATTTTTTTAGGATTTGAAGGCCAATAACAAAAATTATTAAACTGATATTTTGTAAAAGTCATCTTTCAAAAACTAAAAATGTTTCAAAAATTATTTTCTTATCATGTTTTCTTAATTTATATTAATTTAAGAGAAATTTTTATTAAATGCGTCAAGATAAATAAAAGTGTTTTCAGCTAATTGGAACTATCTAACAAAAAAAAATTAAATCAATTGGATATTCTTCAGGATCAAGTTATCAGTTATCCCTCTGAAGATAGTGTTGCTAATCAGAATAAAAAAATTGAAAAAGTTTTAATTCTTGATACTGAAACAACAGGTTTAGATGAAAATAAAGATGAAGTGATAGAGATAGGTTGTATTTTGTTTGATGTATCTTTTAAATGTGTACTTTCACAGGTCTCATTTTTATTCCCAGTTAATAATAATGAAGCAGAATATGTTAATGGTATATCTGCAGAAGTAACTAATATCTCTCAACCATGGGAAGATGGATTGAATTTCTTTTTAAAACTTGTTGATTGTTCGGATTTCATTGTCGCGCATAATGTAGAGTTTGATAAGAAATGGTTTGGGAAAGGAAGATTACCTAAACTTAATAAAAAATGGATATGCAGTTTAGAAGATATTAATTGGTCTTTTCAAAAATCACTAAAAAATAGGCCCTCAGTAACTGATCTAGCTTTATCTTTTTCAATACCAGTTTGGAATTTACATAGAGCTTTATCTGATTGCTTTTACATATCTGAGGTCTTCAAAAAATGTGATAATTTAGAAGATCTTTTACTAAAAGCTACTGAACCTAGGTTTTTATACAAGGCACTGATTAGTTACGAAGATAGATCTTTAGCTAAAAATGCTGGGTTTAGATGGAATAGTCCTGTACAAGGAGCTTGGTCAAGAAAATTAACTACTGATGAGGCAAAAAATCTTGATTTTAGAGTAGAGATTTTGAATTAATATTTAATAAATTTTTAAACAGCAAAATATTTAGTGCATCTTACAAGGCATCCATTTATTACTCATTTTATGTGCTCCAATACATCAGTATTTTGAGGCAGCCTTTTCAGCCTCTTGTTTAGTGTTAAATAGTTCTGACATCATATTTTCTTTCCTTGAATTTGAAATTTGTTTGGAATGATTATGATGATTGTTTTGAGATTTAGGTGAATACTCCCATATTCCCATAGTAGTAACACCCGCAGAGATAATTCCCATTCCAACTACTGATAAATTGACTATTCCCATTGCTACTGCCCCAAAAGAAAATACTCCCATAGGGACTATTCCAATACTTATTACTCCCATTGGTACTATTCCTATTGAGACTATACCTAGTGGTGCTATTCCAAAAGCAATTTTTTTTGGTTTTGTACCGCAATGCTGATTCTCTTTATTTTTATTAATTTCCAATAGATTTTCTAAATGTTAAATTAAAATTGTCTCACAGAACAACCAATCAAAGATTAATTTCTACTTGAATTAAAAATTTTGAATTATTTTCTAGAACTTTGAATAACCTAAAAAATCTTAGAGGAACAGTCGATCTATTGCCTGATCAATTAATAAAGTGGCAAAACGTCGAGAAAATTTTGTTAGAGCAGCTTGCAAGAGCATCCATCAAAGAAATAAGAACACCAATATTGGAAATGACCGAATTATTTATAAGAGGAATTGGTGAAGGAACAGAAGTTGTCAGTAAGGAAATGTATACTTTTCTGGATAGGGGGGAGAGATCCTGCACTCTCAGACCTGAAGGAACAGCCTCAGTCGCACGAGCGTTAATACAAAATGGAATATCGTCTAATCCTCTTCAAAAACTTTGGTATATGGGTCCTATGTTTCGATACGAAAGACCTCAAGCAGGCAGGCAAAGACAGTTTCATCAGTTAGGTGTTGAGTTTATAGGATACGAATCAGTTAGAAGTGATGTTGAAATTATTGCTTTAGCTTGGGATATCTTAGGTAAATTAGGAATTAAAGATCTCAATCTCGAAATAAATACTTTAGGTGATACTAATGACAGATCAAATTTTCAAAAATCTTTTTTAAAATGGTTAGAAATAAATAAAAATTCTCTAGATTTAGATTCTCAAGATAGGATTAATAAAAACCCTTTGAGGATTTTGGACTCAAAGAATATTCAAACTAAAAAAGTTCTTGAAAATGCACCAAGATTATTTGATTTTTTGTCTGAAAAAAGTCATAACCGATATTTAGACTTAAAAAGACAATTAGGAATTTTAAAAATACCTTATATTGAAAATTTTAATCTAGTAAGAGGTTTAGATTATTACACTCATACAGCCTTTGAAATTACCAGTGGATCTCTAGGCTCCCAAGCTACAGTTTGTGGGGGAGGAAGATATGACGATTTAATAAAACAAATGGGAGGGCCAAATACCCCTGCAATTGGATTCGCTATTGGATTAGAAAGATTAATCTTACTAGCGGGAAAAGAGCTTGAAGTCCCAAGAAATACTGATATTTATATTATTAATCAAGGTTTAATTGCTGAATCATTAGCTATGGATTTATCTAGAAAATTAAGAAATTATGATTTATTAGTCGAGTTGGATTTAAGTGGAGCCTCCTTCTCTAAACAATTTAAAAAGGCTAATAAACTAAAATCTAAAAGTATTATTGTTATTGGTGATGATGAGGCGGCCAATGGAGAATTTATCATAAGGCTATTTGATCAATCAGATAATGGGAATGAAGAAGAGGTTATATCTTTTGAGAATGATATTAAATTAGAAAACTGGATAAACAATAACTTACTTGTAAAGAGATGTTCTTGAATATAGTGATAATTTTTCTTTTTATGTTTATTTTTATTTATTTAAGGAATTTTTTTAAATTAAATATAAAACAAAAAGTTTTGAAGGCTAAAAAATTAACAACTTTCAATAAAAAGAATCTTTATAACTGGATGAATTTAACTAAAAAAGAAAGATATAACTTATCCAAACAAGATTCTGTTAACTATATGGATAGAAGAAAACTTTTATTAGAGGAAATTAGAAATGAATATAAGAAAATATCTAGAAAAAATTCTGAGGGGAATATTAAGAAAAAATAATTGTGGAAAATTACTGGACTTCTAACAAAACCATAAATGGATTGAGACATTTTGTTTTATTAAATGAGACTAAAGAAAAAGGAAATATTAGTTTTTTAATGGTTTCTGTCCTTGATTCTGAAATTTACTTAAAAACTACTTATGAAGAACTAATGAATAGTGGAAATTGGCACAAGGGTTGGATCAATCTTTCAAAGCATCAATCTATAACAGAAGAATACGTTAACTTTAAATCCATCAATAAAGGAGAGGGTATCGATGAGATATTCATTAATGAAGATTCTTTATTTAATATTTCTTAATTTGATATAAATCTTTCAAATCTTTCTCATTGTAAATACTAGGTTTTTTGTTACTTAATAATTATTTAAAAGTTTTACCCCTTTCAAAAAAATAAAATTAACGTTATCAAGGATTAATAATATTTAATCAATTCAATGTTAGGGGATATGTGGAGCTCATCTGAGTTGACCGCGGAAAAACTAGGAATAACTGAAATTAAACTTTCTTTTTTGCGTGAAAATGGAATACTCAAGCCAGGGATTCATTGGAAAAGCTCTCCACTCGGTCAGAAAAAACCTTGGAAACCTAGAGCCCTTTATAATATAAAAATGTGCAGACAAATAATTAATAAATTTTATTCTGAAGAAAACTTTAATAACGCAGCCTAAAAACTAAATATATTTTTTTGATTAATTTGAAAAAAATATTTAAAATTTTTATTCAATTAGATTCTCATCCTTACACTCAATTAGAGTGTTTTGCAAAGTTGGATATAAGTTAATCATATTTATATATTGTTTTGATTTTCTATATGATTTTGCAGCCTTTTTGTAATGAACTTCCGATTTCATTTCTAGTGAAAATTTTCTAGAAGACTTTTGAGAAGTAGTCATAATATTAGATGTCTTATTCCATATTTAATAATTGTTTGAGAATGAGGCAATAAACAGTATGGTTTAATGAAACAAAACATCGTTTAATGTCAGCAAAATGAAATTTATTAAACTTATTTGAATTGAAAATACTGGTTTATTTTATAAAACTTATATCTCTGAGAAAAGTTTTTCTACATTAAATCTACCTTCTTTTCTCTTGGATTTCCTTATGAAGATTTTTTGTTTAGTGATAGCTAGGATTACTAACCTTTACAATTTTGTTATGAATTCAACTGTTTGGTGAAATATAAAGTATTCTCAAAACGTTTAAGCTAATCAATTCCTAAATGCAAACCTATGGTAATCCAGATACCACCTATGGATGGTGGGCTGGTAATTCAGGTGTAGCAAATCGCTCAGGAAAATTCATTGCAGCTCATGTAGCTCATGCAGGATTAATCGTTTTCTGGGCGGGTGCTTTCACCCTTTTCGAACTTTCACGATTTGACCCAAGTGTTCCAATGGGACACCAACCTCTTATCGCACTTCCTCATTTGGCGACCCTAGGAATTGGGTTTGATGCTGATGGAGTAATGATGGGAGATACAAAGCCTGTCCTCGCGATAGCAATTGTTCACTTAGTTTCCTCTATGGTCTTAGCAGCCGGAGGACTTTTACATTCTCTTCTTCTTCCCGGAAATTTAGAAGATTCTGAAGTCGCAAGAGCAAGAAAATTCAATATCGAATGGGATAATCCTGATAAATTGACATTTATTCTTGGTCACCATTTAATTATTCTTGGATTTGCAGTTATTCTTCTTGTTGAATGGGCTCGAGTTCACGGGGTTTATGACCCAGCAATTGGAGCAGTAAGGCAAGTTGAGTATGATTTAAATCTAGCCGAGATTTGGAATCACCAGACAGATTTCCTTCTGATTGATGATTTAGAGGATGTGATGGGAGGCCATGCTTTCTTAGCATTTGTTTTAATAACAGGTGGCTCTTGGCATATCGCAACCAAGCAAGTTGGTGAATTTACCAAATTCAAAGGTAAGGGTCTTTTATCTGCAGAAGCGGTACTTTCATGGTCCTTGGCAGGTATAGGTTGGATGGCAATTATTGCTGCTTTCTGGAGTGCATCTAATACCACTGTTTATCCTGTTGAGTTTTTTGGTGAACCACTTGAATTAAAGTTTAGTATTTCTCCTTATTGGGTTGATACTGTTGACCTCCCTGATGGTACTTACACCTCAAGAGCTTGGTTAGCTAATGTTCACTACTACTTTGGATTTTTCTTTATTCAAGGTCACCTATGGCACGCTTTAAGAGCTTTAGGCTTTGACTTTAAGAGAGTTACAAATGCTATTAGTAATATTGATAGTGCAACAGTTACACTTAAGGATTAATTCCTAAATTTCTTTATTAATATCAAAAGGCTCCTCAAACCGGAGCCTTTTTTATTTGAAAAATTTTGTTTATTAATTTAGATTTACTAGTATATGTTATTGAAGTCATTGAATATTATTTCTCTACAGGATAAAAATATTTTTTCAAATTCTATATATATAAGTTTTTTTGGGTTTTTAATTATAATTTTTTTCTTGATTTTTGGGAGGAGATTAAAGCTGGCTATTCAGCTCGAGAGATTTGGACTGCCAATAGCAGTAATATCAGGAATTTTAGGTATATCTATAGGTCCATTTGGAGCGATACACTTCTTGCCCAAAGAAACAATTAATGTTTGGAGTAATTTTCCTACTCCTCTTTTATCATTAGTTTTCGCAACTTTAATGATGGGCAGACCTATCCCAAATATAAGTGGTTTAGTTAAACCTATTTTTAATCAATTTTTGCTTGCTCTTTCCCTAGGTTTCGGACAATTTTTCGTTGGTGGTTTAGTTGTTAAATATTTTTTGCCCCCAACTATGGATACTAATCCTCTAATGGGATGTTTGATCGAGGTTGGTTTTGAGGGGGGGCATGGAGCGGCATCAATCATCGGAGAGAGTTTTAATAGATTAGGTTTCCCTAATGGTTTAGATCTCGGTCTGGCTATGGCAACAATGGGTCTTTTATCATCTTCATTATTGGGCAGCATTTTTATTTTCCTTGGAAGGACTTTTGGTATTTCAGATACAGAGGAAATTTCCGAAAAAAAAGATAATCAAAAAGAAAATACAACGATAGGAATTTTTGCGGATTTAAGAATTTTGATAATAAATCTTGGATTCTCTGGTTTGGCAATTTCTTTTGGTGTTTTATTACTTAAATTTTTAAAATATATCTCAAATCCTTTTGGTGACTTTTCTAGAGAAATTATTTTTTCGCTTCCGGTATTCCCCTTTATTCTAATAGGTTCGCTCCTTATTAGATATATTTTAGAGAAAACCAAAAATACAGGATTTATTTCAAATATTTTGCAAAGAGAGATTGGGATTTTATCTACTGATCTATTGATTTTTTCGGCTATGGCAAGTTTAGATATTTCTATTGTTTTTGAAAATTGGAAAATAATCTTAGTTTTTACTATTTTTGGGTTACTTTGGAATTTAATTTGTATTGCTTATTTTGCATACTTTATATTTGATGATTACTGGTTTGAAAAAAGTTTGATAGAGTTTGGAAACTCTACAGGTGTAGTTGCTTCAGGATTACTTCTCTTGAGGCTTGCAGATCCCAAAAATATTTCTAGAACTCTCCCAATTTTTACATCAAAACAGCTATTTGCACAATTAGTTCTATCAGGGGGATTTTTCACAGTTTTGGCACCTTTGATGATTGCAAAAATTGGAATAGATTATTGGACAGAAATTTGTGCTGTAATTACATTTGTAATTCTTTTTATTGCACATATTTTTAATAAAGGAGAATTGAAAAAATCTCTTTAATAAGTCTAGAATATTCTTATAATAATTTTTATTTTTTAAATGTCATTTGCTCCCTACGATATTCCGCCTCAAGAAAATAAAGGGAAGTGGTTTAGGAGTCATTTACTTGGGAGGGAAATCGAACTCGGTGAGTTATATAGTCTTGGATCAAATGATTTGGATTTGCTTATGGCTGAGACTGCTGAAATAAGAAGCGACCTTGATTTTAAAGAAAAGAATATTGGTAAATTTAGAACAGCAGGATATTTTTTGGAGTTAGCACGGATAATTGAGAAAAGAAAGTTATTAGAAAGCTAATTTGAAGGAAAATAATTCTTTCTAGAATATGGTCCCCATAATTCGTATTTATACATTAAGGAATTAAATTCTCTATTTTTCTCAAACGAATCTAACCAGTTTTTTATTGAGGACTCAAAATAATTTGTTCTTTTTTGACTTTCACAAGCGATTCTAAATTGTCTTACAAAAGGCCAAATAGACCAATCAGCGATTGTGGGGGTATCTCCAAAAAAGTATTTGTTTTCTGCAAGTATGTCATTCCATCTTTTGATAAATTTAATCGCATTTGTGAAATGAAATTCTTCATTATTATTCAAATATCTTGTGCCATATTTAAAACGATCTAAATGATATTTGAATTCTTTATCGTTTTCATTAATTATTTCAAAAATGTCTTTCCTCTTATTATCAGGAAAATAAATAGCTTTAATATTTTCTTTCTTAGATTCTGAGAGCGCCCATAGGATGATTTCAAGGCTTTCTTCAATAACTTCACTATTTTTTTTAATAAGTATTGGAACCGTTTTTGTCTTTGATTTATTTAGAAAATCAAGGGGTTTATTTTTTAAATCAATTTCTCTTATTTCTACGTTGATTTCGCAAATTAATAGAGCCCATCTAACACGAATTGCGTACGGACATCTTCGAAATGAATATAAAATATCGTTTGTCATTTTGTAAAAACTTTTAATTTCCTTGATTCATTTAGTATTATCTAAATAGAATTAGTATTAATTTTACAACGCAAATGTCGGGATATGTTTACCTTATTAGGGTAGGAGACCTATATAGAATTGGAAAAACGGATAATCTTGAAAAGAAAATTAAGAAATTAAAACCAGATGAATTATTAACATCAATAATGACAAAGGAGCCAGAAACTCTGGAAGCAAGATTACTAAGAAAATATAAGTCGCAAAGAATTCCTGAAACTGGTTATTTAAAGCTTTCCAAAAGACAAATTATAGAATGCAAAAAGCAATTTGAATTAAAGGGAACCTTACCGCACACTTTAGATGCTGAAGTCTCCATTACTCTATTTGCATCTTTTTTATTATTTTCATTAAGTTTTTTTATTTTTAATTATCTTAATTTTGGATTTCTAAAGGCTATATCTTATTCTTTTGGCATGGCATCTCTACCAATGGTTATATTATTCATCACGGGTAGTTTTGGTGGATACTTTTCTGAAGATTTATCTCTTTTTTCATTGTTAACTAACCGAATAAAAGGTTTATTTATAGCAATTGCAATGCTCTCAATGGCTTACTTAATTTTAAAATTAGGCTAGATTTCATAATTACAATTTAGGGCAATTTCAAATGGAACTGATTGGGTAGGTAACTTCAAAATCGTTGAGCATATTTCAGCAATATCTTCAGGTTGTGTCATGCTCGATTTGTCTAGGGTAGAGATATTTTGAGCCATTTCTGTATTAACCCAACTTGGGCAAATTGCTGTAATCCTTATATTTTTATCCCAACCTTTATTTTTCATTGTTTGGCATAATCCCATCAAAGCAAACTTTGAAGAAGAATAAGCTGCTAAATCCCCTTTAGATCTTTTCCCACTCATTGAAACTAAAACAATAATTCTTCCTCTGCCTGAGGCGCATAAATGATCCCAAGAAAGCCTACATAAATTCCAAATTGCCAAAAAGTTAATATTTAATGTATTTAAAATATCTTCTTCATCGCCATCTTTGAATAAAAAAGGAACTTTCGATAATACTCCAGAACAATTTATTACTGAATCAAATTCTCCAAATTCATCCACAGTATTCTTTATCCAATTTTCGGCTGATATTTTGTTTAATGCATCATATTCGTTTAATATAATTCTTCCTTTTGGCCATTTATTTGGATCAATAATACTTCCTTTTAATGCTTCTAAATCTCTTATTCCGACACTAATTCTATTCCCTTCTTTTAATTCTTTATGTGCAATATTTAGTCCGATACCTCTATTGGCTCCACTTATTAGTATAGTTCTCATTTTTAAACTATATATTTGGAAATATTATCCTAAGTAACATTTTAAATTCTCTACCATGCATAATCATAAGACCTTTCTTCACACTCCATGGAGCCTTAATAAACATTATCCACATCGCATATACAATCTCTCTTAGGGAGAGGGTATCAGTTAGAAAACCATACCATTGATTTTTTGGTAGTTGGAAAAAACTGCCAAAAAATTCTCTCAATAGTTTTTCATCAAACCTCATGAGTTTTTCTAATCCAAATTGGTAAAGTGATTTCTTTCTAATTAATTCTTTTGACCATAAAGTTTCCCAACCTTTTCTAGCAATATGGTAGGTACTAAGATTTTTGTTTTTAATTGCTTCTGAAACTGCTTTTGCGACAAGTGGAGCTCTTCTTAAAACATTTCCTATTAAATATCCGGATGCAGGATGTACCATTGAAGCAGCACCACCATATCCGAGTATTTGTTGTTTGAAATCTGGTATTGGCATATTCATTGGTAAAAACAAACCCAGCTCTTCGTGTTGCATGCTCGTGATTGATATATCTCTATAAGAGAGCCTCTTCTCTAGTCTCTCTTTTAAATTTTCCATTGTTAGTGGATTTACCAAACCAAGAGATGTCTCTTCAAGAAAATATTTCCCATTTCCCATATCCATGGCATAAAGAAAAGTGGGCGGTTCTTTTCTTTGCTCTTCATTAAGATGGTCATTTCTATAGTCCATTAATACAAACTGCCCTTTTTTCAATGGAGGTTTACTAAAATTACCCACTATCCCATAACAAGTTTGTACTGCTAAAGGACCACACGATTTTAATTTAAGAAAAACAGGATCATATCCTGTCGCATCTACTACTAATCTTGCAGAATAAGTCTTGCCATCTTTTGTGGTTACTGTACTTTTATATTTTTCATAATATATTTTGCTTGCAAAGCCTTGATGCCATTTAATAAAAGACTTATTACATTCATTAAACCAAAAATTGTGGAGTTTCTTCTTATCAAATAGTCCATAATCTAGTGAATGTTCCGTGGCTTTATTCTCGTCGTCCTGTTCTTCTAAAGCTCCATGACCAAAAAAACTTACAGTATTCTTCCATCTATATTCAAGTAAATCCTGAAGCCCGAGTTGATCAACTTCTTCCCCCCAAATACCATATGTGTTTGGCCAAGGCTCATCTGGTCCATTTGGAGAAAGCACTTCAACATCTAATTTTTCCTTTCCTAAAGCTGATGCAATTGCCATACCTGCAGGCCCTGCACCCAAAACAAGAACATCTGGCATGCTTTCCTTTGACATTAAATATAAATCTTATGATTAAGGAAATTTACGGAACAAATTATTACTTCTTCGTTTAGGGTTATATATTTCATCCAATACTTGTAATGAGAGTAGATTAATAATAATCAAATTACTCAATTACTAGTGACTAAGTTTTCAGTGTTTTAACATTAATTTATAAGATTACAAAATAAAAAATACTTATAATATTCTTTTTATTATAAAAAAAATATAGCAAGTTAAATGATTAAAAATAAAAATATTTTAATTACTGGAGGTAATTCGGGCATAGGGCTTTTTGCAATCATTAATTTACTAAAGACGAAAAATAATTTATACGTTGTAATAAAATCTGAATTAAGAAAGAATGAATTTCTCAAAACAATTGAGAAATATTTTGATAAAAATTACCTCAGTAAATATTTAAATATTATTGAAAATTGTGATCTTTCTGATCTAGAGAATATTAAAAAAATTAAAGATTACTTTATTACTAAAAAGATATTTTTAGATGTAGTTGTTTTAAATGCAGGATTACAATATACAGGCTCTTTTTACCCTAAAGTATCAAAACAATGCATAGAACTAACTTTTGCGGTAAATCATCTTGCACATTTTTACTTGGTAAATATCCTAAAAGATTTTGTTAGAGATAAAGAAGAATCTAGAATCATTATTACATCATCAGATGTTCACGACCCCAAAAGTTCAGGTGGCAATGTAGGAAAGAAAGCGGGACTTAATAAACTAGTTGATTTTAGAAAAAAAGTAACTGGGCAATTTTTAAATTTTAATGCTGATGAAGCTTATAAAAATAGTAAGTTATGTAATATTTTGTTTGCTAAAGAACTTGAAAAAAAATTGAAATTTTCCTCCAGTAAAATTTCTGTAATTACTTGGGCTCCTGGTCTTGTAATACCAAATGATGATTCCGGTTTTTTTAGATATAGTAAACGTTTTAATCTCTTTGGATATTTAATTTTTTCTAAAACTGCAAAAAATATTTTAGGAATTTCTGAAAGTATTGAAAATGCTGGTAAGATACTTTCTGAAATTGTTTTTGATTCAAATTTAAATAATATTGGTTACGTTCATTTAAGTAATAAACTTATATCTTTTAAAAAACATAAATTAGTTGAAAGTAAGGTTAGTGATGAGGCAAATAATTCTGAGTTGGCTTCAAAACTCTGGATTTTAAGTGAAGAGATTTGTAGATCATTTGGCTTTGTTACTTTCAATATTTAAGGTTTGTGTTGGGAATGCAAACTCTATATTATTAACCGCAAATTCCTCAATAATTCTTAAATTTATAGATTGTTGAGCTTCCATTGCAGCGAGATAATTATTTGTTGGGATGTAATAAACAAGTTCGAAATTAAGACTGAAGTCGCCGAAATCTGTGAAATGACATCTATCAAAAGAAGCATCTTTTGTCTCTTCAACTATTTTTTCAATTATTATTGGAATCAATTTCATAAGTTTTGGAGAGGTTTCATAAACAACTCCTAATTTATGCACTAACCTCCTTTTTTCCATTTGTGCGTAATTAGAAATTATTCCATTTGTTAGGGCGCTGTTGCTCATTACTATCACTTCTCCATTAATACTTCTTATCCTTGAGGATCGTACTCCCACCCTCTCAACCATTCCAAGGACTCCATCAGATTTTATAAACTCACCTTTTTGAAAAGGTTTATCAAGCAAAATTGTTATATATTCAAAAAACTCCTGAACTGGATCTTTCAAAGCTAATCCTGCTCCAATACCCCCGGCACTTAGTAAAGCCCATATAGCAGTCATTTGAACACCTATATTTTGTAAGAAAAATATTGAACCAATAGTCCATGTTAATGCTTTTATCAATGGAGTTAGTGAAGATACCATTGAACTAATTGAGGAATCATTAATTTTCGAGGTCGATTCTGTTAAAGATCTTATTAAAACTTTGTTGAGAGCTTTTATGATGATTATTAATATAAATAATTTCAGAATATTCAATAAGACAGAGATGAAAGTTATTTCATCAGCAAAAAAATAGTCAATTGAAAAATAAAATGAAAGGAGGAAACCTATAGGTTTTATAATTCCAGAGATTACCTCAAAAATAAAATCATCGAAATTTGTTTTTGTTCTTTTGGAAATCTTTTTAAAAAATATTTTTGAAAGTTTAGAAATTATTATCGACAATAAAGTTCCAATAAAAAAAATAGATATTGCCAGAAGGAAGTTTTCAGTAACTAATTTCATATTCAAATAAACCCTAAAAATTTATCTCTAATAAAATTTTAAATTATCTCTCAACAACAAACCAGTATTTATTTTCCTTTAACTCATTATTATATTTCTAATTTCTTTAAATTCTTTTCTATCCGCAGTTTTGCATAATTCAAAAATTATTGATTCAGTTGTTGTTAAGATCGCCCCACTTTTAGTCATTCTTTGTAATGCTATTTCATGATCTACCCTATTTCGACTTCCCATGGCATCTGATATGAGAATAACTTCAAATCCTGTTTGTAAACAATCTAAGACTGTTTGTTGAATACAAATATGCGTTTCGATCCCACAAACTATCAAATTACTAATTTTCTTATCTTTAAGTTCTTTTAAAAATTCTTCTAATTTAGCAAGGCTAAATCCCATTTTTTCAAATTTTCTAAATCCATTTTTGGGCAATAATTCAGGTATCGTTGCACCCAATTTGAATGGGTTCTGTTCAGATAAAAAAATGTTTTCTTCTAAAATCTGGTAGGCATCTATTAGCTTTTTGATGTTTTTGGTTATTGAATCCTTTTTAAATATTGCTCTTATAATTTTTTCCTGAACATCTATGATTAGTAAAGCATTCACTTTTGGTGATAGTTGGTCAGAAGATTTTTCATGCCCCTTCATCATTTGTATTTAAAGATATATTCAACATAGTATTTTGAACAACTTTAGTAAACATTTTAATTCAAAAAGTTGTTTTACTCTCATCTAGAGTTATTATTGAGAATAGCCGTGGGTTAATTGTTGTCATTATCCTCTCAATACAATGTCATCACATCTCCTCTTGGAGACGGTTTACATAAAGATGGGAAGAGGTTAACTCCTCAAAGGCTTAAGGTTCTTAATTTATTTGAAAATATTGGTTCTGGAAAGCATCTCAGTGCTGAAGAGGTTCATGAAAATTTAGTTAAATCAAGCTCTAAAGTTTCACTTGCAACAATTTATAGAACTTTAAGACTTTTAGTACAAATGGGTTTGCTTCATGAATTAGAACTCAGTGAGGGCGGACACAGATATGAATTGCTTAGTAACGATACACCGGACCATCATCATTTGATTTGTATTAGGTGTGGAAGAACAGAAGAATTCGAAAATGAAGAGGTTTTAGAAGCAGGCAAAGTTGCAGCAAAAGTTAATGGGTTTAAACTAATTGAATCATCTTTAAATGTAAGAGCTATATGTCCTAATTGCATTTAGAAGATCTTAACTTAAAGTCCCTCCGCAACTTGATCCTGCACCTGCAGTACAGGCAAAACAATGTTCTTTTACAGCTACCCTGTAGTCAAAAGTAAATGACTCATCCAAAAGATCAAAAAGTGTCTTTGGTCCTTTATTCTCTCGGAAATTTATCTGTTGATTAAAGTCACAATCATAAATTTCTCCAAGCCAATTTACACTAATAGTTTTTTTGCACATAAGATTTTCTAAATTATTTTCATTAAAATTTTCTTTTAGTAATTTGTAATAAATATTAAGTTTCCCTTCTCTTCTTAGAGATTCCTCATATCTATTTATTGGCATATTAGTTATTGTGTATAAGTTATTAAAAACAATATTATATTTTTCGAATAGTATTTTTTTATAATCTTTTTCCAATTTTTTCTGAGAAGGTGGAAGAATTGGGCTTACAGGATTGTAAACAAGATTTAATTGCAACTCATGTTCTTTCTTTCCATAGCCTAGATCATTAAGAATTTTTATAGCTTTAATACTTTTTTCAAAAACTCCTAGACCCCTTTGGAACTCAACATTATCTTTTTCATAACATGGTAGCGAAGCAGTAACTATTACTTTATTCTTTGCAAGAAATTGAGGAAGATCTTCATAACCTTCTTCAAAGAAAATTGTTAAATTACATCTATCAATAATATCAACTTGTTTTGTGCTCAAACTAGCTATTAGGTTTTTAAATTCTGGGTGAAGTTCTGGCGCGCCACCTGTTATATCTAAAGTCTTGATTTTGTACTTATCAATTATTTTTGGAATAAGAGATATGATTTCATTTGACATCTGTTCTGTCCTTAGGGGACTTGAATTGACGTGACAATGCTTACAAGCCTGGTTGCATTTATAACCTATATTAATTTGCAATGTTTCTATAGGTTCTTTATATATTGAGGGGAATTTTTCTTTCATATATATAATTTATAAATTTTCATTCGAAAAATAAAAAGTCAACTATTTTTTTTAAAGTTTGATCTCTTATTAGCAAGTTCAATAAACCAACTTATGTATTCTTTGGGACCATTTTTAAAAACCATGTCAAACTTCAAGTTGTCATATAGATCACTGATCCCTATTAAACCAGTTTTTTTTGTAGAGGGTCTTTCAACTTCACCTGAACTACTGTCTACAAAAATTATTTTATTCTTAATCCCAAATTCATTACCTAATATTTGTATTAATTCTAGAAAAGACCTGTCACTTCCTCCTCTTAAATAACTTTTTGCATCATTATTTTGTTTTGATGTGACTGTGTCACCAACTCCTACAATCAAAGGCATATCTTCTTTTTGAATAGTTCTTTTGCATAAATCAATTTTTTCCGTAACAGAATTTGGAGAGTTTCTAAAATTAAAATTTCTTCCAAAAGGAGCTTTACCAGTTTTATCCGCAATAAATTTATTTAAAAGAAATAAAACTCCAGAATCTTTAACTGCTCCTTTAATAAGTAATTGTATGTCTGTTGATCCGATATCATCTTGAGAAGAAAGTTTAATTATTTCTCTACCTTTTTTATTACCTAAATTTGGTGAAATATGAAGGAAAAATGAGTTTCTGAGGCCTTCTGATTCAGCTTTTAAGATGATTTCATTCATCATTTTTTCAAAACTAATTTGAATAAGCTTTCTTTTATCAGGATCTTTGCGAACTAAATCAAATAGACTATTGAAATTAATCGTTGGCGAGAAGCGTGTTTCACATATTGATTTTACTCCGTGAAAATTGATATCATCTTGGCTAAGTTCAGGAAAAATATTCTTAACTATATAATTAAATTTTGGTCTTATTAAACTAGGTACTTTAGATAAAAAACTTAGTTCTTTTTTTGAGACTCCTTCAAAACTTATTTCACCATTACTATCTTGATACTCTACTCCACAGGCAGCTAAACCTCTTAAATATAGTTCTTTGTTTTTAGGCTCAGTAGTGCTGCTTAAACTCCTCTCTATTATTCTGTTAACTCCTCTTGGACCTTCATGTTCCCCGCAAGTTAATACAAAGAATTCCTCTGCAAATTCTTTCACTGCATAGATATATTTTGATTCTAATTCTCTAGTCATTGGATCTTTAACTAAAGGGATACAAACTCCGTCAATGTCTTGAATAAATAAGATATTTTTAGATGAAATTAATTGTTCTTGTTCATTTAAGTTACTTGCCATATATTCCATATTTATAATTATTTTTCTTTTAATTTAATTTCCACTTTCTCAGAAATTATAAATTAAAAAACTCAATATTTTCAATAAATAATTTGCTATGGTCAAAAATTGCTTTAATGTAGAAAAATGTTGGTATGGGAAAGAAATTAAAAAAATTATCAAGAGTTTCCAAAAATGAAGAATAATTTCGTAGAAAACATCAAAGATGAAAAATATTTTTATTCATTGATTGAAAATATAGAGAATAGCAAAGTTGGATTTTACAGTGTTGGTTTATATCCTGCATCACTAGCATACAACTGTGCTATGCATGGAAATTCAAATAATATTCTCTTGGCTCCTAGGGAATATAGAGATTTGTTAGGTGCTTTCTCAAATGATGTTATTTCTGATATGGATAATGAGATTATTGAAAAGATTAAGAGAATGGGCAATTATTCTTCAGAGGGAAAAATAAAGTCTTTTGATCTAAAAGATCTTCTCTTGAAATGTGAGATAGTTATTCTTGCTGCAAATAGTAATCACATACAAGATGATGTTAAAAATGCTTTAGAACTCAGAAAAAATTTAAAAAGAGAAAATGTGGTTCTTGGCTGTCTAGTCGGTTCTTTTTGTATTGATAATAAAAATAAAAACCCTTTTATTCTTTGTAATAAATATCCAAATTTAGCTTTTTTTACAGGATTCCATCGTCACGGAGCGTTACGAAATCCTAATGATAGTTTTACTGCAAATTTCTGCCATCCTAATGCCCTCACAGCATTAATAGGAGCACGCATTTTGAATCAATTATCACCGAAAATTCAAGTTTCTCCTGGAGTTCACAATATTGAATGTCAATATATAAAATCAATAAAAAATATCTCATCAATATTTGCTGGTTATGTAAATAACTTTCATTACGATAAGCCAGGAATGCTGCCTACCATTAATACGATTTTGTTAACTCAATGTTTAGATCAGGCAGCATCAGTATCAATAAAAGTTAGAAAAGAAAATAAATTAGAGAATAAATATCTTTCATTAAAAGAACTTGGTTATGGCGAAGAAATAATTAGTGCAAGAGAAATAATTAATGATAAATTTTGTGAAAAAGGAGATTATACTTTTTCTCAATTAAATGCTGTTAAAGCTGATGTATTAGGGAGTATGACTCTACCAACTGAAGGAAAACCAACGAGGAATTTTCAAGCAGGACAAGTTTTATCAGATATGCTTTTGCAACTCAAAAGATGTCCAAAAGATGAATCAGAATTTGTAAATTGGTGTAATAAATCCTCTCTCAGTCAAGGAGGTTTAGAAGGTCTAAAATCTTTAAAATTTTGGCCAGACATTTATAAAGAATTCAAAATCAAAAATAACAATTGTTCAATGATTAATCTGATTTATTTATGCTTTAATGCTAATGCAGAAGAAAAAAAAGAAATTTATAAGGTTTTAATTAGTTCAGAAGAAATCACTAATTTTTGCCAAGAATCTGTGAAATCTGAATTATCTTTCGAACTAAAAGAAAAATTAAAAGGAGATTATCTTTTTAATGATATTGAAAACTTTTATAAGAAATTATTTATTGAAAAAAAGCAAAACGCTTTTAAAAAAAATAAATATAGTAATCAAATTTCTAAAAAAAATCCTAGCTATATCAATGTATTGAAAATTATTAATAAATATTTTAATAATTGATAATTTTCTTAATTTGCTAGGAAGCGAAGTTCTTAATTTATTTACGAATCTTGATTGCAGGGTTAGAATTATTATGGTTTAAAAGGTTTTTTTTGAAAAAGGAATTAACACATCGTTCACATGAACTTAAAGCACTTGGTTGGAATCAAGAAGACTTAACAAGATACGAAGATTTATGGGACTACAGTCAAAGATGGGGATTAATAAATTTAGAAAGAGAAGACAGACAGTTTTTAAAGAAGGCAGAAAAGTTACTCCCAAAGATCCAAAATAAAAAGATATCCGTTAAAAAAACTATTGAAGAAAAATCTTATTATCTATGGTTAAATTTTTACCTCGATGAAATTAATATTTTTAGTAATTCTAATCTTCCAAAAAATAAATATGGTGTTTGGACACTCTTAATTGAAGAGGAAATAAAACTTCTTAAGGAATTACAACCAGTTATGGGTCTTCCAGATACTTTAAAAGCCAAGAATCTATTCGAAAATAGAAAAGAGCTTATAAATAAAGCTTTTAGCGAATTTGATGCTAAGAACAATGATACGGGTTTCAATTTTGATGAGGTTCTTATCAAGTCTGAAAAAAATGTAAGTAAAAATTGGAAATCAATTACTGAAAAAGATCCTGAGGCTAATAAAAAATTCCCCATAATTGATTTTGCAAATATTGAGAAACTTAGATCTGCAATAAAAGAAGATTTGAGTTCATATATGAAAGATAATTACCCCTCATTAAAAAAGGATTTATAAATATTTATCTTTTTTTTTTATTTTTGGTACTTTTTTAAGTTAAATAGATAATAGGATTATTTTAAAATTTTGAGCAACCAAAAGTTCGAGACACTTCAGTTACATGCAGGTCAAGTGCCTGATCCAACTACAAATTCTAGAGCAGTACCCATTTATCAAACTAGTTCCTATGTCTTTGATAATGCCGAGCATGGAGCTAATCTTTTTGGATTAAAAGAATTTGGAAATATTTATACTCGACTTATGAACCCAACCACAGATGTCTTCGAAAAAAGAATGGCAGCTTTGGAGGGAGGTATGGCAGCACTTGCAACATCCTCAGGTCAAGCTGCTCAATTCTTGGCAATCGTGAACTGCATGACAGCAGGTGATAATTTTGTCTCTACATCTTTTCTGTATGGGGGGACCTACAATCAATTTAAAGTTCAATTTCCAAGATTAGGAATAGAAGTTAAATTTGCAGATGGTGATAGTATTGATAGTTTTAGAAATAAAATTGATGATAAAACCAAAGCAATATATGTCGAATCCATGGGAAATCCTCGGTTCAACATTCCAGATTTTGAGGGACTCTCTTCCTTGGCGAAGGAAAATGGAATTCCTTTAATTGTGGATAATACCCTTGGCGCTGGTGGTGCTTTGATAAGACCAATTGATTTTGGAGCCGATGTTGTTGTAGAAAGTGCAACGAAATGGATCGGTGGGCATGGCACAAGTATCGGAGGGGTTATTGTTGATGCCGGAACCTTTGATTGGGGGAATGGTAAATTCCCACTAATGAGTGAGCCAAGTGCTGCTTATCATGGGCTCGTTCATTGGGACGCGTTTGGTTTTGGTAGTGATATCTGTAAATCTTTGGGAGTACCTGATAATAGAAATATAGCATTTGCGTTACGAGCAAGACTTGAATGTCTAAGAGACTGGGGATCAGCTCAAAGTCCATTTAATTCGTTCCTGTTATTGCAGGGTTTGGAAACTCTAAGTTTAAGAATCGAAAGACAAACTTCTAATGCTCTTGAATTAGCAAAATGGTTAGATTCTAATTCTAATGTTAGTAGTGTTAATTACCCTGGCCTAGAATCTGATCCATATTACTCAAGTGCCAAAAAATACACTACTGGAAGGGGAATGGGTTGCATGCTTATGTTTTCTCTTAATGGGGGTTACGAAAATGCAGTAAAATTTATTGATTCCTTAAAATTAGCGAGCCATCTTGCTAACGTGGGTGACTCAAAAACATTAGTAATTCATCCGGCTTCAACAACTCATCAGCAATTATCTGAAGAAGAACAATTATCTGCAGGTGTTACTCCCACGATGGTAAGAGTTTCCGTAGGAATTGAGCATATTGATGATATAAAAGCAGATTTCGAACAAGCACTTTCACAAATCACATAGGAAAGGAGATTTATTGGCTTTAATAATTCCTAGTAACTATCACAAGATTAGTGATGTTGAGAAAAATCATATATCTTGGATCGAACCAGAATTGGCAAAAAGACAAGATATACGTCCACTTAGGATTGGTATTTTAAATATCATGCCTCTAGGCAAGCAGTATGAATTTAACTTGCTACATCCACTAGGTTTATCTCCCCTTCAAATTGAGCCAGTTTGGATAAAGCTTGAAACTCACTCTTATAAAACATGGGATCTTAATCACCTAAATAATTTGTACATAACTTGGGAAGAAGCAAATGATCCAGAACCACTAGATGGAATCATTATTACTGGAGCACCTATTGAGCACTTAGCCTTTGAGGAGGTTAAGTATTGGGATGAATTTGTGAGGATTGTAAATGAAGCTAGAACTTCTTGTGCGAGTACTCTTGGATTATGTTGGGCTGGCTTTGCGCTGGCTTATCTCGCAGGGGTTGATAAGCAAGTTTTTGATAGGAAATTATTCGGGGTATTCCCTTTAAAAAGTCTTGTTCCTGGACACCCTTTGATGGGTACACAAGATGATGAATTTATTTGTCCTCAAAGTAGATTTGCTGGATTACCAGATTTGGAAATGGAGAAGGCCCAAAAAGAAGGCAAATTGAATTTGTTGGCTTATGGAGAAAACGTTGGATATACAATATTTGAATCTAATGATCAAAAACAACTTATGCATTTAGGTCATCCTGAATATACGGTGCATAGAATTATTAGTGAAATTGAAAGAGACAAAGAAAAGGGAGATGTTCCTCCACCTGAAAATTTTGATCTAAATAGTTCAAAAACCGCTTGGAGATCTCATAGGAATTTGCTTTTTCAGCAATGGCTATGGTTTTGTTATCAACAAGTTAGTCTTAATTAACTTTTTTCAATGAGCGCTTTCTATACCCCCTAGTCTTTCAAATAAGTTAAGACTTTCTTTGTTTAATCCTACAATTTCAACTTTAGAACCACCATTCTGGAATTTTCTAATAATTTGCTCAAGTGCAACAACGCCACTTTGATCCCAAATATGAGCTGAAGACATATCAATCACAATATTTTCTGGATGTTCATGAATATCGAATCCTTGTAAAAAATAAATTTTACTTACAAAAAATAATTGCCCTTTTACTTTGTAGGTAATTAAATTATTTTCTTTTGCTCTTGAGACAGTTATAACTTTTGCAACTTTTCTGCTGAAAAGAATTGCAGCTAATGCAACTCCTGCAATAACTCCAAGTGCAAGATTATGAGGTTTTGTAAGCATAGTAACTGCAAAAGTCATGAGCATGACTGCAGTATCGCTTTTAGGTATCTTTCTAATATTTTTTAATCCATTTGTATCTGCTGTACTTATTGCGATCGTTATCATGATTGCTACTAAAGCAGCCATCGGTATTGCTCCAATCCAAGACTTCAAGAGGATGATCATAATTAGTAGAGATATACCTGAGGAGAGGGTTGATAATCTAGATTTACCACCATTCTCAGTATTCATTACAGATTGCCCAACTAAGGCACATCCAGCCATCCCACCAAATAAAGATGCCACAATATTTGCGATCCCCTGTCCTCTCGCTTCTTTATTTTTATTAGAACTTGTATCAGTTACATCGTCTAAAATGTCTTGAGTTAAAAAGGTTTCCATTAAACCCACAAGAGATATTGCTAGTGAGGTAGGTAAAATTATCCCTAATGTTTCAAGATTAAAAGGTACTTTCCCATTTTCTATTGATCCAAAAGGAAGAGAAATACTTGGTAAGCCATCAGGTAATTTACCTAAATCGCTAACTGTTGGGACATCTAGATTAAATAATATGCTTATTAGAGTGATTACTACTATCGCTATAAGTTGAGATGGGATTACTTTTGTGATTTTTGGAAGCCCATAGATAATTACTAATCCTAGGATTACAAGGATCCAAACTACTGGAATCTGAGAGTTAACTGGATATTGACTTATAGTTTGATCAACTAATCCTTTCGATTCTTTAATACCTATCCCTAACTGAGGTAGTTGTGCTTGAAATATTAAAAGTGCTAGTGCATTTACAAATCCACTTAATACTCCTGTTGGTACGAATCGCATTTGGTAGGCAAGTCTTAGATATCCCCAAAGAATTTGGAATATTCCAGTTAGTATTCCAGCTGCAATAAGATATGGGACTCCTAATCCAGGAGCTTGTGATTCTCCATAAGCAACAAGTCCAGTCATCAAAAGAGCTGTTGAACCTGTGGCTGAAGTGATCATACCCCTTCTTCCTCCAACAATCGCAATTGTTATGGATAAACAAAATGCACCAAAAAGGCCAACTTTAGGATCCACACCAGCTATACCTGAAAAAGCAATTGCTTCTGGGATCATTGCAAAAGCAACAACTAAACCAGAGAGAATATTTGATTTTGGATCGTCTAACCAATTCTTAGATAAATATCTTGAGAAATTTGACATTTTAAGTTTTCTTTATAATTAAGAAGTTACCTCATAAAGGAGGCAAAATACCCTGTGGGTCAAAAATATTCTTTAAAGTTTTTAATTCATTCATTCTATTCCCAAAAGCTAATGTAAGTTCTTCTTCATGAGAATTTAAATGATTATGCAATTGGGCCAAGTGAATATTTGGATAAAACCTTTTTAGGTTTCTCCACGATTTGTAAATCCAGTCCAAAGCGATTTCTTTCTCTTGGAGATCATTTTTATTCCATGATGCATATATCCATGGTTTCCAAGTACTTTTTCTATGAATAAAAAAGCTTGAGCCGTGATTTAACTTTTTTGTTTTGCAACCTAATTGTTGAGAAGCAACATAACAGGAATTGTTAGGTTTGTTGTCCATTATTTCATTCAAACATTTCATGAAAATTGGGATATCATTTTTTAAATCTTCTCCAAGAAGACTAATAACCTCAGAATGGTTATTTGCATTTAGCTCATATAATTTCAATTCCTTTGGGAAGAAATTTATTTTGTTAAAGTTCTCATAAATTTTTTTTTCTAGAGTGGGAAATTTGTCTAGAAGCATTAAGGATTCTTCTGTTCTCTTATCCTCTAAATTATTTTTGAGTTCAGCAAAAACATAGATGTAAATTTTTTGAGCATAAATCCATTGAAGACTAATATTTTCTGGAAATGCTTCTGATAGTTGTACTATTTCTGATAATTCATCTAGATTTACAAATCCTTCAATAATCTTAATTGGATTAGATTGGAAAGTCTTAAGTTCTATTTCGGTAATGATTGAGAAGAAGGCTCCGGCGCCTTTAATAGCTTCCCAAATCAGTTGTTGTTCTGGATTTAGTTTATTTTTTTTTAAATAAATAAATGTGCCATTACCCAAGAAACCTTTTATTGATTCAATATTATCAATGGCTAATCCATAGGCTCTACTAAGTGGGCTTACTCCACCAGTAAGTATATAGCCAGCACCTGGAAGTTTAGAAAGTCCGATAGGAAAACTTCGATTATGTTTTTGTAGATAATTTATTAAATCCCCCATTATTACTCCACCTCCTATTGTTACTAAATTGCTTTCTTTATCTAGGTGAATATTGCTGTAATTTTTTCTTAGATCAAGAGTTGTAAAATCATTTTTTGCACAGCTAGAAGTTGTACCTCCACTACATATACAAAGGTGCTCGCATTTTTCTTTAGAATAATTATCTTTATTAAATAAGGAATCATCAATGTCATAAATTAATTCCTTTAATTTTGCGTCCTTGGAGTTAATATTTGGAATCTCAAGTAAGTTATGATTATTTTTCACTACTAAATATTGTTCTTTACTATTATGGTATAAGTTATAACTTAATTTTGGATAATTTGGATTCGAAGTTAAATAATCAAGTCGCGATCCTTATCTGTGGACACGGGAGTAGAAATAAGCTAGCTATCACTGAATTCCAAGAATTAACCAAACTTATCCAAAAAAGATATCCAACAATTTTAGTTGAATATGGCTTCTTGGAATTTGCCAAACCTTCACTTGTTGATGCTTTAGAAAAGTTAAGAGTTCATTCTATAAAAAAAGTAATTGCAATCCCCGCGATGCTTTTTGCTGCTGGCCATGTAAAAAATGATATACCTAGCCTGCTTATGAATTATTCAAATAAAACAGGTATTGAAATAATTTATGGAAGAGAATTAGGCATTAATAATTTAATGATTAGTGCAGCTTGTGAAAGAGTAAAAGATGTATTTAAACAAAATAATACTCTCAAACCTGAAGAATCATTATTAGTAGTTGTTGGTAGAGGCTCTTCTGACCCAGATGCGAATTCCAATGTTTCAAAAATAACGAGAATGATTGTAGAGGGTATTGGTTTAGGTTGGGGGGAAACAGTTTTTTCTGGAGTAACTTTCCCTCTTGTTGAACCCGGCTTGAAAAATGTAGTGAGACTTGGTTATAAAAATATAATTATTTTCCCTTATTTCCTTTTCTCAGGGGTTCTTGTTACGAGAATAAAAAGGCAAACTGATTTAGTTGCGATTAATAATCCACATATTTCGTTTATGCATGCAAAGTATCTTTCATCACAGAATTATGTTGTAGACACTTTTGTAGAAAGGATTGAAGAGATTCTTAATAAAGAGGGTAAGAATTTTATGAATTGCTCAACTTGTAAATATAGATCGAATTTATTTGGCTTTGAAAAAGAAGTCGGGATGACACAAGAAAGCCATCATGACCATGTAGAGGGTTTGGGTATAAGCTGTGATTTATGTGATCCTGAATGTAATGGTGCTTGTGAAATCCAAAATCAAATACCAACTCATAACCAAATAAAATCACACCAAGGAGAAGTTGAATATCTAGAAAATGAACATGTCGAGGCTCATCAACATGAACATAATCATAATCAACCTCACCATCACCATCACCATAGTATTTATCCAAATTCAAAACACCCTTTGGGCCCTGTCACGCTTCGCTTGCCTAATGAAGATCAAATCTTAAGAAAATCCGTTGAAAATAACTGAATCATCTGTCTCTTTCTCGGCTAAGTCTTAATAGACTCAGTACATATAAGTTTTATTAATATAAAATCTTGAAAGTATTTTGAGCTAGATTTTCCACAATTAAGCGGTCGTTTTCCACGTCCAAATCCACATTGGATTAGAAATGCCAGCTGTTTTTAAAAAAAACAGGACTTCAACATTATTGTTGACTTTTTTTTAAGGTCTAATCAATTTCCTTATTTAAAAAGTGAGTTTAAAAAAAAACAACTTATGACATGAGTCTCATTTGATAACTTGAAAAGTTTATCGACAGAATTTTTTTGATTTTTTTAGAAAAAAATATCATCATATTCATGTAAGAAATATAAATTTATGGATCAAATCAGCCAATCAAATTTAACTGATAAGAAACTTGTCGAATGTTCATCAAATAAAGTCTCTTTAGAGACAGAGCTTTCTGAAACTCTTTATAACACTATGAAAGATTTTGTATTAAGTAATCCAACTTGGGATCAATATAAGCTTATAAATTCAGCATTAGCTACTTTTCTCGTTCAAAACGGATGTACAGATAATTCTGTCTCAGAAATTTATTTAAATCAATTATTTACACCTTCTAAGTCTTTTTAATATTTAAACAGGCTCTTCTACTCAAAGCCATCATTGTAAGTGTGGGGCTTTGCCAAGATGATGTAGGCCAGCATGCTCCATCAAGCACAAGCACATTCTTGCATCCCCATAATCTATTAAATTTATCAACTACGCTATTTTCTTCATTTATCCCCATTGGTGCACCTCCTACTTCATGAATGTAATATCCAGGAGGAGGAGGACTATCTGAAAGTGCTATCAAATTTCTTGTGAATAAACTCCCCAATGGGATATCCATTAGTTCATCAATATTTTTCATTTCTCCATTTGCAGCTTTAATTGATTTTTGTATTGTGTTATCCATATGTTTAGCCATATTTAACTCATTCTCGCTCCATTCGAATTCAATGTAGGGAATTGGGATACCCCATTCATCTGTTTTTTTTGAGAGAGAAACTGAGTTTTTCTCTCTAGGAAGGACCTCGCCATGAGCGATAAGAAAGCCAATGGATTTGTTTTTGTCTTTTTGCAAAAATTTTGGTATTCCTAATCTATCAATTGCCCCCCAGATTCCATAACCTCTACGGAAATTCATGTCGTCAATTTCTGGTAAATTTGAACCAAATGGAATAAAGAAGCTGCCTGCTCCAGAAAGATCGGGGGGATTATCTACTGGTTTATTTGATTTTTTTGTTTTTGGGACTGAAAAAAATCTACAGATAGATATGTGATCCATGAGGTATTTGCCTAATTTCCCAGAATTATCTTTAAACCCTGAGGAATTTGATTTGTATTCTGAGTTAAGTAGTATTCTCAACGTTGAAATTGTTGATGCGCAGAGAAGAATTAAATCACAATTCAATACTTCTTTTTGTCCATTTTCTAGGTTTACGATCGTAAGTTTTGAGGCAAGCTCTGTTGCCTTGTTAATCTCAAAAGACTCCACTAGGTAATTAGAGATTATTTGTACATTTCCAGTATCTAAAGCTTTTTTTAAAGAGGTTCCTAAGCTAGAGGATTTGGGCCATTTTTTTTCTTTTACTGATGCATTACGGTCAAATCCTCTTGATTGGATAAATGGATAGTTTAATTTTGATTTTACTTTGTTTCCAAAAACATTTTCATTTTCTGTAAGAGGTATTTCACCAATATATTTACCGTTTGGGACTTCTTTAATGTCATCTTTTCGTCCATAGATGCCGCAGAAATTTTCAATGAAATCATAATGAGGGGACAGTTCATAGTATGAAATAGGCCAGTTTGGTCCGAATCCGTCTTTTTTGGCTGGATGAAAGTCTTCTGGGGAAAGTCTTAGTGTTATACCTCCCCAAGTTAATGTTCTCCCCCCATATTGTTTACCTTGGGTCCAAAGAAATGGCTTGTTTTTTGGAAAGTCATAAGGATGCTTCAATTCATTTGAATATAAGTCAGGATTATTTTTCCAATAACCAGGATGTTGGCATTGATTAGCATGTTTTTTTGTTAGAACTCCTGATAATCTTTTTAATGTACTTTTTGGCTCATGATTACTAGCTTGATGCCTTTTAACTTTAGGCCCCGCTTCTATTACTAAAACTTTGATCCCTTGTTCTGCTAATGTAAGAGCTGCTATTCCTCCTGTAGCTCCAGAACCAACAATAATTGCATCATAAGGACTTATATCCAAAATCTATTCGGTGATTTGCTATTTTAATAAATATAGCATTCAGTAAATTACTAATTTTTAGATTTCAGCTTAAGAAGCTAGAATTTATTGAAATACCACTCAAACAAATGAGGTTTATAATTTTAACTTTTTTAATAGTTGTTTTAACACTTCCTTCTAGAAGCTTCGCTGCGTTGGATTATGGTAAACAATCTTTGGTAGGAGCTGATTTTTCTGGATCTGATTTAAAAGGAGCAACTTTCTATTTAACTGATTTACAAGACGCAAATTTGTCAGGTTGTCAGCTCCAGAATGCGACTCTTTATGGAGCAAAATTGAAAGATACTAATTTAAGTAACTCCAACTTAAGAGAAGTAACTTTAGACTCAGCTGTTTTAGATGGAACAGATTTATCTAATACTAACTTGGAGGATTCTTTTGCTTATAGTACACAGTTTGAAAATGTAAAAATACAAGGCGCAGACTTCACAAATGTTTTTTTACCAAAAGATATTATTAGGAAATTTTGTGAAAGTGCTACTGGAACTAATCCAATTACAAATAGAGAAACTAGAGAAACTTTAGAGTGCGATTACATTTAAATTTGTGCACATACAAGTTCTTTTTTAATCTTTCTTTGTTTATGAAGTGAACTTCCAATAGGCCAACCTAAAGTAGATAAATGTTTCATTAAAGAACTTGAGTATTTGAAATAAAAATTGTCTGAATATTTGATGCCAAGTTCTTTTAGAGTGGTTATTAATAAAAATAGATCTTTCTTTTTACCTTTTTTCATATCCAATAATATCAATGCTTCACTTGATAATTTTTTTTCTAGAACCTTATCATTTTCAGCGAAACCAACTTGAAGTGAATTAAATTCATCAGAATAAAGAGTATAAATTATTCCATCTTGGAATTTATCTACATAAGTATCTACATTAAATCTTGATGATATTAATGTCTTGTATCCTTTAATGATTTTTCTGTTATTCATAATTATTAGATTTCATCCTGAGCTAATTCGTATTTCTCCAATAGATTATTTACTTCTGCCAGTGCAATCCTCTTTTGACAGGCCGAGTCATATCTATTTACTGCTATTGAAGGTATTGAACCTTTGCTTTTCATTTCCCTTATACCAGTTTCTAAACATTGAAAAGCAACACTTGATAGATCTCTTCCTTCTGCTGCGGCCCAAACTTTCAAAAGATAAGTAAGATTTGATGGTACTGAGATCTGTACTTTGTTTGAATTTGAAGTATTTAATGCAATATCATCGAGACTAATTTCTTTAGCGGAAATAGTTTCTTTAACCTTTTTCTTCAAAAATTTTACTTGGCTTATAGCGTCTTCTTTATTTTTTAATTTTTTTTCTATTTCAAATAACTCTTCTTCAGAATTAATTAAAGCTTCTAATGCCCATTTAGCATCATCTTTCGCAACCGCGGTTTTATCAAGCCATTCATCTCTTATTTTTGACCAATTACTAGGCATAAGCTTTATGCGATAATTTTATAATATATAAATCTATATAGATTGTCTACTTATTCTAAATAGAATTAATATAGAATCTATAAAATTTTAATTTTATTTTTAATAATTCCAAATCTTAGAAATAATCTTTTCCCATAATTGATACTGCATAATTTATGCAATGTAATCTTAGAGGTATTTTTTCGCTAATTGAAAACTATATTTTGATAATTCAATCTTTTTGAAATTTAGTTATTTGTTTATTTAATTAAAACTTCTGAGCTTTTAATCTCTTTCAATAAGTTCAATTTTATAACCATCAGGATCTTCAACAAAAGCTAGGATAGTAGTACTGTTTTTCATTGTTTTAGGTTTGGTTGTTATTTTACAGCCATTATTTTCTAATCCTTGACAAATTAGATGGATATCTTTTACTCCAATAGCTATATGACCATATTTATCTCCAAGCTCATAGTCTTCAGACTTTTTGTCCCAGTTATAAGTTAATTCAATTACTGTGTTTTCTTTTTCTGAGCCATAACCCACAAATGCCAAGGTGAATTTTCCATGAGGGTAATCCTTTTTTCGCAATAAATTCATTCCTAATCTATTGACGTAGAAATCAATGGATTTATCTAAATCTCCAACCCTCAACATTGTATGTAGGATACGCATTTTGAATTATGAACCTGAATTAATTATCTAATATTTAATAACCAATTGCCAAAGTTGATTTTTTTGAAAATAAGTTTCTTTATTAAGTTCAAAATATTAGGTTAAAATATGAATACGAAATTTCAATAATATATTGAATCAGATATTCCAGAGACTCTCATCAGTATTTTTGTATACTTTGCCATTAAAGGCATCAATACCTTTTGGATATTATTTGTTCTACAAATATTCATTTTTAAAAATACTATTATTACTAACTTTCCCGATAGCAATAATTGAAAAATCTTTGCCTTTTGGTAGTTTTTTATTATTTATAATTTTATTTGCTGGATTAGCAAGAAATCCAAATGTTCCTTATTTCGTTAGATATAACGCATGTCAAGCATTACTTATTGATATTGCTTTGATAATAATTTCATATCTCTTGAGAATATTTCCCATAGTTGAGTTAGGCTCAATAATTTTTATATTTACACTTTGTATTTTTATTTATTCGATTTCTCAATGTATTTATGGAGTTGAACCTGAAATTCCCTTAATTAGTAAATCTGTAAGAATGCAAATTTAAAAAGATTTATAGATTTACTAACTTTCTTCAGCACTCATTCAGAATAGATTCCCATCTTTGTTGACTTGCCTTTATTGCTTTCATTGGCGGATTAGCCCCCTCTATTTCAAAGGCTTTAATTAATGATTTATTAGCTAATAGACCTAATCTTGCGGCCTCTCTTTGTCTAGAACATACTTTTTTCCTTGATCCCTCTTTGAGACTATTTTCGATTTCTTTAAGAATCTTGCTAGCCTCATTAGACTTAGAATAAAAATCATTCATATAAACATCAAGTGCCGTATCAGCAAAAATTTCAATAGGAGAGATTATTGTTAATAAGCACAATATAAAACTTGTAAATACTTTCATAAGAATCTTAAGTGGATTTTTTGTTCGATCTCTTTAACACAAAATAAAATGTTAGAACGCTTATTGTTCCAGATGGGCCTATTAATATATGCCAAAATTGATCACCACTAATTGATAACCGTGTTCCGAAGAAAGTCGTAAAAAAAATGCCAAATATTGGGTAAAGGATAAAAATCCAATCTTTAAAAATTCTTTGCCAATTTATTATTAAAAAGATACTAATTATTACTTGAAAAAGAAGAGCAATAGTTTTATTAAATAAAAAATATGAGATTATTGAACATAAAGAAATGCAAAAGTTAGTTGTTTGAATAAATTTATTTTTTATAACTGATATTGATAAACACGTTAGGCCTAAAGAGAGGAAAGAATAAAATAACCAATTAAATAGAGAGGAATGATCTACATAAATCCATGAGGTTTGGTTATGATCTATCATTTCAAAAAATGAGGCTAATCCTAGAAAATTAAAACCAAAAGGTATGAATTTGTTATTACTTATATGTTTGAATTTATTGATGGATTTGATTCCTAATACTATCGGAATGATTACCGCTTGAAAATGGGCTAAAAGTAAAATTGTAAAAAACAAAATAAATTTTCAAACTTAATTAATATAAAATCTAAATGTAAAAACCTTTTTATGTTATTTGAGGAGAGAAATATACCATTGGCCAATTACTATAATTAAAATTGTTAAAACAAAAGGAAAAGCAGGATATTTAGTTTGAAAACTAGCAGGTGGCCAAGGTGACCAAGATATTAATCTTCCTTGAGGTTCGTTTGAAATAACTTTTTTTTTGGATTTTTGTGGTTTGAAGTCTTTTGTCGCGAATCCTTTGCTCATAGTATAAATAAAAATAATCTAACAAGAACAATTAAAGGGTGTTAAAAAAATGCGATTATATTTAAGTTATTTTTTATTTAAACGGAGGGGGTGGGATTCGAACCCACGGTGCCCTTGCAGACACGCTAGTTTTCAAGACTAGAGCCTTAAACCACTCGACCACCCCTCCAGGCAAAAAGTATTAAATTTTTAGCTTTTTAATTATAACAAAAGGAGGTTGATTTTTTCGGAAACAATTCTGAAACGTATGTCAAGTTAGATATCAAAGCTATTGCCATAACTAAGGATAAATCTAGCTTTCAAGATATACACTTATGCCACGATGCAAATTTATTAAGAGGTTTTATTTTTGTTGGTAACAATGATGTTAAAGAATAATTAGCTTTTACTGCTTTAAGAACACTATTAACTATTAGAGTTACCTCCTTTTGTCTTGCCTTATTAATAACGGCTCCAAATAATGGGAGAAATGAAGTAATAGTCAAGCTAATAATTAACGTTACAAGTAAAATTTCAACTATCGTGTATCCATATTGTCCTTCACAAAAAATATTTTTTTTTGAAAAAAATAATTTTTTTCCATCCATAAATTTATAAATCATACTCAGCATCTCACTTTTTACTCTTTTGTCCAGCTTTAAATGTAAAAGTACGGTCATAAAACTGATTTACAACTTTGTACTATTCTTAGAAAAGTGCAATACCTTTTTTAACACCTTTATCTTTTATGTAAAATTTCTTAAAATGTCCTTATAAAAAATATATTTATAAATTAAAGTTTTGCATTTAAGAATAGGTGTGAATTCTATTATCCGAAGTTGACATTCTGTTGAAATAAACCAAATAAGTTGTTCCCAACTATGGCAGCAATTATTAATACGAAGGCTACTATGACGAAAAGAGCACTCACATCTTTTATGTTATAAGGTGATTTAAATAAGGGTTTCTGGTCTGCCATGGTTATAAAATCTATAAATGAGATTAAATCATATAATTTTAAAGCCTGTAAGAATTATTAAGTGATTTTAAGATTATGATTAGACAATAAAAAAAGCCACAAAAAGTGGCTTTTTTTATTGTCTAAGTGAACTAACTTGTATAAGCTTTGCCTCTGTAAGTAAGTTCATTATGCTGCTTCTTCGCTGCTTCTTTATTCTGGACGTACTTTTGTCCTCTGTAAATTAGAGTCATTTTTTAGCTCCGGTTTCGCTTAAGTCCCCGTTCCATGGCTTAAGTCGATTTGCGGCTTGCTATACGCAAGTTGAACGTTTTGGTAACGGTTGCTACAAATTTATAATAACATCCATTAAAATTATTTGTCTAGGTTTTTAATAAATTAACTTAATATATTAATGATAGATTAGGTTTCTGATAAAAATATTTATCATAATCCCGGCTTAATTTCTCACAGGTTACATTTTGTTCGTTTTTGAGAAGTATTTTTTATTTAATGAACTTTTAAATGTAAAATTCTTAAGATTATAAAATTTGTTTTATGTTTTCTAGAAGCAAAAAACCTACAGTAAAAAAATCTGCAATAGTTGAAGAGACTCCATTATTTGCTCAATTATTACCATTCGCAAACAGAATGAATGATAAGGTCCAATTGGTAAATGCTTTGGCTTTTACTTTTATTATGGGATTCTCAATTTTTGGAATTGCTCTATGGAAACTATCAGGGCTGACCTAAATATTTTATTTTTGCAAAGCATCAATTTTTGATTCTTTGTTTTCAATTATCGTAATTAACCATTTAGAGGCTAGCCCTCTGGATATTGATCTATTTTTTAGAAATCTACATATATATACGTGTAGATTTTTTTCGTTTTTGGAGTTAAATTTTTCCTCAAAATCTAAGATATCCTCTTCTGATGTTCTTTTTCTTAGCTCATCCACCAATGCATGACTGGAGGAATCATTAAACAAGTTCCCAATATTTAAGCTTAATGTCATAAATAATTTATGTCCCTATTTAAGAGGTAGCCATAAATTAAATTTTTAAAAACTAATTTATATTTTTTTTTACAAAAAAATTAAATCTTAATCTTTCGGTTTAGCCAAAGGAAGCAAGCACTTATCTGAATCACAACCCGCTGGTCCTGCTTCAGATAGTTCTCCAACATCATATTTATTAAGAGCGTCAAAGAAATCGTTATTGACTTTCCTTTCTATTACTTTATTCTGCAATGATATATATTCCTGTTTACTTATTGGTTCAAAGGGTAATCTCGGGAAAGTAGCGTTAGCACTAAATCTAGCCAGCAATGCTGCTGAAATATATCCCTCATTATTTTCTATTGCATTATGAATAGCCTTAGCTAAATCCTCGATTTCATTTTCTCTAAATTCTACGGTTGCAGAGGTATTATGCTCTGTGTAAAATTTCTGCACTTGCATGTAAAAATCAAATTGAGCTAATGCTGAGAAATTATTGATGTCTATTTGGTCTGCGCCGTCTATATTTGCCCAACTAACTTCTGTAGGGATTTCAACTAACCATTCTGTACATCTTGGATCAAATGGATTATCGAGCAAGCAACCATTTTCATCTTTATCAGATTGAGATGGAACAACTGAGTAACCATAATCCATGCAAGCTAAAGCGATTGGGTCATTTTTCCTGAAAGTTATTCTTCTTATGAATCTTTGAGCCTTTGGAGGATGCCAACCTGGAGCTGCTCCAGTAAGAAGACTTTTAGTTCCAGCTGGCTGAACTGTTGTGCATCTATTTGGTCTCCTTAGATTATGCTTATCACAATATTCCCATACAGTTTCTTTTACTATTTTTCTCCAAGAATCTAAGAATTTAGCTTCCTTTTCTTTGAAGGCCCTCCCTTCTTCGCTATTTGGCCTTCCTGCTTCCCACCATTTCAACCATGGCGTCCCAAAGGCATGGACACAAAAATCAAATAATCCAGTGAAACTTACTCCTACGATAGGATCATATTCCCTACTTTTTCTGTAACGATCAACTTCAAATTCATGATTAAGTAAGCATGCTACAGAAAGAGCGGCTGCTTTAAAAGCTTTTTTTTGCTCTTCAAAATTTCCTGGATCAATCTGATTTAAATGAACTTCAGCCAAATTGCAATGGAAATCATTTCCCAAGATCTCCCCACAAGGGTTAAGTCCATATCGGCTCATCCTGTGGTCTAACTCTTCTTCTGAAAAAGGACCATAACTGCTATTTATCCAATTTCTCGCTTCATCCTTGCCTTGTTCTGAGTAGATTTCAATAAATTCCTTTCTCAATTCATCATCTTTGAGAATATCTGCATTTGACCTTGCGATTGCTTCTGGTGCAAATTGAATGGCTCCCTCACCTGAATGGAATTGTTTTGTTACTGCATCCAAAACAGTTTGGTAAGTGGGTTTTGTATGGTAAACCCTAGTATGATTGGCCATTCTGAGGGCATCTTTTTCAGGATCTATTCTCCAATTACCATTCTCATCTTGACTCCATAAATTTTCTTTTGCTGATGCGGCTTCCTTATCATTTGAAGCAAATTGTCTCATTCCAGCACTTCTTCTTATATTCCCAGCAACTATGGTTACTGCAGCTTCATCAATTAATAAACAACACTCTACTGTACTTAATTTCCTACCAATTGCCTTCCCAAGAAGTGATGCGACTCTAGAGTAAAGATCTTTCAATTTTATAGGATTTGCCATACCACCAAAACCTTTTAATGATTCTCCCGCAGGCCTAATATCTTCCAAATCAATATAAACATCAATTTCTCTCTCAAGACTCTCGTTACTTGATGCCTCAAGAAGATACTTATAGCTATCTACCCAGCCTCTTCTGCTATCCCCAACTTTGATGTGAAGATCTTTCCCTTTAATTTCTAATGATGACTTTTCTTCTCTTTGATCTTTAGGGGTTATTCCAACTTCACTAACTGATTTAATGTTTATTTTGTTAATTACAGTAGGTAGATTATTTATAAAATGTGGCTCAATTATTGCACCTGTTCCACATCCCATCATTGCTAAGTCCATCATTAATGCGAAGGCTTCCCAATCAATTAAGTTTGTTGAGGTGCAGTTGTATGCTCCTGAGAAATTTTGGTTCTTATTAATCCAAGGGGTTCCGCCTATCCATAACCACCTTCCTGAAGGTTGGGCTTTTTGGTTACTTTGCATTTCTCTCATTAGAATTAATTCTTCTTCAGAAAGTTTTCCTAATTCTTTTAATCCCGATAAATTCCTTTCGCCTACTTCGCTCCAGTTCTCCCTTTTGCCAGATGAAGTTTTTCTACTATAAGATCTGAAAAAAACTGGGTAAGCAGCTGGCGCAGTCTTTGGAAAATCATCTTTTTTAAGATTATTGGAATTGCTCTCAGAAGAAGCTTTATTTGGTGCAACAGTCACGATAAAAAAAACGTATGTAAATAACCCGTACTGGAAGAATAACTCTACCTGTGGCGTCTGCAACCATTCTTACCACTATTTAACGGTTTGTGTAGAATTATGTTTAATATGAAATCTTTGTTTCAAAAAAGTATATGGAAAGAGTCCCCGAACCTGAATTAATGGAAGAAAAAGAGCAGGTCATTTCTTATGACGAAGCTGACTTTTCAGAAGGGGAAGTTAATCTAATTAATCAAATAAATCAATATCTTTTGAAAAAAAATATTTCTTTAGGTGAAAAAGATTTAATAGTTGATTTAGGATGTGGCCCTGGAAATATTTCTGAGAAGTTAGCAATAAAATGGCCTAATACTGCAGTCGTAGGAATAGATGGTTCTAAAGAGATGATTTTGAGAGCAGAATATAATAAAAATATTTCTAATAATCAAAAAAAATTAAAAAATTTACGCTACATTTGTTCTGACATCAAAGACATTAAATCAAATAATTTTTTATTTAAAAAAAGAATTAGTTTACTTGTAAGCAACAGTTTGATTCATCACATTACCAATCTTGAAGATTTCTTCAACACAATAAGAATTTTATCTAGTAATTTTACAGTAAATTTTCACAAGGACTTAAAAAGGCCACTAGATGAAAAGTCTGCTTTAGAACTCAAAGCAAAATGTTCAACTAAATATAATGAGATTTTAACTAATGATTATTATGCCTCTTTAAAAGCTTCTTATACTTTTAAAGAGTTAAAAAATTTCATCTTAGAGAATGATCTATCCTCTTTAGATGTGTTTGAGGAAGGTGAAAATTATTTAATAGTCTATGGTAATGTTTAAGAACCAAGTGAAAGGCCCTTATATTATATAAATGAGCTTAGGTACAAAAATTCTAAATAATAAAGAAATACTGGATGCGGTAAATAAAAGAAGAAATTTTGCTATTATTTCACATCCAGATGCTGGGAAAACGACTCTTACCGAGAAGCTTCTGTTGTATGGAGGTGCAATTCAACAGGCAGGAGCAGTAAAAGCTAGGGGTAACCAGAGAAAAGCCACTTCAGACTGGATGGAACTTGAGAAACAAAGAGGTATTTCTATTACATCAACTGTATTGCAATTTGAATATGAAAGATCTGTAATTAATCTATTAGATACACCAGGACACCAAGATTTCTCCGAAGATACTTATAGAACATTAGCTGCTGCTGATAATGCAGTTATGTTGGAAGATGCTGCTAAAGGACTAGAACCTCAAACTAGAAAATTGTTTGAAGTTTGCAAAATGCGAAAAATACCAATATTTACTTTCATAAATAAAATGGATAGACCAGGAAGAGAGCCATTTTCTTTACTAGATGAAATTGAATCAGAACTTGGATTAAATACCCTACCTATAAACTGGCCAATTGGGAGTGGCGAGGAATTTAGAGGGGTTATTGATAGATTTTCGAGAGAGGTGATTTTATTTGATAAAGCAGTGAGAGGGAAACAATCGAATGAGAAAAGATTAAGTCTTGAAGATAAAGAGCTATCAAAATATGTAGAGAGAGATTTACTTGAAAACTCACTTGAAGAATTGGAGGTTCTTGATGAGGCAGGATCTAAATTTGAAAAAGAAAAAGTTTTTAATGGCTCTTTAACCCCAGTTTTCTTTGGTTCTGCCATGACTAATTTTGGCGTAAGGCCATTTTTAGATAGTTTTTTAAAAATGGCACAAAAACCAACTTCAAGAAATAGTAATAAAGGGGATATTGAACCTGCAAGCGATGATTTTAGTGGGTTTGTTTTTAAGCTTCAGGCAAATATGGATCCAAAGCACAGAGATAGGGTTGCTTTTATAAGAGTTTGTAGTGGCAAATTTGAAAAGGATATGTCAGTTAAACATTCCAGAACTGGGAAAACAATTAGATTATCAAGACCACAAAAAATATTTGGGCAAGATAGAGAAGTAGTTGATGATGCCTATCCTGGAGATGTTATTGGTTTAAATAATCCAGGGATGTTTTCTATTGGAGATACTCTTTATACGGGTGCTCATCTGGAATATGAGGGCATACCATCCTTTAGTCCTGAAATATTCAGCTGGTTAAGAAATCCAAATCCCTCAGCATTTAAAAACTTTAGAAAGGGTGTTAATGAACTTCGAGAAGAAGGAGCTGTTCAGATTCTTTATGACTTTGATGAGAGTAAAAGAGACCCTATACTCGCAGCCGTTGGTCAATTGCAGTTGGAGGTAGTAACTCACAGATTAAAAAGTGAATATGGTGTAGATGCAAATCTTGAAGCAATGCCATATCAATTGGCTAGATGGATTTCTGATGGATGGCCAGCCATTGAAAAACTAGGCAGAATATTCAACTGTAAAATAGTTAAAGATTGTTGGAATAGGCCAGTTATTCT
The DNA here is from genome assembly GCA_003281385.1 of Prochlorococcus sp. AG-347-K17. Classification (GTDB taxonomy): domain Bacteria; phylum Cyanobacteriota; class Cyanobacteriia; order PCC-6307; family Cyanobiaceae; genus Prochlorococcus_A. The sequence continues at coordinate 75,121 of QCCE01000002.1, forward strand.
TTTCAAAAATGAGTGGAATCTAAATCAATTTGTTGAAGACAATAATCAATTAAATTTAAACAAAGTTGCGCCCGTTGTTAGTGGAGTCGAACCAATTGTTTTATAAAGTCTTAATGGATTATAAAATTAGTTAATCTGTTAGTATTGGTAAAAAATTTTGGATTCAAACAGTAATAAAAATAATAACGAAAAATCACCTTATGAAATTTTAGGTGTAAAAGAAGGTGCTGCTTTTGAGGATATTCAGAAGGCTAGAGATATTAAAGTTAAAGAGGCTGGTGAAGACTTAATTTTAAAAGCGAAAATAGAATCTTCCTTTGATCAATTACTCATGGGTAGTTTGAAAGCTAGGCAATCAGGAAATGTAAGCTATGAAGCTGTTAGTGCCTCAAAAAAAGAAAAACAAATTAATCAATTTACCAATAATAACTTCCCACTTCTTTCTAAGATAAAAAATTTAAATAATAACTCTAACAATTCAAGTCAGTATAGTCTGCCAAAAATAACTACCCCCTCATTTGATAATCTTTCAATAAAAATATCTGTTGGGCTATTATTTTTAATTTTGTTATTTATCAGTCCTGACTCTAATAATAGACTTTTACTCTCTATCTCAACTTTAATACTTACCTATACTCAAATTAAATCAGGGAAAAGATTTATAGGTTCTCTGGGTTGGAGTGTTACCTTTCTCTCAATAGGATTAATATTTGGTGGATTGCTTGAAAATAATTCTTTCATTCAGGAAGTATCAAACAACTCTTTATCAATACAAAAAATTCAAAGTATTCCGGCCATGGTTATTTTATGGCTAGGCGTAATTTTTTTATGATTGATTTTCTATCATAGATTTAATTTCTTCATAATTTATAAGATATTTATTTTTACAAAATTCACAAACCAACTCTGCTTTGCCATCTTTCTTGAGGATGTCCTCTAACTCGCTCTTATCAAGCATTTTCATCGCATTTAAACTTCTTTGTTTGGAACACTTGCATTTAAAACTCACTTCTTGAGAACGAGCTTTTTCAGAGATTGATTTATCGTCAATATCGGGAAATATATTTCTAATTAAATCAAGAAGATTATCTTTTGACTTAAATAGATCTTCGCTGAAAGAATTAATTTCTTTGCATCTTTCTTCAAGTAGAGAGACTAGCAGAGGGTCAGTATCTTTTTTAGGTAAAACTTGAGCTAATAAGCCACCACTACAAATAACACTTTTATTTTGAATTTTTTCTCCAATAAATACAGCAGAGGGAGTTTGCTCTGAATGATATAAATATGAAGCTAAGTCTTCAGCAATATTCCCATTTACTAATTCAACAGTGCTTGTAAAGGGTTCTCCAAATCCACTATCTCTAATTACATTTAAATATCCTGTACCTAATGCTTTTGCGAAATCAAAAGAATATTTATTATTATCTATTTTGACTAGATCCAATTCTAAATTAGGATTCCCTACATAACCCCTAACTTTCCCGTCTCTACCTGCATCAACTAGTAATCCCTTTAAAGGTCCGTCAGATCTAACTCTTAAAGTGACTCTCCCATGCATTATTTTCATCGAGCTTGCTAAAAGCAGTGAAGCACTAAATGCTCTGCCTAAGATACAGGTGGTTAAGTAAGAAAGGCCGTGTCTTTTTTTGGCTTCTAAAGAAGATTCTGTTGTTAAGACCGCAACTAATCTTATTCCTCCATTGGCTGCAGTAGCCCGAACTATCCTATCCTGCATGATTTTCTTTCATAAAATTTTTGATTTTCCCTTTTTCCAAGAATAATATCCTAGAAGGAATTCCCTCAAATAAGGCAGGTTCATGAGTAACAATAATAATTGTATTTTTATTTTTTAAATCAAGAATTAAATTCTTCACATCATTTCTCATTGAATAGTCTAATCCAGCAGTTGGTTCATCAAGTAAAAGAATTGAGGGGTTTCTAAGTAGTTGAACTGCTACAGCTAACCGCCTTTGTTGTCCGCCACTTAGCTGTTCTGGTGGTTGAGTTAGATTAATTTTTTTCAAACCAACTTTATTTAAAACTATTTCTATATTTTTTTCTCTTAAAGATTTATGGCCTATTTTTAATTCTTTACCAATGGTTGTACCTATAAAGTATCTTTCAGGAAATTGGAATACTACTCCACAAAACCATCTTCTTTGTCTAGAAGACAATATTTTATTCTTCCAAGTAATTTTTCCCTTTTGTGGATTTGTTAATCCGCTTATTATTTCGAGTAGTGTTGTTTTCCCAGAGCCACTACTGCCGCAAATTAAAATGATTTCATTTTCATGAACTTTTAAATTTAAATTGTCTATTATTTTTCTTTCACCAGTTTGGGGTTGATAAGATATTTCTTTTAAATCAAGCATTATTAATTAAGTTATAGGTATGAATTTGAATCTAGTAATAACTTACTTATAATAGCTTTAGATCTAAAAAGATATTAGTCAATATGAATATTACTTTTAGGGAAGTTGATCCTTTTAATTGTTGGATATGGATCAGGTTTTCAGAATCACCAACTCAAGACGAAAAAAATTATTTAGATGGTGTTTTTGATAGTTGGTACGTTTTAGGAAGGTTAGGTGGATTTAATTCTGAAAATTTGCAAACTCATGAAGAGGGTTCCGATCTAAGTTGGATGACCTATGATAATGACCAAAAAAATGCATCTCTTCCAGCCTTAATGCATAATTTAGGAATTATGGAATATCAAAATCTTTGGGGAAGATGTTGGGTTGATTTTGGAACTTCAGACTCCATTTCAATAGATATATTAATTAATTCTTTGAATGAGATATCAAATAATTATGTAAAAATTGAAGAGTTAATTATTGGGGGTGAAAATAATGATTGGTCAGTTGAAGAACATGAAGATTTAGTTTTCAAAGATTAAGTGTTTTAGATGGAAGACTTAACAAGATTAATTATTTCCCATGAAAGAATTGAAAATATTAAGAACAATAATTTAGAACTTTCTAAAGAAGAGGCTCATTATTTAAATAAAGTAATGAGGATAAAAAATGGTAAAAAAATATTTATAGCTAACGGAGAGGGTTCATTATGGAAAGCTATAAAAGTTAAAAACGATTGCTTAGAAATAATTAAATCAAAAAAACCTTACTTATTTCAAGAACAAGAAATTCACTTATTAGGAATAGCTGTTGTTATACCAAAAAGTGGTTTTGAGGATATTTTAAAAATGTGTACTGAAATAGGGATTGATTATATACAGCCATTATTTTCAGAAAGACAGGTAAACAAAAATTTAAATTTTTCTAGAAAAATTTTGAGATGGAATTTAATTATCAATGAAGCTGTTGAGCAAAGTGAGAGATTATGGAAACCATCTATTTTAAATGGAATGGATATTATTGAATGGCTAAAAAGTAGAGATAATCAAGAAAGAGTTTCAATTTCTATAACTAGAGAAGAAACACTATATGACTTAAATCAATGGTTAAGAAAACAACAAGAATTTGGAAATAAAAAAGGAGGTATTTTTTGGAATGTAATTGGTCCTGAAGGAGGTTGGTCCGCTAAAGAAATTGATTTTTTTAAAAAAAATAATATTAGCTTTGTTAAGCTTTCCGACACTATCTTGAGAACTTCAACGGCTAGTATTAACGCATCATCAATTCTAAATCAGTGGAGAATTGATTTGAAATTAAAGAATTAGATAAATATGGATTTAATTAGAAATCAATTTTTTATAGGTTTTTGCATTAATTTTATTTTGATTTATACATTTTGCAGGATTCCTTTGATGACGAAAAGTGGTTGGGTAAGTGCAGGCATCTTAGGCACAATTTTGTGGGGATGTTTGTCTTGGCAGGGATGGATGTCAGTTGTAATTTATTTATTATTTGGATCCCTCGTTACCAAAATAGGTTTTAAATTTAAAAAAGCACAAGGAATTGCTGAAAAAAGAGGCGGGAGGAGAGGTCCTGAGAATGTATGGGGCTCAGCAGCTACAGGATTATTTCTTGCTATTATGACCAAATTTAATGCTGCCAATGTAGTGATTTTTAAAGTAGGTTTTGCTGCAAGTTTTGCTGCAAAGTTGGCGGATACTTTTGGTAGCGAAATTGGGAAAAGATTTGGTAAAGACACATACTTAATTACTTCACTTAAAAAGGTGGATAGGGGAACTGAGGGAGGAATAAGTATAGAAGGAACATTAGCTAGTGTTTTGGGATCAATATTTATGGCTTTTATAATGCTTCGTCTATCAATTATTTCTACAAAATATCATTTTATAGTTGTTGTAGTTTCTGGATTCTTGGCAACACTTTCCGAAAGTATTATTGGTGCTAAATTTCAAAACAAATATAAATTAAGTAATGAATTGGTAAATGCTATTCAGACAAGTATTGCTTCTTTTTTTGCTATCTTTGCTCTTATTTTATATTCATATTTTTTAAATTAATAATATTTGGAAAGACCTAAGATCCCTTCCATTTTGAAAGAATCTGCCAGCTTTTAAGTCTTTGGAAAAGCCAGAAATGACCTTCGGAATTTAGATGAATTCCATCATGCGTAATCCAATTTTTACTCCTTTTATCAGAGTACATTTCTCTAAAAGTAGGAAGAAATGGGACATTCTGATTGAGGCATACTTCCTCCATTCTCCTTTCATAAGAATTACAAAAATCATTTGAGTACCATAGACATCCTGCGAACGGCATTTTGCTTTCGTCAACTGGTGTCAAACCAATAACAAATACATTTGTTTGAGAGTTAATTTCATTAATTAGCCTCTCGAATCCATATTCAAATCCATCTATATCTAATTGATGTCTTCCATTTACCTGACCAATTGCTGCAGTGTCGTTAAGACCTACATTTAGTAGGATTGCTTTAGGTTTATTTCTTCTCGTTTCTCCTCTAGATGACCATTCTTTTTCCCATCTAGATGAAACTTTTTCTATCCCATCACCCCTAACGCCAAGTTGATAAATAACTGGCCCATTTTGGTTATTACCCCAATCTTTTCTAAGCCTCTCACACCATCCACCACCCTCATTATCTCCCCATCCATAAACTGAGCTATCTCCAATTACAACAAGCTGTTTTGGTAAACTAATCACTATTACCGGAAAAAATAATTACTTGATTTAACAAATTATTCTTACAAATCAAGTTAAACTATTTTTGATTTTACCATTTATTAATTCTCCAACTATTGCGATGGAGCTATAAGCTATCAAAACTATGGTGACTTCTTGCCATGCAAAGGAACTTAGTGACTCTTGTAATTGCCAACCTAGACCAACACTTCCAATAACCCCAACAATTGCAGTTTCTCTAATAATGATGTCAGATCTATAAGCGCAATATGCTAAGTAACTTTTTGCTTGTTGAGAAAATAAACCTAAAAGCCAACTAGTCTTTTTTGAGATTCCGAGAGATTTCATTGCAATATAATTTCTCTTGTCTTGGCTATCTAGATTTGTAAAAAGTAATTTGCTAGTAATACCAGCATTGTGGAGACCTAATGTTAAAGCTGCTAAAGATAAAGAAGGATTATTAAAAGTTAATAGAGTTAGAAGTATTACAGGTGTAGGTATTAAACGTAATAAAAATGCAAAAATTTTTATAAAAATTTTAGAACTATTGTTGTTAAAAATTCCTATTACTAATGGAGGTAAACTAATTGCGATTCCTGTTGATAAAAGACTTAAAATTATTGTTTCTAATATAAGTTTTAAGAAATCAAATAATCCTAAATCTGAGCTTGATTTAAAAAGAGAACTAACGGAATTAAAATTTTCAAAATTATTATTAAAAATAAAATAAAGAAAATATGAAAAAGAAAATAAGATTGTTATGAAAAAAACTGTAATAAAAAAAATAGATAGGATTTTATTTGTAGTATTAAATTTTATTTTTTTGAATATTAATCCAGAAAGAATTATCAAAATTGCTAAGGACCATAAATAAGTCCATAACTCTCTAAAATTCAAAGTTTGGAAAGATAAAAAAATACTGGTACCTATTCCTCCAATTCCAAAAAGTCCTAAAATCACAGTACTTCTTATTGAACACTCTAATCGATATAAACCAAAGTTTTTAAATGTATTTATTATTGGACTCCATATTAAAGTTAGTAAAGAAGAAAATTTAGGTGCATTTATTTGATTTATAGATTCAAAACTTTTGTAGTCAATAGTTTCTAATTGTTCAGCAAAAACTTTTGAATTTACAGCAATATAAGGTATACATATAGCTATTATTCCTATCGAAAAATTTATTCCATATATTTGCATTAATATTATTCCCCAAACCACTTCGTGTATAGATCTAATTATTGTTAGAAAAAACCTTATTATGCGAGAGAAGAAATTTGGCATATTAAAGATTTTATAAAAAATATTTGAGGAAATTATTCCAAAAATTGCTCCAAAAATAATACTTACTAACCAACTAAAAAAACCAATTAAAATAGTTTCATTTAATCGCTTAAATACGGTAATAATAATTTCATTATCGATCTTGGGATTAAAAGCAGAAATTAAGAATTCTTGGAATAATTTAAATCCTCCAAAATGAATATTGTTTATTAATTGATACCCTAGAGGTATGCATACCAAAATTGGAAGAAAAGATAATGAGGTATAGTTTAATTTTAATTTGTTCAACTAATTAATATATTTTCTCTAAATGAATCTTCTTTAAGTTATTTCTTTTGATATTGAAAAAAATTTTACCATCCTTTATTCCAATAACTTTATCGAAATCGTTCAGCAAATCTAATCTATGTAATGCAACTAATGCTGTCTTTGGGGATTTTTTTGTATTATTTTTATCTACATTTTCAAGCAGAAGGTTTTTAATTGTTGTTATCAATTTGGGATCTAGGTTATTAAAAGGCTCATCTGCAAGTAATATATTTGATTCCTGAATTAATGATCTAGCTATAGCCACCCTTTGTTTTTGCCCCCCAGATAGTTTTCTGATTTTTTTGTCGTAAATAGAGTTATGAAGTCTACATAATTTCATATATTTATGCGCCTTCTTAAAAGAACTTATATTTAGTAAATTTTTAAAAGCGAAATAAAAATTGTTTTCCGCTAGTAGTCCACAATTAACATTTTGTTCTGCAGAGAGATCTTCTATTAATCTTAAATCTTGCCATATAGTTGTTATTTTACTTTTCTGCTTTCTATCTAATTCCTCGAAACTTTCATTGAATAATTTAACCTCACCTTGAGTTGGCTTTATAGTGCCATTAAGAACTGATATAAGTGTAGTTTTTCCTGAACCGCTTTTACCTAAAAGTGCAATTTTTTCCCCAGAATTTATTTTTAAATTTATTTTATTTAGGATCAGATCGTTTTTGTATTTATAAGATATATTTTCTAATTCTAAGACAGTATTATTCATCTAATTTTATTTAATTTCCTCCCGATTTCCTCTATATTTTTATACTGTTTTGATTCTGCCTTTATAAATCTTTTTGCATTGAACATATCTAATATCTGTTTATGTGATTTTTGCTTTATATCTAAATTTAGAATTACTGATTTAAGTTCTTTTGTAAACCCTTCCCCGAATCTATTTTCAAGATCACCTTGAGCTACCCAATGATAGTCAACATATTCCGGTGTAATCCAGAATAATTCTAAATTACTTGTTCTTTTGGGATTATTTTTAAGATTGTTTTCCCAAACCTGTTTATTTAAAGCTCCAGCATCAAATGCCCCACTATTAACTAAAGCTATAGTGGCATCATGACTCCCACTAAAACCTGCTTTTTTTCCTCTAAAATGTTTAATTTCTACCCCTGCTTGATTTAAAAAATATTCTGGCATTAATCTTCCAGAAGTTGAGTTTTCAGAGCCAAAAGTAAATCTTGAATTCTTTAGTTTTTTAAGTCCTTTAATGTTTGAAATTGAGTTAAGTTCTAAATTTTTATTTACTATAAAAACACTTTTAAATTCCTTATCGATATCTCTTTGAGCTATGACAATTGATTTAGGTGTTTGTAATCTTGCTTGAACTCCTGATAAACCGCCAAACCAAACTAAATCTAAATCTTTAGTTCTAAATCCACTTACTGCTGCAACATAATTAATAACAGGAATGTATTTTACTTCTACATCAAGTTGTTTGGATAATTCTTTTGAAAATAAATTAAATCTTTTGTCCAAAACATCTTGCTTTTGATCAGGTATTGCTCCAACTTTTAAAACTTTGGGATTTGAAAATACAGGTGATGAAAAAACAGAGAATAATAGAGATGAACTTAGTAGGAAATTCTTTAAATTAAACATAACTTAGTTAAATTAATAGTATTCAGAGATTGCTTTTTCAATCCTCTTTAGTCCATCTTTTATTTTAACCTCTGAAGCTGCACAAGATATTCTTATACATTGATCAGCTCCAAAAGCTTTTCCAGGTACAACAACTAATCCGTAATCTTGAAGAGCTTTATTGCAGAAATCAACAGAAGTAATTGAGGAGTTGGGTAATTTTGGAAATGCGTAAAATGCTCCATTAGGTTCTTCAATATAAATCCCATTTATATTATTAAGGCCCTCATAGAGAAGTCTTCTTCTTTGATCATAATGGCTATTTATCATTGAGAAAAACTCATTATTAATTTTTAAAGCCTCTAAAGCACCTTTTTGAACAAAAGAGCAAACATTACTTGTACTTTGACTTTGTAATGCTGAGGATGCTTTGATTACATCTTTGGGACCTACTAAATAACCTATCCTCCAGCCAGTCATAGCCCATCCTTTCGCAAAACCATTTATTATAAAAATTCTATCTTTTAAGTCATTTGCTAATGAAGATAAACTGTAGTGTTTAAATTCTTTTTTAAGGATTAGTTCGTAAATCTCATCAGAAAGAATATTGATATTTGGATTTTCTCTAGCTAAATCGGAAATTTGTAATAATTCTTCCTTTGACATAACTCTTCCAGTAGGGTTATTAGGAGAATTGATAATTATAAATTTAGTTTTTGAAGAGATTTTAGACTTCAAATCTTCTATATTTATTTTGAATCCATCTTCTGCAGAAGAATTTGTAAAAATTGGCTTCCCACCCGCCAATCTAACCATCTGGGGATAACTTAACCAATATGGAGAAGGAATAATAACTTCGTCTCCAGTATTTAACAATACTTGGAAAAGATTATATATTGCTTGCTTAGCACCATTTGTGACCATTACATTTTCAAATTCATAATTTAAATCGTTTTGAATTTGAAGTTTATTTGCAATTGCTTTTCGGAGATCTAAATTACCCGCTGCGGGCCCGTACTTTGTAAATCCATCAAATATAGCTTTACTTGTAGCCTCTATAACTTCTTTTGGGGCATCAAAATCAGGTTCACCTGCACTTAAATTGCAAATATCTACTCCTTCTGCAGATAATTGATTTGCTTTAGCACTTATCTGCAATGTAAGAGAAGGCTCAATTGAAAGTGCCCGATCAGATAAATTAACTTGACTCATTGACTTATGACTTTTCAAATATGACTTTTAATAATGACAAATGCATAAATTAAGAATAAATAAAACTATCACACTATGGTTTAATTTAGTTCATTTTCTTAATCTATTTTATTTTCATGTTTTGAGTTCTTAAGATAAAAATATTTAAAGTTTTATTTTCGGTGAAAAGGTTAGTTATTGGGAGAGGAAGTGTATTTGCAGATTTGTTAGTAATTGGTGAGGCACCTGGAGCCCAAGAAGATTTAGAAGGAAAACCTTATGTAGGTAAATCTGGTAAGTTATTAAACGAATTATTAGTACAAGCTGGAATCGATTATAAGAAGGATGTTTATTTTTGTAATGTGATTAAATGTCGTCCACCAAATAATAGAAAACCCACTGCTAGAGAAATTAATATTCATAAACCTTGGTTATTACAGCAAATAAAGTTAGTCGATCCAAAATTTATATTACTTACTGGTTCTACTGCTATGAGAGCTATTTTAGAAGTTAAAGATCCTATAAGTAATTTAAGAGGTCAATGGATTAAAAAAGATGGGAGAGAAATTATGGTAATTTTTCATCCATCTTATTTGTTGAGATTTCCTTCAAAAGAAATCAATAAACCTTACCATCTAACTTTGAAAGACCTAGAGAATGTAAGTGGTAAACTATATGCCGTATAATTTAGTGAAATCCTTTTTGAATATCAAGAATTTTAATGTCATTAACTCAATCTAAAGAGGTTAATAGTCTCTCCAAAAGATATTCAACTCATATTGAGAGAAGGATAACTAGAACAGTAATGGTAGGTGATATAGCTATTGGAAGTGATTATCCAGTAAGAGTTCAATCGATGATAAATGAAGATACTATGGATGTCGAAAATGCTTACTTAGCTATCAAAAGACTTCATGATGTGGGTTGTGAAATAGTAAGGTTAACTGTCCCTTCCTTAGCACATGCCAAAGCAGTAGGAGATATAAAGGCAAAATTACTAGAAAATAATATCAATACCCCCTTGGTGGCTGATGTTCACCATAATGGTATGAAAATTGCAATGGAAGTTGCAAAACATGTTGATAAAGTAAGAATTAATCCTGGATTGTTTGTTTTTGAAAAATCAGACCCTACAAGAACTGAATATACAGATGAGGAATTTGAAACCATTAAGCAAACAATACTTAAAAGATTTACCCCTTTAGTTGAAGTTTTAAAGGCTGAAAACAAAGCTCTAAGGATTGGAGTTAATCATGGGTCTCTATCTGAAAGGATGCTTTTTACTTATGGAGATACGCCATTAGGAATGACAGAATCCGCGATGGAGTTCGTCAAAATTTGTGATGAGCTTGATTTTCATAACATAATTATTTCTATGAAAGCTTCTAGGGCTCCGGTCATGATGGCAGCTTACAGAATGATTGCAGATAGGCTTGACTCAGAAGGATATAACTATCCCTTACATTTAGGAGTGACCGAAGCTGGTGATGGTGATTATGGAAGGATTAAAAGTACTGCTGGAATTGGAACGCTTTTAGCAGAGGGATTAGGAGATACCATCAGGGTTTCCTTAACAGAAGCTCCAGAAAAGGAAATACCAGTGTGCTATTCAATTTTGCAATCTTTAGGATTAAGAAAAACAATGGTTGAATACATCAGTTGCCCCAGTTGTGGTAGAACACTTTTCAATCTAGAAGAAGTTGTAGATAAAGTTAGGAACGCTACCTCACATTTGACGGGTCTAGATATAGCAATAATGGGATGTATTGTTAATGGGCCAGGAGAAATGGCAGATGCTGATTATGGTTATGTTGGAAAAGGTAAAGGAACTATTGCCTTATATAGAAGAAAAGAAGAGATAAAAAGAGTACCTGAAGATGAGGGTGTTAATGCTTTAATCCAACTTATTAAGGATGATGGGAAGTGGATTGATCCTTAAGGATTTGTCAAATTTTTGAATTATAAATAAATTCTTTTTATAATAAAAAATATCGAATTATTTGAAGATAAGAAAATTGCTTAAAAAAAAATATATATTTCTGTTTGCGACATCCTTTTCTGGGTTATTTTTAAATAATTTTGCAGAGGCAACAGTTTTAAATAATAGTTATAAAGAAGTAATTGATCATGTTTGGCAAATTGTATATAGAGATTTTCTTGATTCAAACGGCAAATTTCAAAAGTCCAATTGGATTAATCTAAGAAAAGAAGTTTTATCAAAAACATATTCAGACAGCAATGAAGCATATGATGCGATTAGAGATATGCTTTCTAATTTAGATGATTCTTATACAAGATTTTTAGAACCTAAGGAATTTAATCAAATGAGAATTGATACCTCTGGCGAATTAACTGGAGTTGGTATCCAAATATTTAAAGATAAAGAATCTGATGATTTAATAATTATTTCTCCCATAGAGGGCACCCCTGCATTTGATGCTGGAATTAAAGCTAAAGATAAAATATTATCTATAGATGATATTTCTACTGAAGGTATGAATATTGAGGATGCCGTGAAATTAATAAGAGGACAAAGAGGTACTAAAGTAAAGCTTGAAATTCTTAGGGATTCTCGATCCTTTTTTAAGACTTTATCAAGAGAAAAAATTGAAATTAAATCTGTATCAAGTAAAGTCAATAAAACCAAAAATGGCTTATCAATTGGCTATGTAAGAATTAAACAATTTAATGCAAATGCATCCAAAGAAACTAGAGATGCTATTAAGGATTTAGAAACAAAAAAAGTCGCAGGATATGTTCTTGACTTGAGAAGTAATCCTGGAGGTTTATTAGAATCAAGCATTGATATCTCAAGGCACTTCATTAACAAAGGAGTAATAGTAAGTACAGTAAGTAAAGATGGTTTAAAAGAAACAAAAAAAGGAAACGGTCAAGCTCTAACAAAAAAGCCCTTAGTTGTCTTAGTTAATGAGGGTTCTGCTAGTGCTAGTGAAATAGTTTCTGGTGCAATAAAAGATAACAAAAGAGGAAAATTAGTTGGGAAGAAAACATTTGGTAAAGGTCTAGTTCAATCCATGAGAACTTTAGTTGATGGTTCAGGACTAACTGTTACAGTCGCTAAGTATTTAACTCCGAACGGCACTGATATAAATAAATCTGGAATTATTCCAGACATAGAAGTAAGAATGAATATAAACCCTATACTTCAAAGAGAGATAGGAACTAGAAAAGATAAACAATATAGAGCTGGTGAAAAAGAGCTAATAAATATAATTAATAGAAAGAATCAGATAAGCGAATTTAATCCCGACACCACAAACCTTAATGCATTCCTAAAAATTAATAAGGAAGATAAAGTATTTTCATTAAATTAATTACTCATATCCAGCATTCTCTTTATTGGCATATAGGCTCTTCTTATTATTTCTGGGTCTAGTTCAATAGACGGGGAATTATTTTTCAAACAATCAAGAATTTTTTCTAAAGTGTTTAATTTCATATATGGACACTCGTTACATTTACAACCTTCTACATCGGGAACTTCAATAAAAATTTTATTAGGTTCTTTCTTTTTCATTTGATGAATTATTCCAGGTTCAGTTAGTACCATATAAGTTTTAGATGGATCTTTACTTACGAAATCAAGCAGCTTACTTGTTGATCCAATAAAGTCTGAGAGAGTTAGTAAATTTTGACTACATTCAGGATGAGCAATTACTTTTGATCCTGGATTTTGATATTTTAATTTTAGAAGTGCTTCTTCACTAAATGATTCATGAACAATGCAGCTGCCAGGCCATAATTTAAGATCTCTTCCTGAATTTTTCTGTACCCATCTCCCAAGGTTCTGATCTGGCGCAAATATTATCTTTTTATCTTCAGGTATCTTTTTAATTAATGAGACTGCATTACTGCTTGTACATATCAGATCACTTTGAGCTTTTACTTCTGCAGTGCAATTTATATAACTTACGACATAGTGATCTGGATTTTCTTCCCTGAATTTTTGAAATTTATCTGAAGGACAATCGTCTGCTAATGAACATCCTGCGTCAATATCTGGTAATAGGACTGTTTTATTAGGGCTAAGTATTTTTGCGGTTTCGGCCATAAAGTGCACACCGCAAAAAATTATTATATCTGCGTCATTATTTGCAGCTTTCCTAGATAGATCTAATGAATCGCCAATAAAATCTGCAATTTCCTGAATCTCTGGAGCTTGATAATAGTGCGCAAGAATAATTGCATTAGCTTTTCCGCAACGCTCCTTTATTTCAGAAATCAAATCCTCTTCGTTTTGAACTGATTTCTGTTTTGCAGTAGAAGTTATACTGGTCAGGATTTAGAATATCTCTAAATAGATTATATGCCTTTAAACAGAAAAAATTCTGACAAATTTAAAAATTGCTATTGTTGGTGACTGTCATGGTCAATGGTCTGAATTAGACTTGAAAGTTTTATCGATTATTAAACCAAATATTGTTTTATTTGTTGGTGATATTTCTGATGGAAGTGTCAAAATAATTAAAAAAATCAATGAGATCAAAATCCCTACTTTTGTGATTTTAGGAAATCATGATAGAGGGAAAGATTCTACAGGCGAAACTCTCTCAAAGCAGATACGTGTTCTTGGTGAAAAATATTGTGCATGGGATTTGAAAGTTTTTAATAATCAAATAAATTTATTATCTGCAAGACCATGTAGTTCTGGCGGCGGCTATTATCTTTCGAAAGAAGTTAAAGGTGTTTATGGACCTATCACCGAACAAGATTCAATAAATAAAATCATCAAATGTTCAGAAGAGAGTATTGACGATATACCTTTAATAATTATGTCTCATGCAGGCCCCTCTGGTTTAGGCTCAGAACCTAAAAGCATTTGTGGGAAAGACTGGAAATTACCCTCATTAGATTGGGGAGATAGAGATTTGTCTGTGGCTATTTCTCAAATACAAAAGAGAAGAAAAGTTGATCTTGTGATTTTTGGTCATATGCACAACCGGCTTAAAAGAAATCTTGGTTTAAGAGAGATGTTTAAAATTGATACCAAAGGAACAATTTATTTCAACACTGCTGTGGTGCCAAGATATAAAACTGATGAAGATGGGAAATTACTAGTTAACTTTTCATGGATTGAGTTTGAAAAAAAGAGATTAAGTCATGTTTCCCATCGATGGTATTCAGAGTCTGGTGAAATTTGTAAAGAAGATAAATATTTTAAGGATTAGATATTTCTGATCATATTTTTAAGTATTTTTGGGCTTTTCATATCTTGAAAATAATGTTTGAGACAAGATATAACCCGCAATTCCTGCGGCTGTAAAAGCTAATCCATTTTTAAATAAAGGTAATAAATCATTTGTTCTGGATATTATTGGCGCCAAACCAAAAATTCCAAATAACATTCCCCATAAAGGAGAGAGAAGAGCTAAAAAACCAATTGATATGATTTGACCATCTTTTCTTGGAGCAGATGCGAAACCTGCTACTAAACCTCCAAGAATAGATGTACATAAAGTCCATATATATTGCTCTTTGGGTAGGCCAGGGACAACTTGGCATCCTCCTCTCTCGAGGCAAATCTTTACTGAATCAATTGCATCTAATACTGCACCATCCTCACCATGATCTTTAACATAGTATTGGTTGCCAAATCTTGTTTGAAGTTCAACCCAAAATAACCTAGGCATAAAATTAAAATAAGCCTCCCCTACGTTAAAGTTCAGCAAATTTCCCCCTCTAGGATCCGCAACTATCAATAAACTTGTTTCATCTAAATCCCAATAGTCCTTTATTGCACTACCAGGAGAACTTTCAAACTGAGATAAATATTTAATTTTCCACCCACTTTCAATTTCTAGATTGTTGAGCTTTTCCTCTAAAGATTTTTTCTGATTAGGGCTTAATGTTTTAGCTAAGTCAATTACTGGTGTTTTTTCTTCTGGTAAGAGATTTGGATTATTTATAGCGAAAACGGGTTTATGTGAAATTAAAACTAATATAGATAGAAATATTCCTAATAAATAGTTAATCTTTGAAGGCATAAATAAGTTTTGTCTCTTTATATTTTCGCCGATGAATAGCTTACCCGCGAATAATCCAGATTGGTTAGTAAAAAAAATAATAAAAATGGGTGGGACTATAAGTTTTTATGACTTTATGAATTTTGCATTAAATGATCCTATTAATGGTTATTACGGCAGCGGTAAAGCTGAGTTAGGCGTTCGAGGAGATTTTGTCACATCACCATCTTTATCTGATGATTTTGCTTTTTTAGTTGGTAAACAAATAGAAGATTGGTTGATTCAGTTCAAAAGTAGTTTTTTATCTAATGAGAGATTATCTGTAACTGAATTTGGAGCTGGAGATGGAAGCTTTATGAGTGGATTAATTAAATACTTTTTAGAAAACAGCAGGAATTTTTTAGAAGGTATTTCTTTTGTAATTATTGAACCTAATGAAGGGATGGTAGAAAAACAAAAAAATAAATTGGAGGAATTTTTGAACTTAGGTATTGATATTTTATGGAAAGGTTTGGATGAAGTAGAGGAAAATAATATAAATGGAATAGTTCTAGCAAATGAAGTTTTGGATGCTTTGCCAGTAGAAAGAATAACCTTCTCAAAGGGAAAACTAATTCGACAAGCAGTTTCTACAGACAAAAAATCTCATAAATTATTTTTTGATAAAATGCCAATTACACGTGAATTGGAAAAAAGTTTTGAACTTGCTAAAAGTAAGTTGGGAATAACTATTCCGCCTGAAGATGCTCTTGAAGGATGGACGACAGAATGGCATGTAGATAACTCAAAATGGTTAGAAGCTATTTATGGGAAAATCAATAATGGTATTTTATTGATAATTGATTACGCTAAAGATGCTAAAAAATACTATAACTCTAAGAATTCTGATGGGACTATAGTTTCATATGAAAATCAAAAAATGAAGAATAATGTCCTAGATTCTCCTGGAAATTGCGATTTAACATCTCATGTGTGCATAGAAACTTTAATTAATGATGCTGATACTCTTGGATTTGATACTGTTGGAATGACAAAACAAGGAGAGGCTTTATTGGCGCTTGGATTGGCTGAGAGACTTTATGGGATTCAGAAAGAATTTAAGGAGAATTTATCAAATGCTCTTTTAAGAAGAGAGGCATTACTTAGACTCGTAGATCCTGTTTGTTTAGGTGATTTTAAGTGGTTTGTTTTTAAAAAGTTTAGTGAGAAGAAAATGAATATAAATTCAACCTGTTTGCGTTAAGAAAAAAACTTTAAAAATAATGAATCTTCCACGTCATCATATATATCAACAGCACCAATTTCTTTCGGTAATATAAATCTCATTTTGCCATCACGAACTTTTTTATCACCCATAAGTATTGTTAGAACGTCTTCTTTATTTATTTTGGGGATCTCGGTAGGAAGATCATAACTCTTTAAGAGAATTCGCTGTCTCTCTAATTCTTCTTTAGACCATAACCCTTTTTCAATTGCTATTTTCCCCGCAATATTCATACCAATTGATATTGCCTCACCATGCAGAAATTTGCCGTATCCACATAAATTTTCAATAACGTGACCAAAAGAATGACCATAATTCAATATTGCTCTAACACCATTTTCATGTTCGTCTTGAGAAACAACATTAGACTTTGTTTTAATTGAACTATTAATTATTTTAATTAAATATTCATTTTTGAGATTTATAAGTTCATTTTTGTTTTTTTCAATTTCTAAGTATTCGAAAAGTTCTTTATCTCTTATTACTCCGTATTTTATTACTTCAGCCATGCCTGCACTAAATTCTCTTTTGGGCAAACTTTTTAAAGTTTCTGGATCAATAAAAACTGCTTTAGGTTGATTGAAAGCTCCAATTAAATTCTTACCTTTTGGATGATTTACTCCTGTTTTTCCTCCCACAGATGAATCAACCATTGATAATAATGTTGTTGGAATCTGAATATATTCGATACCTCTCAGCCAAGTCGCAGCGGCAAAACCACTTACATCTCCAACAATTCCTCCTCCAAGGGCAATAATTATTGAATTTCTATCTAAGCCAAATTCAAATGCTACATCATATATTTCACTTAAGGTTTTTAAGTTTTTATATGATTCTCCAGCCTTGATAAGGAACATTTTGGCCTGAAATTTATTATCTTTTAAATTATTTAAGAATTTCTCACCATACAAATTTGATATTTCTTCATTTGAAATCACAAGTATTTTTTTATTCTTTGTTATTCCAATTTTTAAGAGTTCTTCGCTGATATTATTTAGTATCCCTGCTTCTATAGTTACTTCGTATGACTTATCACCTAACGGGACTAATATTTTTCTCTCATTCACGATTGATTACCTAGTTAAAATTTATAAATATTTGGTATTAAACACTTTTTATATTAGCAAAATCTAAGCTCTAGATACTTAAAAATTCAGTTGTTAAGAATTAGAAATGGTAATAAAATCATGCTATGAGTTTAAAAAAAAATATAAAAGATATTAAGAAAAATTATTCCTTAGGAATAATTGGAGGTGGTCAGCTTGCTTTGATGTTAACTGAGGCAGCAAAAAAAAGAGATTTAGAAGTATGTGTGCAAACAAAATCTTGTGATGATCCTGCTGGTTCAAAAGCAGATCATGTCATAGAAGCTGATCCTTTAAAGATAAGAGGTAATAAATCATTAATTAATGAATGTGAAAAAATAATTTTTGAAAATGAATGGATAAAAATTGATAAATTAAATTTAATTGACAATAATGATATTTTCGTCCCAAGCCTTAATGCAATTAAGCCATTAGTAGATAGGTTTTCTCAAAAAAAATTAATAGACAGGATGAATATCCCCTGTCCAAAATGGATAAGTATTGAAGATTTTAAAAATCTCTCGGATGAGGAAATCAATAATTGGACTTTTCCTTTAATGGCAAAATCAAATAAAGGTGGATATGACGGCAAAGGTAACAGAAAAATAAAGACAAAAGAAGATTTAGATTCATTTTTAACAGAGAACAATTCTGATGAATGGTTAATAGAAGAATGGATAGAGTATGAAAAAGAACTGGCTCTTGTTGGTTCGAGAGATAGGACCGGTAAGATAAGATTCTTTCCAATAGTTGAGACGTTCCAATCAAACCATGTTTGTGATTGGGTTCTTGCACCTGGAACAAATGAATATGATTTGAACTTATTTGCAATAAATATTTTCTCCTCAATAGTGAATGAACTTAATTACTTTGGAGTTTTAGCTATTGAATTCTTCTATGGAGATAATGGTCTTTTAATTAATGAAATAGCTCCTAGAACACATAACTCAGCTCATTTCTCTATTGAAGCTTGCACTTCAAGTCAGTTTGATCAATATGTTTGCATTTCTTCTGGGATAATGCCACCTGAAATTAAAATGAACTGTGAAGGCGCAATTATGATAAATCTACTGGGGTTAAAAAAGAATTTCCCAATCTCAATGGAAACCAGAATTAAGATGTTATCTGAAATTGAGGGTTCTAATATTCATTGTTATGGTAAATCTCGCGAAATTCTGGGAAGAAAAATGGCTCACATCACATTTTTATTAAATGGTAAAACGCATTCAGAAAGATATGATGAAGCTCAAATTTTATTAACTATGGTAAGAGACATTTGGCCATCTCCAAATGCATAAAAAAATAAGTTAGAGTTAATTTACTGGATCTTTGGTTAAGTTCTTCTTTATGTGCTCTGATCTGACTCTCTTTCGACATGAGGAGACTGTCGTGATGCGGTAGTAAACCGATCTTGTAATCGGAAACGAAAGCCCACTTTGAATCCTCTTCTGGCATTTCCAGGTCGATGCAGCAGAGAACTGACGGGGATCCGGTGTTACCTATCAAAATGCTTGCTAAAACGGGCTTTTGGTGGGTATTTTATTTTTTTGGAATAACTGACCTGTTTTTATTCTCTATTAGTGTATGTAATTTATTTGCCAAAATACTTGACGATCCATTTCTAATGTATTTATATTGATAGTACACATGTATTACTAATTAATGACTTTAGGAGGAGCTAATGTTTGGACTAATTTTTCTTACGGTTATCGTAATGAGTCCCCAAGTGGTTGGTTGCTTAGCCCAGACCGCAGCAGACTAATTTTATTCACAAGAAATAAAAAATCTCCAAGAAATAGTATGAGAATTTTTGCTCATACATATTATGCAAATGATCTTGGTGAGCCAATGGCAATTAAATCATCAACTCAAATGTATTTGGATAATGCTTGGGATAAATGGCACGACCTTCAATTAGAAGGTTGGACTTTTGAAGAACTTGAATTACCTGAATCTGTATGACTAACTTAAATCCAATCAAAAAGAAATTATCAAAAGTAGATAGAAAGACATCTATGCGAGACCCATCAAAATTATTAGCAGAATTTTTTAATGGTGTTGTCATTGAGCTTGATGAAGAATATAAATATGACTCATAAAGAATTGATAGATCAAGTTTCCGCGAATTTATTTAAACAAAGTGGAAAGTTAGAAAGCAGAAGATCTTGGTTGGCAATGAGAAATTATCTTGAACAATTAGATACCGAACAACTTAAATCTATGCTTAAGGACCACGGATAATTTAAAAACTTTATTTAGTTTTTATTTTTTTCTTAATTCTCAGAAAACCGTAAGTTGCAAAGCCAACCAAAAACATATCCAAGTAAATATGCCAAGTAGGAAAAATCTGGTGTATTAATTCCATTAACGTTTTATTGCCACTTGCCAATAAGGATAATCTAAATTTGATTTTTCTCTAATTAATTGTAATTTTCTAGAATTTATTTTTACTACTATTCCATCTATTGGATAGTTACTAAAAAGCTTCCCTTCTAGCCATTGTTTTCTAAATACTTCAACTTGGCTCGTAAAGTTGCATGAAATATCCTGAGGGATCGTGAAGCCAAGCTTTGAAAGACTTTTTTTGGACTCATATTGGTTAAGTGTTGAATTAAGTATTTGAAATGCGCAGAGGCTAAGACTTTCAGAAAATCCTTCTTTAGCTCTTAGAAATCCAGAAGCGATTCTCTGGGAGATATTTGGACTTTGGTTGGGTGCATATAATTCACCTCTAACTTGAAGAACTCCTCGTAAAGGAAGATTTTTGGGGATGTCTTGGACTTTAATAAGTTTACTAGTAACGTCTGCCCCTTTTCTTGTAATTGCTTTCTCCAGGGTTCCATCCCTATATTGCAAAGCAACAGCACAACCATCAATTTTTGGTTCAATTAATAATCTGGTATCTACTAATAATCCTTTCAAAAATTCATCTATTGAATCCTTTTCTAATGAAGGTAAAACTAGTTTATTTTTCTTTTTAAAGTAATCACAATTAGGGTTTGTTCTTAATAAATTTTTTTCAAGTTGGTCGAACTGCTTATCAGAGATTAAAGCATTCCCATTTCTATAATTATCGTCATACCACTCAATTCGTTCTTCTAAATAAGTTTTCATTTAATAAGATGGCTTAAGTTTTTGGTCAGGTATCCAACTTGGCTTATCTATAATCCATTTTTCTCTATCTTCAAATTTAACAGTCCATAAAAGAAATGAAGAAATTTCTTTTAGAGTTATGCCAACCAAGTATCTTGTTTTTGGACTTATTGATATAAATCCAAATAAGAGTATTAATAAAATAAGCTTAAAGATACCTTAATCATTTAAAAAATCAGCATAATTTTTGCGAACTTTTTAATTAATGCAATTCTTATAACCTTCAATCTTTGCTAGTTCTTCAATATTCAAACCTGTTTCTTCTTGTAAAGTTTCTCCTATATCGTCCTTATTAAATTTAGTTAAAGCTCCTTTAGTAGAGTACTTAATACATTGGTTTTTGTATTTTGCTTCTTTGACAACAGGAGATAAATAAAAACCAAACAAGATGATAAAAGCTCCATAGGTTACAACTTTTCTATGGTTTTTCCACCATTCATAAAATTTATTGGACACGAAAAATAAATGACTATTTTCTATTTTAAATTGACTGTCAACAAATTACTTTAGAAGTTTAAGGATTGGTTAATTTATTGTTTTTTCATTAATAGATTTAACCCAAGAATAATATCTTGATTTTCTAATCCTTTGCTCTTTCGAAACTAATCTATCCGCAGATTCTAGGGGTGATTCTCCTTTCTTAACTTTTGTTGTAATAGAAATACCAAAACCTCTTGCTTCAATTTTTGCAATGCCACCCTCTAAAAAAAATAAAAAAGACCAACCCTTGTTCCATCCTAAGTAGAAGGGATTTCGATACATTGCATTCTTTCGGAGATTCTCTTTAAATGATATTTTCCTTTTCAAGGAGTTACTTGTATTCAGTATTACCAAATAAGAAGTTTATGGCTGATTATTTCTGGAAAGTAATTTTAGTTTTTAAATAATTACCAGAGGAACACTTGACGCCTGCGAGTAGTACATTTATATTAATAGTACAACTGTATTATCTTCATGACTTCAGGAGTTGCTAATGTTCGGACTTATTTTTATCGTGGCAGCCTTATTGACCCCCCAACTGGCTGGTTGTTTAACAAAAAAAGTGGTTTATTAATTTTTTTTGAGAGTTATAAGAAATCTGTATCTAATAACTTACTAGTATATACTCATCTTTTCTATGCAAATGAATTAGGTGAACCAGCCCAAATTAAAAATTCAAGACTTCATTCTATTGAGTGTGCTTGTGAAACATGGAATGAATTAATTTCAGGAGGTTGGCAAATTGTTACTAATAAATTTCAGTAATCATGATCAAGGTAAATCCTTCAAAATGGCAATATCTAAAAGAATCTACCCTAAAACGAAAACGAACAAAGATTTGTATTACTTGCAATCACTTTCGCTACAGCACTACAGAAACTTTTGCTACTATCTTGATCTGTCCAAAATACGAAAAACGCATACCGCAAGGTGATCATTTACTTAAAGGCTGTGAGTATTGGCAAAAAAATAGGACGATATTTTCTCCTGAATCATCTTAATTATTCTCTAATTAAACTTCTCTAGGTAGAGATATTTAATTATGTAAACAAAGCATTATTTTATACAACTTAAAAAATTCCTTTTAAGTAATTTTGTAACATGATACAATTCTACTTTTCCATATTTTTATTAGTTGTGCTTACATTTTTTGCACTTTTATTAGATGCACCAGAATTGGCATCTTTAATTCAAACATTTTAGAAATAATAAATCAGCATTTTTACTGATTTACTTTCTTAATAAGTAAGGCGTAGGTTTAAATAGTTGAATTGGAGGGATCTAATGATTGAAAGTCCACCAGAGAAGTTAAATTATAAAATTTAAATCTAGATAAAACTAATGCTAAATCTGGAATGAATCTTCTATTTGAGGTTCATTCCTTTTAATTTCTTTCTAAAAAATGTAAATTATAAATATTAAATTTTAAAAGTAAAAAATCTGTTTTAAAGTGATTTAAGGTCTAAGTATCTTCTGAGATAGTGGCTAACTTTACCTGAATCCAAAACCAGTTTTTTGTTATTCTTTTTCTTCCAATTCATTAATAATTAGTTTTAGTAAACTTTTAAGTTCTGAATTCGAAGCATAAGTATCTTTTTGAAGATTTTTACAAATGTTTTTTATTTCCTCAAAAGCATTATCAATTAAGATTGTTTTTTGATCTGGATTAGCCATAGAATTTTAAAATGCTCCATTACAGTTGAACCCACTGCAGTTAATAACCCTGAAAATATTCATTACAAAGTTGTGGAATCTTTCATCATAAAAAAATGCCCAGGTCGTAAATATAGCAAAACCAGAGACAGCAAAAGCAGCATATTGAAGCCAATGTATGCCATAGCTATCCAATCCATTTTTATCAAAATCAGAATTACTCAATTGTTTTTTACTTATAATAAAAATTTTTTTTTTAAAAGGAGAGTTTGTTTTGAACGAGAGATTTATATTTTTTTTTTAAGACCTTAATGTATTGATAGTTTAAATAAAACCAGGTATTATCCACCCAAAAAAACCGTAGTTTATTATCAAAGCAAAAAAACCAATCATAGCAAATCTCCCATTTGTTATTTCGGCATTTTTCCAAAATTTACCCATGTAGTTTTTATTTTTATTTGAGTTTTTATCTATCAAATATTTTGGTTCTAAAGGTTCCTGCAACCTTTTGATGGCGTATAAAGAGAATTGAATTGTAATAGCGATGATAACAACTATAAAACTAGTAAGTGCATCCATTTTTAGATTTCATATGTGATCAATTAGTAAGCCAAAGAGTAAATGACATTTGTATACATCAAACACTTCCTCATTTCTGCTTTATTGACAGAGGAAACCTTAACTTGAATTATTAAATAATGTAACATATTTAAAAAAAATTAGTATGAATTCTTACTTTTTCTTTGGATTTCACATTTTTAAGGACTTTATTGTTACATTTATGTATCATAATCATCATAATACTAGTCTTAATAGAATTACAGAATTAGCTTTACAGTTTTTACTTTAAATCAGATAAAATATTGAAAAATTTTTATAAGGAATATATTTTCAATGTTATTTATTTACAATATATTTAATGACTAGAAATTGTTACTTTTGTTTGATTTCCGGAAGGTAGAATTTATTGCCTAATGTGTAACCAATTGACATCAGTACGAACCCAATAAGTTGAGGTAAATGAGAATTTGCTAGAGAGATTTTTTCAATCATTTCTCAATCTATAAATTAACATAATAATAAAAAATTTATAATAATGTAAGTCTATTTTCTTTTTGATTCTTTAATCTCCCCAGATTTTTTTAGTGAATTAACAAGCCTTTCATTTTCTGTTTTTAAATTTTCTAATGCAGATTTTGTGAATTGTTCATTAGCCTCAAATTTTGCTGAACTTATAACTTTTTTATTAGGGAGTTTTTTCTCCGGTTCTGACTTCATATTAAACAGCAATTAAAAAAAATATTAAAGGTTATTTTTTTTGAGTTAGGTATTATTTTTTACAGTTTTCTGGTTAATAATATTTGTTTACATTGACAAATTAATCTTTATCTTTTGGGAGCCTTAACCATCCAGTAGTCCATTCTGATTTTAGTTTTGCCCATGAGATCCTTTTAATATCTTTTTTATTTTTGGTAGGAAAAATATCAACCCATCTATCTTCATTTTTCCCACCATAAGCTTTAACTTGAAAATGCCTATTACCATTAATAGTTTTTGGTGCTGTCCAACACAAAGTAGGAGGCCATTTCATGAGAACTTTTTAAAAGTTAAAAAACTAAGGGTTGCTTTGCCCAGTTAAAACTAAACCATAATATGCAATAGTACCAAGGATAAGTACGATACCTAGTATTCTAATAATCATTATTTAATATTTTTAAATTCAAATTATATTAGAGAAATTTTATAAATTTGAGTTGAAGATTTAATATTTTCTAATTTTTCCTTTCTTTATTTCTAACTATTGAGTGGCAAGATTCAGGATGCCATTCATTCTGAATCTTGCCAATAAAATCATATATAAATGAATCGGGACATCCAGTTATTTTTTGAAGTTCTGAAAGTTCTTCTTTAATGAATTCATATACACTCGTTATTGCCCCTAAATTTTCTTCTTGGGAAGGAGCCCATTTTTTATTCTCCATTAGTATTTTTTAAATTATTTTCTACAATATCGTAGTAGGTTACGTCTCCATAATCAGCATCTGAACAACATAAATCTCCATATAGTTCCTCTAATAAATCGTACGCATCTGAATACTTATCAAAACTTTGAGTTGTTAATTCGTCATCTTTCCCATCAATTCTAATTATTTTGTAAGTCATATTTTACTTAGTGGCAAAAAATATTTTTTTTGATTCATTAGTTCATCTTATAAATAAAAATCTTATTTAGGAGTATTAGTTGGGTAAAGCTTCTGAATTTTATTTTTCTGAATTTCTATTTTTCTTCTTTCATATTTTTTTGCCATTATTTTTCTGATAAATAATTGTGGGATAAGCCAGACTAACGCAATAGCTATAGCCATGAAAGCAGGATTTCTCCAAGTTAACCTAATAATCTCTTGTATAAATTCTTGATTGAAAATTTCCATACATTAAATTTTGATGATAAAAATATCTTTGCTTTCTTTTATAAGATCTTTAAAATTCATAATCCATCATAACCTTAAAAAATCTAATAAGTAATTTTATAAATTTTTTCTTTTTTTATTTCGTTTTTTTATATTTGGATTTAGATTAATTTTTTATTTTTTAGTTTAAAGATGTCGACTTATCTAATTACAGGATCAAATAGGGGTATTGGATTAGAACTTTGTAGACAAATTCATAAGAGGGGAGATAATGTAATTGCAACGTGCAGGATAGCTTCAAAAGAACTTAGAGATTTAGGAGTGAGAATTGAAGAGAATATAGAAATTTCTTCTGATGAGTCGATAAAAAATTTGTGTAAAAAACTATCTGGAGTTAATTTAGATTGCTTTATTCATAATGCAGGAATTTATGAATTTAATTCTTTCGAAAACTTAGATAAAAAAAGTATTTTGCGGCAATTTGAAGTCAATGCATTGAGCCCAATATGTATGACTCAATCTCTTAAACATTTTTTAAAAAGATCTTCTAAAGTTGCTTTTATCACGAGTAGAATGGGATCTATTGAAGATAATACATCAGGAAGTTCTTATGGTTACAGAATGTCTAAGGTTGCCTTGTCCATGGCAGCAAAATCACTTTCCATAGATTTATCAAGGGAAGATATTTATGTAGCTATTTTGCATCCTGGTTTAGTGAGTACAAGAATGACTGGCTTTACAAGAAATGGAATTAGTCCTGAAGAATCAGCAAATGGCCTTTTAAAACGTATTGATTCTTTAAATAAAAATAACTCGGGTACTTTTTGGCATGCTAACGGAGAAGTTTTGCCTTGGTAATATCAATACATTTATATTGAAGAGATTTATATCTTTAATTTGTTAAAAAATTTTTAAATTTTTAACGAATTTCTTTCCTTGTTTAATTCTTTTGGTTATCTTTAGAAAAACATTAGTAAAGGAGGTGATTCATTGTCGTATCTACCGAAAAATGCGGTTATCAAAGGGGCCGTGAATTCAGTATCATCATCACATTCATCGGTCTCTTTTTCTTTGATTAAGAAAAAAGGTTTTATAATCAATAGATTTATATAAATCAGTTATTTAATAATTAAAAGCTCTGCATCTCATGAAGTCGCAGAGCTTTTTTTATGAATTTAAATAGTCTTTCAAACTTTAATCTATCTTTTTTGGCCGAAGTAAATTAAGGCTAAAAAAGATAAAGTGCTTACCAAAGCGATTAAGTACCATCCAGTTGAGGAGTTGCTAGTTACTTCGGTCATTTATTTTGATTTATCGAAGGAATTGATTATTTGAGTGAAAATCACAATTGATATTATTAAAAAAACTAAAAGGATGTATGTTACGTACATTTATAGAAAAATGCTAATTATCAAAAAGATTATTCCTAGAACTACCGTAACAATTGCTCCATCTACTAATAAGTCTTTCCATGTATAACTTTTAAGCATTCTTGTTTTATCTTCTTCACTCATAAGGTTCTTTAACCACGTCCAATTTAAAAGCTGTGTCAATGCAACACCAAAAATTAAATGACCAAACAAAATACCAATTAGATCAATTCTAGAAATATCTTTAGTGAAACTTGTAATAATAAAAAAGTCCACTAGCTTTTTTCTTTATTAGATAAAGCACCACCTTCTTCTTTGTATTTTTCCCAAGCTTCGCTTATTTTTGCTTTAGAGAAATTTTGTTTTCCCTCAGAGAATTTATTTTTGAGGTTATTTAAACTATTATTCAGTTCTTTTTTTGTTGGTTCATCAAGAAAGTTTGATGTTAATTTCCATAAATACCAGCTACTAGCTAGAAGAAGAATTAATCCGAGTAATTGCATATTAGTTTTCTACCATCCTACAACTTTTCAAATGGTTTCGATAAATTATTTTATTTAATACCTGCAGAAATTTTTTTGACTTAAATAAAAATTAAAACTTTAACCAGTGGAAAAATATTCTATCCATTAGCCATATAGTTATACCCCCTTCTAGGAAAGCTAACCAATACATCCCATAATCAGAAAATCCCATTTGTTCTTTAACTGTTTTAATCAATTTTTTGTGTGCTTGAATGAGATCTTTCATTAACAATCAAAATTTTTTAAACCTGCTGAATTTCTTTAATTAAAAAACCCTTCCCATAGCAAGATAGACATGTTTTAGTCTCATCTAATGAAATTCTTAGAAAACCTGCTCCATTACACCTAAAGCAATTTACTTTAGTGTTTGAATAGATCTTTGATTTAATTTTAGCAGCACGATTTAAGTAAGAAATAGTTTCTTTACGACCGTTTGCTTTGGCAGCTTTGTTTAAAAGCTTTTTGTGGTTGACTTTAAGTTCTTGGATATTCATCTTTTATAGAAACTATGATGTAAATACAGGAAAAATTAAATGTTTAAATTATTTTTAAAAACTTTCAATTTCCCATTTATATTTCTAATCTGATCTCTTGCTGAGATTTGCTTAATATAACTAGTATTTGCTTAATATGTTTAGTATCTGGAGTATTAATTTGTATATTTAATAGAAATTTTATATTTGACAAACTTAAACTTTTTCGGATGATCATTCAAGAAAATATTATTTTGTCTTTGTAAGGAAGTTTAAATAATTTATTGTTTGAAAAATATTTAAAGCTCTAGTAGATTATCCAGCCTTTTTAAGGTTTTTAACTAAAAAATCATTTTCATTAGTAAGAACTTCAAGCTTAGATTTTTCCAACTCTTTTTTGATTTCGGGATTTAAATCCTTTTTAGTCTCATTTAGATTCATAGGATTTGTACTTAAAAATTTATAAAGACTCTGAGATCATACTGATCCCCAAAAAAAATTGTGGATAGTTTTTTCTTAAAAGAAGATAATATTTTATTTTGCACATAGAAATTCAAATTTAATCAACATATTGTGGAAAACCCTGTTGAAAAATGCTTAAAAAGTGGATAACTCTTCGGGAGCATTATCAAAACAAGCTTTTCTGGAAAAAATTTTTAAGTATTAATACTTCATCAAAAAAAATAAAATATAGTTTAAAAAGTAGCATAATCTATTGTTATAACTATGGGATCATTACTTTTAATAAAAAGATTAATTATCTATACGAGAAGCTCATGTTGATAAAAAATTTAAAAAGTTTTTTCTTCATGATGTATCAAATTGAAAATTAAAGTGAAGAAAAATCAATCTAAACTTGAAATTTTTATTTTTTATCATAGCTGATTAAAAATTGTTTAATTCGGTTTTCTCTATGCAAATATTTCTCAAACCAAAATTTAATCAAATAAATTAAATTAAGTTTTAAGTCAAAATGACAGAAGAAAAAAAGGATCCAAAAAAATGTTCTGGAAAGAAAAACATTATGTTTGCCTATGGTTTTATACAACTAGGTTCTAGTTTCGTATCTGCTATAGCTTTAGCTGCAATCGCTTTTGGATTCTGTTCAGTAAAAAAGGAATCTAAACTTTTCAATAAATGTGTTGCAGAAATAATTGAAGATGGTGGTACCAATTCTGAGGCGGTAAGGTATTGCAATGGGGGAAATTAAAATTCCTCGCGGTTTGATTAAATGGATTCAACCTTTGATTTGATTCTTGACTCTTTAAAAAAAGAGCCTATTGGAGAAACTGATCATTTTATTTGGTTCATAACTGATATTGGCATAGTTGCCCTATTTAAAAGAGAGGAAAACTTTGAAACTTATAGTTCTAATGTCGAAATTGAGGCAAATAAAATTGCTTTGGATATAACCAAAGAAGAGAAAGAGTACCTCAAAATAAAAGAGAGACACCTTTTCTTGTTTTATTCATAATCTAAAATTTTATCCTTGATTTAGTAAGATGGCTCAAGGTTAAAGGCCGGCTCCATAATACTGTTTTCGCTAATTAATTCGTAGGTTAGCTCTTTATTTAGGGCGTTTATATAGGATGTATAAAGTTTCCCCCAAACAAATTCAAATTCATCTTTACTTAAATTCTTGAAAAGAATATCTCCTTTGAAGTAAATGTGATAAGAATCATTCATTACGGAAAATTAATCTTATCCTTTTTAACGCAGTGAGATATGTATGAAGTATTAGGTGCTACTAAAAAGAAATTTATATTTGGAAGTCAAATACTTTTAGACTATCCGTGTATTCATTTTTTGTTTTTTGAATAATCCGACTGTCTCATCAAGATCCATGCACGGCTGAATACTTATATCCATTAACCTTCTCCAAGGATGCCATTGCTTCCAAATTGTCTCAAGAGAATCTGCACTTACTACAGAATGTCCAATCCCATTTTGAACCATAAAAATCCAAGAATGAACCTCGTAGTTTTCAGGTCTGTTTTGGGGACCACCTGATTCATACCAATTAATTAGCATTTCTGCCCCTTCTTCTTGATCTTCGCCATCTGTAAATTCGTAGGAAATCAAATACCTTTGCATATAGATTATTATTAATATCTCTAAACTATTTTAACTCTAGATTTAGATATTGCCTCCAAATTTAATTAATGCTATGAAGTTTATAGAAGTGATTTTTTTAAATGACTGAAAGATTTTGGAAAGTTAAAAAGAATATTTTGACTAATTTATCTTTTATAAATAAGACAATCTTGAAGTATTTTCAAAACCATGATCTGTTCGTATAACTCCAGTTAACAGATAAAATTTGATACTTTTTAAAATACCTTAAATTAGTTACCATATTTGTACTGTATAGATACCAATGATAAATAAAAAGGATCAAAGCGATCCAATTGATAATTTAGAGTATGAAAAAATTCTAGAAGAAGAAATAATTAATTCGTACGAAAGTAAATTTCAGAAAGATACTGAAGAAGATAGTAAAAAGATTAAATTTTACAGACTTAAAAGAACTCCATTAGAAATACTAAATAGGTCATTTTTCTTTTTCTTTATTGGAAGTTTTCTTTTCTCTTTGTTTTTAGCTTATTCAGAAAGTAAGTTATGGTTCATACTTTATGTAATAAGTGCATTGTCATGTGTTTTCTATACTCCTAACAGAAAGGCACTTAAAGAATTAATAGCAGCTTGGCCAAATTTAGAGGATCTCATTAAAGGGAGGAGTTTGTGGAGAAAAGGTAAGTAAAAAGATTATGAAACCGTTAAATTCATTTAAAAAGTGGTTATTAAATATTCTTGTGCCATACATTGAGGGCACCAACAAGAAGAAAGAGGATAAAAAATGAGTCTAATAACGATTGGAATTATTGTTGAAATTTTTTTGTTTGTGGGAGTTTTTTTATGGGTTAGGAAACTAACTAGTAATGAAGGTAGACAACCATCTCTATCAAAAAAAACAATTAAAAATCTCAAATTTTAGAATTTTGATCAAAAAATAAGGAATCTTTATAAAGAGATTAAATGTATGGGGCATTTATTTACTTTTTTTCTCTCACTTTGTGTATGAAATCGGTTAGAACATCTATATCTTTCTTAAAAATATGGTTTCCTCCATTCAAGGTCTTGCTCCCATAACTAATCCATTAAATAGTGTCTTAGTAGAAAAGAAACTAATAAATGTTGATCAAAAGTTTATTCAACTTGTTTCTCTGGCAGAAGGGTTACCTCGTACAGAAGTTATTGAAAGTGGCAGAAATTATTGGAGAGGCGTTTGTAGAAGCTTAATTTTTAGATTTCCAGATGACCTAGAAATTTTAAAGCTTGATGTAAGAAGTTATGTAGATAGATCAAAAGGAATTATTCAGATAAGATCTGCAGCAAGATTAGGGCAATCTGATTTAGGCGTAAATCTTAGAAGAGTGGAATACTTGTTTAATAAATTAGAGAAGTTTTAATTAATCTATTTTTTATAAATTTAAGGTTCTTTTTACTAAATAGTTGTGCTTTAATTCATAAGAATATTTGAATTGCCATGGTAAAGATAATCTTAGTTGGAATCATCGTCGCACTTGTATATTCTCAACCTGATCTCCGTCTTACAGTCGCGGATTGGTTAAAAGCAGCTTCTGATTTTCTTATTGAATCAGTACAAGTAAAACCTTGAATTTATTTTCTATGAAGTATTAAATAAGACCTGAAACTGTAATCATTTGTTTAATGCATATGGCTACGAAAATAAATATTATTATCCTGCTAAATATGTATTTCACTTAAACAAATAAATAATTTTAGGAACATAATAGAAAATTTTTTTGAAATTTTTGAATAGTTAACGATAATAAGGGATATGAAGCTTAGATTATTTGAGTTCTATTTTATTAAAGACTATTTAAGGCCTTGGTTTGGTCTTATTTATTCTTTATTCTTTCTGTTTTTTTTAGGTGCAATTGGCTATCGAATAACAGAGGGGTGGGAATGGAGTGATTGCTTATGGATGGTTCTTATCACGATAACCACTATTGGTTTTGGAGAAGTTCAACCTTTAAGTCCCGAAGGCAGGATCGTAACTGTTTTAGTAATCGTTGGCGGATTGATCTTTATTCAATTTACCTTTCAAAAAGCTGTTAGATTATTCGAATCCGGCTATTTTCAAAGGGTAAACGAATTACGTTTTAAAAGAATTCTTAGAAAAATGGAAAATCATGTAATTTTGTGCGGATATGGGAGGGTAGGTCAGGAAATATCTAACCAAATAAAAACGCAAAATATTCCAATTATTGTTGTTGAGAGCGATGAAGATAGAAAAAAGATTGCAGAAGAAAATGGTTTAGAAGTACTTTGTGCTGATGCAACTCTTGATGAGACTTTAAAACTGGCAGGATTAGAAAAATGCAAAAGTTTGGTCGTTACCCTACCTAATGATGCTGCTAATTTATATGTGGTTTTAAGCGCTAAAGGAATAAGGGGTTCTATAAGAGTAATTGCAAGAGCAGGTACTGAAGAGGCTGCAAGTAAATTGAGATTAGCTGGTGCAAGTATAGTCGTAAGCCCTTACATCGCAGCAGGGAGAGCAATGGCATCAATGGCTTTAAGACCTATTGCTATTGACTTTCTTGATCTTCTCGCCGGAAGTGAATGTGAAATAGAAGAATTTGAATTAAGTAATGATATTAGTCTTTTTGAAACTGCAGAGAAAAGATCACTTTCTGAACTTGGAATAGGTAAAAAAAGCGGTGCAAAAATTTTAGCTATTAAAGAAAATGAAAAGTTGTTCACTAACCCTGGAGGGAATTTCATACTTCAACCAGGTCAGGTATTAATAGCATTTGGTAGTAAAGAACAACTAAATATCTTGAACGGACTTTTAGGAAATCTTGTTGTAGCAGTAGAGCTATTAAAATAGATTTATCAAAATAATTTGATATATAAATCTTTCAATTTTTAAATTTCTTTAAGGCTGTAAGTCAGAAAAGTTAACTTGGACGCATCGTTCTGATTGTTCAGGAACTACTAAGGCTTTCACAAACTCTATGGAAGCATTTTCATCAATATTGACTTTAGGAACTGGTAAATCAGTTAAGTGGCCAGCAGGCGTTGGAGCAAAAGGTAATTCTGGTGTAGCAGGTGTAATTCAAAACACTCCAGGCGCAATTGGTTATGTAAATCAGTCATATATTAAAGGTAATGTTAAGGCTGCTGCACTTCAAAATCTTTCAGGGGAGTTTCTAAAACCATCTGCAGAAGCAGGAGCTAAGGCTCTTAATGGTATTACTTTAGATGAAAATCTTGCGGGTAAAAATCCTATTCCAACAGCAAAAGGAGCGTACCCTATCGCTTCATTGACATGGATACTTGCTTACGAAAAAGGTAATGGTAGAAACACTAAAGCAATCAAACAAGCCTTTAATACATTGTTAAGTGATGAGTATCAAGATAAGGCTTAATCCCTTGGATTTATCCCCTTAAAAGGAGATATTCTTGAGAAGTCAAGAGCTGCCGTTGAAAAAATAGGTAGTTAAATATTTTAATAGATGTCAAATTATCATGACTTTCATATACCTTTAAGTCCTCTTAAAGTCTTTTACAGCATTTAGTAGTAGATTTATAGAGATATTCTTTTTTTAATGGAAGAGAAATTAACTCTTTTCAAGAATCGTAAAAGATTTGGTATCGAAAAAAATATAGATATTATCTTCAAAAATACTGCTCTAGTCTTGTCTAGTTTCGTAGCAATAATACTTTTAGGAATAATTTTAGTAGTCTTTTTTCAGTCATTTGAATCCTTTTCAAGGTATGGCTTGAAGTTTCTAGTAACCTCTGAATGGAATCCAGTAAAAGATGAATACGGAGCTTTTACTGCAATATATGGCACATTAGTAACCTCATTTCTTTCGCTATTAATAACTATCCCTCTAGGAGTTGGAACCGCAATATTTATTACCGAAGACTTTGTCCCGAAAGTTATTAGAGAAATAATAGGTTCATTTGTTGAATTATTAGCAGCTATTCCATCAGTTGTATTAGGACTCTGGGCAATATTTGTAATGGAACCCTTTTTTAGAGCATTTTTTGTTTTTTTACATAATTTCTTTGGTTGGATACCTTTATTTAGTACAGAACCTACGGGGAGGAATTCCTTTTTAGCAATATTAATTTTAGTAATTATGCTTTTGCCAATAGTGACTTCTATTGCAAGAGATTCGCTCAATCAAGTTCCTAAAAAGCTAAGAAATGCAGCATATGGAATTGGAGCAAGTAGATGGAAAACAATATTTTCAGTGATTTTGCCGGCAGCATTATCAGGAATTATGGCAGGGGTTCTATTAGCTTTAGGCAGAGCGATGGGAGAAACTATGGCAGTGACAATGATTATTGGTAATTCCAATGCATTTAGTTGGTCTCTATTATCTCCTGGATATACCATTTCTTCCATGCTTGCAAACCAGTTTGGTGAGGCTGATGGAAGTCAGGTTTCATCACTGTTTTATGCGGCTTTTGTACTTATGATCCTATCTTTAATAGTCAATATCTTTGCGCAGTGGCTAGTTAAAAAATTTAGTCTCAAATATTAGATAATCATGAATTCACTCTATTACCAGAAAAGATTATCAAGAAATATAGGAGATAAATTCTTTACTTCTTTATCAGTAATTTGCGCATTGATCGCAATACTCCCCTTGATTTTTCTGGTGACTTATATTCTCATTAAGGGTGGATCCCAAATCACACCAGAACTATTTACTTTAGAACCAAATCCCCCTGGAGATGATTTAGATGCAGGTGGTATTAATCCAGCATTGATCGGGACATTAATAATAACTACTATTGCTTCAATAATTGCGATACCTGTAGGTGTTGGTGGTGGAATATATCTGGCTGAATACTCTAAAGGTGGAGCTTTTTCAAGATTTATCAGATTCGGGGTAAATGTTTTAGCTGGAGTCCCTTCAATTATTGCCGGTGTATTTATTTATGCCTTAATTGTTTCAACAAAGATCTTATTTGGAAGTATGTACAGTGGCTTGGCCGGAGGTATGGCACTTTCAATATTGATGTTGCCTACTGTGATTAAGACTACTGACGAAGGTTTAAAGCTGGTGCCTAATGAGTTGAGATATGCGTCTCTTGGTGTTGGAGCAAGTATGTATACAACCATATTGAAAGTTTCTTTGCCCTCTGCCTTTAGGTCTATTGCTACTGGCGTTGTACTTGGAATCGCAAGAGCTGCAGGTGAAACAGCACCTTTGATATTTACTGCTTTATTCTCTTACTACTACATAACAGGCTTTGAAGACTTGTTTTATGAGATGGGTTCTTTGGCTGTATTGATATACAACTTTGCTCTTGAACCTTATGATGCACAAAATAAATTAGCCTGGGCAGCTTCCTTTATTCTTGTTTTGTCGATACTATCAGTAAATATATTTTCAAGGATTTTGGCCGCTTTTACCGAGAAAACTAAGAGAGTATAAATGATTAAAACTAATAAAAAAATACCAAAGAATATCATTTTATCTCTTGAGAATGTTTCAATTAGCTATGGAACTTTTGAAGCAGTAAGAAATGTTTTTTGTAATTTTAAAAAAGGAAATATAACCTCCCTTATTGGACCTTCAGGTTGTGGTAAATCAACTGTTCTTAGATCTTTAAATAGGATGAACGATTTAATTCCTAATTGTTCTTTAAAAGGAACAGTTCTGTTTGATGGAACTAATATTTACGACAAAAGAGTAGATCCAGTCGAAGTAAGAAGAAGAATTGGAATGGTTTTTCAACAACCAAATCCTTTCCCGAAATCTATCTATGAAAATATTGCATTTGGGGCAAGAATTAATGGCTTTACTGGAGATATGGATGAATTAGTGGAAAGTTCACTAAGAAAGGCAGCTTTATGGGACGAATGTAAGGATAAATTAAATGATAGTGGTTACTCTTTATCTGGAGGACAACAACAAAGATTATGTATTGCTCGAACTATTGCAATTGAGCCTGAAATAATTCTAATGGACGAGCCATGTTCAGCATTGGATCCTATTTCTACTTTGAAAATAGAAGAGACGATGCATGAACTTAAGAAGAATTACACAATAATTATCGTTACTCATAATATGCAACAGGCATTAAGAGTTAGTGATATGACTGCATTTTTTAATGCTATTGAATATGAAGATGGTGATGGAGGAAAGGTTGGTTATCTCGCCGAATTTAATTCGACAAAGAAAATTTTCAACTCACCCAAAGAAAAAACAACTCAGGAATACATATCAGGTAAATTTGGTTGATGTTTAATTTTTACTTTTTAAAATAAAAATTTACCTTTAATACTTACTAGGGGTAGACAAACAGTATAAATACCTATATAGTAATTTCGAATTAGTAAGTTTATTTTTGAAAAACTACCCTTTCCTACCTTTCTTGATTTTTGCAGGTGCTCTCATAACAACTGCAACAATAGGATTGCCTGTATTTACTTCATAATTTAAGAGTATTTCTATTTAAGGTAATCTTATGATTTCAATAATAAATAAAGAATTAATTGGAAGTCCTCATAAATCTTTAATAAAGGAAAATTTATTTGACTTTATAAAAAAAAGAGAGAATATGAATCTGTGTGGGAGTAAAAAATCTGTACTTAAACCATTTTTAAAAGTGGTTAATTTCTAATTTATTTATCATGGATAAAACTAAAGAACAGTTAGAAAAATTAAGAGAAGTTGCAGAAGCATCTCTTACAAAAACGGATGAACTTCAAAAAGTTCTTGCTCAAATAGAAGCTTTAATGTCTAGAGAAGAGTCACAAACGTTATCAAAGAAGAAATAATTATTTAAAAAATTTTTAGTTTTTGTACTTTTAATTACACCTCTACAATTATATTGCAGTTAATAATTGGAAATGCAGAACCCGTTCCAAAGTTTTCTGTTAGGTCTCAAGGTCTCACCTTCTTTAAGTAAAAGACCTTTTTAATTTTTTTGTTTTTATCATATTTTTATAGACTACTTTTTAGTTGATTACTTTATGGATTTCTTTCAAACAGACATTTACATCGAATGATTCAGTATTTACAACCTCCAAGCCTGTTTTTTCTGTAACTTCAACAGTGGCATTGCATTCGTCTTGCTTAAGAGCCATATAACTTGGCTTTTTATCTTCTATATCTAATTCAACATTTGATTCATTATCTTCCTTATATTGATCCATTACAAGTTTAAGTGCCTCTATCTCTACTGAAAAATTATCATTTGCTTTTGCTCCAAATGGGATGACAAGAAATGGGAATAAAATCAAGGCTATTAATTTTTTCATTTCTACAAAATGTGTTTATTTTTTTTATAACGTGGATTATTTGCTAAAGGAAGGGGCATTAGTTGTTTAAATTTTTTATTATCTATTCTTATTTGCAAAAAAAAGATTAATAGATTTAAAATAATCGATAAAAAACTAAAAGAGACTTTCAAGTATAAATTGGTTTCCCCAAATGAAAAATTTAATTCACTTTAATAGAATTTTTCTTAAGATTTAATTTCGATAATTTCTTTTTCAGAAACAATTGCCCATTTTTTAAATAACTTTTTGCATGGATATCCTCCTGTTAAGTCTCCAAAAGCAGGCAGATATAATACATTTTTATTCATATCCATTGCAAAACATCTGAAGGATAATTTATCTCCATTGTTTTTTAAATAGACTTTTGGATGATAATGTCCACAAATATTCAAGGTTTTATTAACTACTAAATTAACTGGCTCATGGCTAAATGTAATATTTTTAGTTTTTATAATATTAAAAATTTTTATATTTTTAATATCGCAACCTAAATCATGATTCCCAAGTACAAGTTCAACATTAGTCTTTAGTAGTTCAGGTAGATCCTCTACTTTTTTTTGAAGAGTTTTATCTATTGAATATTTACTATGGAATAAATCCCCCAAAATTATTAACTTTTCAGGACTATATTTTTTTACTATTTTTTTTATTCTTGTGAAATTGTGTTTATCTGAATTATTAGTAAGAGGGATACCATTTTGCTGAAAATACTCAGCTTTCCCAAGATGAATATCGCATATTAACAACTCTTTTGTCTCCGGTAAAAGTAATGCTCTTGAAGGAAGCATCTCTAACAATATATTTTCCCAATAAAATTTAAAAGAATTTTCTTTCATTTAATCGCTATATTTTTTTATAAGTTTTTCTACTCTTTTTTCTATCGGTTCATTGCTTAAAGTATTTTTAAGTCTCTCAACTAATAAAGGGAAAGCAAAAGGAGTTGGAGTTTTTATTTCGTTTAATAGCATTTTTAAATCCTTTAATCTTTCTAATGATCTAGATATTCTTTTATTTTCTAATTGATATTCTTTAACTTCTTGATGCGATTGTTTTATCAAAAGATGGTCTTCTTCATATTTAGTAAAGACATCGTAGAAAAGACTTGAACTTATTTGCAGTTGAGAAGAAGTTTTTGTTTTGGTTGGATTATTTTGATTTACTAGTCCACTTATTTGGGCAATATTTTTAAATCTACGTTTTGTTAATTCTGAAAAATTAATTGCATTTTCTAGATCCTCTTCTAATTTTTTATTATCCAGAAGGTAATTAGCTTCTTTTTTTATTATGGAAAAATCAAAATCTTCTGAGGTTGTTAAGCTGAATCCAAAATCATTAGCAGTAATACTAAATGTAGATTGTTTTAATTTTGCAAATCTTAAAGCCCATAGAAATCCAATTCCTTCATTCACAAATTTGCCATCTAATGTAAAAACAAAAAGATTTGATAAATCCTTGGTTTTATATATTTCTATAAGGAATTCATCTTTCTTTGGAATATTTGAAAGAACCTTTTGTTTTGCCAATATTGGGCGTAATGAATTTAGTTCAGGATTTAAGTAAGGATAATTTTCTAATTCATTGCATATGTCTATTTCTTTTCTCAAACTTTCACAAAGTAAATCAGAAATTGCCATTTGACCGCCAACCCATGCAGGAATTAGAGAACTTTTTTTTGTTGATTTTTTAACGTATAAAATCATATCTCTGATTCTTACAAATTGAAGCATTTTACCAGCAAAGTAAAAGGTATCTCCAGGATTTAATTTTGAAGCAAAATTCTCTTCTAAATTACCTAAGGATTTGCCTTTCATATATTGAACCCTTACAAATTTATCGCTTGTAATTGTCCCAATATTGAACTTATGCATTCTTATTAAAGATTTGTCTTTTACAAAATATTTAAAGTTTTCATTATTATTTTGTGATTCTTCTTTAACTATCTTTTTATATTTCGGGTATGCTTTAAGACATTTTCCTCCATATTCTAGAAAGTCAAGACACCAATTCCAATCTTGATCTTTTAAGTTTCTATAACTCCAGCAATTTTTAATTCTTTCTTTCTCAATTTTCGGATCAAAGCCGTTTCCGCATGCCAAACTTATCAGATGTTGTAGAAGCACATCATAAGATAATTCAGGAAGTTTAATCTCCTCAGATATACCACTTTTTATTATTCTTCTCATTGCACTAATCTCTAATAACTCCAGAGAATTAGTTGGCATAAAAATTATTTTTGATTTTCCGCCTGGTCTATGAGCACTTCTTCCCGCTCTTTGGATAAGTCTTGCTAAATTCTTTGCACTACCAATTTGGACTATTTGATCTACAGGTTGGAAATCAACGCCCAAATCTAACGAGCTAGTACAGACTACCCATTTTATTAATCCATCTTTAACCCCTTCTTCAACTCTTTTTCTATCTTCTTTATCTAGGGAACCGTGATGAATTGCGATTTTATCTTCCATCTCTGGGAGAAAAAATTTAAGACATTGATACCATCTTTCAGATTGATTTCTTGTATTGGTGAATAATAAGGTACTTTTATTTTTATCTAGGATTCTTAAAAGTGAAGAATGACTTCTAATTCCAAGATGCCCGCTCCATGGAAAGGTTGTTTCCTTCTCTGGTAAAACACTTGTAATATCAATTTCTTTTTGAATATCTGTACTTATAATTTTGGGCTTAATAGCGCTCATGCCAACTATTGCTCTTGCCGCTTCTTCGATATTCCCTATCGTTGCAGACATTGCCCAAATTTGTAAGTTTTTAATATTACCTCTTAGCCAACTTAAAGATAATTCGCACTGGTTTCCTCTTTTACTACCCATCAATTCATGCCATTCGTCAATAATTATTGATGACAAATCTTTAAATAGATTATTAGATTCTTTATTAGAAAGTAAAAGAGATAGAGACTCTGGAGTAGTAATAAGAATATTAGGTGGTTTAGCTAATTGCTTTCTCTTTTCATATGAGGTGGTATCCCCATTTCTAATCTGAACAGTAATTTCTTTGTTAAAATGCAAAGCTGCTAACTGTACAGAATTTTGTAAATCTCTACTAAGAGCTTTTAAAGGGGTAATTAATAATATATTCACACTTTTATTATTTTTAGGATCTTCTATTTGTGATAGAGGTCCCATTATTGCAGCATAAGTTTTGCCGCATCCAGTTGGGACTTGTATTATTCCATTCTTCCCATTTAAAAATGATTCCCATGATTCAATCTGGTAGGGCAATGGCTCCCATCCATTCGTGAAAAAAAACTGTTTAATTTTATAAATTAAATTACGTTGCCTACTATTTTGCGTGATATTTTTCATGATATTTTTTTCATCAGTTCATAAGCTTTCTCTAGGCTATCTGCATCATTAATTTTTTTATCTTTTCTCCATTTTGTTATTCTTGGAAATCTAACTGCTATGCCTGACTTATGACGTTTTGAAATTTGTATTTTCTCAAAAGATATTTCGAATACCATTTCTGGTTTCAAAGATCGAACAGGACCAAATTTTTCTATTGTATTTTTCCTTATCCATTTATCTAGCTCTTTAATCTCAATATTCGTTAAACCAGAATATGCACTTGCAAACTTAATTAATTCTTGGTCTTTCCATAAGGCAAAACTATAATCTGTATAGAGACCAGCTCTTCTACCGCTACCGCCCCTAGCGTAAATTAGAACAGCATCTAGTTGCATAGGATCAACTTTATATTTCCACCAAATACCTTTTTTTCTTCCAGAGGTGTATTTAGCTCTTTTGTTCTTAATTATTAATCCCTCAGTATTAATTTCTCTAGATTTTTCTTTAAAAGTTAACGCATCATGCCAATCTTTAGGATAGATTAAATCGCATATTTTGAAAATATGAGTGGTATTATTCTCAGCTTTATTTTGCCATCTTGAAAAATATTTTTCTAACTCAATTCTTCTATTTTCTAATTTAATTTCTCTTATATCTTTTCCATTAATCTCTAAAATATCAAAAGCAATAAAAATAATTGGATATTTTATTTGTATAGATCTTGTAGGAGATTTTCTATTTATTCTTTTTTGCAGAAAAGAAAAATCAAAGGCAATTTGTTCTTTAAAATTCCAAACTAATAATTCTCCATCAAGAACAAAATCATCTTTTATATATAATATTTTTTCTACTAATTCTGGGAAAGATTCATTTACTAATTCTTGCCCTCTTGTCCATAACGACACGTTCCCTTTTCTTTTAATTAATTGAATCCTGATCCCATCGTATTTCCATTCAAATTGAAAATCACTTATTGAATCTTTGAAGATTTTATCTTCAAAGGAATTTGCTAAAAGAAAGGGAAATGGCTTGGAATTTAACTCTTCAAGATTGATATTCTTATTAATTAAAAATTCATATGAATCAATTGAAGGCTTGAAATTACCCATCAACCTATGAGAAATAATTTCTTCATCAATTTTAACTAGTTTTGATATTGATTTTGTTATTAATCCGATAGAGACTCCTACTCTAAAGGTTCCTGTAAGAATTTTATTAAAAATTAGATGATTATCTTCAGGCAATGATTCCCAAATATTTTTAATTTCTAAACTTTTCTCCTCCTCATTAAGTTTTGATAACTCAGGTATTATTTCTTCTAGTAATTTATTGAGACTTATATTTGATAATTTTTTATTTTTCGAAGTTGTTTTATTCTTAAGTAATAATGTTATTACCTCAGCAGAATCACCAACTTTTAAGTAACAAGTATCAATTAACCATTGAGGATATTCATATATTTGAGAAAAAAGATTTTTTAAATATCTTCCACTAATAAATCTCTTATTACTTTTTCCAGTTAATAAATATATTGCCCATGAATTATCTATTGGTTGATTTGATAGAAAATAACTTTTTAAAACTTCAATTTTATTATTTGTACTATTAATTGAATCTAGATCATCAAATAATTTTGAAAACTTTTTTAAGCTCATATTTTTTTACCAAATAAAAGAACATTTATTGATTCCTTTTCAACTAAATATTTGCTTAAGGCATCACTATCTCCATGATGAAAAAATACATTTTTTGCTTCAGACTTTTTTACTACATCGAGAATCCCCTCCCAATCAGCATGATCGGAGATTACGAATCCTTTATCATATCCTGATCTTTTTCTTAGAGCTCTTATTGCCATCCATCCACTCGCAAAAGCTGTTTGTATATTTTTAAAATTTTTAAGATAAGAGCCCTTACTCAAAGATGGTGGTAATAATATTAGACTTCCTTTAAGTTCATCTATCTTATTTTTATTTTCGATTTTTATAGTATCTTTGATATCAGATCCAAGTTCCTTATAACAATTGTTCATTTTATGAATACTGCCATGAGAATAAATATTACCTTTAAAATTTGTTTGACTAATTTCGTTTATCAATCTCTGAGCTTTTCCAAGTGAATAGCAGAAAAGTAAAGAAGTTTTATCTGGTGAATTAGTTATCCATTTTGAAATATCATTTGCTATTTTATTTGTCTTATCCCACTTAAATATTGGCAAACCAAAAGTACATTCACTTATTAAATAATCAGTTTTTACTATTTCATATTGTCTGCAAGTCTCATCTTTTTGAAGCTTAAAGTCACCTGAGATTAGCCATTTTTCTTCAGCAAAAATAAACCTTATTTGACTAGATCCAAGGATGTGACCGGATGGATGAAAAGAAATATTGATGCCATTTATCTTAAATTCTTCTCCATATTCAAAAGTCTTAATTTTGATATTTTCTCCAACTCTTTTTTTAAGAAGTATCGCAGTCTCCTTGGTAGTAATGTATTCTTCACAGCCAAATGTAAAGTGATCAAAATGAGCATGGGTTATTAATGCTTTTTTAACTGGCTTGCTTGGATCAATCCAAATATCGGCTAGTTCACAATAAAGATTTCCATCCTTATATCTAATTAAATATTCCTGTTTAGTTCTCAAAACTACATCTCTTACAATGAAAATAATTTAGCTAATTATGCCCATGCTTGTTTTGATAAAGCGATTGCTGAAATTGTTAGTAA
Organism: Prochlorococcus sp. AG-347-K17; assembly: GCA_003281385.1. Lineage (GTDB taxonomy): Bacteria > Cyanobacteriota > Cyanobacteriia > PCC-6307 > Cyanobiaceae > Prochlorococcus_A. Next base: position 118,339 of record QCCE01000002.1, read on the forward strand.
AGCAATAATTACCAGTTTGTTGCTCCAATTAATCATGAATAAACTAATTTTGTTAAAAGAAATGCTATTTTTTTGCACAATTTTTTTCTTATTCAGAATGTCATTATTTTCACTTTTATCTAAGTAATTTAAATCTTTAATCTTACTAATTAATTTAGATTCGCAAGTGGAGAGTTGTTCTACTTGATTTAATAAATCAATATCTTCTGGTCTTAATAAAGTATTTAATTCTCTAATTTGTCGTTCATTTTTAATAAGAAATTCATTAACTATCTCATCTGTTCCTAAACCTTTTTTTATATTTAGAAGAATATCATCTCTTTCCCAGGATTTTTCAAGAGAATTTAAAATTTGGCTAATGCTCATTGTAAGTATTTTTACTTATGATAAATTATTATTTTTTTCTTCTGTGGCTTATTCTTTTAAGTAATTAGAAAAAATTATTTTTATTTAAGATTTGCGAATAAGTCTATTTGCAAAATATTTTATTTTTACCTTTTCTACAATTTTTTTAGAATTGACTTTAGTTTTAACTTTATTTAAATTTATCACTTCATCAGACACATTTTTGCCCGTTTCAAAATAACTTTTGATTTTTTTTAATTCCTCTTCATTTAATCTTTTTGTAGCGCCCTTAGCGTTGATTCCAAGTTTCTTACAGGCTAATAGTATTTTATTACTTTCGACATTAAGATCTTTGGCAATACTGAAAATAGGAGTGTTGATAGACATTATTTTCTTTACTGTGTAATTTATTATTTATAGTATATTTATAACCTAGAAATTAAATATATTTTTAACTAATATTAATTCAAAAACTTTTTTAATTAAGCAACTTCATCTTCAAAATTATTTAAATCATTAAACTTTTTCTTCATGGTTGGGTTATTCTTAGTTAATTTCTTTACTGTCAAATCTTGAGATTTGCTGTCAGCAGATAAAAGATGTTTTTTGGAGAGAACTAAAGCCTCCTTCGTTTTTTGCAAATGGGTTATTGATTTATCAATTTCTGAAATTGCATCATTAAATCTATCTTGAGCAAGTGAAACATTTTTACCAACTGCATTTTTGAATTGCTCAAGAGTACTTTCAAAATTAGTTATGTCAAAATTCTCACGTTTCATTAAATCAATTTGTGATTTGTATTTTAAGGTTTCCATAGATGCATTTCTTAGTAGAGAGATAATCGGTAAGAAAAATTGCGGTCTTATGACATACATTTTTGGGAATCTATGAGAAACATCTACTATGCCTGAATTATATAGTTCACTATCTGGTTCTAGAAGCGATACGAGTACTGCATATTCGCAAGATTTTTGTCTTCTATCTTTATCTAATTCTTTTAAAAAATCTTCGTTTTTTCTTTTATTAGTTCCATTTAAACTTTCATTCTTCATCTCAAACATTATAGAAGTGACTTCAGTATTATTTTCATCAAATTCTCTAAATATATAGTCACCTTTACTTCCAGAAGAGGCATCATTATCCTTTTCGAAATATGAGTTTTTAAACGCAGAGGCACGATTCAAATTAAATTGGTTTTCGCAATGGATTTCTAATGTTTCGCCGATCATCTTTGTAGATAATCTAGATTTCATTTCTCTTAGTTCCTGAATAGTCAGGTCCCTTTCGCTAATTTTGCTTTTAAACTTTTCTACAATTAATTTTTCATTAATTGAATGTTCAAGCCTCATCTTTTCAATGGAATTTGTTAATGATGAGTTCTCTTTTTCTAAATTAGTAACAGCTTCACTAACTTTGTTTTTTAAAGATAATTCTGAAATTAAAGACTGGTTTTTGATTTCATCCTTCAACTTGATTATTTCATTATTCAATGAATTAATTTTATTTGTTGCTTGATTTTTAAAATCATTAAGGACATTTGTTTTCTTTTCTTCAGCAATTTTTAATTTAGATTCTAGAGTTTGGATCTCAGACTCTTTAATGCGATTTTGCTCTATTAATTTTATTTTTAATTCTCGCTTTAAAATTTCCAATGCTTTTTTATTATCTTCTTCAGCCAAAAGAAGTCTTTCTTTTATTTGTTTGTTAAATTCCTCGTCTTTTATCTGAAGAAGTATTTCCTCAAAGCTGCTGGGATCAATTCGGAAAGTTTTGCCACATGACGGGCATTTAATATCTTTCATTTTTTAATTACAACTTTAATATTTAGAAAGAATTTAATATTCGTCTTATATAAAAAGAATATTATTCTGGACTAAGAATAAACAATGATCCAATATTCTGCATAAAAAATAAAATAATTACTCCAATTGAATTCATATTAATCCAGATTCCTTAAGAATATTAATTTTATTTGCTAATTCAATATCTGCAGAAGATATTGAGCGATCTAAGGTTTTGTGAGAAGAAACGGTGTAACCACTATCATCAACAAATTCATCTTCCGCATCTTTTAAGTGGGCATTCTCATTTTGCAGATCTTTAAAATTATCCGACATATATATGTTTGACTTATTGATATTGCTATATCCAAAGTTCGCAATTCCTCTTGCGCCCAATGCTTCCTCAACTAATATTCCAACTACCTTGGACCTACTTATAGATTCGCTCTTGGATATTTCGTCAATAATCTCAAGGACTCTTTTTCTAGGGAGATATCCTATTCGTTTAACTTTATTTTCCATAAATCTATATATATGTCAATATTGTAACACTTCTGTCAAATCTAAACAGATTTTATTCAATAACACTATGTACAATTTTAAATATTGAGTTTAAAGTATAATTTTAAAGAACACTCATAGAAAGTTTTTTTTTAAATTAGTCATCATGAGGATAGTTTTATATGATTCTTCTAATTACTCTTTCGGATTGGGTCAGATTTCTGAATTTTTTTTTATTTAAATTCTAAATATTATGAGAGATAAACTTTATGACAATGCTGATAGCTTTGCAATGTCATTTGATGAGGAGTGGAAAAATATTGATTGTAATGATCTAACATTAAAAATTGATAAGGTATTTGAACTTTTAAAAGATCATCCTTTTTTGATCTCAAATCCAGAAAATGCAAGGAAAATGATAAAATTCAGGATATTTTCATTAAAAAAATTTCAATAATTATTTAAATAAATTTAAATTTAATCTTTTTTTATGATTTAAACTTTTTTTCTTAAGATTTAAATAGTTGGGGGATTAAAAAAACCCTTTGTATATAAAAATATTATTATCCCAATTATTGGACCTATTCCAAATACAAAAAGAACTAATTTCGCAGAATTTTTTGTTTGACCTAATTTCTGATCTTTTAGATTTGGTTTTGCTTGAATTTTTTTTAATTTTTTCTTTTTCATCAATGATATATTACTACAACGCAACTTTAAAAGATTCTTCAATGTTATTGAGTTTGAAATAATTTTTCAATTTAATAAAATTAAATCGGGCTTCAAAAAAGACAATATTGTATAATATAAAAACTTTAACGCAAATATGAGTGCAACTAAGAGAGAGGAAGTAAGTTCTCACCTTAGATACATAAGGTTAGAGCTCAGAGAGATGCATCAAATGCTTTTAAAGGAAGATTTATTGCCAGACCTTAACGAAGCTAGAGAAGTACATGCACAACTTGATGCATTATTGGATTTATTATCAGAAAAAAAAGTAAAGAGGATAAAAAGCAAATTTTGAAACTCAAATTAATTTGATTATATTCAGAGATAATTTGTAGCCGATTCAATTTTTTTACGATTATCGTGCATTAATTCTAATTTATTGTAAATTTCTTTAATTTGTATTTGTATTAGGTCAGTTGAATTTATATTACTTAACGCATCTAATGCTGATAGAAGACTTTCCTTCGCTTCAATTAAGTGTCTACATTCTTTACTACCTGCTTCGTATGACATGGGAGTTTTATGAAAATATTATTATCCCGAATATAATAAAATTTCTTCAGTATTGATTGATACTCTTATTAAATCAACGCTTATTATTGTAATTTTCAATACATAAGAATTTTTTAGTTTTCCTAATATTCAATAAAAACTTATGCAAGAAAATTCCAATGATTATATAACCTGTATTAAATTAGCTCTAGATAATGCAAAAAAAAGGATTAATCTACTAGATAACTCTGATAAAAAGTGCGTCATTGAGGAATATAAAGAATGGATAAATGATGGTTTAAATAAGCATACAGTTTTATTGCTAAGAGATGACCCGATTATCTAGGAATAATGCAAAAATATCTTCTAATTCTTTGTGTTCGATGTAACCCTTAATAAAAAATAAAGACTTAGAATAAAAATTATCGCCAAAGTAACAGTTAATGAAGAAAAACTATCCATATCTTTACTAATAAAAAATTTATTTAACTATAGCAGTTAGATTAAATAGATCTTTATTTCAGTTTTCTTTGAGAAGTGAAAGAATAAATTTATTCAAATTTTCTTTTTTTAAAAATAATTTTTTATTCTTGTATGTATTTAATTTATTAAAAATTAAATTAACTAAATCTTCTAATTTTGGAGTCATAGGTTAAATCTTTTTTTCTAATAAATAAGTTTTCTCTTCACCAATTTTATCTGGCTTGGTTATTTTACAACCTTTATCTTTTTCCATATTACAATCTTTTGTGGCAGGAACAGATTTCCAGGTGCAAATTTTTTCTTGGGAATCTTCTTTTAAAATATTCCAACCATCATCTAAATATTCTGAAATACCATCCTCTTCGCATGAAAATTTTATTTCCATTCTTTCCTTTTTTGGGCTAGAAATCTCATTAATATTTTTTTCCAAATTTTTTATGGGACTCTCTTTGTTATTTGCTGTCTTACAAGAACTTAAGAAAATGGCTATTAGAACTATTAGTGGAAATTGCTTAATTAAGTTCATTTTTAAATTTTTGAAGATTCTAAATAATTTGAATTATAATTTATTTTGATTCTATTAATCTTAGTAGTTTATCCATTTTATTCATCAATTTTTTTACATCATCTGGCTTCGGTAACATTAATTCTTCTATAACTTCTAAATGCATTTTCTTTAAGTTTTGCCTCAAATCTTTTAAATGCATTTTTACATTTTCTTTCTTTTGGTTTATGTCAGTCATAGGATTTAAATTTAAACTTTATCAAACTTAAAGTTTCAATCATAATATTGGAATGGTTATTAATAGAAAATAATTAAAGATTTAATTTCTTAAATTCTCTATTTCATAGATTTCTTCGCCGCCATAACAAAAATTTGTGGATAACATTTTTATTTCCCTATTATTTATTCCAACTGTATTTTTATTTTTAATAATATAATTTTTAGCTATCGATTCACAATCTAATTTATTTTTTGCATGTTTAATAATTGGATAGAAATATGTCAATATCGTAAGTACAAAGAGAAATATTATTAATGATTTTTTTTCGTTTTTAATAAATTCTTTAGAAGTTTTTTTGGCTTTTAATATTTTTATTAATAATTTATCTGGTAATCCTATTTGAACAAATAATAACTCTACCCACCATGGAAGATCTTTTTGTTTCTTTTTCTTTGAGTTTTCGTAGGTATTCATTTTCTTAGCTTCATAATTTTTGTTTCTAACCTCTTTAGAATTAGTTGTTTCTTTTTACTCATATCATCGAATGATTTATATGGAATGTAGAGGTTTTATTTTGATTTGAAAACTATATTTTTATTTTATAAGTTTTAATTTAATTTATCTATGATTTTGAGTATTCTTAATCAGTATTTAAATTTTTTTGATGGCAAAAAAAAGAAGGAAGTTAAATAAAGATTTTGAGAAAAAAATATATGCATCAAAAAAAAATGTCGAATTAGTATTGGCAAAAATTTATGATATCGATGATGAAGATATACAAAAAGAATATATGAGTGCTTTTAACAGAGTTGTTTACTTATATGATGAATTAAAAGAAGACTATGAACAGCAAGGATTTTCTGATAATTCCGAAGAACTTCTTACAAAATATAAAAAAGCTTTTATTCTTTTCGAATCAGAATTTGAAATTTAAGATCTATTACTAATTAGCGTTTGAAAGGTTTTACAGGAATTTCAATTAGCTTTCCTTCTTGGAGATCAGATCTTTTCTCTTGCAAAATTTTGATACATAAAGATGCTCTTTTCTCTTTTTTGCAAAATCTTTTTATTTGATAGTTAGTAAGTGAGAATGATTCATTACTTAATGAAAAAAAGGCTAATAAAAACATAGAAAAATTTAATACCAATTTCATTTGTCCTCTCCTAACTATTTTATAATTCTCTTTAATTTAATTACTTTCTATTATAAGTATCTATAATTTTTTTTAATTCATCTTTACTTAAGTCTGTTGAAATAAAAACTTCTTGAGCTGTTTTACCTTTTCTTGCTATCGCTTTATATCCGTTTATAGTTTTCACTGACAATCTAATTATCAATTTAGAAGATCTCCCTCTAGCTCTTGAAATAGCAGCTGGAGTTATTGTCTTGATGTTAATATCCATCGCTAATTTTTTTAGTATAGGAATTAAACCTTCTATATTTGTACTATGATTTAAAACTAATCTTCCCAATTTAGATTTTTTTTTATTCTATTGAGAAAATTTTGTTTCTGAGAAATTAACTTTGGCTTTAAAATGATTAAAAATTTTGAAGTTCTGTTATATTTATAATAGCTTTTTTAAATTTAATGATCTTTCAAATAGGTTGGGCTGCATTGGCTGCCATTTTTACTTTTTCAATTGCCATGGTTGTTTGGGGAAGAAATGGCGATGGTTCCATTGATATATGATTTCATTTTTAACTTATGAAGTATATTTAAGTAAATTTCTTATTTTAACATCGTTTTTTTTACTCATATTAATAACATTCGCTGTAATTTATATATCCTATGTCTCCTGGAAAGATAAAAAAAGATTAAAAAAATAGATATTATTGTTCTTGCTATTTTTTCTTATCCTTAATTCTTAGCTCCTCAATTAATTCTTTTGCTTGTTCCATTTTAGAGATACTGCTTTTGTAAATCCCAATATCTTTTTCTGCTTTATTAGCAGATAAGCTTAACTTCTCAAAAATATCAAAAGTTATCTTATTTATGTCTGAATCATTTTTCTCTTCGAGATCTTGGGATTTTGAAATTAAAATGTATATTCCTAAGTTCAAAATCCTTGAACTATAAAGTTTAGAATTACTTTTTTCTAATAATAATTTTAAAATATCTTTAGATGTTTTATCCTTGAATTCAGTTAAAGACTTTTTAGATAGTTCATTAATTTCCTTCGCCTCAAAATTTGTAGAACTGCATAAAGATTCAAAAAGTAGATTCAAGTGTCTTTCAGGTTGATATCCTTTCATTAATTCTTTGAATGTTTCAGTGAGACCGACACAAAAGAGATAATCTTGCGTAAATTCATTTTGATGGTTTAAAAGATTAAGTTCGACAAGCATTTCATCAACTATTCTTTTATATAAACCTGGAATGACGTAAGGAAATTTTTCATGAAATAACTTTTTGCTATCTGAAACAGTCAATTTTTCTTTCAATTTTTTATATGTAAACCTTAATAAGGTTAGCGTATGTTGACTCAATATCGTTAATATCTAATAAACAGATAAATATTATTATGATCCCCTTAGTTTTAGAAGAATCAGGCGGTAGTGAAAGAGTCTTTGATATTTATTCGAGACTATTAAGAGAGAGAATAATCTTTTTGGGAGAACAAGTCACTAGTGAAACTGCTAATAGGATTGTTGCTCAATTATTGTTCCTCGAGGCAGAGGATCCTGATAAAGACATTTATATGTACATAAATTCACCTGGCGGTTCCGTATATGACGGATTGGGTATCTTTGACACTATGCAACATGTAAAGCCTGATATTCATACAGTTTGTGTTGGTTTAGCAGCTAGTATGGGTGCATTTTTGCTTGCGGCAGGTACAAAAGGTAAAAGAAGCAGCCTAAGACATTCAAGAATTATGATTCATCAACCACTTGGAGGAGCTAGAGGGCAAGCCAGTGATATTAGAATTCAGGCAGATGAAATTTTGTTCTTAAAAGAACGACTTAATACTGAATTATCAGAAAGAACTGGAAAGGATTATGACACTATTAAAGAAGATACTGATAGAGATTTTTATATGTCCCCAAACGAAGCGGTTGAGTACGGTCTAATTGATCTAGTGTTAGATAAGAAACCAATAAAAGTCTAGTTTAATAATTGTGGTGTTCTCTCTTTCTCAGGAATTTTAGTGAATTTGGAAAGAATACTTACAAATTCATCACCATCTAATGTTTCTTTTTCGATTAATAGATCAACTATTTTATCCATAGCTTCTCTATTTTTGCTTACTATATCGTAGGTTTCTTTATAACATTCCTTGACCATTACTCTTACACTTTCATCTATTTGTTTAGAGATGGAATCAGAAACTTCACTTCTAGTCATTAAGTCTCTACCAACAAATACTTCTTGATTACCACTTTCTAAAGCTATCGGGCCTAGATTACTCATTCCAAATCTAGTAACCATTTGGCGAGCCATTGAAGCAACTTGTTGGAAATCACCTCCCGCTCCTGTTGTGATCTCACCTTCTCCAAAAACTACATCTTCAGCCGCTCTACCTCCTAAAGCACCCATTATCCTAGCTTTTAATTGCGCCCTGCTAACAAGGGTTTGTTCATCGTCTGGGGTAAACCATGTTAATCCTTTGGCTTGACCTCTTGGAATTACGGTCACTTTTTGAACAGGATCATGGGCTTTAACAAGTGAACCTATGAGAGCATGGCCAACTTCATGATAAGCAATCAATCTCTTACTTCTACCATCTGTTAATGGAGAACCTTCCATTCCTGCAACGATCCTATCTACAGAGTCATCAATTTCTGAGATACTTATAGATTCTTTTCTCCTTCTGGCAGTTAATATAGCAGCCTCATTTAATAAATTTGCTAAATCTGCTCCAGTAAAACCTGGTGTTCTTCTTGCAATGCTTTCAAGTGTTAAATCCTGTTGAAGTTTCTTATTCCTAGCATGAACTTCCAATATTGAAAGTCTGCCCTTGATATCAGGTGCATCTACAGTGACTTGTCTATCAAATCTGCCTGGTCTCATTAGCGCTGAGTCTAGAACATCAGGCCTATTTGTAGCTGCAATTATTATTATGCCACTATTACCTTCAAAGCCATCCATTTCAGTAAGTAATTGATTGAGAGTTTGTTCTCTCTCATCATTACCTCCTCCAATACCTGCACCTCTTTGCCTTCCAACAGCGTCGATTTCATCAATAAAAATCAAGCAAGGACTATTCTCTTTAGCTCTTTTGAAAAGATCTCTAACTCTACTAGCGCCAACACCAACAAACATTTCAACAAATTCAGAACCTGATAATGAGAAAAATGGCACACCAGCTTCACCTGCAATTGCCTTAGCTAAAAGGGTTTTACCAGTACCAGGAGGTCCTACCAATAGAACTCCCTTGGGAATCCTTGCTCCTACAGAAGTGAATTTTTCAGGTTTTTTCAGAAAAGTGACAACCTCTTGCAAATCCTGTTTGGCTTCATTAACTCCCGCAACATCATCGAATACAACTCCTGTTGCCGCTTCCATTGCAAATCTTGCCTTTGTTTTTCCAAATTGCATTGCTTGGCCAGGGCCTCCAGGCATACCATTTGACCTCCTCGCTAACAGAATTAAACCTCCAATTAAAATAGCTGGGAAGAGTAAATTACCTAAAATTCCTAATGCAGGAGGTGCTGTTTTTACTGGATGAACATCAAAACTGATTCCTTCATTTTTTAAAATATTAATAAGTTCTGGTGTTAAGCCGGGAAGGTCTACACGCAACCTTTGGACTTTATTATCTAAATCCGAATCTACTGTCTCTATAACTGCATTTCTGCCTCCCTCAAAAATATCAACTGATGTAACCCTTCCCGAATTAATGTAATCTAAAAATCTACCGTAACTAACTCTTGCTACTGCTGAATTTCTTGGCGCAACAGTAATCCCATTGGATTTAAGTGAATCAACATTGCTTGAAGATAAAAATTGATAGGAAAGCGCAATTACTAAAAGTATAGGTAAAGCCCATAAAATTAATGTTTTAAATTTCTGATTCATTAATTTGTAGAAAGTCAATTCTAAGATTCTAGACTGAATCAGTGCATTTCGTTGAAATTTTATCTAACTTTATGTTTATACTACTCTTTAATGTATCTAAGTTTATAAATGAAATATCAGATCAACGATAAGGTTAAGTTGATTGTGCCAGTCTCTTACTTGAAGACTTCAGATAATATGCCGATGTTAAGGCCACCTGATCTGGTGGCAATTGATGAAATTGGTGAAATTATTTCAATTAAATCTCCAGATACTGTTGAAGTAAAGTTTAGAAGAGGTTCTTTTTTAATCGATGTCGATAAGATTGAGAAAAACTAACCTAAAAGTTTTTCTTCCATCTATTAGAAATTTCTAAACATAAATTTTTATTTCCAGAAATACTCAGAAAAGGTTTTGAAAGATAATTATTTGTTATTTTAAAAATATCTAACGAAGATATTTCTTCTATTTTTGAATTTAAATAGTTCTCAGAAATTGGTGATATACCATAACTTGCTAACTGAATCTTTCTCTGTAAAATTTCATCTAGTGATTGATTTCCTAATAGAAAAGAACCTTTAAGTTTTTCTTTTGCTAAAAATATTTCAGCTTCAGTCAACGGATTTAAAAGTAAATTTTTCCATAGTGTTGATAAAAGTTCAAAAGCAAAAAGTGCTTGCTCATTAGATACGGATAAATAAATTAAAAATGGGGCATTTCCATTCCTAATAGGATAATAAACACCTAAATCGTAAGTGATACCATGTTTTTCTCTGAAAAGTTTAAATAAAGCAGCGCTCATTCCATAAGATAAATGAGACTCCAAAACCTTAAGAGGAAAATATTCACTACTTCTTCGAGAGCAAGTTTGGTCCCCCATCATTATTATTGTTTGATTTGAATTGTTGTTAATGTAATCAAATCTATTCGTATTACATAAATTAAGATTTACAGGATCTGATTTTTCTTTTAAGATTTTTTTTTCTAATGTTTCAAAATTTTCTCCATTTATTTCGGAATTATTTGAAATTAAATACTTTTCTCTATTTTTTAAATTTTTAAACTCAAGCAAAACATCTTCATAGGTAATCTTTGAGACATCATTAGCATTACCCATTGGGTTGAAAGCATAAGGATGATTTGAGTAAACAATTTTTTTCCATTTTTCAAAACAGATATTGAATGGATTCTCTTTATCTTTTTTAATTTGATCAATAGAAGATTTTTTTACTTTTATAAATTCAGTTTCCGAGAGGATTGGCTTATTAATTATTAAATCTAATAAAGGGAATAATTTGCTGAAATGTTCATTTAGGGATTTAATACTTATTGAAATACCATCTTCAAATATTTCTTGATTTAATTCTGCTCCATAGGATTCAATATACTCAGAAAGAGTGAAATTGCTAAAACCTTCACATCCTCTGGTAAGCAATGAACAAAGGATCTTGTTTATCCCTTTTTTGCCAATACTATCCATATTACTCCCCCCTTTAATCCAAATTGAGGCAGTTGAAAAATTTCTTTTTTTATTATTTAAAAAATATTTTTTTAACATTTACCAGGGGATGCAATTAAAGTGAATTTCTCCCCACGGGTATATTTTGTGATCTCTTTGAAGTTATCCAAGTTATTCCAATATTTTAAGTGACTTTCTAAATTATTTATTGAAGATTTTCTCCCCCAAAGAAGTTCATTCCCAAAGAATGAAGAGAGTTGTGTAGATGTCTCTAAATTAAAAATGTAATTACTTTTCACAATATTTATTGCTTTTTTTATTTCATCCAAAGCCAAGCCATTACAATTTGAGATCTCATCAATTGTTTTATTAATTTGCGTTTCTACTAAATCAATATCTTTTGACTCACAATTTGCTTCTATTATAAATAATCCTCCTAATTCTCCAGCATTTACATCTACATATACCGATTCAACAATATTACTATCTTCTTTTAAAGTTTTAACTAATCTGCTGTTTCTTCCCACAGAGAGTATTGATGCTAATATCTCAAGTCCAATAATATTTTTTTGATCATTTAGGTTTGGGATAAACCAAGCCATAAATATTCTTGAAAACTCTAAATTATCAAACTTAATCAACTCTCTACCATTCCTAATTTTTAAAGAAGGTTTATTACTTGGATTTATTAAATTTGGACTTTCTTTTATGCCAGATAGATCACTTTTTTCAAGAATTTTATAAATTTCTTCAGAGAGATTCCCAGCAATTGCAATACAAATTTTTTCGGCAGTGTAATGATTGCTATGAAATTTCACAAGGTCGTTTATCTCCAAGTTTTTAATACTATGTTCAGTTCCTAGAATCGAATGGGCATAATTCGGACTTAACCAAACTCTTTTCAAAAAATAATTAAATAGGCTTTCTTCAGGCTGATCATTTTGTTGTTTTATTTCATCAACAACTACCCCTTTTTCTTTTATAAATTCATCAGGATTAAAATCTGGAGCAACGACAATATTTGTCAAAAGAGCGAGTGATTCTTTAAAGTTACTGGGTGGAACTAAGACATGGTAATGTACATCATCATAACCAGTTGAAGCGTTACTTAATCCGCCTAGTGATTCAATTTTATGGTCAAACTCACCTGGCATTATTTTGTTAGATCCTTTAAATATCATATGTTCTAGAAAATGAGCAGTGCCGTTTTTATCAACATCCTCAAATGAAGAACCTGCTTTGCACCAAATATCAATGCTAATAAGCGGCAATTCTTTATTATCCACAAAAACACATCTAGTTTTGCTTGAATGGGTGTAGTAGTTAACATCTCCTACGTTCATTTTGTTTCTCTCTTTAAATTCTATTTTGGTACTTTTTAGCCTTGTTGTCTGAATCTTTAAATAAAACAAAATTAACCGACCCTCTTATTTTGGATTTATTACAAAATATTAGAGAGCATAGATCCATGCTTGAGGACCTTAAGAGTATAAAAATTGATCCAAAACTAACTAACATAATATCTAAAGAAATAGGCAGAGAACTTTATATTGAAAATGAATTTCATAAAGCAAAAGGTTTTAGAAAGTTACATATTGAAGTAGCAGAATTTTCAAAGAATCTTAAGATATTACACTGCGTCTTTTTTCCTGATCCAAAGTTTGATATCCCAATTTTTGGGATGGATTTGGTAAAAATAAATGATATTGTTTCTGCTGCCATTGTTGATTTATCCCCGGCATCAAAAAACCAAGGTTTGAAATACGAAAAATTACTTTCTGAAGTTGATAAAAGTTCTTTCACCTCTTTGAGAGAGATTCCTAAATGGGGGGGGATTTTTTCTAATAATGTATTTTTTGCTTCCTTAAAAAGAAAATCTGAAAAAAATGATTTTTGTAGAGTTGTAGATCAATACCTCACTATTTTGATCAAATTAAGTAAGAGAGCTAAACCAGAAGTAAATGAGGACATTATCCAGGAGAGAATAGATTTTCAAAAAAATTATTGTGTTCAACAAATGAAAAATGAGAAGACTAGTATGGTTCTTTTAAAATATTTTGATGAAGAATGGGTCAATAACTACATAAAAAAAGTACTCTTCGATTTTTAATGAAATTAAAAATATTAAAAAATTTATTTATTTATTTTTTATTATTTACACCAATATCTCTTGGTGTTATTTCCTGTTCTGGAAATAATAAATCTAGTTCAAAATTTAAAGAGGAAATAACTTCAGATTTCATACCACCTATTACAGCTGTTGCCGCACTTGGTCAACTTTCTCCTTCGGGAGAGATTAGACAATTGGCAGCTCCAATAAGTCAGTTTGGCTCTTCCCCCCGAATTGTCGAAATTTTAGTAAATGAAGGGGATTTCGTAAAAAAAGGTGATATCCTCGCAATCTTTGAAAATGGTGAAAAATTAATTGCTGATCTTGAAAGAAACGAAAATCTAATTAATAATATTAACGAAGAAATTACACTAAAGAAAAATCAAATCCAAAGGTATGAGTTGGCTTTGAACAAAGATGTATATTCTTTTGTGGAGTTTTCACAGAGAAAAGATGAATTATTAAAATTGCAAAAACAGAAAATAAACCTTATCGGTGATCAAAAAAAAATCAAGATAGATCTATTTAATTCAAAACTAAGGAGTCCAATCGATGGTTTTATCCTTGGAATAAACACGAGAGTTGGTGAAAGGCCTCAAAATGAGGGTATTTTGGATATTGGTTCTAGTCAAAAAATGGAAGCTTTGATAGAGGTTTATGAATCTGACATCGATAGGGTCTTTATCTCTCAGAATGTTGAATTGAGCAGTGAGAATGGAGGTTTCCAAAAAAATCTTAAGGGAAAGGTGATTAGGATTAGTCCTCAGGTAAAACAAAGAAAAGTTCTATCGACTGATCCAACAGGGGATGCTGATTCACGAATTATCGAGGTACTAGTAAAACTAGATCAAGATTCCATAGATATCGTTCAAAACTATGCAGGAATGAAAGTGATTGCAAAATTTATTCCCGAATGAGTTTTTCTTTTTTTAAATTTAGAAAAATACCATTAGCTTGGTTGTTATTAACGAGGCAACCGCTAAGGTTAGCAGTTGCCATAGCTGGAATCAGTTTTGCAGGGATTTTGATGTTTATGCAATTAGGTTTTAGAGATGGTTTATTTGACACGAGCGTAACTATTCATAAACTTCTAGATGCCGATCTTGTTTTGATAAGTCCCAGATCAAAAAGTTCTATAAGCATGAGTGGATTCCCAAAAAGAAGATTAATTCAAACTCTCGCAGTAGAGGATGTTGAAAAAACTGCTCCTGTTAATCTAAATTATTTACTTTGGAGAAATCCCGAAAATCTTAAAACTAGATCAATACTTGCATTAGGTTTTAATCCCTCCGATTCACTTCTTTTAGATGAGGGATTCTCAAAGAAAGCTAATAAATTGAGAAATCCATCAAGAGTTCTTTTTGACAAACTATCTAGACCTGAATTTGGACCGATTGAAGAGTGGTTCTTATCTGAAAAAAAAGTTGAAACTGAGGTCGCTGGTAAAAGAGTAATTGTTGAGGGCCTTGTGGAGTTGGGGCCATCTTTTGGTGCAGATGGTAATTTGATAACTAGTCGAGAAACCTTCTTAAGACTTTTTCCGGCTAATCCCCCTGGCAGTATAGAAATTGGTTTGGTAAAGCTAAAAAAAGGATCTGATCCTGAATTGATTTCAAGGATATTAAATAACTCACTTCCAAATGATGTTAGGGTTCTTACAAAAAATCAATTTATAGAATTTGAGAAGAATTATTGGAAAAATAGTACTGCAATAGGTTTTATATTTAGTTTGGGAGCATTGATGGGTTTCGTTGTAGGGTGTGTGGTTGTTTATCAAATTCTTTACAGTGACGTTACAGATCACCTCCCAGAGTACGCCACTTTGTTGGCAATGGGGTATAGACTAAAGTCTCTTTTCTTTGTCGTAGCAAGAGAGGGTTTTTTGTTGGCATTATTTGGTTATTTACCTGCTTATTTCTCTGGTCAAATACTTTACTCAGTCATAAGAAGTTCTACTAAGCTCCCAATAATAATGGACGCAGATAAAACTATTTTAATTTTTGTATTAGTTTTAGTTATGTGTATGGGGTCCGCCGCTGTTGCTATGCGTAAATTAGTAGACGCTGATCCTGCCGAAATTTTTTAACAATCAAAGATAAATGGTTAAAGCTAATAAATCAAAAAATAATGTTAAAAACCTTAAAACAGTCTCAATAAATAATTTGAGTCACTTTTATGGAAAAAATGAGAATAAAAAAAAAGTTCTTAATGACGTTAATTTAAATATTGATAAAGGAGAGTTGGTTCTTTTAAAAGGACCTTCTGGATGTGGTAAAACGACTCTTTTAACATTAATTGGTGCCTTGAGAACCTGTCAAAGTGGAGATTTAACTGTATTAAATAATCAGTTAAATGGAGCATCAAGGAAAACGCGTCAGATTCTTAGAAGAAGTATTGGAATGATTTTTCAAGGTCACAATCTTCTGAGATGTTTAACAGCAGAACAAAATGTTCAGATGGGCGCTGATTTAATAAAAGGTTTAACATATTTGCAAAGACGTGAAATAGCACGGAATTGGTTGTCAGCAGTAGGATTAGAAGAACATTATAAGAAGTTGCCAAATGACTTATCTGGTGGACAGAAACAGAGAGTAGCAATTGCTCGAGCCTTATCTGCCAATCCAAAACTTTTATTAGCTGATGAGCCCACTTCTGCTTTAGATAGTGTCACAGGAAGAGAAATAGTAACTCTTTTAAGAAAACTAACAAAAGAGCAAAATTGTTCCGTACTTATGGTGACTCATGATCCAAGAATTTCTGATATGGCTGATAGGATATTAAATATGGAGGATGGTAAAATATATAGTGCTCATAGTGAGCTAATATAAAATTAAAAGCTAAAAATTTCATGTCTAAGAGAAGGAATCTAAAAAAAGAAAAGCAGGAACGTAATCGAGCGTATGCTAGAAAATTCAAAAAAAGGAAATTAAGAACTGATGGAAGACCTGATGGCGGAAACGTTATGGGTACAGCAAATAATGGCGGCGCAGCTGATTAGGGAATATCTTTTATTTTTATCCTTTTGGAGTCCAAAATATATTATGCATATTTAAGACTTAATCATGAATGTAAGTATTGTTATACCGACTTACAATAGATTACCTATACTAGAGAAATGTCTCTTTGCGCTTGAGAATCAAAAATTAAATAAAAGTATCAGAAATTATGAAGTTATAGTGGTTGATGATGGATCCACAGATGGAACAAGCTCATGGATAAATAAAAATAAGGATAATCTCCCACACGTGATTCTATTTCAGCAAGAACATGGAGGGCCTGCTCTTGGTAGAAATCTGGGAGTGATTAAATCAAAATTTGAAATTATTATATTCATTGATAGTGATCTTATTGTTTTAGAGGATTTTATAAATTGTCACGTAGAAAAATTACTCTCCTCTTGGAGAAAAAATGATAAAAAATGTTTTACCTATGGCTCAGTAGTCAATACATCTAATTTTCTAAATCCTCAGAGTGAAAAATATAAAATAATTGACGCTTCTTTTGCTTACTTCGCTACTGGGAATGTCGCAATATCAAAAGAATTGCTTTTAAGTGTCGGATTATTTGATACCTCTTTTAGTCTTTACGGTTGGGAGGATTTAGAACTTGGAGAAAGATTAAAAAAAATTGGGACAAAATTAATTAAGTGTCCAAATGCAGTAGGTTTTCATTGGCATCCGCCATTTAATTGTGAACAAATAGATTCATTAATAGCTCAAGAAAAAGAGAGAGCAAAAATGGCTTTAGTGTTTTATGAGAAACATCCAAATTTAAGGGTTAGATTTATGATTCAATTAACTCCTCTTCATAATTTACTTTGGCAAATTCTTTGCTTGGGAGGACTAATCAATGTTAATAGAATCCTTCCTTTATTAAGATTCCTAGTAAATATAAGAAGAAATAGACTTGCACTTGAGATACTTAGGATTCCTCTAAATATGATTTACATTAAACAGTTAACCAAATCGAGATAAAAAACTTTTAGAAATACACATCTCTTGCTAGAATCTTTGAAATTAAATCCACACATCTGACAGTTTCGGGTGATTTATTAATATTAAATCCCCGTCAGATGGAGGCTAACCCGAAACCCTTTTTTAAATTATGGCTGTTGTATCCCTATCAGAAATGATGGAAGCTGGTGCTCATTTTGGGCATCAAACTAGACGTTGGAATCCTAAGATGTCTAAGTATATATATTGCGCGAGAAATGGAGTTCATATTATTGATCTTGTAAAAACAGCATTGTGTATGAACAATGCATATAAATGGACGAGAAACGCAGCAAAAAGTGGTAAACGTTTTCTATTTGTTGGTACAAAAAAACAAGCATCAGATGTAGTAGCTCAGGAAGCTACACGCTGTGGAGCAGCATATGTAAATCAAAGATGGCTTGGAGGGATGTTGACTAACTGGACAACGATGAAAGCTAGGATTGAAAGATTAAAGGATCTAGAAAGAATGGAAAGTAGTGGTTCGATAGCAATGAGGCCTAAAAAAGAAGCTGCAGTATTAAGAAGAGAACTTGAAAGATTACAAAAATACTTGGGTGGACTTAAGGGCATGAGGAGATTACCAGATGTAGTTGTATTGGTTGACCAGAGAAGAGAATCTAATGCAGTACTAGAAGCTAGAAAATTAGATATCTCATTAGTATCCATGTTGGATACAAACTGCGATCCGGATTTGTGTGAAGTTCCAATTCCTTGTAATGATGATGCCGTTAGATCTGTGCAACTTATTTTAGGGAGACTTGCAGATGCCATAAATGAGGGTAGAAAGGGATCTAATGCCGAAAGAAAAAATTAAATTTCAATTTAAAACTTATTATTCACTATTTTTTATTACTTCAAATGGGAAACATTACAGCAAAACTTGTAAAAGATCTTAGAGACAAGACTGGCGCAGGAATGATGGACTGCAAAAAAGCACTTAACGAAACTGACGGAAATGTAGATAAAGCTTTGGAATGGTTAAGAAAGAAAGGTATAGCTAGTGCTGAAAAGAAATCGGGAAGAGTAGCAGCCGAAGGGTCAATTGGTAGTTATATACATACTGGATCAAGAGTGGGAGTTTTACTAGAGTTAAATTGTGAAACTGATTTTGTTGCTAGAGGTGATATATTCCAATCTCTGTTGAAGGATGTCTCAATGCAAGTAGCAGCCTGCCCAAATGTTGAATATGTATCAATTGATGAAATACCAAAAGATGTAGTCGAAAAAGAAAAGCAGATTGAAATGGGTAGAGATGATTTGTCAGGGAAACCAGAACAAATTAAAGAAAAAATAGTTGAAGGGAGAATAGCAAAAAGACTTAATGAGCTAGTTTTGCTTTCACAACCCTATATCAAAGATAGTTCTCTAACAGTGGAGGATCTTGTTAAACAAGCAGCTGCAAAAATTGGGGAAAATATTAAAGTAAGACGCTTTACAAGATATACATTGGGTGAAGGTATCGAAAAAAATCAGATGGACTTCGCAGAAGAGGTAGCATCAATGCAATCAAACTAACGACTTGAATAATTTCAATAATTACATAGATATAGATAAAATAAATTCTCAATTACAGAGAGTAGACATACAAAAAAGAATATTATCTCAAAATATCTATAAGGAATATGAACTTTATCTTAATGTCATGAGAAGTTTACTCTACATATCAGTAGAAAAAGGCCTCAATCAAATATATAGTTATCAAACAATTAATGATAATTTCTTAAATAAAAATGAATTCCTTAGTTTTTTTGAAAAAAAAATAAGTAAATTAATATTTACGAATTTGCCCTTATTAACAGTAGAACAATTAAAAATAAATAAAATTAAAAAAAACATAAATAATCAAATCAATTTTACTATTTTTGATAGTTCTACAAAAACAAAGGATACCCAAATAGAAAAGATTAAATATGAAGATGGTTTTGAATCAAAAGAACCCACTCAATTCAAAGTAAGTAAAGATTTTTCAAATACTTCTGAATATTATCAAGATCATAATTCTGAGAGATTCGTATCACTTGATTTAGATAATGACAACCAAAATAATTTTTTATCTAAAAACAATATTTTTGAAAATTTAGGAGTTGAAAAACAATTTATTTCCTCCTTACTTGAATTAATAGGAGAAGAAAAGGTGGAAAAACCAAGATATCAAGAAAAAGAAAATATCAATAAAATGGATAATTTACCAAAAAATCAGATTTTTAATGATTTTGATTTAATAGACAAGGCATTGAAAAATTTACTATTGAATCTTTCATATAATATTAATCAAGAATTATTCAAGGTAAATCTTATAAAAAAGATGATATCTAAAGATACCTTTGATTACTTAGTGGGCAAAAATCTTATGATAAAACATCCATTTCCTTTTGTTATTAATTTCCAATTAAACTTAAATCGGTCATCATTAATCGATAATAAGTTCCCAAGCATTATTTTCTTCAATATATCTACTGTTGAGTTAGAGTTTAAAAATTTAAATCTTTCTATTCAAAGGAACAAAATAAATGAGCTAAAAAATCAATTTCAGCGTTTGATTAAAAAAGAGACATATTGGAGGCAAAAAGAAATAACTTTGAATAAGATACGTTGAAAAAATAACTCTTTTTTCAAATGTGACTATTAGCGATAATAATAATAAATTAATTAAAGATTGGATAAGACCTCTTCAAAAATCTCTTACTATTGAAACTGAAAATAAATTTATTAATACTTTAGGAAGAGAAAAATATTTTAATGATTATTTGCATGAATCATTAAAAAAACTAGATAATCTAAATCTTTCAGATGAATATTTAAGGATATTTTATGAATTTTCTAAAAAATATAATGAATATAATAAATTAGATGAAAACCAAAGAAAAAGGTTAATTATAGATACTAGAAAAAATCTTTATAAACTAGGTAAAACTCTAGAAATAAAAAGTTCTAATAATTTTAATAATAGTGTTTTTCTTAATAAAGCTGATTCAAGTTTGTCTTTTGATTCAGATATTTCATTAATAAAAAATGTAGGAAAAGTTTATAAAAATAAACTTAATGAATTAGGGATATTTCATATAAAAGATTTAATTAATTATTTCCCACGAACATATCTAGACTATACTAACAGAGTTAAGATAATAAATTTAAAACCAGAGAATTTATACACGTGCATCGCAAACGTTAAAAGATTTTATATTCATAAGAGTAAAAAAAATAGTAATTTATCAATAATGAATATTGTCGTTTCTGATGAAACGTCTTCAATAAAGGTTACAAAATTTTTTTTAGGAAGAAGATTTAGATCTTACTCCTTCTTCACATCTCAAAAATCTTTGTATGTCCCTGGAACCAAATTAGCAATTTCCGGTAAGGTTAAATTGACAGAGTATGGCAAAACTTTTGTAGATCCGCAGATTGAAATTCTTAACGATAACAATGATAATTTTAATTTCTCAGGCAAAATATTACCCTTGTATTCATTAGGTGAAGCTCTATCAAATATGAGTTTTATAAAACTTATGAAAAAGGTACTAATTTATGTAAAGCAATATCCAGAAATTTTAAATAAAAAGCAACTTGATTCATTATCTTTATTATCAAAAGGAGAGTCGTTGATTAATATTCATTTTCCATCAACTCAAAAGGCACTTATTGAGTCAAAAAAACGTTTGGTTTTTGATGAGTTATTCCTACTTCAAATAAAGTTCCTACTTAGAAA
Organism: Prochlorococcus sp. AG-347-K17; assembly: GCA_003281385.1. Classification (GTDB taxonomy): domain Bacteria; phylum Cyanobacteriota; class Cyanobacteriia; order PCC-6307; family Cyanobiaceae; genus Prochlorococcus_A. Next base: position 139,665 of record QCCE01000002.1, read on the forward strand.
AAGAAAGACAAATAAAAATTTAACTTCCCAACAATTACCTCAAAAGAAATCTTTATTAAAAGAATTTTTAAATACTTTTCCTTTTGAATTAACAAAATCTCAAGAAAATGTTTTAAATGAAATTAAAAAAGATTTATCTAATCCCGTACCAATGTCTAGATTGCTTCAGGGAGATGTGGGAAGTGGGAAAACTATAATTGCAATAGCGTCTCTTTTACTTGTACTTGAAAAAAACCTGCAAGGCGCATTTATGGTCCCAACTGAGGTATTGGCAGAACAACATTATAAAAATTTATTAAAATATTTGAATCCTCTTTTAGTTTCTGTTGAGCTACTTACTGGGAATACTCCTCAAAAAAAGAGAAAAGAAATTTTGTCTAATTTGAACAATGGATTAGTTGATATTGTAGTAGGTACTCATGCATTATTTGAGGATAAAGTAATCTTTAATGCATTAGGGATGGTCGTAATTGATGAACAACATAGATTTGGAGTTACTCAAAGAAATAGATTACTAAATAAAGGAGAAAATACTAACTTGTTATCAATGACAGCAACACCAATTCCAAGAACTCTTGCGCTTTCCATTTATGGTGATCTAGATGTTAGTCAAATTACAGAACTCCCTCCTGGGAGAGTTCCTATAACTACAAAAATAATTTCAGAAGATGATTTAACAAACTTGTTCAAGATTGTTGAAGATGAGATCAATAAGGGAAAGCAAGCTTACGTGATTTTGCCACTAATAGAAGATTCAGAAAAAATGAATTTAAGCTCCGCAAAGAAAATATTCAAATACTTATCAAAAGAGGTCTTTATTAATAAAAAAGTTGGATTATTACATGGCAAATTAAGTTCACAAGAAAAGAATGAAGTAATTAATTCTTTTTTAAAGAATGAAATTAATATATTGGTTTCAACCACTGTAATTGAGGTTGGCATTGATGTTCCTAACGCCACAATTATGATTATTTATAATTCGGACAGATTTGGATTGTCCCAGCTACATCAATTAAGGGGAAGAGTTGGTAGAGGATCAACAAAATCTTTTTGTTATTTGGTAACCTCCGATAAAAATGGATTAGAAAATAAACGACTTTGTGTTTTACAAAAATCTAATGATGGCTTTTATATTGCTGAAAAAGACTTAGAGCTTAGAGGACCAGGTCAGATTTTAGGATATAGACAATCAGGATTGCCTGATTTTGTACTTGACAATTTACCTAATAATAAATTTCTTATTGATAAGGCTCGTGAAGAGGCTATTAAGATTGTTAGTGATGATCCTGAATTAAAAGAAAATATTGTTTTAAGGAATATACTTATTGATAACTCTGATAATAAATTCATTCATGATTTCTTGAATTAAAAACTATCATTGTAATTTTTGATATATATGCAATTATAAATCAATTGCAAATTTCAATTGAAAATTTGGAATAAAATACCAATTAAAGATAATGGAGATAAATTAATAGCTATACCTAGCTGCTTAAACTTTGTAGATCCTCACCCTTACTATCATTTAGGAGCACCTTACAAAGATAAAACTTCTATTTGGAAATTAAGAGAGGAGGTCATAAATAGATTAGTAAAAGTAAATGATTATTTGATATCAAAGAGTAGTTTTAACCTTTTAATTTATGACAGTTGGCGACCTTTAGAAGTCCAGGAATTTATGTTTAAAAGAGCATTTTTATTAGAGTGTGAAAAATCCGATATTGATATTTCTTTTGAAAATAGAAAATATTACCCATCCATTTTAAAAAAAGTTGAAAAATTTTGGGCATATCCTTCTTATGATTCTAGGTATCCCCCACCTCATTCAACTGGGGGGGGCATTGGATGTTTGTTTATCAGATGAAGACGGGAATCTTGTTGAAATGGGAAGCATTGTTGATCAAATGGACGAAACCTCAAATCCTAATTTTTATGCAAATCATAAGAATGCAGAAGCAATTATTTGGAATAGTAAAAGAAATTTATTAAGGGAAATTATGATTAAATTTGGTTTTGCTCAACATCCAAATGAATGGTGGCATTTTAGTTATGGAGATCAATTATGGGCTTGGAAAAATAAAAAAGAAAATGCCTTTTATGGACAAATTTAAATTCTATTGATTTTTATTTAGTAAATTCAATATATAATTTTCATCTTGGATATTTATAAAATCTCCAAAATCTAAATCCAAATTACTCTTCCAATCATCAAATAATGGTTGAAGAGTTTTTTCTAAATCGTTAAGTTCCATTCTTTGTAAAAAAGGTTTAGCAAGTCTTTGTAGATTTTTACTTCCCCCCAACCATAATTGGTATTTGTTTTGCCCACTTCCAACAAGTGCCAATTCGGCCATGTAAGGCCTGGTACATCCATTCGGACATCCTGTCATTCTGAATAATATTGTCTTTTGTATTTTTAGATCTATTAGTAAATTTTCAATCCTTTTTAGTACATCAGGTAATATTCTTTCAGCTTCAGTCATTGCAAGACCGCAAAGTGGTAAAGCAGGACAAGCTAAAGCGTGTCTTTGTATTTCATTAATGTTTTCAAAATTTTCGTATCCAATTTTTGATAGAGATTTTTGAATTTCACCCTTGTTTTTATTGGGGATATTACAAAGTAAAATATCTTGATTAGGTGTGAGTCTTAAATCTAAATTATATTTTTTAACAATACTTGTGATGGTATTCTTCTTCTTTCCAGATAATCTTCCTGATAGTAATGGTAAACCTACGAAATGGGAGGTTTTATTTTGTTTATGCCAACCTAGGTAATCAATAAGAACCTTATCAGGCTCTTTTCTAATTTTTTTAATTTCTTTTTTGAAATACTTATCAGAAAGTATTTTTTTGAACCATTTAATACCTTTTCTATGAAGAAGATATTTCATTCTCGAATTTTTTCTTGATTTTCTATCACCATAATCTCTTTGAATAGCCACAATGCTTTGTATTAATTCATAAATATCAGGTTCTTCAACATATCCAAGTGGATCTGCAATTCTGGCAAAGGTCTCCTCATTATTATGTGTACGACCCATACCACCTCCAACATAGAAGTTGCATCCTTCTAAGTTCCCATCTTTAGAAGTAAAGGCAACTATTCCTATGTCATTGGTAAGAAGATCAACAGAATTGTCCCCGGGAACTGTTACGGCACATTTGAATTTTCTCGGTAAATAAGTTGAACCATAAAGTGGCTCATCTTTTATTCCACTAAAAACATTATCTTTGAATTGGAGCTTCCTAATTGCTTCAATATCTTCATCAGGCTTTATGGTGTACTCTAAATCTCCATCAGCCCAAAGCTCTAAAAAAGTGCCTTGGCCAGCCATCGGGGTGAGAAGATCTGCAACTTTTTTTGCCAATGATCTTGCAATATTATAGTCTGGCGAATCAAATGGAGCTGCAGGGGCCATAACATTTCTATTAATGTCTCCACATGCAGCTAATGTGGAGCCCATTGAATTCACTATTGTTTTAATCACTTCCTTTAGGTTCTCCTTTCTGATTCCATGCATTTGAAAGGCTTGTCTTGTAGTGGCCCTAAGTGTTCCATTACCTAGTTTGTCAGACAATTCATCTAATGCTAAAAATAATTTCCCAGGGACTTCACCTCCCGGATTCCTTAATCTAAGCATCATTTGCCAATCTTTACTCTTGCCGGGCCTTCTATTTTCTCTGTTATCTTGTTGATAACTACCATGAAATTTTAATAACTGAACTGCATCATTAGTAAAATGATCACTTTCATTGACTAATTCTGTAGCAAGTGGTTCCTTAAGAAATTGGCTACTTTTTTTAAAATTTTCAAATTTAGAGACTTCTAGTCCATTTGCTAAACAAACAGTCTCTTCCTTTGCAGAATCTTTTTTCTTTTTTACTTTCTCAACCTTGATCAAAGGACATAAACATATCTCTTTTTATACATTAGCGAAAAGCTTATTTAACTGGTAGTAAATTATAGTAAGTGAAGTCATATTTTTTTCTTGTCTAAATATTTACTTGAGATAGGAACAGAAGAGTTGCCCGCAAAATTTTCTCATTCTGTTCTAGAGCAATTTAAATCTCTAATAGAATTTGAATTGGATAAAAAGTTAATCAAATTCGAACAAATAGTTGTTACCTCCACACCAAGGAGGATAGTTCTACTTCTCGAAGGTTTAGTTGATTATGCAGAAGATAAGATAATAGAAAGAAAAGGGCCTAAGGCAAACTTAGCTTATTTAAATGGATTTCCTACTAATGCAGCTTTAGGATTTGCTAATAGCTTAGATATAGATGTAGGTGAGCTAAAAATAAAAAACACGGAAAAGGGTGATTTTGTATTTGGAAAGAAAATTGAGAAAGGACTATCAACAAAAATTTCTTTGTCTTCGATTATCCCAAAATTAGTAAAGAGTCTTCAAGGTCCTCGATTTATGAAATGGGGGGGTGGGAACATAAAATTTTCAAGACCTATTAGGTGGATTGCCTCTATTTATAATGATGAAATTCTTGATTTTGAATTTGATGAATGTGATCCAAAAATCAAAATAAGTAATAAAACAAAAAGTCATAGGTTAATCAATGAAGTTTTAGAAGTTCAGAATCCTGATGATTTTTTTGAATTATTGAAACGAAATAGAGTAATAGCTATTCGAAAAGAAAGAAAAGAAAAAATTGAAAGTTTAATAAATCAGGCATCTAAATCTTTAAATCTGAAGCCTGACCTTTCAGAAGGATTACTAAATGAACTAACTGATTTAGTTGAATGGCCAGACTTAATTATTGGCAAATTTAGTAATGAATTTCTTGATCTTCCGGTTGAAGTTCTCTCAACAGTCATGAAAATTCATCAGAGATACGTTCCTCTTTTATTAAAAAACGAAAGTTTTTCTAAACTAGATTTAAGCTCTGAAAAAAATATTAGTACAACTTTCTGCGTTATTTCAAATGGTCTTGAAGAATCAAATAATAATATTGCCAAAGGTAATGAGAAAGTATTAAGGGCAAGGTTTTCAGATGCAAAGTTTTTCGTAGAAAGTGACAAAAAAGTTGCTTCAATCGAAAGAAATGAAAAGCTTAAATCTGTTACATATTTAAAAGGACTTGGAAATATATTTCAAAGGGTAGAAAGGATAGAGGAAGTTACTAAAAAAATTCTTAAATTTTTAGATGATAAGTCTTTAGAAGAAAAAAAAATAATAGAAGCAGCTAAATACTGTAAAAACGACTTATGTAGCGAAATTGTTTTCGAATTCCCTGAGCTGCAAGGAATAATGGGTGGTAAATATCTCAAATATGAAGGATTTAGTGAGGATGTTTGTTTGGCTGTCTCTGAACATTATTTACCTTCTTTTTATAAAGATGCTTTGCCCTCCACAAAATATGGTGCAATAGTTTCCATAGCAGATAAGGTCGAAACTTTAATAAGTATATTTATCTCTGGTAAACGTCCTAGTGGATCATCTGATCCTTATGCTTTAAGAAGAAATTTGAATGGAGTTATTAAAATAATTTGGGATTATGAACTTGATTTACCTTTAGATAAATTATTCAACGAACTTATTGACTTTTGGAAAATCGTATTTCCGAATTTAAACTTCTCAAGAGAAACAGTATTTAATGATTTAAATGAATTTTTAGTTCAAAGAATTGTTAGTCATCTTGAAGAAATATCACTAGGTAAAGAATTAATAAAGGCCGTTTGCTCTTCTGATGAATTATCTCAAAAAAGAGTATTGAATATTGTTGATCTTAAAAATAGAATTAACTCTATTATTAATCTTAACGAAAAGGATAATTTTGTTGAAATCCAGAAAGTAATTACTAGGGTAAGCAAATTAGCAAATAAAAGTGATATTTCAAGAGACGTTCTCTCAACAAGAGATTATGTAAACACAAAACTATTTGAAAAAGATTGTGAATTCAAAGTTTTTGAATTTATTGGAGAATTAGAAAAACTTTTTTCAGAAGGTTATTGCAATTATTTAGAACTTCTAAATTTGTTTGAGATTAATGTAAACACTATCGAGGATTTATTTGATAATGAAAAGGGAGTCCTAATAATGTCAGAGGATTTAAAAATAAGAAATAATAGACTCAACATGTTGAGCTTAATTAGAAATTATTCTCTAAAAATTGCCGACTTTACACTTTTGAACCCTTAACTTTAATTCCTCCCTTTATTGAATAATTTTCTAGCATTTTTTCTACCTCTTTATTTTCCCTAACAGCACTATCAACGGGTTTATATTTTAGAGGCGCTAGGGCTTTCCCTCTTAAAATCGAACCAAGTGTAAGCATCGTAATTTTAAGTTGCTGTAATGGTTTCATAGAGACAACTCTTTTGTATAAGTAACTATCAAAAGTAAGTCTTTGAACATCCATGTCATCACACATCTCAACAAAGGCTTCTCTAGCAGAATCATTTCTGTAGAAAATATTTTGAAGGATTTCTAGTACCTTATAAGTTGTGCCATATTTTTTATCCCATTTTTTAAGATAGTTTTTTAAATCTTTTTCTGATGGAATTACTTGACCATTGTTTGATGCTTCAACAATTTCTTCAGCACACATTCTTCCGCTTTTTGCAGCAAAGTAAATACCCTCTCCAGAACTTTTTGTAACATAACCAGCTGCATCACCAACCAATGCCATTCTCCCAACTACCCTTCTTGGCCTTGGATGCTCTGGAATAGGGTGAGCTTCTACCTTTATTACTTCACCATTAACAAGTCTTTTCTTTGCCCTATTTCTTACACCCTCTTGAAGTCCTTTAATTAATGACTGATTCTTTTGCATGGTTCCTGTGCCCACAGCAACATGATCATATTTAGGAAATACCCACCCATAAAAATCAGGAGAAACATCAGTTCCAACATACATTTCAGCCAGATCTTCGTAGTAACTCATTTCTTCTTTAGGCAATTTAATTCTTTCCTGAAATGCTATAGCAACTTTGTAATCACCTGCATCCATTGCCTTTGCGACTCTGCTATTGGCTCCATCAGCTCCTATTAAAAGGTCAACAGTAAGTTCTTTTAGTTCCCCTTTTTTATCTCCATTCGTAAAATCTGAGTAGGAAAGTTTATACGGCCCTTGATTATTATCGCCAGTATCAATAGAAGTAACTAATCCATTTATTAATGTAGCACCAAGATCTGATGCTCTGTTGCGCATAAAGGCATCCATAACTTCTCTTCTACACATCCCAATAAACTCATTATCACTTTTCCCATAAACTCTATCTAGACTTATATCTACTTCTCTATTTGATGGAGATATCATTCTCATATGCCTTACTTTTCTATCAATAATTGACTCAGGTAAATCAAATTCTTCGACCATGCAAAGTGGAATTGCTCCTCCACATGGTTTAGCATTATCTAATTTCCTCTCGAAGAGCCATGTTTTTATTCCAGCTTTAGCAAGTATTTCTGCCGCACATGAACCACTTGGACCTCCACCAATAACAGCTACCCTCAACATATGAAAAAAAATTATACTGTATATAAAAACTACATCTTTTTTGCTTATAAAAGTGCATTTCTTAAAATAATAGTTAATATCGAAATATCTTTTCCAAATTCACTTCTAAATATTGGAACTAAACAAAGATATCGATCAATTTGATATACCACTTGCCAAAAGAACTTACCTAAATAATCCAAATTCAACATTATTAAAAAAACTGTTGATATTTTTCCCATTTCTTTTTCTTATCATTTCTGTTGCTGCATTGCGATTAATTAAAAATATAGAAATAGGATCTCTTGATAATCTCAATTTTCAGGCTCAGATAAATCACGACCATAGAATTTTAGGTCATTTACCCTATGCGGAAATTTCTAAAGAGAAACTAGTTTTAATTGAGCCTAATATTGAAGTTCATATGGATATGCGCAATTCTCTACTAAAGATGAGAGAAGAAGCCAAAAAGGATGGGATATATTTAGTCTTCTTGAGTGGTTATAGATCAATAAATTTGCAAAATGATATCTTTTATTCTTTAAAATCTATTAGAAACCAAGAGGCGGCAGAAAGAGCTAGAGTTTCAGCCCCTCCAGGGTATTCCGAACATAGTACAGGTTTCGCTATCGATATTGGTGATGCTACTCAAAGAGAGACAGACTTTGAAACTGACTTCGAAAATACTGACGCCTTTAGATGGTTAATAAAAAATGCAGCTAAGTTTCACTTTAAGTTATCGTTCAACAAAGATAATAAATATATAGATTACGAACCATGGCATTGGAGATATGAGGGGTCAATTGAAGCATTAAAAGTTTTTGAAAGCTCAAATAGAAAATTATAAATTTAATTGATTAATTTAATTATTCAATAAGTTATTTTTTTCAAAGTCTTAAAGAGAAAATTCTCATAATAAGCATACTTTGAGTTAGCCTTAATAAAGTTAATCTAATATTTATATAAATTCTATAAATGTCATCTTCGATAAAAGAAATTAGAAATGTTGCAATTATTGCTCACGTAGATCATGGTAAGACAACTCTTGTAGATGCATTGTTATCTCAATCAGGAATATTTAGAGACAATGAAGTTATCCCTACATGTGTAATGGATTCAAATGATCTTGAAAGAGAAAGGGGGATAACAATTCTCTCGAAAAATACTGCAGTTAACTACAAAGATACAAGAATTAATATTATAGATACACCTGGACATGCTGATTTTGGAGGAGAAGTTGAAAGGGTTTTGGGAATGGTTGATGGTTGTCTGCTTATAGTTGATGCAAATGAGGGACCTATGCCTCAAACAAGATTTGTTTTAAAAAAAGCATTAGAAAAAGGACTTAGGCCTATAGTATTTGTAAATAAAATTGATAGACCACGAGTAGTACCAGAAATAGCAATTGATAAGGTCCTTGATTTGTTTTTGGAGTTAGGTGCTGATGATGATCAATGTGATTTCCCTTATCTTTTTGGGAGTGGCTTATCTGGTTTCGCAAAAGAAGAAATGGAATCTAATAGCGACAATATGATGCCTCTTTTTGAAGCTATTATTAGACACGTTCCTCCTCCAGTAGGCGATTCTAATAAGCCTCTTCAGCTACAAATAACTACTTTGGACTATTCTGATTTCTTAGGCAGAATAGTAATTGGGAAGATCCACAATGGAACAATAAAAAATGGCCAACAGGCTAGTTTAATTAAAGAAAACGGAAAAACTATTAAAGGTAAGGTTAGTAAGCTTTTAGGATTTGAAGGATTACAAAGAATTGATATAAATGAAGCATTTGCAGGTGATATTGTTGCTGTTTCAGGTTTCGATGACGTCAATATTGGTGAGACCATAGCATGCCCCGATTCTCCTCATCCTCTTCCATTAATCAAAGTTGATGAACCCACCTTAAATATGACATTTGTTGTCAATGATTCACCATTCGCGGGTAAGGAGGGGAAATTTGTTACTAGTAGACAATTAAAAAATAGATTGGAAAGGGAACTTTTAACAAATGTTGCCCTAAGAGTAGAAGAAACTGATTCTCCTGACAGGTTCTCAGTTTCAGGAAGAGGAGAATTACATCTAGGGATATTGATTGAAACTATGAGAAGAGAGGGTTTTGAGTTTCAAATCTCACAACCTCAAGTAATTTTCAGAGAAATTGATAATGTTGAATGTGAGCCTATAGAGACTTTGGTTTTAGATGTACCTGAAGTATCTGTTGGTTCTTGCATCGAAAAACTTGGATCTAGAAAAGCAGAGATGAAAAACATGCAGACAAGTTCAGATGGTAGAACTCAATTAGAATTTCTAGTACCATCAAGAGGATTAATTGGATTTCGCGGGGAGTTTGTAAGGATAACAAGAGGTGAAGGTATCATGAGCCATTCTTTTTATGAATATAAACCTAAAACAGGCGACTTTGAAACTAGAAGGAATGGCGTTCTTATAGCTTTTGAGGAAGGTGTAGCCACATTTTATGCTTTAAAGAATGCTGAAGATAGGGGAGTATATTTCATTAAACCTGGAGTTAAAGTTTATAAAGGAATGATAATTGGTGAGAATAATCGACCTCAAGATCTTGAGTTGAATATATGTAAAACTAAGCAGTTGACTAATATGAGATCCGCAGGGGCAGAAGAACTTGATACTTTGCAGTCACCTGTGGATATTACCCTTGAGAGAGCACTCGAATATATTGGTTCAGATGAAATGCTAGAGGTAACACCGGATTCAATAAGAATGAGAAAAATAAATAAAAAGAAAAAAAATTAGTAATTGCTTTAATGAAAGAAGAAAGTGCAAAAAGTTTTCAAGATTCCCTTTTTACAGCTTTAAATCTTTTTAACAATCATGAATGGTACGAGGCTCATGATGCTTTTGAAGAAATATGGAATTCCGTAGATGGTGACGAAAGACAAGTTATCCAAGGAATTTTACAAGTATCTGTTTCTCAGTTTCACTTAAGTAAAGGTAATTTAAATGGAGCTACTATTTTGCTTGGAGAGGGTTTAGGCAGAATAAAAACTAGAACCAAGATTGATTTAGGGATTGATCTTGAATCCTTCTGCCAATGTTTGGAAGATTTATTGAGGAAATTACAATATAGAGAACTTTTAAACGAGAACGATAAGCCTTTTTTGAAACCTCTTTGATGAATAAAACTTTATCTTCAATTAAATTATTATTATGTATTTAATTTTTTTTCAAGAAAGTAAGAAAACTAATCGATCTCAAGGAAAATGAACCTAAATATTCATAATGTATCCCTATCAATTAAAGGAAGATTAATTGTAAATGATGTTTCCATAACTGTTAATCCAGGGGAAGTTGTAGGTTTGATGGGACCTAATGGTGCTGGGAAAACTACAACTTTTAATCTTGCAGTTGGGAATATAAAACCAGACAAAGGTGAAATTTTAATGAATGGGAAAAATATAACCGATCTTCCTCTCCCAATTAGATCAAGACTTGGGTTAGGCTATTTAACTCAAGAAGCGAGTATATTTAGAGACCTCACAGTTAAAGATAATATAGATTTGGCTTTACAAAATTCATCATATAGTAGAGCAGCCATAAGAAATAGAAGAGAACAATTAATTAATGAATTTAATTTGAATAACTTTGTAGATAATTATGGTTATCAACTTTCAGGAGGAGAGAGGAGGAGGTGTGAAATTGCAAGGGCTCTCACTGTAGGCAGAAAAGGACCTAAATATTTGTTATTAGACGAACCTTTTGCTGGGATAGATCCTCTAGCTGTTAATGATCTAAAGAAACTAATTCTAAAATTAAGTAGTGATGGGGTGGGGATTCTCATTACAGACCATAATGTGAGGGAAACCCTTCTAATTACCAACAAATCATATGTATTAAGTGAAGGAAAAATTTTAGCTAACGGTTCATCAAGTGAATTGGCTGATAATCCAATAGTCAAGAAGTATTATTTAGGAGATAATTTCAAACTTTGAAATGCTTTTTTAAAATAAATTAAAACTTTATTATTAAATATTTACTCATATGAGAATGATTTTAATTATTATTTGATTGTCATTAGATATTAAAACTTGAGAAATTTCTAGAAATGATACTAGATAATTTTTTTAAAAATTTAATATATGAACCGGTTTCAGTTTTAGGTCTTTTAGTTTTTTATTTTTTATTAATTAACTTGCCAATATCTTTGGGTGCAGTTTTTAAAAAAAAGTCTTCTGCTGCTGTAAGACTTATTACGATTCTAGTGAACTTATTAATAACATTACAATTACTTTTTAGGTGGTCAATTTCTGGGCACTTTCCTATTAGCAATTTGTATGAATCTCTTTATTTCCTTACTTGGGGTATCACATTAGCTCAACTATTGGTTGAAAGAGAATACCAAGCTCCAATAATTCCCTCAATTGCTATTCCTATTGAGTTACTGACTGTGGCTTTTGCTTGTTTTGTTTTACCTGAGGAATTGAAATTATCATCCAATTTAGTTCCAGCTTTAAGGTCTAGTTGGTTAGTAATGCATGTTAGCGTTGTAATGCTTAGTTATGCAGCATTAATAATAGGTTCTTTACTTTCAATGTCCGTTTTGTTTATCAATAAAAATAAGCCACTTCAAATCAGAAGTAGTTCTACAGGTATAGGAGGATTTAAACTTTCAAATAGCTATCTCGCAAATGATTTAGTTCAACCTGTTGAATTTTCTCATTCAGAAGAATTAGATACTTTAAGTTATCGTTCTATATTGGTAGGTTTTGTTCTTTTGACTCTCGGTTTAATTTCAGGTGCAGTTTGGGCTAATGAGGCCTGGGGCACGTGGTGGAGTTGGGATCCAAAAGAAACATGGGCATTTATTTCATGGTTGTTTTATGCCGCTTATCTGCACATGAGAATAAGCAAGGGATGGCAAGGACGCAAACCAGCATTATTAGCATCTACAGGCTTTTTAGTTGTTTTAGTATGTTATTTAGGAGTTAATTTTTTAGGAATAGGTTTGCATAGTTATGGATGGATATTTGGGTGATTTCCTGATCAACCAGAATATTTATTGAGGTTCAGAAAGAACATTCCCTTTTTGTGCTTCTTGTGCAACTTTTCTCAAGTCATCACATCCTTCTTTTAATGTTGGGTAAGCAAACATTCCGCTACCCGCAATAAAACAATTAGCGCCAGCATCGGCACATTGTGAAATAGTCCAATTTGCTTTTATCCCCCCATCAACTTCAATATCGACATCTAAGTTTTTTTCGATAATAAAGTTTCTTATTTCTCTTATTTTATTAAGCATTGTTGGTATATAAGCTTGTCCTCCAAAGCCTGGATTAACTGTCATAACCAAAACATGATCAACCATATCCATTATGTTTTTAATCATTTCAAAAGGAGTATGGGGGTTCAATGCAACAGAAGGAGATCCTCCTAAATCTCTTATCCTTCCAAGAACTCTATGCAAATGAATATTTGCTTCGGCATGAGCTATGACTATTCCTGGTTCACCATTTGCCCCTTTTGTAGCGTTTACATAAGATTCAAGCATTGTTTCACAGTTGTACTGGCTTACCATTAATTGAGTTTCAAAAGGGACATTGCAATATTTCCTGCATGCAGCAATCATTTCAGGACCAAATGTAAGATTTGGTACAAAATTTCCATCCATTACATCAAATTGAATTCTATCTACCCCAGCTTCCTCGAGCTCTCTCACACATGCTCCCATATTTGCCCAATCTGCTGGCAAAACTGAAGGAATTATTTGAATTGGTCTATTTGCACCAGTTAAATTTGCTTGATTTGACTCAGTCATTTAATTTTTAAAATATTTAATAAAGATACTATATTTAGTTATTTATTCCTAATTTCAAGTCACGGCCTGATAAAGTAACACCTGTAAAGAGTTAAAAAAAGCTTACTAGCATAATAATTCTCATAAAAAATTGCATTTTATATGAGATCATACTCAAAACCTTTTAGAAAATCCCCAAAATTTAATTGTGAATCAAACTTTAATTCAAGAAATTCTCGAAGTTGTCGAGCAAGCAGCTATTGCCTCAGCAAAACTAACAGGACTTGGTCAAAAAGATGAAGCTGATGCTGCAGCTGTCGAAGCAATGAGATTGCGAATGGGCAAAATTGAAATGAAAGGGAAAATTGTTATTGGAGAAGGTGAAAGAGATGAAGCACCCATGCTTTATATAGGTGAAGAGGTTGGTAGTGGAAGTGGCCCAGGGGTTGACTTTGCAGTAGATCCTTGTGAAGGAACTAATCTTTGTGCGAATAATCAAAGAGGTTCTATGGCGGTTTTAGCTGCCTCTGATACGGGTGGTCTTTTCAATGCTCCTGATTTTTACATGAACAAATTAGCAGCGCCTCCTGCGGCCAAAGGTAAAGTTGATATTAGAAATTCAGCTACTGAAAACTTGAAGATACTAAGTGATTGCTTGGGCCTTTCTATTAATGAACTTACTGTAGTTGTAATGGATAGAACAAGACATAAAGATTTAATTAAAGAGATTCGAGGATGCGGTGCAAAAGTACAACCAATTTCTGATGGTGATGTTCAAGCTGCAATTGCATGCGGTTTTGCAGGAACTGGAACACATTGCTTGATGGGTATAGGTGCAGCTCCAGAGGGTGTTATTTCAGCTGCTGCAATGAGAGCTCTCGGCGGACACTTTCAAGGACAACTAGTTTATGATCCGGCAATCGCTCAAACTTCTGAATGGGCTGATTACACAAAAGAAGGAAATATAAAACGTCTTAATGAAATGGGCATAATAGATATAGATAAAATCTATGAAGCAAATGAATTGGCATCGGGAGAAAATGTTGTTTTCGCTGGAAGTGGAATAACAGATGGATTATTATTTGACGGAGTTAAATTTGAAAGGGATTGTGTTAGAACAAGTAGTCTAGTTATTAGTACATTAGATAGTACTGCAAGGTTCACAAATACTGTCCATATAAAAGATGGTGCTAAGAGTATCAGCCTTTAAAAATTCACTTTTGATTTTATGCATATTGTTGTCGTCGGACTGAGTCATCGCACGGCACCTGTCGAAGTGCGTGAGAAGTTAAGTATTCCTGACCAATCCATAACAGAGTCATTGAAAGCATTAAAAGCTTTCTCCGATGTATTAGAGGTGTCAATTTTAAGTACTTGTAATAGGTTGGAAATATATGCGCTAGTAAAGGATAAAAATACTGGAATTTCATCTATTAAAGAATTCATATCAGAATATTCTGGAATTATTTTTGAAGATTTAAATCCACATCTTTTTTGCTTTAGACAGGAAGAAGCAGTTTTGCATTTGATGAAAGTCTCGGCAGGACTCGATAGCCTCGTTTTAGGGGAAGGACAAATCCTTTCGCAGGTAAAAAAAATGATGAGATTAGGTCAAGAGAATCAATCTACAGGGCCAATTCTTAATAGATTATTAACTCAATCAGTTAGTACTGGTAAAAAAGTTAGATCCGAAACAAATTTAGGAACTGGAGCTGTGTCAATCAGTTCAGCAGCGGTAGAACTAGCTCAATTAAAAATTGGACAAGAAAAGGGTTTTGACACTCTTGTAAGTTTGGAATCAGAGAACGTTCTTGTTGTTGGCGCCGGACGAATGAGTAGGCTTTTAATAACTCATTTAAAATCAAAAGGATGTCATAAACTTATCCTTTTAAATAGAAATATTGATAGAGCATTAAATCTTGCTCAAGACTTCCCTGATTTAGAGATTATTTGTAAAGGTTTAAACGAATTAGAAGAAAATATATCATTATCTTCGCTTGTTTTCACCAGTACTGCTTCTGAAGAGCCAATTATTGACCTCACAAAAATTGAAAAAATAAATTTGAGTAATAGACTTAAATTTATTGATATTGGTGTGCCGAGAAATATATCTAATGATGTCAAACAACATGAATTTGTTAAATCATTTGATGTTGATGACTTACAAGAGGTCGTTTCAAGAAATCAAGAATTTAGACAGAAAATAGCAAAGGAAGCGGAATCTTTAGTTGAAGAAGAAAGGATCATTTTTCTAGAATGGTGGGCAAGTTTAGAAGCCGTTCCAGTAATTAATAAACTTAGATCAGATTTGGAGTTAATTAGAAAAGAGGAATTGCAAAAAGCACTTAGCAGAATGGGACCAGATTTTTCGGCTAGAGAAAGAAAAGTTGTGGAAGCTCTTACTAAAGGAATAATTAATAAAATACTTCATACGCCGGTCACCAAGTTGAGAAGTCCTCAATCAAGAGAAGAAAGACAAGTTTCTTTGAAAATCGTTGAAAAATTGTTTTCTTTGGTAGAAGAGGATAAAAATAACTAACTTTTTTCGATTTATATTAAGTTTTTCCAGTGATTTATCGAAATACCTTTGTAAACTGACCATTTGTATTTCTAAATATGCCCATAATCAGGTACTTTAAATAGTTGTATATCTACCTCGATTAGATTGAATGAAGCGTGTGTTGGCCATAATCCTCGGAGGAGGAAAAGGTTCTAGACTTTACCCTCTAACAAAAATGAGGGCTAAACCTGCTGTGCCATTGGCAGGTAAGTATCGTTTGATAGATATTCCGATTAGTAATTGTATAAATTCAGGCATTGAAAAAATGTACGTATTGACCCAGTTCAATAGTGCATCTTTAAATAGACATATAGGAAGAACCTATAATTTAAATGGGCCTTTTGGCCAAGGATTTGTGGAGGTTTTAGCTGCACAACAGACTCCTGATAGTCCGAAGTGGTTTGAAGGTACTGCTGATGCTGTTAGAAAATACCAATGGTTATTTCAAGAATGGGATGTTGATGAATATTTAATATTGTCAGGTGATCAATTGTACAGAATGGACTACAGTTTATTTGTTCAACATCATAGAGATAATGGTGCTGATTTAACTGTTGCAGCTTTGCCTGTTGATGAAGCTCAAGCAGAAGGTTTTGGCCTAATGAGAACCGATGATGTAGGAAATATAAAAGAATTTAGTGAAAAGCCTACTGGAGAGAAGTTGAAGGCTATGGCAGTAGATACTTCAAAATTTGGATTAAGTAAAGAGTCAGCTGCCGAAAAACCATATCTAGCCTCTATGGGGATTTACGTTTTTAGCAGAAATACTCTCTTCGATCTTCTAAATAAATTTCCTAATTATACGGATTTTGGTAAGGATATAATTCCAGAAGCCCTCAATAGAGGCGATACTCTTAAAAGTTATGTATTCGATGATTATTGGGAAGATATCGGCACAATTGGGGCATTCTTTGAGTCAAACCTTGCATTGACTGAGCAACCAAAACCTCCATTTAGTTTTTATGATGAGAAATTTCCAATTTATACTAGACCTAGATTTTTACCCCCTTCTAAACTTGTAGATGCTCAAATTACTGATTCAATTGTTTGTGAAGGTACAATCTTGAAGTCATGCAGCATTTTACATTGTGTTTTAGGCGTAAGAAGCAGGATTGAAAGTGACTCCGTTCTTGAGGATACTCTTGTTATGGGAGCCGATTTCTTTGAATCCCCTGAAGAGAGGATTGAATTAAGAAAAGGGGGCGGAACGCCTCTTGGAGTAGGTGAAGGGACTACTGTAAAAAGAGCAATTCTTGATAAGAATACAAGAATTGGCGATAATGTCGTTATCATTAATAAAGATCGAGTAGAAGAAGCAGATAAGCCAGAATTAGGTTTTTATATCAGAAATGGAATTGTTGTAGTAGTTAAAAATGCAACGATTGCAAACGGAACTGTTATTTAAATCTTTTCCATCATTTTTCGCTGACATAAGTATTTTTTTTGAGCAATTTTGTTGAGTTGCAGGCACACTGTATTTATTGAGTTTTTAATTTTTTATGTCCAAGGCACATTTTGGTTTAATAGGTCTTGGTGTTATGGGCGAAAATTTAGTTCTTAACGCAGAGAGAAATGGATTTTCTAGTGTAGTTTTTAATAGGACTTACTCAAAAACCGAAGAATTTTTACAAGGTCGTGGCCTTGGGAAGAATATAGAAGGAGCTGAAACTCTTCAAGAATTTGTTAACAAGCTGGAGAGACCTAGAAGAATTTTAATGATGGTAAAAGCTGGGCCCGCAACAGATGCTGTCATTGATAATATCTCTGGATATCTCGAGGAAGGCGATTTATTAATTGATGGCGGCAACTCTCAATTTAAAGATACAGAAAGAAGGGTGAATACTCTTGAAAGTAAAAGTTTTGGATACATTGGAATGGGAGTCTCTGGAGGGGCCAAAGGAGCTTTAGAGGGTCCAAGTATGATGCCCGGTGGTACTAAGGCTTCATATGATGCAATAGAAAGCTTATTAACAAAAATGGCTGCCAAAGTTGAAGACGGACCATGTGTTGCATATGTTGGACCAGGAGGTTCAGGGCATTTTGTGAAAACTGTTCATAACGGAATTGAATATGGAATTGAACAAATACTTGCAGAAGCTTATGACCTTATGAAGAGAGTCAAAGGTATGAACGGTCAGCAAATGTCAGAGGTATTTGGTATTTGGAATAATACTGATGAATTAGCTTCTTATCTTGTTGAGATAACAGAGATTTGTCTAAATACAAAAGATGAGAAAACTGGAGATGATGTCGTGGAAAAAATATTAGATAAAGCTGGCCAGAAAGGTACAGGGTTATGGACTGTTGTAAGTGCTCTAGAACTGGGGGTATCAGTCCCAACTATTTATGCCTCTTTAAATGCAAGAGTAATGAGTTCTTTAAAAGAGCAACGTAGTGTGATTGAAAAAACTATTCCATCTAAAGAGATAGAGGATTTTGATTTAGGTAATATATCAGATGGAATGAAACCTTTATTTGATGCTGTAGTCCTTGCTACAATAGCTAGCTATGCCCAAGGTATGGACATTTTAAGAGAAGCATCTGCAGTATATAACTATGGATTGAATATGCCGTCAATTGCTCAAATATGGAAAGGTGGTTGCATAATTAGATCAAAATTATTAAGTAAAATTCAAGATGCCTATAACAAAGATCCTAATCTAAAAAATTTAATTTTTGATGATTGGTTCAATATTGAAATTGCGACAAGATTGGATAACTTAGCTAAAGTTGTTTCTTTATCCACAAAAGCTGGTATACCAGTCCCATGTCTATCCAGTACCTTAGATTATTTGAATAGTTATAGAACCAATAGACTTCCTCAAAACCTTGTTCAGGCAATGAGAGACTGTTTTGGCTCTCATACATATGAAAGAATTGATAAGGAAGGTAGTTTTCACACTGAATGGATGAAATGATTGAAAAGGTTAAAAATGGATATACACTTAATATTTACAAAGACAAGTTAGAGCTATCTACAGCGGTTTTTAAGTTTATTAAAAGTCACATTATTCATACCTTAAAAAAGAAAGACAGGTTCAAATTTTGTGTAAGTGGAGGTTCAACTCCTAAACCTGTCTATAAGCTCTTATCAAAAAGTGATCTTAGATGGGATATGGTTGATGTCTTTTTAGGAGATGAAAGATGTGTTGATCCAAATTCAGAATTGAGTAACTCGTTAATGTTGAAGAATTCATTGTTAACTAATTTTGGATCTAAAGCTTTTTTTTATGAAATTTTCAATGATTTAAATGCTGATGATGAAGCTATAAAAAATCAATTTATTTCTAAATTATTTGAAAAATGCGGATCAAACCCTCCAACTTTTGATTTAACATTATTAGGTCTTGGAGACGATGGTCATACAGCCTCACTATTCCCTTATCAAAAAAATAATTATGTAGATGATAATGTTATTTTTAATGAAGGTAAAGGTTTAAAAAGAATTTCATTAACTCCCAAGATTCTTTCAGCTTCTTCAAAGGTAGTATTTTTAGTTAGTGGGGCTTCTAAAAGAATTGCTCTTGAGAGGTTATTAGATGAAAAAGAGCAACCAGATAGAACACCATCAAAATTAATAAAATCTTTTAATCAAATTTCAATATTTTGTGATCAGGAATCAGCAAAAGAATTAGAAATTTAGTTAAAGTCTAATAATAATTTAAATTATTTAATGAGTAAGAAAAAATTTTTATTTCAGAAAAAGGATTTCGATGGTTGGAAAACATTAAATGATACTGTTATGGGCGGATCAAGTTCAGCTTTTTGTGAAATTTCAAATTCGGGTTTGATATTAAAGGGTAATATTGTCGAGAAAGCAGGAGGATTTGTTAGTTGTAGATCGTCTATATATAAACCTTCTTTAAATGTATCTGAGTATTCATCCTTTGAATTAAATATTGATGGACAAGGAAGAACTTTTAAATTTGCTGTCGCTTGTGAAGATCATCTACTAGGACTAACCGAATTTATTCCGGGTGGACTTAGATGGATTAAATCATTCCCAACAAAAAAATTCGGGACAACAAATGTTCAAATTCCTTTTAGTGAGTTAAAACCTTCAGTAAGAGCTAATAAAGTACGTTTTCCATTTAAATTCAAGCCATCTAAAATTAAAAGATTGCAACTACTACACTCTAAGTTCGGTGATGATGGATTACTTAATAATGAGTTTAGACAGGGTTCCATAAAAGTTTTAATTAAATCAATAAGTGTTTTTTGAAAATCCACCTAAAAATATAGAGAGCTTAATCGCTAAGTCAGCAGATTTAACAAATAAACCTTTTATTCATTCTGTGGTAAAAATAAATGGTGAATACGAATTCGAAGATGAAGATATTGATTTAACAGTTAATATCTTATGTCGTGATAAAGAAGGTAAAAGATTAGAAATTTATGATCTTGAATTAGAACTTTTTAAATCAAATAAAGAGTTGGTTTTAGTGATCTCTAAGCTTAACTTCCCTGATGAACCAATATTATGGTGTGGAGTTAAAACATTATGGATGGATAGCAATAATGGGAAAAAATGCAACTCACCAAAATACAGCGCCAGATTGGAAAATTTAGCAAATAGGATAAAAAGTTTTATTGATTAAGAAAATAAAATTTGAGCTGATTTATAAATCAGTAACAGCCCCTAAACTTGATGTGCTTACGATTCTCGAATATTTTGAAAGAATTCCTCTTTTATATTTTTGAATAGGTTTTACCCAATCTTTTTTTCTTTTTTCTAATTCTTCGTCAGATAAATCAACTTCAATTAGTTGTTTTACAGCATCTACTGTAATTAAATCACCTTGTTTTATTAGAGCAATATTTCCTCCTACAGCAGCCTCTGGAGCTATGTGACCCACAACAAGACCATATGTACCCCCGCTAAATCTTCCATCGGTAATTAAAGCTACCTTCTCTCCTAGCCCTTGACCGACAATCGCAGATGTTGGAGCTAACATTTCTCTCATGCCTGGACCTCCTACAGGACCTTCGTTTCTAATAACAACAACATCACCAGCTTTGATATCATTATTTAATATTGATTTTAAACAATCTTCTTCACTTTCAAAAATTTTTGCGGGACCAGTTAATACAGGGTTTTTTACTCCGCTAATTTTGGCTACAGAACCTTCCCTCGCTAAGTTACCTTTTAATATCGCTAGATGTCCTTTTTTATAAAGAGGGTCATCAATGTCTCTTATGACATTTTGATTTGTTGGAGGCTTATCTGGAATATTCTGTAAATATTCTGAGATAGTTTTGCCTTCAATGTTTTTGCAATCGCCATGAATTAATCCTGCATTCAAAAGTATTTTCATTACTTGTGGAATCCCACCTGCCTTATGAAGATCCACCGTCACATATTTACCACTCGGTTTAAGGTCACAAATAACGGGAACTTTTTGTCTGATTCTCTCAAAATCATTAATGTTGATATCTATCCCTGCAGTATTTGCAATAGCTAAGATGTGTAATACCGCATTTGTTGATCCGCCAATTGCCATAATTACTGATATTGCATTTTCAAATGCTTTCTTAGTCATTAGGTCTAGAGGTCTTATATCTTTTTCAATTGCAGAGACTAATATCTCAGCACTTTTATCTGCACTAAGTTCTTTTTCTAGATCTTCGGCAGCCATAGTGGAACTGTGAGGAAGACTTAACCCTAATACTTCAATAACCGCAGACATTGTATTTGCTGTAAACATTCCTCCGCAGCTACCAGCACCAGGAATACAATTTTTCTCAACTTGGATTAACCTCTCTTCATTAATTTTGCCTGATGTTAATTGTCCAACAGCTTCAAATGCACTAACAACAGTAAGATCTTCTCCATGTAATTTCCCAGGTTTTATTGTCCCTCCATAAATGAAAATTGAGGGGATATTCATTCTTGCAATCGCAATCATGGCACCCGGCATATTCTTATCACATCCACCAATAGCAAGTACTCCATCCATACTCTGAGCATTGCATGCTGTTTCAATTGAATCAGCAATAACTTCTCTTGAAACTAGGGAATATTTCATGCCCTCAGTCCCCATAGAAATGCCATCACTTACTGTTATGGTCCCGAACATCTGAGGCATCCCACCTGATCTTTTTATTGACTCTTCAGCTTTTAGAGCTAATTTATTTAAACCCATATTGCATGGTGTTATAGTGCTGTATCCATTTGCAACTCCAATAATAGGTTTATTAAAATCTTCATCATTAAATCCAACAGCTCTTAACATCGACCTGTTAGGGGATCTTTGCACACCTTGGGTAATTGCAGATGATCTGAGTTTATTCATATTATTTGAGAACCTGTTTTATTCTATTGCCCCAACTCTTCAAGTTGCTTCCTCACATCAGCAATTGCAGAATTAAGTTGCTCAACTTTCTTCTCCAGATTCTCTCCTTCAACTTCATTTATATTTTCATTTGCATCAATTGCTTCTGAACCGTCTTGAATTCTGGAGGAATACATCATTGCTTTTTGTTTTTTTTCCTCCTTTCTTTTGTCTGCTTCGGATATTAACCACCAAGCTAGACCTGCTGCTCCAATAAAAGCACCGCTTATTAATGATAAAAGATTATTTGAAGACGAATCTCTGTATTCAGACATTGGTAAAATATTTACTCCTATATTCTATATTAGTTCTTATCTTGAAATATAGTACTTAAACGCGATAGAGGATTCCCAATGCCCGGTACTAATAATTGTGTTTTTTCGTCTTCCTCATCTATGCAAGAAGTGTAAATTACCTGATTAGGGAGTAATTTCGCAATTTCATTTAACCCTTTATTTGAGCAAATAGCAGTTATTAAAAGAATCCTATTTGAATCAACACCTAATTCCTTTAATTTAATTAAAGTTTCTAATGTTGCTGATTTTGTCGTTATTTGTTCTGAATAAAATATAACTCCTTCATTTGATTCGATAGTTTTAGGAAGTTCTCCTAATGAGAGGGTTGAATTAGGAATTACTTCTTTAGATCCAAGCCAAAGAGATAACCCTTCGGGCAACATTGCGAGCACTTTTATTGGATAATCATTATTAATAAAGAATCCATCTGCGTCTCCATTATCAGTATTTACTATTTCTTTTTTATATGGCAGCCAATTGCGTAATGCTTCATATGTAAGCCATTTCCCTAATTGCTCATATCCGGTTGAGTACAAAATATTTGGAGTATTTTTTTCTCGTAATATTGAGAGCCAATGTTTTATTAATGGATGAGGAGGAACAATAACCTTTAGTGACATTGCCATATATTTTCCTTTAAAATACTCTTACAAACTTTAAATACTTAAGTTCTAAAATACAGTCTTATTATGATTAAATCAATTGTTTTCCCCTCACTAAAAAATGCATTAATTACTTTGTTATTCATTGGGATTTTATTTTTTAATTCTGTAAATTCTGCATGGGCTAAAAGACCTCCTGAGATTAGAAACCAGCAAGACCTTAATTTAGAGCCAGATATGCATGGTCAAGACTTAAGCGGTAACGAATACGTTAAGTTTGATTTGAATGGGTTTAATTTCAGTGAAAGTAATTTAGAAGGGGCGGTGTTCAATAATAGTAAATTGCAAAACTCAAAGTTTACTGGAGCAAATTTAAGAGATGCATTAGCTTATGCAACAG
The DNA here is from genome assembly GCA_003281385.1 of Prochlorococcus sp. AG-347-K17. Lineage (GTDB taxonomy): Bacteria > Cyanobacteriota > Cyanobacteriia > PCC-6307 > Cyanobiaceae > Prochlorococcus_A. Next base: position 163,077 of record QCCE01000002.1, read on the forward strand.
ACTTTACAAATGCTGATCTTTCAGATGTTAATTTTACTAATGCTTTATTAATGGAGAGTAATTTTGAAGGTGCGAAAATAGATGGTGCAGATTTTACTGATGCTGTTCTTAGTCGTACACAACAAAAACAATTATGTGCGATTGCTAATGGCACAAATAGTTCTACAGGAGAAAGTACAGAATATAGTCTGGGTTGTTAATCATTAAGGATGAAAAATAAAATACCAGTTATAGTTGTTTCGGGATTTCTTGGTTCAGGTAAAACAACTTTTCTAAGATATCTGTTAAAAGAGAGTAATAAAAAATTTGGTCTAATAATTAATGAATTTGGTGATGTTGGAATTGACGGCGATTTGATTAAAAGTTGTGATAAATGTGATGAATCTGAAGACGACTGCTTAATTGAATTAAACAATGGATGTTTATGCTGTACTGTTCAAGATGATTTTGTTCCATCAATAAAAGCTCTCTTAGAATTTAATCCTTCTATCGAATCAATAATCATCGAAACAAGTGGCTTGGCACTACCAATTCCCTTAATTCATGCACTTAACTGGCCTGAGATTAGGTCATCCATCTACCTTGATGTTGTTGTTGGTATCGTTAATGGAGAATCAATGCTTAATGGTTCACCAATTAATGATTTAAATAAAATAACAAAACAATATAATGAAACAGATAAAATCGATCATAACGCAACTATAGATGAACTTTTTGAGGAGCAACTAGAAGTTTCTGATATAGTTTTAGTTTCTAGATCAGATATCTTAAATGACGATCAGTTTGACGTTGTAAAAAATAAAATTCAAGGAAGACTAAATTCATCTACACCAGTCCTTAAATCAAAGAATGGCAAAATTGATTTAAATTATCTATTTGACTTTGATTTTAAAAAAGAGACTTACAAAGAATTTTTAACGGAAGAACATGACCATAATCATGTTGAGCTTGTATCAGATTCATTTAAATTAAATTATTTCCTTGAAAAAAACGAGTTTGAAAAGGAGATGTCAAAAATCTTGGATGAATTAAACATTCTTCGAATTAAAGGACGTATTTGGATACCAAACAAATCATTGCCTTTACAAATACAAATTGTTGGAAAGAAAATTAATACTTGGTTTGAAGAAGCTCCAAACAATTGTTGGAGACCAAATGATAATGCTGGACTTGAATTAGTAATAATTTCCTTTGATGAAAAATCTATAAAAACTTTCAATAGAAAAATTAAAGAGAAATTTAAGATTTTAAGTGACCCAAAAATAGCAATTTGACTTTATAGTTAGCTGCCGGGATACTTACTACAGTAGACAACCCAAGATGGAAAATTCAAAAATTGCTTTAAAACAATTAATCCCTGACGACGTTACTTCAATTGATAAAATAAAATGTTCAAAATGTGGAGGGGCAGGAAATTTCAAAACACAAGAAAATTCAAGAAGAACTTGCTTAGTTTGCTTTGGTAAAGGCTACATAAACATTTAATAACTCAGAGATCCTTAAGGTAAAAAAAATATTTGTTTATTAATCAATAGTACTTTTTATTAAAATTTAAACTAATCTTCTAGTAGAAATTAATATTTAATTGGACCAATTTGCTGTAAAAGTTTTTGTAAGACTAAGACCCTCAGTTTTAGATCCAGCAGGGGAAGCTACTAAATCTGCTTCTATAAAACTTGGAGCCGAGGGTATAAAATCATTACGTATAGGAAAAATGATTGAGGTGAAAATAGTAGGTAATGGTGAAAAGGAAGTAAGAGAAAAAATTGATTTATTGTGTGATAGGTTATTCGCAAATACTGTAATTGAAGATTATGAATATTCACTAGAAAAATTATAAGATGGAAAATTTTACTGTAGGCATTGTTGTCTTCCCTGGTTCTAATTGTGATCGTGATGTTTCATGGGCTTTGGAAGGTTGTCTAGGCATAAGAACAAAATACTTGTGGCATGAGTCTTCAGATTTAGGTGATGTAGATGCAATAGTTTTACCAGGAGGATTTAGCTATGGTGATTATTTAAGATGCGGAGCAATTGCGAGATTCTCTCCATTAATAAATGCCTTGGATGAGTTTGTTAAAAGTGGGAAAAGAGTTTTAGGAATTTGTAATGGTTTTCAAATTTTGACAGAATCAGGCTTTTTGCCTGGTGCCCTTACCTCAAATAAAAAACTTAATTTCATCTGTGATGACGTTGAACTGGATATTGTTTCTTCAAAAGGAGGTTGGTTTCATAATGGAGATAAAAAACAAACTATTAAGTTGCCAATAGCGCATGGGGAAGGAAGATATCATTGTGATTCTGATACTTTTAAAAAACTTGTAGATAATGAATTGATTGCTTTGAGATATAAAAAAAATCCTAATGGGTCCTCATTCGATATCGCAGGTATAACTAATGAAAAGGGAAATGTTCTAGGTTTAATGCCTCATCCAGAGCGAGCATGTGACGAGACAATTGGTGGAACTGATGGTCTCTTTACATTAAAATCATTAATATTGAAATAAAAAAAGACCTCCAACTTTAGAGGTCTTTTTTTTTGTTTAATTCAGTTATTAATTAAACAGTAGCTTTTACTTTTGGATCTAAATCACCCTTAGCGTAAAGATCAGCAAAGTAATTAGTGCTGTTTTGCTTGATCTTACTTGCTTGACCTTCGCACCAGAATTGCTTGTATCTGTCAAGACAAACTTGTTTCATGTATTTTCTAGCAGGTTTGTTGAAGTGTCTTGGGTCAAAGTTTGCCTTGTCAGCAAATGCTGCCTCTCTTACGGCGGCAGTAAAAGCAAGTCTGTTATCTGTATCAATGTTTACTTTCCTAACTCCATTTCTTATCCCTTCTTGAATCTCTTCAACAGGAACACCATATGTTTGAGGAATTTCACCACCATATTTGTTTATAATGTCTAACCATTCCTGAGGCACTGAACTAGATCCATGCATGACAAGATGCGTATTTGGAAGTGCTTTATGGATTTCAGCAATTCTGCTTATTGCAAGAACTTCTCCTGTGGGCTTTCTAGTGAATTTATATGCACCATGACTTGTACCTATAGCAATTGCTAATGCATCAACTTTTGTTTTAGCAACAAAATCTGCCGCTTCTTCAGGATCAGTCAAAAGCATGTCTGTAGAAAGTTCACCTTCAAATCCATGACCATCTTCTGCCTCACCTTTTCCTGTTTCTAAAGAACCCAAGCAACCCAACTCTCCTTCTACACTAACTCCAACTGAATGAGCAAAATCTACTACTTTTTTGGTAACTGCAACATTATATTCGTAACTAGCGGGCGTTTTTGCATCTGCCTCAAGAGAACCATCCATCATTACTGATGTGAAACCATTTATTGCTGCTGAATAGCATGTTGACGGCTCATTACCATGATCTTGGTGCATAACCACTGGAATATTAGGATATGTTTCTGTAGCGGCAAGTATTAGATGACGTAGGAAAATTTCTCCTGCATAATTTCTTGCCCCTCTTGAAGCTTGGAGGATTACAGGACTATCTGTTTCATATGCTGCTTCCATGATTGCTTGAACTTGCTCAAGGTTATTAACATTGAAAGCTGGAATGCCATAACCATTCTCAGCAGCGTGATCTAAAAGTAGTCTTAGTGGAACGAGGGCCATAATTAAAATAAGTTAAATGCTACATAAAGCATATGTTTCCGCGAGTTTAGTATAAATAGGTATCAAATGTCACGTCATTAGATATACAAAATACTAAATTAAAGAAACTAATTTTATGACCCAGAGTATATTTTTAGAAGTTTTTTTAGTTAGTAAGTGTAACCAGCTACAAACAATTGCTCATCAGATGAAGGTTGAGATCCTGCTACGTAGGCACCTTTTGAAGCTTCAGAGTTTGCTTGAGCTCGTTCTATTAATGCTTTTTGACCTCCTTCAACGTCACTTCCTTTCCATGCCTTTAAGCATGAATGCTGTAATGCTCTTCCATAGGAGAATGAAACATTCCATAAAGCTTTCCTGTAAAGAGTATTCATATTATTTAAATAAACAGAAGCAGCTTCTTCGCTTAACCCTCCTGATAAGAAAACTATTCCAGGAACAGATGCAGGAACGCATCTTTCCATAGTTCTGATCGTCATTTCAGCAACTTTCATAGGATCAGCCTTTGTTGGACAATCTGCTCCATTTACTGTCATAGAGGGTTTTAATAGAGTCCCTTCTAGAAAAACTCCATTTGCTTGACAGGCAATATAAACCTGCTTTATGACCTCTTCTTGGACTTCAGCAGTTTTTTCAATAGTATGATCGCCGTCCATTAAGATTTCAGGTTCAATAATTGGTACCAAACCAGATTCTTGAACTGATCTTGCATACCTTGCTAATCCCCAAGCATTCTCTTGAATTGATAGTTTTGAAGGGCAACCATCATTTGTAATTTGCAGAACTGCTCTCCACTTTGCAAATCTTGCGCCTTGTTCATAATATTTTGCGGCTCTTTCAACTAACCCATCTAGGCCAGAGCAAAAAGTTTCTACATCCCCTCCTCCAAGAAGTGGATTTAGACCTTTATCTACCTTTATACCTGGAATAATACCTAAATCATTTAGTTTCTTAACCATTGACTCACCATCTTGATGATTCTGATAAAGAGTTTCTTCAAATAGGATTGCTCCACTTATATATTTACCAAGACTTTCTGTCGTAAAAAGCATTCCTCTATATGCCTTCCTATTTTCTTCAGTATTCTCAACTCCAATTCCAGCGAGTCTTTTTCCTACTGTTTTAGTGGATTCATCTACCGCTAAAATCCCTTTTCCTTTAGAAGCTAATAATTGAGCATTTTCTTTAAGCTCATTTTTGTAATAATTTAAAGCCATTCTTAAATAAATCAGTTCAATTGATTTTTCCAGAATATGAAAAAAAAATAAAATCAATCCAATACTTTATCAGGTGACAATTGCTACTTATAAATGTATAGCCTTAAATTTTGATCCTTAATCCGCTTTTTGAAGATTCTCTTATGGCTTCGCAAACTTTATGACTAGCAAGTCCTTCGCATAATCCTGGGATTACAGGTGTTTTGTTAATTATACTCTCCGCCCATAAATTTTGAATTCTCAAAACTGGAGCTATTCTCCCATCAGTCCATGTTTTTTCAAAATTAAAAGTTGAATCTGCAGTTAAATTTTGTATTTTATTTTCGTTGTTTGAATATTTCAAATTAAACCCATGGACATAATCTTTTTGGTTCTCGCTTTTAAGAATAAGTGAACCTTCGCTTCCATATATTTCTAAACTAAATCCTCTACCGTTTTTAGAAATCGATGATAAAGATACCTGACATGGAATAAAATTGGAGCTGTAGTTTGATATTTCTATATTAGCCAGACAAACATCCTCGCTAGTAACATCATTTAAATCAGATGAATTAGGTAGAGGTCTTTTTTTGATTGATGTTGCTAACTTACCAGATACATTTATTGATTCTCCAAAAAACCAATTCAAGATGTCGAATGCATGAGTGCCTAAAGCGCCAATAACTCCTCCACCTTTTTCTTCCAGAGAATACCAATTCCAAGGTCTTTTGGGATCGGATCTGCTCCCCATTAACCAATCTAATTTGACTAAATATATTTCTCCTAAAATATCTTCATCAATAAGTTTTTTTGTCTGAAGAAAAAGAGGTACTGCTCTATATTCGAAATCAATACATACGCTTAAGTTATTAATCAAAGATATTCTCTGAAGCTCTTCTATTTCAGAGGACGATATTGAAACCGGTTTTTCTAATAGCAAGTTTTTATTATTCTCAAGAGCTTGTTTTGCTAATTTAAATCTTGATTCAGGAGGGGTAGCAATAATAATTCCATCAATTTCTGGTGATTTAACTAAGTCTTCCCAATTATGAAAAAACTTTAATCCAGTTTCTTCTTCTAAAATTGATTTTTGATTTTTCTCATAATGATAAATAGCTACAGGAGTTAAGAAATCAGATTCTTTTAATGCCTCTAAATGAACTTTTTTCCCAAACCCTAGGCCAGCGATTGCTATTTTTAATTTTTTATTTTTAATGTTCATTCTTATCTATTTATAGACTCTGAACAGCTATTTTCAATAACTACATCTATTAGTTCATCATTATTAGAAGTTTGCCATTTTGAATTGAATTGAGGTATTCCATTTATGGAGGTATCTTTGAACTTTTTTTCATCACAATTAATTCTCATTACATAAAGTGATAACTCTCCATCATCATCAGAATTAGTTGGATTTTTAAAGAATTTTGTTAAGACACTTAGTTCTCCATTTGGAAGCGGCTTTATACTGCCTTTATCAAGCCATTCTTTCCCTTCATTATTCTCTTTTAGTAGGATCCAGTCAACATTTCCTATCCCATAGGAATATGGAGCAAAATTTAAAATAAAAAATAAAAGGCTTAAAGAAAAATAAAAGAAATTTGAAATAATTCTCATATTATATGCGTGTCTTTGCAAGTTCTTTTACACCATGAATTTTTAGAATTTTAGTCAGAGTAACCTTGAGATCTTTCCTTTTTACTATTACATCAACAAAACCATGCTCAAGCAGATATTCAGCGGTTTGAAAATTATCGGGTAATTTTTCTCTTAATGTTTGTTCTATAACCCTTCTTCCAGCAAATCCAATAAGAGCTTTAGGTTCCGCCAAAATTAAATCACCTAACATTGCAAAGCTTGCTGTTACCCCCCCAGTGGTTGGATGAGTTAATAAGGGCATATAAAGAAGATTTTTTTCTTTATGTTTTTTTAGTGCTCCAGATATTTTTGCCATTTGCATGAGACTTAACATGCCTTCTTGCATTCTTGCTCCTCCTGATGCGCAAACAATAAGAATTGGAAAATTTTCTAATGTTGCTCTCTCAATTATCCTTGTAATTTTTTCCCCAACTACTGAACCCATTGATCCTCCCATAAATCTAAAATCCATAACAGCTAATGCTAAAGGGATTGAATTTACTGAACAGATACCTGTTACGACTCCATCTCTTAAACCTGTACCTGCTTGACTTTCTTTAATTCGATCAGCATATGACCTTCTATCTTTAAAGCCCAAAGGATCTGTAGGACTTAGTGAAATATCAAACTCTTTGAATGAATTTTTATCTGCAATTATATTTATCCTTTCATCGCTATTAATCCTATTGTGGTGTCCACAATTACTACAAACATTGAAATTTGAAATTAGGTCTTTTCTATAGGCTACTTGCGAACATTCTGAACATTTAACCCACAAACCATCTCCCTCATCAGTATCTTGAGATACTTTCCCAACAAATTGATCTTTACGCCTTGCGGCAAACCAGTCGATTAATGACACAACATTTACTGTTTTTTCTATTTAAATCTAAATAAGGTACTTTTATCAAGAAAGTTATATAAAAATTTGAGATCCTCTAGATTAAAATATCCTCAAAGTAAAAAAATACAATGAGTTGAGTTGATAATTTAAAATTAATAATTATTTATTTTTCTCCTCAATCATTTTATGAATTATTGGAGTGAGAATTAGTTCCATTGCGAAACCCATTTTCCCTCCATTTACAACGATACTTGTTGGGCTTGACATGAATGAATCGTTAATCATTCCAAGCAAGTATTGAAAATCAATCCCCCATTTCTCTCTTGCCCCTTTTCTGAAATGTATGATCACAAAGCTCTCATCAGGAGTTGGAATATTCCTGCATATGAAAGGATTGGAAGTGTCAATTGTGGGAATTCTTTGGAAATTAATATCGGTTTTGCTAAATTGTGGGCAAATGTGATTTATATAATCAGGCATTCTTCTCAATATAGTATCCACAATGGTTTCCGCTGAGTAACCTCTTTCTGCGTTATCTCTATGGATTTTTTGAATCCATTCTAAATTTGTTATCGGAACAACACCAACAAGTAAATCAGCATAAGATGCTACATCGTATCCATCGCCTTCTACACCGCCATGCAAACCTTCATAAAAAAGTACGTCTGTTCCTTCAGGAATATCTTCCCAAGGAGTAAATTGTCCAGGTTCTAAGGATGTCCCAAGTCTTGTATTATGTTCTTCTGCTTCTTCAAGACTATGTAAATAATATCTTTTCTTTCCTCCTCCAGTTTCACCATAAATTTTAAAAAGTTCCTCTAGCTTGTCAAAAAGATTAGCCTCTGGACCAAAGTGAGAGAAATTTTCACCTTTTGAAAGAGCCTCTGCCATAGCTTTTTTCATAGGCATTCTTTCAAATCTGTGGTAACTATCACCTTCTACAACTGCAGGAACAATATCTTCTCTGGCAAAAATATGCTCAAAGGCTCTTTTAACTGTACTTGTTCCTGCTCCTGAAGATCCTGTTACAGCGACTACTGGATGACGTTTTGACATTTTTTAAAAACAATATCTAGTAATTCTGACAGGTCATATGCCAACTTTATGTTTTACTTAAAAATAATTTTTTATTTATTAATTTTTTTTTAGATTTCAGCTATTATTTTATCTCCGATTTCACTACAAGATAATACTTCGGAATACCCATTAGCTAAATCTGCTGTTCTAAATCCTTTTGATAAAACTTTATCAATGGCATTTTCTATATTTTCTGCAGCTTCTTCTTCATTTAATCCAATTTTTAACATCATTGACGCAGATAAAAGCATTGCAATGGGATTTGCTATGTTTTTACCAGCTATATCAGGAGCCGAACCATGAACAGGTTCAAAAACTCCTGGCCCATTATTGTTTAGAGAAGCAGATGGAAGCATACCAATAGAACCAGTTAACATTGCGGCTAAATCACTTAAAATATCACCAAATAAATTACTAGTTAAAATTACATCAAATTGACCAGGATCTCTAACTAATTGCATTGCTGCATTATCAACGTACATATTGCTTAGAGATATTTTTTTATTTTTTGAAGTAATATTTAGAACTGTATCTCTCCATAATTGACTAACTTCAAGAACGTTTGATTTGTCAACAGAACATATTTTTTTATTTCTTTGATTAGCAATTTTTATTGCTATTTCAGTTATTCTCTCTATTTCTGCCGAATCATAAACCATTGTATTGAAAGCTTTTGGGATTTTTGTATTTGTTATACGTCCTCTTGGTTTTCCAAAATAAATTCCCCCGATTAATTCTCTTACAACGATAAGATCTACATCCTCAATGATTTCTTTTTTTAATGTACTTGCATCTAATAGAGATTTTCTTATTTTAACAGGCCTTAAATTTGCGAAAAGGTTTAGGGCAGATCTTAACTTTAGTAACCCACTTTCTGGCCTTAACTCTCTTGCAAGAGAATCATATTTAATATCTCCAACACATGCTAAAAGCACAGCATCACATTTTTTGCATTGATCTAGTGTCTCATCAGGAGCAGGAGTCCCATATTTTTCATAAGCTATCCCTCCAAATAATTTTTCAATAATCTCAATATCAAAATTATGTTTTTTTGAAAGCTTTTTTAAAACTTTTTTTGAAACTTCCGAGATCTCTGGTCCAATTCCGTCTCCTGACAATAAAACAATCTTATATTTCTTCATTTAAATTTTTGTTTAATAGAACAATAAATTATTGCTTGTCTAATTGTCTAAGTTTTTTTGCTAATTCTGGTAATTTTTTAAAAATACTTGAACTCCTTAGCCAGGATTTATTTTCCATCGCGGGGAAACCACTAATTACTTTACCATCGTCTATGTCACAATGGATTCCGCATTTTGAACTCGCTATGACATTATTACCAATTTTTACTCTATTGTTGACTCCCACTTGCCCTGCCAAAATAACACCATCTCCAATATTTGCTCCTCCAGCGATACCAACTTGAGCTGCAAATGCACAATTCTTCCCAATTTTAACTCCATGACCTATTTGTATTAAATTATCCAACTTTGTTCCCTCATCAATAAAAGTAAATCCAACTGCTGGTCTATCAATACAACAATTCGTTCCAATTTCTACAAAACTCATTATTTTCACACCACCTTTTTGAGGCATCTTCGTCCATTTGCCATTTTTAGGAATAAAACCAAATCCCTCTGATCCAATAACAGTGTTTGAATTAATTACACAATTATTTTTTAGAGTGGTATTTTCGTAAATAACACAATTTGGATGAATTATATTATTATTTCCTATTCGAACATTGCCTAAAATTGCTGATCCAGGAAGAATATAATTATTGGTACCAATTACAGTATTTCCTCCAATAAAAACATTAGGTCCAATATGACAATCTGATCCAATTATTGCTGTTTTATCTATAACTGCTGAAGCGTGAATTCCAGGTTTTAAATTGATAGTTTTATATAAACAATCCAATACTTCTGCAAATGCAATTCTTGGATTTTTAACGATTATGTTTGATATATTGAGTTTCTTTAAAACACTAACGATTTCATCGTTTTTAGTAGTTATTATTGCTGATGCTTTAGTTTGATCTAATTTTTCTTTAAGGATATTATTTTCTTCTAAAAAAGATATTTGATGTTTAACTGCAGCATCTAATGAGGCAGCATCATCTATATTTAAATCTTCGAAAATATTGGCACTAATAAAATTTGAATTACCTTTTTTTATTAGATCAATTAAATCACTTAAAAGCATTTTTCAGTTTTAATTTTTTCTAAGAGAGAGCAAGAACATCTCTATGTACGACAATTATCGAGGAGTTGTTATTTTTTTTATTATTTAAGATACTTCTTAATTTGTCGCTACTTATTGATACTAAACCTTTTGCAACTTCTTTATCATTTGTATTCACGATTTTAACTGCCTGATTAATAGTAAAGTTTCCTTCTACATTCTTAACACCAACCGCTAAAAGTGAGGCGCCTTTCTTTTTAATTGCAAAAGAAGCGCCATCATCTAAAGTAATTTTCCCTACTGTTTGAATTGCATGTGAAAGCCAACTTTTTTTGTTTCCAATAGGTTTTTCTACTGGATAAAATAAAGTTCCAATTTTATTCTCATTAAAAATTTCAATTAAGTTTTTTTTATTAGTTCCATCAACTAGTTGGACTTCGACTCCTCCTTTTGTTGCTATTTCTGCAGAAATTAATTTTGTAGAAATTCCTCCTGTTCCCCATTCATTATTAGAGTTTTGAATATTTTTATCTTTAATTTCCTTTAATTCACTATTATGAACTTCTTTAATAGGTTGCGCATCTTGATTATTACGTGGATCTTTTGAGTATAGATTTTCAATATCTGTTAATAAAATAAGCTTGTTAGCATTTATAGCCAAGGCAACTAAAGCAGAGAGGGTATCATTATCTCCATATTTAAGCTCTTCATTTGCTACTGTATCATTCTCATTAACTATTGGAATAACATTCAAATCGATTAATTTTTTTAAAGTTCTAGAAGCGTTATTAAAGGATTCTCGCGAATTGAAATCAGCTTTAGTTATTAAAATTTGAGCAATATTATGACCTAATTTATCAAATACTTTATCGTATAAGGACATTAAATTAACTTGGCCTACTGCAGCAGTAGCTTGCAGGGTACTTAAATCATTTGGTCTCGTTTTAATATTTAATTTTTGGCATCCTAATCCAACAGCTCCACTAGTTACTAAAATTAATTTGTTTCCTTTTGAAAGAAAACTTGTAAAGGATCTAGAAAGGTTTTCAATAACTTCTTCTGTAGATGTTTCCTCTGTTCCTCTTAAAATACTAGTACCAATTTTTATAACCCAAGTTTTCATTTTATAAAATGAGAAATTAATTTTTCTATTGTTAAAGTTAAATTAAATTTAATAGGCAAGCCATCTCTATTTAATCGCTTAACTAATATTGTTTTCACATCACATCGATTCCCAACAATAATATCCGTAAAAATTCTGTCGCCAATAATGGCAATATTTTTTGGCTCTATGCCAATTTCTTTGATAGCAGACAAAGTTACTTTTTTTCTTGGTTTTGATGCATTGTATTTATATCTTAAATTTAATTCTTTAGCTATTTTTGCGATTCTTTTTTTTGATGGATTATTACTTATTAAGTATAAGGAGAAAAGTTTTTTAGATTCTTTGATCCAATTTTTTACAGCTTTTGGGATCATATTTGATTTTCTATTTACTAGAGTCCCATCCACGTCTAGCAATAAAGAATTAATTCCTTTTTTTTGCAACTCAGATTGAGAAATATTATATATTGGTAAGTTTGAATCCCAATTAACTTTTAGGATAGATCTCATTTATTTTAAGAACTACTTTTTTCAAGCTCAGTTTCAATTAAAGGTTGAATTTTATCGAACTCATCATCTTCAACTAATAAGGCACCTTTGTCTTTTAATTTACCCACAATAAAAAAAGGATCTAGTGGAATATATAAGCCATATTCTTGGTCAAAAAGATTAAAGTTAACGAGCAATTCATAACTCTCACTATCATCATCTACGTAATCTTCTTCTAATTCATCGTAAATTGGTTCTTCAAGTTCTCCTGATACTGTTAATGTAACTGCTGATCTGATAAGTCTTAAATCATGTTCTTGAAGAACCGCTTCAGCATTTTTTAGTATTTGTTCATTTTTATCTATTTTCTCAATTAGTTCAGGTTCATCTTTTTCATTTATCTTAAAAAGACTTACTGGAGTATCAACTGGGGTTAATAAAGCATACTCTTGGCCTTCAACACTTACTAATTGTTCAAGATAACAGAATAATTCGTTTCCATTTGAGTCATTTAATAAAAGAGTCTGTGCATCATAATTATCATTTGAATTGGCTTCTTTCATTTAAAAATTATCTATCCTTTTTAATATTAATATTTTATCTGACGTTTACCAGCTATTTCTTCTAATTCAGGACCTTCTTCAATCCATTGTTCAAGTATTATTTTTGCTGAATAACTATCAATCAATCCGGATTTATCTTTTTTTATACTAAATCTATATGAAGATTCCCAAGTTGAACTATGTTCGTTGACGTACGAAAATGGAAGTTTTAATTTATTTGAAAGTAATTGACCGTAATTTTTACAGTCAACAGCTTGAGTGGTCATTTGACCTTGGTCATCTAGTGGAATACCCACAATAAACCCAGTCAAATTAAATTCATTTATATAATTTCTAATGATTTTAATCTCTTGATTGTTTTCAAACCGTTTTACTGCTGGAAGTATATTTGATGTTATGCAGAGGGGATCACAATAAGCCAATCCTATTCTTTTGGTACCTATATCTAAACTCAAAATTGACTTGGGTTTGGGTTTGCAAAATTTCACTTTGTTTTTAATGGAAAAGGAGATGGATATGGATTACCTTGTGGACTTAATTTTTCAAAGATTGATTCCAAAGATTGATTTATTATATTTACTTGTTTGGCTTCATTCTTAACGATTGTGTTCCTGATAAGAATTATTTCATGATTTTTTTCTTTGAGATTACATTCTTCAAGAAAAAGATTTATTTGAGAATTTTCTTTATAAGTTTTTAAATATGAAACAGGTGATTTTTCAAAAAATCTTTTTATAAATTCTTTTAAAATAGAATTGAATCTCTTATCCCAATATCTACTTATAGTTAAAGTGTAAATTTCTTCATTTTGATAATTAATATCTTTTAAAATTGTACATAAAACTGAATTTTCATATATTAAGGCACCACTCTTTGAGTTATTTCTTTTAAGAATGTCGTCTTGATCAAAATCTAAAATATTTCTTATTAAGGGAGATTGATTTGATCTAATGAAATTCACTATTTTTAATATATTTTGTTTATTAATGTTTTGGAATTCATTAATTAGGGCATAGGCATTGGTATTTTGCATTTTGGATTTTTTTAGATCAGAACCATCCCAAAGGATTATCTCTCCTAAAGGTTGAAAGCCAAATTCTCTTGATGTTGATATGAGGTCAACATTATTTATATCAGCGTTAATTATCCAACTTGAGGTTTTGATGTCTTTTATTGATATAGATTTTTTTATCAATCCTAAAGTTAATTGTTTATCTGTTAAAGAACACTTTTTGTTAATCAACTTGGGCTTAGATATTTTTAAGCAAGACTCTTTTTTGTTTAAAGGAAAAATATTCAAATAACCAATGATTTCGTTGCCATATGCAGCAATTATGCATTTATTTTTATTTTTCTTAAGATTATTTAAAAAAATTTTTAAGTCATCAAAGGTATTTATAATTGCCATCTTTAAAAACCACTTATTCAATTCTTTATTTTTAATATCTATTAAAAGATTAATGTGCCTTATATGGAGATCTTCAAAAGTTACTTCCATTCCTTTTTTAGCTTGAAAAGAATAAGAGGTATCTTTTTTCATTTACTTTTTTTCTCTTATTAATACTATAGGGGTTTTTTCATCTCCATTGCCAGCTGGATTAGATATTAAGTTTCTTTTGAGTATTTTATTTACTTTTTTATTTGAACTAGCTAAGATTTTCACACCGCCAAGATCATTAACATCGACAACTGCAACATCTATATTTAGATAGTTTGAGACCTCCTTACAAAATAAATCTGCATTGAGGGGACCCATGACTATACTCTTGTCGTAAGGTGTAACTGTACCGCTTATATCATCAATAAGGGATGATTCTGAACCAGTTAACCTATAAAACATGCCTTTAATACCAACTAATTTGAAGAGAAATCCAACAAATAGTGCAAATGTTATTCTTGTGACTCCGATTCTATTTATTAATAATTGCATGCCGCAAGCTGTTGCGAGACTGCTTGTAGGGTGAAAAAAATAACAGAAAGCTTTCGAAAATAAACTATATTCTAAATTTTGAGGAGAAATATATCTACTTTGCATGATTGCTAGCGGACTCTCACCGATTGTTACAATATCATTTTTTTCTACAATTCCTTTGCAGTAATCAATCACAGTATTTACTGGATTATCAAAGCAACCAAGTAAATCAGTTTTTATAGCAATAGCTTTGAATTTATTATTTATTGGAATTTCAAAAACTTCTTTCGGCCTTTGTTTTTGACCATCTAAATTTATTAACAAACAATCCTTATTATTTGAAATACCAAAATGTCCATATTTCTCCCAATATACTTTTAACCATAGATATTTTATTTTTTTTCTAAAATTATTACTGCTAAATTTATATATGATTCTTATAAATAATTCTGAATTTGACTTGATAATTGTTGTTGGCCAGTAATTATTTAAATTCTTAATTTTATTATTTTCATATATATAAATTTCTTCTTGATAATTAAAATTTTGGCAATATTCGTTACCTTTACTTTTAAAAAAATCTAATTCAAAATTTATATTAGATACCATCGTTTCTTTGGTTTTACTTTTATTTGTTATTTTCAAATCAATAATTAATTCTTTTAAACCATCCTTTTTCTTGATTTTGTAATTTATGGGTACCAGATTTAACTTTGATTTGGGAGAGTTTTTAATATATAAATCTGAAAGAATTAAAAAAATTAAAAGAACTAAGAGGATATTTATTAATATCATTTTTTTAATTAATTTTCGTTTTTATCTTTTTTTTCAGAAATGATACTGTTGTATTCATTAAAACTTTCTACAGAAAATTTAGTATCTTCTATATCAATTCCTTTTAGTTCTCCTATAACTTTGTTTAATTCATCGATATTAATCATTCCATTTTTATCATATTTAACTTCACCATCACTATTTAAAATAATGGTTTCTGGAATTAATCCGTTCCAATAATAATTAGGTTCACTTCTAAGATCAGATTTTGCTTTGTCCTGTAATTCATCAGTAGTTAGAGCAATGATATCTATATTATTTCTCCATATCAAATCTAAACCAGATATTATAGGAGCCATTGATTTACTGTCTGAGCTATCGTCAAGATAAAAAAATAATACTGCGACTCTTTTATTTTTTAATGATTCCTGAAGAGTTGTCTGGGGAGGCACTATAGCTCCATTACCTGCGTATATAGGAAAGATGTTGCCATCGTAACTATCAGAATCTCTAGAGGCATTTGATTTGTATGGACTTAAGAAAATTAATGCTATTAGGATCCATTGAATTATTTTCATTAAAGTTTAAAAACTTACTTTGAACTTGATCTTCCTAATCCTTGAAGGATTCCTTTTCCAACTAAACCGATAGCTTTGCCAACGACCTTAGTAAGGAAAGTTACGAAAAGATTACCGATATATTTTACAGCAACTTCTAACTGCGGTGCTACGGCATCTCTTATCTCAACTAACAATGTAACTTGTTTTTGTAGCCACTCTAGATTCTCTAACTCTTTCTCTCTATTTTCATTTTTAAAGTATCGGGTAAATTTTTTATCGATAATATCAATATATTCTCGTTTACTCTCATACAAGTAGATAGGCATATAAATATTGTCATGCCAGCGATTGTAGTTATTGATATTATTTCTAAATCTTTCAAAATTTCTTGTCGATTGTAATTCGGGATTTATAAGTACAGTCCTTAATTCAGGCCAAGATGAACAAATATTAAAAATTTCAGAAGCTAACAAATTACAGTTCCTTATTGTCCAATTTGAAATTATATTTTCAAGGATCAAAAATGATTCCGTTTCATATAGAGGGAGTAATTTTCCATCATAGTCAAGAGCTTCATTTTTAATAATTGGCTCAATAAACATTATTGATTCATGTGATTCTCTATCTATCTCATCGCAACTTACTTCATTATAAATAAAATCATTTATTGAAATAGATTCACCTCCTTTTTTTAATCTAAAATAGCTTTCTGTGATGTTTGAAATTGTATTAACTTTAAGTTCCTTTATGAGAGAATTTAAATCATCTTTAAAATCTTTCTCTTTATAGTTTTCCCTAATATTTTTTACTAAATTATCTAACTCATCTAACATTTTGCAAATAAGTCGTGAAATGAATTCTTTTTTTATTCCAGATAGAATTATTGATGAATTATTGAATTCAACCTGTAAGTTAGTTGAGCAAAACCTTTCTCTTAATCTATCTAAAATTAAATTCCATATTTCTGTAGTGTTTTTATCTTTGATGAATACGGTGTTCTTATTTTCAAGATTAATTTTATTTTCAGTGTAAACTGCCTCGGTATAAAGTTCTAGTGAATTACCCCATAAGAAAATTAGAAAAGATTTTGCAGTAATAAGTTCTCTTAATCTGCCTTTCAAAATGAATTTATAAAATTCTGGTGTTGAATCCGAGTTGACATATTTGAATATATAATTAATTTCAGAATCTATTTGTTTAAGACCTGAAGTCAGGATTTTTTGACTAAAAGAGAGAGGCTTATTTTTGTTTAATTGAACTCGGGAATTATTTTCAATATCAAATACCCTTCCTCCATTAAAAATGGTATCAATAGATTCAAGAACTTTTTCTGCACTTGGATTTAAAAGAAAACCTTCAGCATTTAACGATGGAGAGGTATTTGTTTCATAAACAAGTTCGCCAGAGAGGATTATAAGAAACTTTGACTCATCATATCTTTCTCTTAATTTTAATAATTCTAACCTTATGAGATCTTCTGATTGGAAATTAAGAACATTCCATATAACTAAATCCGGATTTTTATCACCTGTTCCATTATTAAAACTAATGTCTAAATTTTGGTCTAGTGATGTTAACTTAAGCGATAAAGATTCTGCTATTAAGCTTGGAGCAATAATCAATATTGATTTTTTTGAAATTAATTCCAAGACTAGATTTCTTATCTCTTATACAAAATTAACTAACAATTACTGCAAATACCAGCCTTAAATTAATTTTTATACTCTTTTAAGCGTAGTAATTTCTGTTTGAATCAAAGTCATTTAATCTCTCTGATGACAATACATTATTTGCTTCGTTTATCGTGAATTTATTTTCATATAGAGCTTTACCCACAATTACTCCAAAGAGTCCAGAGTTTTCAAATTTTACTAAAGATAATAAATCAGAAATTGAACCAACACCTCCTGAGGCTATTACTGGAATATCTGTAATTTCAAGTATGCTTTTTATGAATTCTTCATTTGTACCTTCTAAAGTCCCATCTGTATTTATATCTGTAACAATAAAACTAGCAATTTTAAATGAAGAAAACTCCTTTACTAGATCTGTGGCAAAAATATTAGATTGCTGTAGCCAACCCCTTGTGCTAACTTTTCCATCTTTTGCATCTATCCCAACAATTATCCTTCCAGGGAATTTATTAGATAAGTTTTTAACTAGTTCTTTATTTTCTATTGCAGAGGTTCCCATGATAACTTTCTCAATCCCATAAGAAAATAATTGTTCTATCCTTTCTTGAGACCTTATCCCCCCACCTATTTGAATAGGTATGTTAACTGTTTTTGCAATCTTTTTTATTGTTTTATCGTTTGCTGGGGATCCAGTTTTTGCACCATCCAAATCGACTATATGTATATATTTTGCCCCTTCTCTTTCCCAAAATTTAGCTTGCTCATGAGGCTCTTTGGTGAAGTCTTTTCTTTTATTAAAGTCGCCTTTAAAAAGCCTTACACACTTACCATTCATTAAATCAATTGCTGGTATTAGGTCCATAGAATCATCCTTTTCATTAATTACTTATTAGTAGTACTATTCAATATGTAATTCTATTTAAGATTACTGCTTCAGTTTAATATTTTTTGAATATGAAAATTCTTGTAATGGGTGGCACTAGATTTGTTGGCAAGTCTTTGGTTGAAAAGTTATTAAGTAAAAATTATGATATTGAAATTTTCACAAGAGGTAATAAAAGTAATCCTGAAAAAACAAAATTAATTAAGGGTGATAGAAATAATTCAGAAGATATCCTCAAGCTAAGAAATAAAAAGTATGATGTTGTTTATGATATTTCTGGACGAGAGTTAGAACAAACCAAACTTCTTATAGAAAATTTAGATAACTCATTCCAGAGATATATATATGTCAGCTCTGCAGGTGTTTATAAGGATAATTGTGAACTCCCCTTATCCGAAGTTGATCCAATTGATCCAGATAGTAGACATAAAGGAAAGTTTGAGACGGAAAATTGGTTAAAAAACCAAAAAATTCCTTTTACAAGTTTTAGACCTACTTATATTTATGGGCCAGGAAATTATAATAAAATTGAAAATTGGTTTTTTGAAAGGTTATTTACTAATAAATCTATACCAATCCCTGGTGACGGGTCTTTAATTACTCAGCTAGGCCATGTTTCTGATCTAACTGATGTAATGATTAAGTGCATAAATTTTGAAAATTCCAAAAATAATATTTACAACTGTTCAGGTGAAAAAGGAGTTACAATAAAGGGTTTAATTTATTTCTGTGCGAATGTTCTTGGATTAAACCAAAATGAGATTTCTTTGAGAACGTTTGATTATCAAAAATTAGATCCTAAATCTAGAAAGGGATTTCCAATTAGATTAAATCATTATCAGACTGATATCTCTAAGATTAAACGTGATTTAGAATGGGTGCCAACTTTTGATTTATTAAATGGTTTAAGGGATAGTTTTGTGAATGATTTTAATAATAAAAAGAGTGAGGAGTTTGATGAAAATTCAGATAATATTCTTTTTAATTCTTAAATAGCCTAATAAAGTCAAAAAAGTCAGGATGAATCCTAACCAATAAAAAATTAAAGCCAAATTATTCAATAAGCTAATTTTTAATGGTGTAAAGAAGGTAATTACTGAAATAAAAAAGAAAAATGTTTTATATTTTCCTAACATTGATGCTGGTAAACCGTCTTTTGTAGAGTTCCTTAGGCTAGAAATAATTAATTCTCTAAATAAAATTAATGACAAAGACCAGAAGGGTATAAAACTATTTTTACAAAGGAAGGTTAAAGGAATTAAATAGAATACTTTATCGCTTAAGGGATCAAGGATAGCTCCTAATCTTGTTTTAAGATTAAATTTCCTTGCAATTAACCCGTCAAAATAATCAGTTAAACCTCCAATAATAATCAATATAAAGACATAAAAAGGTTTGTTAATTTCTAAAAAAAGTATTAATGGAAATACAAGGAAAAGGCGAGATATCGATAATAAATTGGGCATATTCAATGCCAAATTTTTAAGATTTTTTCTTAATAACAAATTAGTTTTTGTATATAAAAAATATATTACACTCTCAACAAGCTTAAATTTATAGTAAAAATTTTAAATAGTTTTTGATGCTAGATTCTAAAATTTAATTTAAATCTGAATCCTAAAGATTATAAACTCAACTTCTCTTTATGAATGATGATGTTTTATATTAAAAAATTATTCCTCATATCTAATGCAGCCTCATAGCCTAAAGCTATCTCCAGAATCTGATTTGATAAATTCAATTAAAGAATATTCTTTATCGAATAATTTATACGGGTACGTTTCTGGAGTGGTTGGTAATCTTAGAAAAGTTTGTATTCAATGTCCAGGTAATCAAGAGATAAATAAATTTGAAGGAAATCTTGAGATAGTTTCATTAAACGGACATTTTAATAAAGGAGATGTTCATTTACATTTGAGTTTTGCCGATGAGGGATGTAATGTGTTTGGCGGGCATCTTGAGGAGGGATGCGTTGTAAAAAAAGGTACTGATATATTATTACTTTCTTTTGAACAGAAAATTATTAATATCTCAAATCATGATTTAATCACTAATGAATCACGTGTAAAAGCGTATATTTTAAAGGATTGTCCTTGGTCTAAAAGAGCAATTAGGTTGCTTAATTCTTTATCTATCCCTCATGAAGTTACTCTAATAGACAATGATGAGAGCTTTCAAAAAATTATGGCTCAAAGTAGCCATAATACTTTCCCTCAAATATTTTTGGATAATAAATTTTTTGGAGGATATGATGAACTTTCAGAACAAGCAAAATTGGATAACTTAATTTCATTTAAGTAAACTAAATTTTTTAACTATCACGATTAGTAAGCTTTTCAGTAATTAATTCGTCCTCTAACTGCTTTATTAATCTTGATACAAGACTTTGAAATTCTGGTTGACAGCCTTTAAATGCAGCTTTATGTCTTATTGGTTCATTTCTAGTTCTTAAATCAGTAAGCATTAATTGTAATGCGTCAATTCTCGGATTTATTTTCATAGTTTTAATTTATATTTACATCTTTTAAATCATTTGCATAGCTTTTTTAAAAGATATCTTTTTATTATCATTCGAACTTGTAACCTCTATTAATTTATTTATAGATTCTTTGTTTTTTAAAGAATCTATACAACATAGCGCAACTAATCTTCTTGGGATTGATCCATTAATTTGGGTATCCTCTTTTGAATAATTTATATTTTCTGATTTAATATCTTCATTTTCCTTTAATCCTCCAGGTCTAATAATAGTCCATTCAAAATTTGAATTACGTAGAAAGTTTTCACCTAATTTCTTCCAAATAAGAATTAAACCAAATAAATTTAATGGGTGAAATAATTTACCAGTACAAAGGGAACTAACTAAAATAACTCTTTTAATACCAACTCTTTTACAACTCTCTAATTGCCTGTATACACCTAATGCATCAACCTTTGCAGGACCAGTTAAATCTAATGATGCTCTCGCCCCAGTCGCAATTATCAAAGCATCAATACCTTTTAAAGCTTCATCAAGTTCTACTTTTTTGTCTAATGAAATCCTAATTGTTTCTAAACGCTCTAGACCAGCTGAGACTTTTGAATTCTTTCTGATGATTTGCCTTACTTTATATCCTTTCTTGACTGCTTCTTCGGAAATTCTATAACCTGTTTTCCCTGATGCACCAGAAATTGCTATTTTCATGATTAAAAAACTAATTTAAATATTATATAAATTTCTTAAGGCTTTTTACATATAAATTTCTTTTTTCTTTTGGGATAAAGAGTGCGACATAAATAACATTTTGTTCCATCACAGCCTCTTGCTGTACAGTATTCTCTGCCATAAAAGATTATTTGCAAATGTAAGGTATTCCAATCATTAACAGGAAATATTTTTTTTAGGTCTTTTTCTGTTTGAACTACACTATCGCCATTTGATAGGCCCCATCTTTGTGCCAACCTGTGTATGTGAGTATCGACTGGGAATGTGGGTATTTTAAACACTTGAGACATTACAACTGAAGCTGTTTTATGACCTACCCCTGGAAGAGATTCAAGCTTCTCAAAAGAATCTGGGACCGAACCATTATGCTTCTCAATCAATAATTTAGATAAGTTATAGATGTTCTTTGATTTTTGATTAGATAAACCTAAAAATTTTATGTATTCGTAAATGCCATTAATACCTAGCTGCATCATCTTTTCTGGATTATCTGCAACTTCAAATAAGCTTTTTGTTAATTCATTAACTTTCTTGTCTGTTGATTGAGCACTTAAAACTACGGCGACTAGAAGAGTATATGCATTTGTATGATCAAGGGGTATTGGCGGCGATGGATATAGCTTTTTGAGTTCTTTACTTATTATTTCTGCTCTTTCAGACTTTCTCATTAAATTTGAAAATTAAATGGTGTATAAAATTATACATGGGATATTTTAGGTGAATATTTTCTGCTAACTTAATATATTTGAATAAGTATAATTTAGTGAAAAATGATGCGTTAATAATTGATGATTTGCATCATAAATATGATAAGCGAGAATGTTCAAATTGGATATTAAACGAAATTAACCTGAAAATTGAAAATGGCGAATTGTTAGGGTTGCTTGGTCCTTCTGGTTGCGGAAAAACTACTCTTTTAAGATTAATCGCTGGGTTCGAATACCCCTCTAAAGGGAGGATTTCTCTAAATAATAAGGAAATTTCAAGTAGGAAAAAAATTCTTAGTCCTGAGAAACGAAATATTGGTATGGTTTTTCAAGACTATGCACTTTTCCCTCACTTAACTGTTTTGGAAAATGCAATTTTTGGGTTGAAAAACAAAAAAGACAGATCTAGAGTTGATTATTTATTGAATGTTGTTGGTCTTGATAGTTTTGTTGAAAGGTACCCACATGAACTGTCTGGAGGTCAAAAACAAAGACTCGCAATTGCAAGAGCTCTTGCTCCAGGTACAAATTTTATTTTATTAGATGAACCTTTTTGTAGTCTTGATATGCATGTCAAACTAAAATTGAGAAGTGAACTCCCTAATATCCTAAAAGGTTGTAATGCAAGCGGATTGATGGTTACTCATGATCCGGAAGAAGCGATGTCAATTTGCGATAAGGTCGCCGTTATGAATGATGGAAAAATACATCAAATTGATACGCCAATGAACCTTCTAAATAATCCCAAGACCATATTTGTTAGTAATTTTATTTTGGGTAATAATATTATTAATCTCAAAAAAAATGGTAATTCATATATTTCTTGTTTAGGTGAAATAAATTGTTCTGAGTATTTGAAAAATACAGTTATCAAAAGTATGTCAATTTCGCCTAAATTTATTTCAATTAAAAGGTCAGAATCTGGTGATGCGATTGTTATATCTAAAGAATTTCTTGGAGAATTTCTTATGTATAAAGTTTCTATTAATGGAAACATATTAAGGGTTAGAACTGATATTAATAATCTCCTTAATAATGGCGATAAATGTTCTCTTTCTATTAATACAAATAGTTATTATTTTTTATATCCTGGAGCATATAAGGAATATATATAGACTTTTTTTATAGGCAATTACACTTGCCCCCCTTCCAATTAGAGCATTTTTTCTTTTTACATTTCTTTTTTTTACTGTTATATATTTTATTTGTTAATAGCAGTTCAGAAAATCTGTACTGTAAATTCATTTATAGTATTGCGATTGATTTTCATTATCATATTATTTAATTTAATTTAAAGGATTAATTTATTACTAATTTATACAAAATGTTGTATTATTTATATAGTTTCTTTTTGTAAAATGATTGAAAATAATTTAAAAACTAAGAAATTAATTAATTTTGGTCCATCTGGAAGAGCTGTTGCTCAACCGATAGACAATAGTCTATTGGATAATATTTTTGAACATCTAACTATGGAAAGATATGCTAATGTTCAATATTTTTCTATGTATCTTTGGTTTCAAGAACGTGATTTAAATGGATTTGCGTCTCATTTTCTAAGTGAATCACAAGGAGAAATGGAACATGCACAGAAGTTTGCAGATTATTTAATTGCAAGAGGTCAAAGCGTAAAATTAGATGAAATTTCTGCTCCCGTTCAAACATGGGATTCGATAGAGGATCTTATTTCTTATTCTTTCAACATGGAGGCTGATTTAACTTCATCCCTGCAACAACTTTATTCTATTTCAGAAAGAATTTCCGATACAAGAACTAACGTATTTTTAGATCCAATCATTGATGCTCAAACCAAATCAGAAGATGAATTTGCAAACATACTCGGAAAAGTAAAGTTTGCTTCTAATCAACCCTCTGCAATCTTATTGATAGATAGTGATTTAAAGAAAAAATAAATTACTTTCAAATTTATTTTCATTCAATATCCTTTTGCTTATTTCAACAAGTAACTTAGAAAAGTTTATTCTCTCATTATTTTTTTTATTTAATAGCTCAGCTATTTTATAAATTTCATTGATTCTTTTAAAAATATTTTTGTTTTCCAAAAATAACCTTTCCTTCAATGCTTTATTATTTGTTGTTTTGAAAGATCGTTTTATATTTTTGAGTCTATTCGACAAAATATCAACTTCTATTAACAAGCTATTAGTAACTGATTGTGATTCCTTCATGTTTTTATAGAGGCGATGTTTCAATGAAAGAAGGGGCAACACTTACTGTTTGTGTTCCAATAGGAGCTACTAATAACTCAGATGATCTTAATTTAGAAATTAATCTTGTTGACGTTACGCGGGTAGAACCGATTAATTCACCAATTCTTTCGTGAGTTAACCTAAAAGGTAACTCACACCATTGCCCACATCTCCTACCTAAACGATTTACTAGTATTGAAAATAACGCTTGTAATCGCTGTTCTGCATTTCCTAAGTGTCTAATCCTAAGGAGTTGCAAAGTCCATTCATTTACTGCATCGAAACCAATATTCTCATCAATATTCACATTGCTGTGAAACGACAAATCTGTTAGTGCTTCAACACAGACACCATCGCTACATAAAAGGTCCGTCCTTAATTGATCTCCTGATTGTAAAAATGCGAGAGTCATTCCTTCAGTTTCTTCACATGGACAATAAACTCTTGCAATTCCACTTTCAACTTCTAGACATGTCCCTTTTGGTCTTGATGAAGGATCTATTAATACAGATTGTCCAGTTATTATCCTTACTGATTTTGACGGAGATTCTCCATAACTATGGAAGTTCATTAATGCAATATGATAATGAGAATTATTATCAATTATGCACCATAAAATCTCTTATTGCAACAGATTCTCATTATCATAACAATTCTGAAGTTTTTCTTTACATAGTATTTAGGAATATAATTTAGTTAGAATTGATATATTTTATTTTAGATGAGCGTAAATAGAGTTTGTTTGAATTGTGGAAGTTCTTCATTCGTTTCAGATAGATCTTTAGGGGGTAAGATTGTATGCTCTAAATGTGGATCTTCTTCATTTAAAAATAATTCCTCTTCATTTTTAAAAAGTAAAAAATTTGTATTTCTTGCTATTGCGATAGCTATTTTCATAATTGTTATTTAGATAATCTTTTTATATTCCAAATTCCATTATTATTAGATACCTCTACTTGAATACCATATAATTTATTAAGATTTTCACTATTTATGACCTGAGTTTGATCTCCATCAGCGATTATTTTGCCATCCTTTAACATTATGACCCTGTCATAAATTTTTGTAATAGTTGAAATATCATGAGTGACGCATAAAATTTTAGTATTTAATTTTGATAATTCATTAACCTTATCAACTACAAAAAACTTTGATTTATAATCTAAATTTGCAATTGGTTCATCTAATATTAAGATTTCCGGTTTTTTGATTAATGCCCTTGCAATGAGTGTAATTTGTTTTTCTCCATCTGATAAATAAAAGAAATTCTTTTTAGATAAATGAGATATATTCATTTTTTTCATAATTTTTTCCACCTTATAAGTATCTCTCTCAGATTTATTTCGTACGTAACAATATCTTTCATATAGTCCACTTAAAATTAAATCAAAAACTTGTAAATTTGGATTTATTCTATTTTTTATATCATTATTTACGGTACTTATTTTTTTTCTTAGTTCCCATAAATTTATAAGTTCTTTGTCAAATATCTTCAGTTTCGATTCATTAGCTACTACTGGGTATAAGTTTCTATTAATTATTTCAATTAAGGATGATTTACCTGAACCATTTGGTCCAATTAATATTACATTCTCTGAATACGCTAACTTTAAATTTAAATCCTTAATTACTCTAAAGCCATTTTTAAAACAATTTATATTTTTTGCGTCAAACCAAAATTTATTAAACACTAAAACTTATTACTCCAAAATATAATCAATTGAATTGAGCTTAAAATAAATATCAACAGATAGAGCCAATTCAACCATGAAGGTCTATCTACTTTCTTCATAATTATATTATCAACATAAATAATATAAGCGGAGCAGCAAATCTTATAAATGTTTTTCTAATTATATCTACATTATTTGCAATTTCTAACTTCTTTATCTCAGGAGGATATTTAAATATCACTTTGTCATAAACATCAAGATTTTGGGTTTTGTTAATATTTTTCCATGGTTTATCTTTATCTTCAGACTTCTTGTACCATTTCCAAAAATAATTAATGATCCTATCTTCTCCCAATAATTTTATTTCATCTTTACTTATAAATCCCATATCGTGATTATAAGTTTGTGTTTTTAAAATCATATAATCCTCATCGAATATCTTATAAAAAATCTTTCTTTGAGTCTCTTTAAATAACATGAGGTTATTGAGTAATTTATTTTGTAGAAATTTCCTATAGTGTCTTACTATTACTCTTGCTTTGTTGTTTCCTAAGGGAATATGATCTAAAACTTGTACATATCTTGATGAAGAAGGATCGCCTTTGTAAATTAATATCCTTCCTGGGGGGATGTATTTTATCCGAATAAATTCTTTTGTAGGGTCATTCTTGTAATAATAAATACTTTCAATGTATTTGGGATTAATATTAATTTTCTGGTTAAAACTAACTAGTACGTTTTTATTAACATCTTTATCAGGAATTGTATCGCCATGAACCCAAAAGATATGAAGGATATCTAGGTGATTTTCAATAATCCTTGACCAATCACATTTGAAGTCAACTAATACCTCCTCAAAGACATAATCCTTATGTGAAAATCCATTTTCACATAATTCGTAGTTACTTATAGGTGTATCTTCACTTATATTATTTAAATCAGTCTCAGATTTTTTAGCAAAATGTACAAAGATATATCCATTTTTTTCTGAAGTTTTGTATTGAGATAAATGAATTCTTTTTGCGTAGTTATCGTAGTTATTATCAACTATATGGCGACAAGTTATTCTGTCTAGATTTTGACAACTTCCCCCAGATGAAAACTTAGCTCCATGATATGGGCAGGTTATAACTCCATCTGATAATGTCCCTCCAAAAAAGGAGGCCCCTCTATGTGGGCAAATATTTTTAATGCACCTAACGTTATTATTTTCATCTCTATAAAGTACAAGAGGCTCATCATAGAGTGAAAAATAATGTAGCTTATTTTTTTTTAGTTCTTTTGAGGGACAAATTGCATACCAACCAAACAATCCTATATTTAGTTCTTTTTGATTTTCTCTAATATCAAACGAGTCAATTTTTACTACCGTTCCTTTTTTAAATGGTTTAAGAACGGTATTAAAGTCTTTTGATTTAAAAAAATTAATTTGTCTGTTTTCCATAAATTAATTTCTTTTTTTAAATGACTGTTTATCTCTCGGAACTATAACTCAAGTAAATAATCAATTTCTTATAAAAAGAAAATTCTCTATTATTTGTAGCAATAATTATGTAGCTATTTAAAAATATTGAGTCTCTTTCGTATCTATGTATCTTTATTTCATGTTTTTTGTATCTTTTGTGATTCTTTCAAATATTTTATGTAATCAATAGCATCATCAATATTTTTGTGGAAATTGCATTGACCCAAATAACAACCTATAAATCTTAAGAATTTTCTCTTCCCACCACTAATTTCGTATCTATGGATAGTTCCACCATCTACAGGAGCATAAATAAGTTCTGGTAGTGCCATATTAATTTTGTATTTAATACTTAATTAAACAATAATTCATGTTCAAATACATTTCCATAGCTCAATCCATATATTTAATAATTAATTTACTTATTTTTGAATAATTATTTATTGAATAACCAAATATTATTTGTTATTTATTAATTATTGATATGTATTTCTTATTATGCCAAAAGCATTTAGGCGTTTTTTAAAAAAACTACCAAAAAAAATTCAAACTTTAAAGTACTCATTTAGAGAGTTTTTATCTTCCAAAATATGAAATACTTATTGTGATTAATAAATTTATAATTTCTATATTTTTAATAAAACTTAGTAAGCAAAGTTAAATTCTAAACTATATTAATCCTGCAATTTATGAAATTTTATGATCAAAAGAGTTTTTACGATATTCATTTTAACTTTACTTCTTCTATTTATTACTCCAGTTTACTCATTAGATACTTCCTCTAAAACTCTTGAAAAGTATACTAAAAAGATTTCTAATAAGTTCACTAGAACTTATTGCAACACTACCAAATTCGGTATTTCTAATGATGGAGCTTTGGCATTTGCTATCGGAGAGACTAATAAGGAATTTAAAAATAATAAACTCAATAAGTTTATAGATTATTCTCTATTAAAAAATTCAATAGTTAATGATTTAGACAATAATTGCCAAGTTTATGATTTTGCTATTAGTAAATTAGAAAATTTAAAATTCAACTAGAAAAATGTAAATTGTTAAAGTCTTATTTTTTACCTATCCAATCATTTGGTTTCTCCATCATCCATTCGAAAACCCCCTTAGCATCAAGGTTTTTAGATGCATAAACAAATAAAACTGGAAATATTAAAATTACCGCGCCAATAACTGCTAACTCTAACTTGCCGATCCCCATCTCAGTTACTGTTAAAGCAAAATAATTAATCATTATCTTTTTGAATTAAAATTTATATCTACATAATTTACAAAAACTTTTAATTCTTTCACTTTTCTATGAGAAATCTTAATTTTTTATAGTAAAAGATATTTGTATAAAGTACCTATGTTTTTGGTGCAGACTTTTTAATAATTTTAATAATATGCTTCTGTTTGATGGTTATGAATCATGAAATTATTATTTTTACACCTATTTTTGCATTATTGACCGGATTTATAGTATTGAGAATATTAAAAAAAAGAAAGAGATCAGCTAAAAGTATTTATAAATTAATAGATGATTTGGAAAAAAAATACATTTATTGATTGCTTTTGTAAGAAAAAAGATTAATCAAATTCTATTCCAACTTCTTCTTTTAAATCTCTCTCCAAATCTGGAAGATGAGGTTCAACCCAATGATCTTTGTTATCAATTCCTGCTGCATTTACATAATTCATAATATGTTGATCCACTTGCTTATAAAGATCATGCAAATTTAAATCCATACGAATATCATGTGCAATTTCAGAGACTTGTTTTTCTGTTAGACAATGATCTGGATGAAGTAAATCACAACATGGGATTCTCTTTTCGATCAATTCATTTAAATTGATTTTTATTTCGTAATCTTGATGGACAGTCATTGAATTAATAGCTTCTTTATTATTCTAATTCTAATTATGTTTAAGGTTTTGTATATCTTTAGTCAAGAAACAAAGTTCTTTAATGCACATACGGTAATTTTAAATAAATAGATCTTCCAAATCTTTATACAAATCATCATTCTCTTTTTGATTTTCTATAAGTTCATGATGATCTAGTGATAGTTCTTTTTTTGAAGTATAGAAAAGATATCCAAGGGCTCCTAAGAGTAATGTTGTTGGTAAAATCATTAGCATTAAATTGACTTATAATGAATATAGTGCAACACTTATTACAGTCAAGTGCTGAACTTTAATTAATTTTTAAATGCCTACCAAGAAAAAAAGAGTTGGTTTTATTCCTAGAGAAGATGTTATGAGAATAATTGAAAAGTTGAGCATAGAGAACAATTTAAGTAATTCAAAAATAATAAGTATTTTGGTAGAAGAAGCACTTTCTATAAGAGGTATATTTAATAAAAAAGATGGTAAAGCAACCCAATCATATCAAGCATATAAAGATAATTCAGAAACCTTATTTGAAAGTTCTGGTGAATTTGCAGATAATGCAAAACTCTCAATTAATAATAACTTAGGAAATAATTTTATTTCTAGTAAGTCAACTCATTTAAATGAGAATAATCATGAGGCTTTTGACTTTCAAACTTATAAAAAGTTTTTATCATTCCTAAAATTTCAGGAAATGATGGACAAATATAACACTTAATAAGGTGTTGCTAAGTGATGTACTGTGCGTTAAGTTGAATTTGTATTTACTAGGAGATTTTCATATTAAAATTTCCTCACCATTTCAAAAATTTAAATTAAACAATCTATAAAATATTTATTCTTATGAATTCATCTCTCCCATTTTTATCTGTAAATCTCCTCCCTCCAGAAAAGTTATATTGTAATATTAGTTATTGGAGTTCTTTGTTCTCTCAGGATATGCAAATTTTATGGGATAGAGCGCATGGAGTACCTTTAGAAAAACTGCCAAAAGGGGTTTCTGATATGATTTTTCCTTATTTATTGCTTGCACTCTCAGACTATAAGACTTCGCAAATAAATAAAATGAATGGAATAGGATTAGACAATCTATTAAGCCTTTGGTTTGATAAGTACTTTTTAAATAAAAATGGTTACTTCGAGCTGATTAAAAAATAATATTTAAAAGTAGCGATTAATATCAAATTTGATTGCTATAAAAATTATTACGTTTAAAAAAATTTTTTAGTGCTTCTTTCCTAATTGGCACATCAATAGTCTTGCTATAAATATATTAAAAGGTTTGATGATGCATTCTTTAAATTTCTTTTTAGCAAATATGTGTACTACCGTTTTGATAATACAAATCAGGAGTGATATTAAATTAGCAAAAGCGAGATAAATGAAATTTAATTCAAAAACTTTAAGCTTGATATTAAACCTTTTATTTTGTTTGTTTATATTTATTATTTAATTTTTAGGTCTTTATTAATTTACAAAAAATTCAAAATTAATATTCAAATTTGGTTGACTTTTATTATTAATGCGATGATAATAGCAAAAATTAATTTTTTATTGTGAATCTTCTTTCAGATACTTTTGATGATTTTGTTGATGATCTACTTTCATCCGATGTTAATTTGTTAAAAGGGGAACTTGATTTTCTTCTTATGCAAGATTTATTCAATTCTATAGATTTGAAGCTTATAAATAAAAATGAAAATGTAGATGAAGAATCATTAGCTGCTTAATTTTTATGAAATTTTTTTATGAAATGTTTTGGGTTCCAGTTTTTGGTCAGATTCTGTCTAAATTTGTTTTTTTAATAGAAGGTAAGAAGAAGGACTCCAAAAAAAAATAGATTAATTACTTTTTTCCTCATTAAGTATTTTTAAATACATAATCTATGTGAATATATTTTGATAACAACAAAAGTAGTGCTTTAATTTTATGAACATATGCATGGTTGAGGTATAACTAAATTGCTTTTTAGCAAATTAAAATGAACAAAAATAGTATGTTGAAGCCATATACAGTGCATTATCGTGATTTTCAAAATATAAGATTAGAGAATTGTTTTTATGCTTCTGACGCTTATGAGGCTAGAACACTAGCAATGGAATTTAATAAGTATATAAATGAACATCCAAACAGTATTGACCTAATAAGATGCGAAAAATGAATAAGGTTTTTTATAAATTTTAAATAATTATCTATTTAAACACTCAAGAACTTATCTATGACTGCTTGACTCAACTCACTAGTATTTCCGCTAGCAACAATACCTCCTCGTTGCATCGCATAATATCTATTGGCTTGTCTTACAAAGTGCAAGTGTTGTTCTACTAATAAAACACCAATTCCTGTATCTTTAATTATCTGATTGATTGCATTTTCTATGTCTAAAACTATATTTGGCTGAATACCTTCCGTTGGTTCGTCAAGCAATAGAAGTTGAGGTTTGCCTAGCAATGCTCTTGCAATAGCCAATTGCTGTTGTTGTCCTCCACTAAGATCTCCTCCTTTCCTTTGAAGAAAATCTTTAAGGATTGGGAAGAGATCATAGATAAATGTATCTATTTTCTTGTTCTTAGATAATCCACCTGGTAGAGACTCCATCCCTAACATAAGATTCTCTTCAACTGATAAATATGGAATAATTTCTCTCCCTTGAGGAACGTAAGCCATTCCTTTCCTCGCCCTCTGATGAGGTGCTTTTCTATTAATATTTTCACCCATCAAATAAATATCTCCTTTTTTTTGTTTTAACAAGCCAATTAGTGATTTCAATAAAGTTGTTTTGCCTACTCCATTTCTTCCAATTAAACAAACCATTTCTCCTGATTTAACGTTTAAATCTACATCTCTAAGAATATGACTCTCGCCATAATAAGTATTTAAGGATTTTATTTCGAGTAAATTTTCCATAACTAATCCTCAGGTCTTCCTAAATAAACATCAATAACTTTTTTATCTTTTTGTATGGTTTCCATAGTCCCTTCACATAATACTGTTCCCTGATTTAATACTGAAACATTACTATCAAGTCTTCTTATAAATTCCATATCGTGATCTATTACCACTACTGTATTTTCGCCTGATAAAGATTTTAATAAATCAGCTGTAAGATCTGTTTCTTCATCAGTTAAACCGGCAACAGGTTCATCTACTAACATTAAGTCTGGCTTCTGTCCTACTAACATGGCTATTTCGAGCCATTGTTTTTGGCCATGTGATAAAGATCCAGCTTTAGAATCAACTTTTTGAGCTAAATTAACAATCTTCATGAGACGATCAATCTCATTAAGCTGCTCATCCTTAATATTTTTATTTATAAGGTTTAAGGGACTTTTAGGAGTTGTCACCGATATTTCAAGATTTTCTTTAACTGTTAGATTTTCGAAGATTCTTGGACTTTGGAACTTTCTTCCAACTCCAAGTCTTGCTATTTTATGCTCCTTTCTACCTACTAAAGATTTCCCTTTGAAAATTACTTCACCCTTTGTTGGCTTAACCTTTCCAGTTATTACGTCAAGAAATGTTGTTTTGCCTGCGCCATTGGGTCCTATTACTGCTCTTAATTCTCCTTTTTTCAAATTTAAATTAAGTTGGTTGAGAGCCAAAAAACCCTCGAAACTAACAGTAATATCTATTAAATTTAGAAGATCTTTATTATTCATTATTCCCCTCCTTATTGTTAATTTCTAAGCTTGGATAGGTTTCAATCTTTCTTTTCAAACCAAATCTTTGAAGAAGATTCCTAGGACCATCTCCTTGGATCCATCCTAAAACTCCTTCTGGCAGAGATGTTACAACTAATATAAATAACCCTCCTTGAATAAACATCCAGCTAGCTGGTAAAGCTTCACTTACTAGACTTTTTGCATAGTTGATGAAAACTGCTCCTAGTATTGCTCCCAATAAAGTTCCTCTTCCCCCAACAGCAACCCATATAACCATTTCTATAGAAAAGGGAACTGTCATGAATTGGGGGGATACAATTCCAGACTGAACGGTATATAAAGCTCCTGAAATTCCAGCAAGACCCCCAGCAATAGAAAATATTATCGTCTTAAATATAACTGGGTTGTATCCTGTAAACCTAACTCTTGGTTCATCATCTCGTATTCCTATAAGGATATTTCCAAATCTTCCTTTAACTACCCATTTTGCAAAAAACCATGCTGCTATTACTAGTATGGCGGTTATCCAAAAGAATATTCTTTGCATGTACTCAGACCCTACCATCTGACCAAATAGTTGTGTTACGTCTGTTTTTAATCCATTTGTTCCATTTATAAGTTTTTGTTGTCCGTTAAAGAAGTTAAAGAATACAAGAAGAGAAGCTTGAGTAAGAATAGAAAAATAAACTCCTTTGATTCTATTCCTGAAAACAAGAAATCCAATTAAACCCGCAACCAATGCTGGAATTATCCAAATAGCTAAGAAGGTAAAAACAGGCGATCTAAATGGTTCCCAGAAAAAAGGTAATTTTTCAACACCATATAAAGCAAAAAATTCAGGAATATTATTTGGAAATTCAGAGGAGCTAGTTATTTGTAAATACATTGCTGCACAATATCCGCCTAGTGCAAAAAATATACCTTGTCCAAGACTTAGTAAACCTGTATATCCCCAGATAAGATCAACACCAAGTGCAACTATTGATAAGGACAAATATCTTCCTAGGAGGTTTAATCTAAATACAGGGAGTATAGTTGGTGCTGCAATAATTAAGGCTATTAATATTATCCAAAATGATAATACTATTTTTTTATCAAATTTAATTTTACTTAAGGACATTAGTTTTCAACCATCCTTCCTTTTTGAGGAAATAAACCTGTAGGTTTAAATTGTAAGAATATAACAATTAGTGCAAATATCATTACTCTTGCCATACTTGTGGTCGCAAAAAAGTTAATTGTGTTTGATAAAGGTAAAGGCATATCTGGCCATATTGATAAGAGCCTGCCAGCTCCAATTAAATCTGTCATTATTCCTATTCCAAATGAAGCAAGTACTGTTCCTAATAAATTACCAACTCCTCCCAGCACTACAACCATAAAACAACCAACTATATAGTTTCCGCCAACATTAGGTCCTACAGAACCTAAAAGAGATACTGCAACCCCAGCAACTCCTGCTAAGCCAGATCCAATTCCAAAAGTAATTATATCCACTTTTTCAGTAGATATACCAAGACAATCACTCATTTGTCGGTTCTGTGTAACTGCTCTTATACGCATCCCCCAAGCACTTTGATTAAGAAATAATGTTATTGCTATTACTGAGATTAGAGTTATGACAATTATCATTAATCTTGTTTTAGGAAATGCAGTGCCAATAATTTCAACTTGACCTCTCATCCATGAGGGCGCTGTTACATCAACATTTCGAGCGCTTGCTCTACTAAGTTTGCTGACAGAGGATGAGATTACGCTACCTGTAAGAACTCCGGATAAAGCGGCAAATATCCAAGAACTAAATTTAAAATATTTGAAATTTATTGATTCTTTTATTTTTGAGGGGAATGTTGTTGGTATGAATAACCCAATTAGCAGACTTATTACTAAACCGGTCCCATAAGCTAAAGGTACACTTCTGACAAATTGTTGAAGAATTAAGCTTACGCCCCAAGTTGCGAGAAGTGTTTCTAGTGGACTTCCATAAAGCTTTCTTATTATAGTTTTTTCAAGGAGAATGCCTACTACTCCACTAACAATAAAAGCAAGGAAAATAGAAACTATGATGTACGAATTGTAGAAGGGTTTTAATAAAGGTAATTTGAAAATTAATTGTGTTACGTATGTTGTGTAAGCCCCGAGCATCATAAGTTCTCCATGGGCAAGATTTATTACACCCATAAGACCAAAAACAATTGCTAGACCTAATGCAGCAACAAGGAGTACAGATCCTATTGCAACACCATTAAAAAGACTATCGAGAAGTAACTCCAATTTAGAAAAAGAAAATATTTGATTATATAAAATAAAAGGAGGCGTTAACCTCCTTTTATTATGAAGTATAGGTTTTAATTAGATTAAAGCTTATACTTTTCTCCTTTTGAAGGATCTGTCCAGTCGCATGCAAATCCTTTTGAACTTGGATGCTTTTGGTTCCATGCTTGAGGAAGAACAACTCCTGTCTCTTCAAGGATTGTGAATCCACCCTCTGCATTAATCTCCCCAATTCTTACTGTTTGAGATAAGTGGTGATTAGGCATAACTTCAACAGGACCTTGTGGAGCATCAAACTTTTGACCAACAAGGGCTTCCCTTACTGCGTTGTCGTCGAATGTTCCAGCATCTTCTACTGCCTGTTTCCATAAGTAGACCATGTTATAAGCAGATTCTTGAGGATCAGCTACAACTCGATCAGCTCCCCATCTTTTCTTGAAACTTGCAGCAAATTTCTTAGATGCAGGAGTATCAATTGACATCATGTAGTTCCAAGCGCCGTAGTGACCTTCAAGAAACTCAGGACCAATTGTACTAATCTCTTCTTCAGCAATTGAATAGTTCATTACGTAGTAGCCGCTTGAAGGTGTAATTCCAGCGTCTTGAATCTGTTTGAAGAATGCAACGTTTTGGTCACCATTAAGTGTATTAATGATAATTCCACCTTCAGGAAGAGCCTTCTTGATTTTTGAGATGATTGGAGCAACTTCAGTATTTCCTAATGGAAGGTAATCTTCTCCAACAACTTTACCTCCTAGTTGTTTTACCTGAGCTTTTGTGATTGTGTTTGAAGTTCTTGGGAAAACATAATCAGAACCTACAAGGAAGAAATCTCCACCAGCTGCAGGAGAACGCTTATACATGAAATCTGTAGCGGGTTCGGATTGTTGGTTTGGTGTGGCTCCTGTATAGAAAATGTTGTTAGAACATTCTTGAGCTTCATATTGAATTGGGTAGTAGAGGAACGCATCTTTTGATTCGTAGACAGGTAACATTGCCTTTCTACTTGCAGATGTCCATCCACCAAATACGACAGGAACTCCGTCTTGGTCTATAAGTTTCTTTGATTTTTCAGCAAAAGTTGGCCAGTCAGATGCACCATCTTCAACTATGTATTCTATTTTGTAGCTTTTACCGCCAACTGTAACACCACCAGCAGCATTTATCTCTTCAATAGCCATTTTTTCTGTATCAACAAGAGTTGATTCAGAGATAGCCATTGTTCCGGATAACGAATGTAAAATACCAACGGTTACTGTGTCATCGAAACTTCCGGAGGTTCCGCCTCCACCACAGGAAGTTGCTGTGACAGCAAGTGAGGCAGTAGCTAAACCTGCCAAAATACGCCTTGAAATTCTCATGAATTAGGATAAATTAGGTAATTGACCCTCATTAGGGGGATAAATTAAAAGTTATTAACGAGTGAGGATTAGTTTTGTATCAGTCGTAACTTTTTGTTGAATCCAATATATTTAGTAAAAAACATTTTTCTAGTTTCGATTGTTGGGTATATGTGATTCTAAAAATTGAGTTATTTCTTCAACTCCTATGCCGCTACTTAGGTTGGTAAAAAACCAGGGTTTCCCTTTTCTCATAAATTCAGTATCACTTTTCATAATATTTAAATCTGCACCAACTTTATCTGCTAAGTCAATTTTGTTTATTAATAATAAATCTGACCTTGTTATTCCCGGCCCCCCTTTTCTAGGTATTTTGTCTCCGGCAGATACATCAATTACATATATTGATAAATCAACAAGTTCTGGACTAAAACTAGATGCTAAATTATCACCTCCACTTTCTACAAAAACAAAATCTAAAGGATTATATTTATTTTCTAAATCTAAAACTGCATTTTTATTTAATGAACAATCCTCTCTTATGGCTGTATGAGGACAACCTCCTGTTTCTACACCAATAATCCTTCCTTCCTCTAAAACCTTTTTATTTATTAGAAAGTTAGCATCTTCTTTGGTATAGATATCATTGGTGACAACTGCTATCTCATAATTTTTTTTCATGCTTAAGCATAGAGTCTCTACTAATGCAGTTTTTCCTGAACCTACAGGCCCAGCAACCCCTACTCGCAATTTGCTGCTCATAGATTAATTTCTAAAAAGTTTTGTATAAAGGTCATTATGATTTTGTTGTGCCATAGCTAAACCTACATTGCCAAAATAGATGTCATCAATTTCTTTGTCCATAATTTCTTTAGAAACTTTTGAAATTATTTCTAATAAGTCTTTCTGAATTAATTGTGCTTTTGTTGACCCAATAGGAATAATTCTTAATGCAGCATTAAGTTGGTTTGCACTCCACGCATAGAAAAAATTCTCAACCATTTCTAACTTCGTAATTTCAAAACAATAACAAGCCCAACTCCACGCTAATGACCAGGAGCTTTTTTTATTATTTTTATATAGATATTCAAATCCAAATTCTTTGGTTAAATCAAAGAGAGATTTTGCCATTTGAATTTGTTGTTCTCTCATTTCGAGAGAGTCCTTTGATGAGAGGATCCAATTATCCAAACTTATTAGCTTTTGCATATTAACTTTTAAATTTTTGCGGTCGTTAATCTCATTGAAAATATCAAAAAAATCTACTAAAAGTCTTGCATCTAGTCTTATCTGACCAATTTTTAATTCACTTATGATTAAGTCTTTTACTGAATTTGAATCTGTTAAATTTTTATTATGAAGATAACTCTCCATTCCTTCAGAGTAACAAAATCCTCCAACTGGTAAGTTAGGACTTATTAATAAATATTTTAATAAGTGACTCTTACTCATGACTATGAGCACCTCTTTCCGGAAAAAACTTTTTTTTCGTATTTTTTACATCAACTTTAAAATTAAGAAGCATATTTTTAATAACATAATCACTTTTTGTTAAAAGTATGTCTTCTTCAATTTCTACTTCTACATGCCTATTTCCTAAGTGATAAGCAGTCCTAATAAGTTCAATTTTGGAATTTGAACTTATTTCAATTAAATCTTCTGTTTTTGCAATTATCTCTACATAAAAATTGGACTTATTAGTTGAAAGGATATCTCCATCTTTTAATTTGCCTTTTCTAGGTAATTGTAAGATTATTTCTTGATCGCAATCAGTTAATCTTTTTCCTCTTAAGATTCTTCTTTCATCAGAACTTAAGGTAAGTTTTAAAAAAAAACCTAATTTCGGTTTTTCCTTAATCCAATCAGTTACAACAATTTGTTTATTCATTCTCATAATCAAAATTTTTGGTTACTTTAATTTAGTAATTAAAGAAAATAATTTATGATTAAAACTTCATGGGAAGGTAATTGTTTCTTAAATTTTTTCAATAATAAAGCAAGTTTAGGAAATATTGATAAAACAATCTTTAAATCTAAATCAACTTCTCCTTATAAGTTATTAAAGTCTACTCATGATCAAGAGGGCAGATGCATTTTGCCTGTTCTTCATACTGCAGG
This sequence comes from Prochlorococcus sp. AG-347-K17, assembly GCA_003281385.1. GTDB lineage: Bacteria > Cyanobacteriota > Cyanobacteriia > PCC-6307 > Cyanobiaceae > Prochlorococcus_A. The sequence continues at coordinate 202,106 of QCCE01000002.1, forward strand.
GGGATTAGTAGGAGGTGATTTACTCGACTTTAAGGTAAATCTTGAAAAAAACTCTAAGGTTTTGTTGACGACTTCTTCAGCTCAGAAAGTATATGGATCAGTTGGAAGATCTAAAATAAATCCAAAAGGAATTTTTTCAAAGCAAAAGAATCTCATAAACATTCTTGACAATTCTCATTTAGAGTATCTTCCTCAAGAAACAATCATCTTTGCAAATGGTTTATATGAGCAAATTTTTAAAGTATCTATTTCAGAAACTTCAAGTTTTTTATTTACTGATTTAATAAGACTTGGAAGATCTTCTTCCGGAGAATCTATTGAGAGAGGAGTTTTTAGGTCTAAATTAGAAATTATGAGAAATAATGATTTACTTGATGATTGGGAATATGTTGATCAGATTGAATTATCTAAGGCAAGTTTTGTGGCGAAGTCAGGCATGGATTACATGCCCGTTTTTGGATCATTAATTTGGATTTGCGAAAAAGATTTTTCCAAGTCAAAAATTAATAATCTTGTAGGAAATATAAAAAAGATTTTCAATGAAACTAATAATAAATTATCTATTGGAATCCTTGAAAATGGAATCTCTGTAAGATTCCTAGGGAGTTCATCTCAAGATGCTAGAAAATGTTTTTTTTGTATTTGGAAACAAATTAGATCTGTTTGTGGATTTTGTGAGCCAAAATATCAAGGTGTATGGCCTTTACAAGATTCTATGAATTATTAATTATGTTCAGAAAGAACCTTTTTTAAGAATTTATAGATTAATTTTTTATTATGCATCTTTCACCTCAAGAAAAGGATAAATTATTGATTTTTTCTGCTGCACTCTTAGCTGAAAGAAGGCTTAGTCGAGGTCTTAAGCTTAATTATCCTGAAACAATTGCTTTTTTAAGTTTTCAAGTTCTTGAAGGAGCACGAGATGGTAAAACTGTAAGTCAATTAATGTCAGAGGGAACTACCTGGCTTTCAAAATCACAAGTTATGGAGGGCATTCCTGAAATGGTTGATGAAGTTCAAATAGAAGCGGTTTTCCCCGATGGGACTAAATTAGTTACTATTCACAATCCGATTAATTAGTTATGAGTAATTTAATTCCTGGCGAAATAATTCCTGAACAAGGTGAAATCGAACTAAATCTTAGTAAGGAAGTTAAAACAGTAACGGTTTCTAATTCTGGAGATAGACCTGTGCAAGTTGGATCTCATTATCATTTTTATGAAGCAAACAAGGCTTTAATTTTTGATCGAGAAATAACACATGGCATGCGTCTCGACATTCCTGCAGGCACAGCAATTAGATTTGAACCGGGTGATACAACAGATGTTAAGTTAGTGCCATTTTCAGGTTTAAGAAATGCATATGGTTTTAATTCAATAGTCAATGGTTCTTTAGATACTTAAAATTATGTCTTATAAAATTGATAGAAAAACTTATGCGCAAACTTACGGACCCACTACCGGAGATAGAGTAAGGCTGGCTGATACCGAACTTTTTATAGAAGTAGAAAAGGATTTAACTACATACGGAGATGAAGTTAAATTTGGAGGAGGTAAAGTTATTCGAGATGGGATGGGACAGTCTCAAGTAAGAAGAGCTGATGGAGCTGTAGATACCGTAATAACTAATGCTTTGATTGTAGATTGGTGGGGAATAATTAAGGCTGATGTGGGTATAAAAGATGGAATGATTTTTGAAATTGGTAAGGCTGGCAATCCCGATATCCAGGATAACGTTGATATTGTAATAGGTGCATCAACAGAAGTAATAGCTGGAGAGGGGCATATTCTTACTGCAGGTTCAATAGATACCCATATTCACTTTATCTGTCCCCAACAAATTGAGACAGCACTAGCCTCAGGAATTACGACCATGTTGGGAGGAGGAACTGGACCTGCAACTGGCACAAATGCTACTACTTGTACTCCGGGTTCTTTTCATATTTCAAGAATGCTTCAATCTGCAGAAGCATTTCCTATGAATTTAGGTTTTTTTGGAAAAGGAAACTCGACAAACGAGAGCAATCTTTTTGATCAGGTTGAAGCTGGCGCATGTGGATTGAAGCTTCATGAGGATTGGGGAACCACTCCTTCTACAATAAATTCTTGTTTAAATGTTGCAGATAAGTTTGACGTACAAGTATGTATTCACACTGATACTTTGAATGAGGCAGGCTTTGTTGAAGATACCATCAACGCTATTGCAGGAAGAACTATTCATACTTTTCATACCGAAGGAGCAGGTGGAGGCCATGCTCCAGACATTATAAAAATCTGTGGAGAAAAAAATGTTCTTCCTAGTAGTACAAATCCAACAAGACCTTATACAAGGAACACATTAGAAGAACATCTTGACATGTTAATGGTTTGTCATCATTTAGATTCTAAAATCCCAGAAGACATTGCATTTGCTGAATCAAGAATCAGAAGAGAGACTATTGCAGCTGAGGATATCTTGCATGATATAGGTGCTTTTTCAATTATTGCTAGTGATTCTCAAGCCATGGGAAGAGTTGGTGAAGTAATTACAAGAACTTTTCAAACAGCACATAAAATGAAAGTCCAAAGGGGGCCGCTATCGCAGGATTCTGATAGAAACGATAATTATAGAGTAAAGAGATATATTTCTAAAGTCACAATTAATCCTGCAATAGCTCATGGTATTGATAAACATGTTGGGTCTATAGAAAAGGGTAAAATTGCGGATTTGGCATTGTGGAAACCTTCCTTTTTTGCGGTAAAGCCTGAATTAGTTGTTAAAGGGGGATCTATAGTTTGGTCCCAAATGGGTGATGCAAATGCTTCAATTCCTACTCCAGGTCCTGTACATGGTAGAGCTATGTTTGCAAGTTTCGGCCAATCTCTAATTAAGAGTTCTTTTACATTTCTGAGTAAAAATTCAATTGATCAAAATATTCAAAATAAATTAGGCTTACAAAAAAAATGTATCGCCGTTGAAAATACCAGAAATATTAATAAATCACACTTAAAACTTAATAGTAAACTTCCTAATATTTCAGTTGATCCTCAAACTTATGAAGTTTTTTCTGATGGTGAACTTCTTACTTGTGAACCTCTTGATGAAGTTCCAATGGCTCAAAGGTACTTTTTACTTTAGAAGTTTTTAATTAATTCTTTTTCAGTTGCCTTTATATCTTGTGACCCAGCAATTGCCAAATCTTCTTGCAGTTTGTTCTCACAAGATAGAACTCTTGACCAACTTGGTAACTGCTGTGTAGTAGGGCAAGCTAAGTAATCTTCCGTCGCCGGTCTCAATAGTTTCGCAAATTTTTGTACTGATAACTCTTCTTCATGCCTGTCATATGGAAGTTGATTAACTGCTGAATCTAATCCAAATTGTTTTACACGATCTTCTCCAACTCTTTTGTAAAGAACTTCTAAGGTTGCTAGTTGAGTGCTTGTAAGGGTCTCTGCTTGATGCTCCATTAGACCTCTTAAAACACTTGAAAGTATTTCTGTACACATTTTTTGCAATCCTTCTTTAGATGAATCGCCAATATTCTTATGTTTATGATCAAACAAACCTAGATCAACTTGGGCTATTTTGGAGGTTCTTACGTTTCTATAAACCTCTGATAATAAGCCTATCTCTAAACCCCAGTCACAGGGAATTCGTAGATTCATAGCGAGGTCTTTAGTGAAAGCAAACTCACCTGCTAATGGATATCTAAATGATTGTAGATATTGTAAAAAAGGACCCTTCCCTACTAACTGCTCAAGACTTGCTAATAAGGGACCCACAAATAATCTTGTTGCTCTACCTTGCAATTGATTGGTTTCTAAGGACAACCGGCTGTAAAAAGCCTTTACATATGATATTCCATATGAATCATCCAGAAGTGGAAGGATCATTCTTGATGGATACAAAGGGCTAAAAGTCCTTATATCAGCATCAAAAAGAGCAACAACTTCTGATTTTCTCGTTGCAACTCCTATACCTTGCCAGACAGCCCATCCTTTTCCTGGAGTTCCTAAAAGTTCTAACCCATTTTTTTCTTGGCTTTTTAATAGTTCTATTACAGAGGGAGAATTAGTCCATTGAACGTGAACTGGAAATGGCATTGAGTCAAAAAATGATTTTGCTGCTTTAACTTGTTCAACAGTTTTTGCAGAAAGAGCAATAACTAATTCATTTAAGCCTGTAAGGTTTTTTAAAACTTCTTTTATGTCTTTTAATGCTGGGCGTTCAAACTCTTCATATAAGCAAGGAATTAAAATGCTAGTTGATCTTTTTTTAAGACTTTTGTTTAATTCTTTAAGTAAATTTCTTGTAACTCCATATTCATGTATTGTTGTGATTAACCCTTGTTGAAAGTCCATTTTCTAATTGATGTGCAGAATGGTAATAATACTTCGTTGATTTTTTCAAAGTGAAGCAAATTGATTCAGAGAAAAAATTAGATAGATTAAAAATTGATAAATTGTTAAAAACAATTTATTCAAATAATACTACAGAAGAAATTAATTTTATTTCAAACCAATTATTACAGATTTTAGATGATTTCTCAGAGAAATCTGCTTATGAAGAAATAAGAGATAAGGAAAGGTGGAATGAATCTCATTCTGTTTTGATAACTTATGCAGATAGTATTTATAAAAATGGCGAGGCAACATTAATAACTCTTAGTGATTTGTTAAGCAAATATTTTGGCAGTCTTTCTACAGTTGTACATATACTTCCTTTTTTGAAATCTACTAGTGATGGAGGTTTTGCAGTCTCAAGTTATGATTCCTTAGAAGAAAAATTTGGTGTTTGGGATGATCTCAAAAGTATTTCTAAAAATCATGATTTGATGGCTGATTTAGTACTAAACCATGTCTCATCATCTCACCCATGGGTTCAAGAATTTATTAAATCCCAAGAACCGGGTATATCAAATGTTTTTTCACCGAAACAAAATCTTGACTGGTCAAATGTAGTCAGGCCAAGAAGTTCCTCTTTGTTTTCCCAAATAAATACTGAAGATGGCCCTAAACAAGTTTGGACAACTTTTGGTCCAGATCAAATTGATTTGAATTGGCATAATCCAAAAATGACTCTTGAGTTCTTAAATTTAATTATTACTTATTTATCTAATGGAATTAAATGGTTAAGGCTTGATGCTGTAGGTTTTATTTGGAAAGAATCAGGGACAACATGCTTGCATTTACCAAAAGCACATTCAATTGTGAAACTCTTAAGAGTTCTTTTAAATAATCTTCTTGCTGAGGGAGTTTTAATAACTGAAACTAACGTTCCTCAGAAGGAAAATCTATCTTATCTGATTCCTGATGACGAAGCCCATATGGCATACAACTTCCCATTGCCTCCACTTCTCCTAGAGGCAATTATTACTTCAAGAGCTGATATTCTAAACTCATGGATTTTTGATTGGCCCATATTACCTGAAGATACAACTTTATTTAATTTCACTGCATCACACGATGGTGTAGGGCTGCGAGCTCTTGAGGGTTTAATGAATGAACAGAGAATTAAAGATTTATTAATTAATTGTGAAAAAAGAGGCGGATTAGTAAGTCATAGACGTTTATCAAATGGTGATGACAAACCTTATGAATTGAATATTAGTTGGTGGAGTGCCATGGAAGACTCAAGTAGAGATGCTAAAAGATTTCAATATGAGAGGTTTATTTTGAGTCAATTATTAGTAATGGCTCTGAAAGGAGTTCCTGCCTTCTATTTGCCAGCATTACTAGCTTCAGAAAATGATATCAAAAGTTTTTCTAAGACAGGTCAAAGAAGGGACCTAAATAGGGAAAAGTTCAAATCAGAAAATCTTCTATCCATTTTAAATAATCCTGATTCTAATGCTAACAAAAACTTAAAATATCTTCGTAATGCTATGGATGTCAGATCAGAATTAAAGCAATTCCACCCTTGTTCGGAAATGAAATGTTTGTCTAAAGGTAGAAGTGATATTGTTGTAATCAAAAGAAGTAAAGGTCCTGAATCTGTTTTTGCAATCCATAATATGACTGAAAATAAAATTAATTATCAATTGAATGATAATGATTTACCAAAAATAATTGATAATGATTGCAATACCCAAGATTTTTTAACATCTACTAAATATAATTGCAAAAATATTAGTCTTGATCCTTTTCAAGTAATTTGGCTTAGTGCCTTATAAAAATGATAGAAAATTCTTCTATTTGGGTAGTAAGTGATGTAGATGGAACTTTAATGGACCACTCCTATGATTTATCGCCTGCTAAAGAAACTATAAAAAAACTACAAAAATTATCTATTCCCGTAATTCTTTGTACAAGCAAAACCGCTTCTGAAGTAAAAGTTATTAGAAAGGAACTTAATTTAACGGATCCTTACATTGTTGAGAATGGTGCTGCAATATATGGTGAATCTCTTAAGAGAGTAAATGGAGAAATTATTCTTGGAATAAAGTATGAATTACTTGAAGAAATCTTAAATTTTATTTCTCAAGAAATTGATTACAAACTTACCCCTCTTAACAATCTTACTGATCAAGAAGCCACTCAGCTTACAGGTTTAGAAGGCAACTCATTAAATTTAATGCGTGATAGGCATTGGAGTATGCCTTTTTTAAATCCGCCAAGTTATTTAGATGAGAAAATTAATGTCTGTTGTAAAAAGTTCAATGTTGATATTTTTAAGGGAAATAGAATGAGTCATTTATTATCTACAAAATCGAATAAAGGTAAAGCAATAAATGCTCTTAAAGATTATTCGAATATTCATAATATTGAAATTATAGGTTTAGGCGATTCTCCAAATGATTTGCCTCTACTTTTAAACTCAGATATTAAAATTGTTATACCTGGAATAGCTGGACCTAACTTAAATTTACTAGATCAATTAAAAGATTTAGAATTTACTTTAGCTTCTGAACCAAATGGATATGGTTGGAAAAATGAAATCAATAAATTGATAAATAAGCGAGAACTAATTTAGAAAGATGAAAGATTTAAATATTAATTTTCCTCTAGATAAATTTGAAAAATTAATTATTGACATTGGTTGGGATTCCTTGGATGATTGGTTTAATTTTTGGAATAATCAAAGAAACATTCTTTCAATTGATAAATATTGGAACTATAAAGTAAATGATGATTGGATTTGGGGTTTAGCGTTACCTCTTTTATCTCAGGCCTATATGTTGCAAAATAATTTTTCTGATAGGAAAATAATTGGGATCTCAGCGCTTCCTGGTACAGGTAAAACGACACTAGGTAAATGGCTTGAAGCTATATCATTAAAATTTAACTTCAAAATTGCGGTTATATCAATTGACGACTTTTATCTCCCATCAGATGAAATGAAATTAGCAATTAAGAATAACCCATGGAATGTTTCAAGAGGTTTTCCTGGTAGTCATTCTGTAAAATTAATGCATGAAAAATTATTAAATTGGAAGATTAATGGGGAATTAAATGTACCAGTTTTCGATAAATCTTTAAGAAATGGTTTAGGAGATAGATCTCATTGGAGATTAGATAATCCTGATTTATTAATTCTTGAGGGATGGTTTTTAGGAATAAAACCCTACTCTATTGACATAAATGATCGATCTATTGATACAACAAATTTAAGTCTTGATGAATCTTCATATGTTTTAAACATACAAAATAACCTAAACAAATATTTAGATATTTGGTCATTAATAGACAATATTTGGCATTTAAAGCCGTTGAAGATTGAATATATGAATATATGGAAAACAAATCAGGAAAAAGACATGTACTTACAGAAAGGTAATGCCCTACAGGATAAAAATTTATCTAATTTTTTGAGAATGCTTAATGTTTCTATTCCTCATAAAAGTTTTGATTTTATAAATTCTTATGCTCTTTTATTAATTGATCAAGAAAGAAATTTAGTTGATGCGGGATTAAATTTTTAGTATGTTCTAAATTTCTTTTTTTAGTAATTTTTTATACATTTTTTTAAGCTCTAAATAGTGTTTAATAAGCTATATTTTGTTGTCTAGAGATGGTTGAGTTTTCTTACAAAAATGAAGGATGTAGAATGGTAGTATTGAGATGTATTGGGCCATCAAATTTTTTTTTAGAGAGAGTTTTATTTCCAACAGACATACTTACGTTTATGGCTCCAAATGACTCTAGAGTAGAAATTTGGGGAAATGAATTATATGGTCCTAAGTTGGAAGAGAGAATAAGAATTTCAGCAGATAACGAAGATTCGACTTTAGTTGCTTAGAGCAGATATTATCTAATTGTCTTCGAGTCAAAATTTTTTACAAATACCTATTTTTTATTGATATTATCTAACTAGTTTTAGTTTTATAGATGAATCTTTTTTCTTCCTTTGCTATAGGAGGTTTTGTTCCTTCTGCAGCTGTCGCTGGAGTTTTACTTTTGGTTGGTTTAGGGGCCTTCTTTTATCTTGGTATTAAAGGACCTACAGATTATTAAAAATTTAATTTAATGAACAGATGGTTATTTTAACTTTTCATAACCTTTTTTAAATAAGATAACATTATGGATTTAACAACTACTTTATTTATATTAAGCTTACCATTCGTTTTATTAACAGTTTTCTTTGGGACAAAAAATGATTTTTACGAGAGTGAAGACTACAAAGGAGATGGATGTGCTCATGATGTTAAAAGGTAACTTTATTTTTAATCACCTCTAAATACACATGTCCATCTACTATCAAATTGCCAAACAGGTTTATATATTTCATTAGTAATTTTTTCGCCTGCTTTATTACATGCATCTAAATCTTTCATTGGAATAGAATGTAATGAAGGACTTGTTATTCCACTAACTTCTGGTCTTCTTCCTGGCCCTTGTCTATAAGTTCCAATTATTAACCAATAGTTGGCTTTAGCAGAGTCAGCAAAGATTAAGGAAAAAATAAAAAATAATATAAAAAAGGATATTTTTTTCATTTTTCTATATTAGCTTTTAATTATCAAATGTAAATTGCTAATAATTAATAAGGAGACTTAATAATTTTTTGGAATACTTAAAATTTATCTTATATGGCTTAATTCAAGGTTTTACAGAATTTATTCCTGTAAGTAGTACCGCTCATTTAAAAGTTATATCTCTTTTTTTTGGAATTGATGATCCTGGAGTTTCTTTGTCCGCTACTATTCAACTTGGAAGTGTTTTAGCTCTAGCTTGGTATTTTAGGAATGATATTCTTTATTTTAAAAGGCAATCTTCAAAAAACTTTCTTGAATATCTCTTACATGAAAGATTATTGAGATCTATTTTGATTGGTACTATCCCAATTGTCTTGATTGGTGGGAGTGTAAAATTATTTGCCCATTATTTTTTTGATAACGTTCTTCGTTCAAATTTATCTATAGCATTAGTCTCATTCCTAATGTCTTTTTTTATGTTTTTGGCAGATAATTCGAAAAGAGGTTCTATTAATATTAAAAATCATAATTATTCAGCTAGTTTTTTAATAGGTTTCTTTCAGGCATTTGCCATTTTCCCAGGCGTCTCAAGATCGGGGGTTACTATTTCTAGCGCTCTTATATTTGGTTGGGAAAGAAGAGATGCTGCGAAATTTTCTTTTCTTTTAGGTATCCCAGCAATTTCTATTGCTGCGATTGTTGAGTTTATTTCTTCTTTTAATGATATTCTCTCATTAGGATTGCTTCCTCTTTGTGTTGGACTTATTACAACATTCTTTTCTTCTTTACTAGCTATAGATTTCTTGTTAAATTATTTTTCTTCAAATGGGTTGAAAATATTTATTATCTATCGAGTTATTTTTGGTGTCGTAATTCTTCTGAATTTATAGTTGGTTTTAAAAAATTTTTTTTCAATTGTGTTAAGGTAAAAAAAATTCTTTCTAATGAATATTTTTATATCTTTCCAACTAGGTGAAGTGGAAGTTTCGAATCTTACTATATTGGTTTTAGCGTTTTTTTCATCTTTTACATTTATAGCTGTAGGCATAAGTTCATTTAAACTATACAAATCCCTTATAAATGGAGACGATAAGTAATCGGAACGGCGGGATTTGAACCCACGACCCCCACTACCCCAAAGTGGTGCGCTACCAAACTGCGCTACGCCCCGTAACTTTACTATAGAGATAAGATTGATTTAAATGTCCGTTTTAATAGGATTGTTATCAGATCTCAATACGCACTTATCAACTTCCCAATTAAAGTTTTCCCATATATGGTCTTTTAATTTGTAGTTGCTTCCAGTAAAAACTCCTAACTTAACTTTTGTAGGAGAAGCTGAACAATACTGCCTACTTCCGGCTGATGCAAGATATTGTTGATGATATTCCTCTGCGTAAAAATAAGCATCAATCTTTTTTATTTCTGTTTCAATTAAACCAAGATTCTTCTTGTTTAGTTCCTTTTGGTATTCTTCTTTACTGGCTAATATAGTTTTAGAATTATTTTCATTTGTGTAATATATTGCTGATCTATATTGAGTACCTATATCATTACCTTGTCTGTTTTTTTGAGTAGGATCATGACATTCCCAAAACATTTTTAATAAATCACTTACATCTATTTTCCTTTTATCCCATATAACTCTTACAACTTCTGAATGACCAGTTAAACCAGAGCATACTTCATAATAAGTTGGATTAGTTTTTTCTCCACCAGCATAACCTACAGAAGTTGTAACGACTCCAGGAAGTTTCCAAAAACATTTTTCAGCTCCCCAGAAACAACCACATCCAAAAATTATCTCATCTTCTTGGATGGTAGGATCTTTTTTGATATCTGTTTTTAATATTCTATGTGATGAATAAGTTTCATTAGTTATTGTTATATCCTCTTTATTCATAATCTTTTTAAGAAATTTAAACATAATTTAAATTTTAATATTATAAGAAAAAAATTTACTTTTAGCTCTTAACAATTCTTGTAGCCAGTTCTCTTTGCCAAAGTTTTTTATATAGCCCATTCTCTATTACTAAATCTTTATGTTTCCCTTCTTGTACTATTTCTCCCTTATCCATTACTAAAACCCTATCACAAGTAGCTGCAACAGAAAGTTGGTGACTAATCATGATAATTGTTTTGTTACTTCTATTGCTCATTTCATCGATTATTCTTGCTGCTGTTTTATTATCTACGCTTGCTAAAGCATCATCAAGAACAATAATAGGAGAATTAACAAGAAGCGCTCTTCCTAGTGCCGTTCTTTGCCTTTGTCCACCACTTAATGTAATTCCTCTTTCACCAACAATAGTTTTAAACTTTTGAGGAAAACTATTGATATCATCAATTAATCCAGCTTTTGATGCACTTTCTTTAACTAAAAAAGTAGAAGCTTTAGGTTCTCCAAAACTTAAGTTTTCTGAGATTGTAGAAGTAAATAAGAAAGCTTCTTGAGGAACGATTGAAATATTTTTTCTGAGATCACTTAATTTTAAAGTTTTTACATCAATTTCATCCAAAAATAATTGATTATCTGGAATTTCAATAGTTCTTCCTAGTGACTTTGCAAGTGTTGTCTTTCCACAACCTACTGGGCCAACTATTGCAATAAGTTCTCCAGGGTAAATTTTAAAATTGATACCATTTAATGAATTAAATTTTGATCCAGGATACTTAATCGTTAAACTTTTCGCTTCTAAAAATCCTTTAATCCTCCTTTTTAAAAATTTAGTGTCTGATCTATCTACAATATTTGGATTATTCTGAAAAATTTCTTCAACGCGTTCTAAGCTTACTTGACCTAGTTGAAATGTATTTAGGGTAAAACCTAATAGAGCTGTAGGGAATACAAGTCTCTCTACATAGAGAATTAAAGCTACTAATCCACCTATAGAAATAAATCCGCTTTCCAGTTGAAAAGTTCCTAACGATAATAAAATCAATAATGAAACAGAGGAAATACCTTGCAACAAAGGGAATAGGGTACTAGCTGTTCTTGCAAGTTTTATCGCTGAATTTCGATAATCATTATTGTACCTGTTAAATTCTTTTTTCTCAGCATTTTCTTGAGCATAAATTTTAATGGCGCTTATGCCAGAAAGATCTTCTTGTATTAGATCACTAAGTTTTGATAATGATTCTTGTTGAGCTTTTCTTTGGTCAACCATTTGTCTGCCGAATAAACTAACAATTCCAAGAATGAATGGAAATATCATTAAAGCTGATATTGTCAATGTTTTATTAATCGAAAACATCGAAGGAATGGTGAATGAATAAGCTAAAACAATGTTGCAAAGGCTTAAAACAGTAAATCCTAAAAGTCTTCTTATGTTTTCAACATCGCTCGTAGCTCTACTAATAATGTCTCCGCTACCTTTTTTTTGGATCCATTCTGGATCTTGAATAAGTAAATGGTCAAAAAGTTTTTGACGAAGATTAACCTCTACTTTTCTACCTATGCCGAAGACAATTTGTCTTGAAAATAATCTTATTAAACCCATACAAGTTGCTAAAAATATTAACCACAAAGATTTAGAAATAACAAAATCTGAAGAAAAACCATTTTGCAATTGGTCTATTATATTTTTTACTTCTAAGGGTATTACAACACTTAATATATTTACCACCAAGAGAGCTAAAGCTCCACATAAGAATTCTCTTTTGTATGGTCTAAGGTATTTTGATAAAATATCTATCTTTAAATTTTTCATTTTATTTTGCCGATATGATTAAGATAATGTTTCATTTTTGAATATGTGAGCTAATTTTATAAAGATTCAGTATTTTTTTTATGGGTAACGAGCAGACTCATCCATTACATGAAACCGACAAAAATATTATAGATTCTCTTATCACGAAAAATACACCAGAAGATCTTGACTATATAAATTTAGCTAGATTAATAAATCGTTATACCAATTTTCCTGGAGAAATTGAAATTAAAAATGATATTGAAAAAATTTTAAAATTTTGGAAAATCACTAAAAATGACCTTTTTTCAAAAACAAAAAATATCTGGTCAAAAAGCTTTAGGCCTTCTAATACAAATAAAGATTTAGTTGGCTCAGGTTTTGATACCTCAAATTAAATTTTATCTACTAAATTTTCTTCAATAAATAAATGTTTTCTAATTTATCAAACGCTGAAATCCTAAATAATTTGTTAGAGGGGCGAGACCTTGATGATTTGACTTCTAGATCTTTAATGCAAAGATGGCTAAATGATGAAATATCAGATGTTGAAACAGGAGCTTTTTTGAGTGCTTTGAGAGCTAAGAGCTGCACAGGTGTAGAACTAAGTTCCATGGCTGAGGAACTCTTAAATGTTTGCGAATTGCCAGTAGCAAGACCAAATTTATATTTGGTTGATACTTGTGGAACAGGAGGGGATGGAGCTAATACATTTAATATTTCAACTGCAGTAGCATTTGTAGCTTCATCTTGCGGTGTAAAAATTGCTAAACACGGTAATAAAAGTGCTAGTGGGAAAGTTGGTTCTGCTGATGTTTTGTTGAAACTTGGTCTAAATTTAAGTTGTTCATTAGAAAAAGTTATCACGGCTTTAAATGATATTGGGATAACTTTTTTGTTCGCACCTGTTTGGCATAAATCATTAATAAAACTGGCTCCGTTAAGAAAGACCCTTGGAATAAGGACAGTATTTAATCAACTTGGACCA
>QCCE01000003.1 GCA_003281385.1 Prochlorococcus sp. AG-347-K17
TTAAAATTCTTTGGTAAATATTCATTATCTTTAGATTTATTTTCATATTTATTTTTATAATAGAAATACATAAATAACTAAATAGAATTAAATAATCTATGGGAGAGAGTATCAAAAGAATCGTTGGCCCATATCAAGATAGTTATTCCCCAAATGGAATAATTGGGGAGAAGGATGCATGTGGAGTTGGCTTCATAGCAAATATTGAAGGGGTAGAAAGCAACTGGATTCTTAAACAATCCCTTAAAGGCCTTAACTGCATGGAGCATAGAGGAGGTTGTGGAGGCGATAGTGACTCAGGAGATGGAGCAGGCATCTTATGTTCAATTCCATGGGGATATCTAGAAGAGAAAATTAATCTAAAAAATACTCAAGAATTTAATAAAGGTTTAGGCATGGTTTTTATGCCTAATAAAAAAGAAAAAATTGAAATATGTAAATCAATATGTGATGAAGAAGCAGAAAAATTAAAAGTCAACAAAACATCCTGGAGAACAGTACCTGTTAATAATGAAATCTTAGGTCCTTTAGCTAAAGCAAATGCTCCATTCATCTGTCAATGGATACTATGTATAAGTAAAAAGGAACATAAGGATGTTGAAAGGCTTTTATTTCAATTAAGGAAAAGAATTGAGAAAAAAATAAGGGAAAATTTCAAAAACGATGTTGGGGATTGTGAATTTTATTTTGCCTCACTAAGTTCTCAAACAGTTGTTTATAAAGGTATGGTTCGTTCTGAAATATTATCCGAATTTTATCAAGATCTAAAAGAAGAGAGTTTTAAAGTTTCATTTTCTGTTTATCATCGTAGATTTAGTACTAATACACTTCCAAAATGGCCACTAGCTCAGCCCATGAGATTTTTGGGTCATAATGGGGAAATAAATACTCTCTTAGGCAATATTAATTGGGCTAAAGCTTCAGAAACATATATAGATGATTTTTGGGGAGAGTTATCTAATGAAATTAAGCCCATTGTGGATGTAAACAAAAGTGATTCATCAAATCTTGATGCAACCCTTGAAATCAATATTCGTTCAGGTCAGCCCATCACTGACTCATTATTAAAACTTGTTCCTGAAGCATTTAGAGATCAGCCAGAACTTGAGGAGAGAGAATATATAAAAGCTTTTTATGAATATTCTGCAAGCCTTCAAGAAGCTTGGGATGGTCCAGCACTCCTTGTATTTGCTGATGGGAATTTTGTCGGAGCAACGCTTGATAGAAATGGCCTAAGACCAGCAAGATATTCAATCACAAATGATGGTTTTGTAATAATGGGTTCTGAAACAGGAGTAGTAGATCTTGAAGAAGAAAGAGTAATAGAAAAAGGTCGATTAGGACCGGGACAAATGTTGGCAGTTGATTTTCATCAGCATAGAATCCTAAGAAATTGGGAAGTAAAATCTGAAGCCGCTCAAAGGCATGATTATAAAAATCTTCTCAGTAATAGAACTATAAAAATTAAAAATAATGAATGGTTTAAAGACTGCAAACTAAAAGACCTTGAGTTGTTGCAACAACAAACCGCATACGGATTTTCTGCGGAAGATAATGACCTTATCTTAGATTCAATGGCTTCATTAGCTAAAGAGCCTACTTATTGCATGGGCGACGACATCCCTTTAGCAGTTCTTTCATCTAAGCCACATATTTTATATGACTACTTTAAGCAAAGATTTGCGCAAGTTACTAATCCTCCTATTGACCCTCTGAGAGAAAAACTTGTAATGAGTTTAGAGATGCATCTAGGAGAAAGATGCACACCATTTGAAATTAAAGACGCTAAACCTTTTATTCAACTACAAAGTCCGATTCTAAATGAGGAAGAACTCAATTCCATCAAAAAATCAAAAATTAAATCTCAGATAATTTCAAGTTTGTTTGATTTAGAGGACGGTATACAAGGCTTAGAGAACCAATTAAAACTAATCTGTAAACAGAGTGAGCTGTCTATAAAAGAAGGTTGCTCTTTAATTATCATTTCTGATAAGGGAATTAATCCTAAAAAGACTTTCATACCTCCTTTACTTGCTGTTGGAGCAATTCATCATTATCTTCTTAAAAAAGAAATCAGGCTAAAAGCTTCTCTAATAATTGAGACCGGTCAATGTTGGAGCACACATCACTTAGCCTGTTTAATTGGATATGGAGCAAGTGCAGTTTGCCCTTGGTTGACTTTCGAAGCAGGTAGACATTGGTTAAAACATCCAAAAACACAAAAACTGATTGATAGCAAAAAAATAAATCCATTATCAATAGTTGATGTTCAAGAAAATATTAAAAAAGCTTTAGAAGACGGTCTAAGAAAAATTCTCTCAAAAATAGGCATCTCACTTTTATCTAGTTACCATGGTGCACAAATTTTTGAAGCTGTAGGCCTTGGATCTGACTTAATAAAAATTGCTTTTGATGGTACTACAAGTCGTATCGCTGGAATAACATTAAAAGAATTAACAAATGAAACACTTTCAATACATACGAAAGCCTATCCAGAGATCGATTTAAAGAAATTAGAATTTTTAGGATTTGTACAATTTAGAAATAATGGAGAATATCATTCCAATAACCCCGAGATGTCCAAGATTTTACATTCGGCGGTAAAACAAGGGCCAGGATATGATCATTTTGAAACATACAAAAAACTTATCAGCAATAGACCGACAACATCTCTTAGAGATTTACTAACAATTAATTCAAAAAGAAAAAGTATTCCATTAGAGGAAGTTGAAAGTATTGAATCAATTTGCGAAAGGTTCTGTACTGGAGGAATGAGTTTAGGTGCTTTATCCAGAGAAGCGCATGAAGTTTTAGCAGTTGCGATGAATAGAATTGGTGGAAAAAGTAATAGTGGAGAAGGGGGAGAAGATCCAGCTCGTTTTAATGTTTTAAATGATATCGATGAAAATACTCAGTCAGCGACGTTGCCATTTATTAAAGGCTTAAAGAATGGAGACACGGCATGCTCCGCAATTAAACAAATAGCATCAGGAAGATTTGGAGTTACACCTGAATATCTAAGAAGTGGTAAACAACTTGAAATTAAAATGGCTCAAGGTGCAAAACCCGGAGAGGGGGGACAATTACCTGGTCCAAAAGTTGATTCTTACATCGCAAAACTAAGAAATAGTAAACCTGGAGTGGCTTTAATATCTCCTCCCCCGCATCATGATATTTATTCAATTGAAGATTTAGCTCAACTTATCCACGACTTACACCAAGTTCATCCAAAAGCGAAAGTAAGCGTTAAACTTGTTTCTGAAATTGGTATTGGCACTATTGCTGCTGGAGTAAGCAAAGCTAATGCAGATGTAATTCAAATTTCTGGACATGACGGAGGTACAGGTGCTTCGCCCCTGAGTTCTATTAAACATGCAGGTTTACCATGGGAACTTGGTGTTGCTGAGGTTCATAAATCTCTCCTAGAGAATAACCTACGCAAAAGAGTAATTTTGAGAACTGATGGAGGTCTTAAAACAGGCTGGGACGTAGTTATTGCAGCTTTATTAGGTGCTGAAGAATACGGTTTTGGTTCTGTAGCGATGATTGCTGAAGGATGCATAATGGCTAGGGTTTGTCATACAAACAAGTGTCCTGTTGGAGTTGCCACTCAAAAAGAAGAATTAAGAAAAAGATTTAAAGGCATTCCAGAAAATGTCGTCAATTTTTTCTTGTATATTGCTGAAGAAGTAAGACAGATAATGAGTAGTATCGGTGTTTCTAATATGGAAGAACTGATTGGTAATCAAGAATTTCTTTCTGCAAGAAATATCGATCTTCCAAAAACTTCCAATATTGATCTTTCGTCTTTAGTAAATGAACACTCAACCCTAGATAGATCATGGTTAAAACATTTAAAAACTGCCCATAGTAATGGTTCTGTATTAGAAGACGAGTTTTTGTTGGATACTAAATTTATAGATTCAATTAAAAATCACGAAATATTAACCAAAGAAATTGAGATAAAAAATACAGATAGAAGTGTTTGTGCGAAAATATCAGGCGAAATCGCAGAACTTCATGGCAACACTGGCTTCAATGGCGAACTCAACTTAAATTTCAAAGGATATGCAGGGCAAAGCTTTGGTGCATTTTTATTGAAGGGAATGAATGTTCAATTAATCGGAGAAGCTAATGATTATGTTTGTAAAGGAATGAATGGAGGAATACTCACAATAATTCCACCAAAAATAAATGAAATCTCCTCCGAACAAGTTATCCTAGGAAATACTTGTCTTTATGGAGCAACAGGTGGAAAATTATTTGCATTAGGTAAATCGGGAGAAAGATTTGCCGTTAGAAATAGTGGTGCTACAGCAGTAACAGAAGGAGCAGGTGATCATTGTTGTGAATACATGACTGGTGGAAAAGTAGTTATTCTAGGTTCCACAGGAAGGAATATTGGTGCGGGCATGACTGGTGGAATAGCTTTTATAATCGATGAAAATAATGATTTAAGTAATAAAGTAAATAAAGAAATAGTAAGCATTCATCAAATAACTTCATCAAAGCAAGAAAATATTTTATTGGAAATTATTAGAGAATATCAAGCAAAAACAAATAGCTTAAAAGCTGCCAAAATAATTGAAAATTGGCCTCATTTTAAGAGTGTTTTCAAATTGATTGTTCCCCCAAGCGAAGAAGAGATGCTTGGTATAAAAAAAATGTAAATGCCTTTCTTTGTAAAAACTGAAATCATAAAAAAAGAATACTTAATTAATAATGATTTAAAACGAAAAATAATTATCGAACATATTGATTGGGTAAAAAAATTAAAAAAAGAGGGAATTAATATAAAAAGTGGCTTTTTGGTAGATGAGTTAAATAGGCCAGGTGACGGCGGATTACTTATTCTTGAGATGAATAATTACAGAAATGCACTAAAAATAATTAAGAATGATCCAATGATTAAAAATGATCTAGTTGAATGGAAATTAAATGAGTGGGTAGTTCCAAATAAATGAATATAACAAACTATCTTGGATACTTTCTCATAATTTTTTGAATCTCTTCAGCATGATAGCTACTACGAGTTAAAGGAGAACTAACTACTTGCATGAAGTTTAAACTTTTTTCCCCGAACGCTTTAAAGTAGTTAAATTTTGAAGGACTAACAAATCTTTTAACAGGTAAATGATTAGGGCCAGGAGATAAATATTGGCCAATAGTAATAATATCAACGAAATTACTTTTTAAATCCTTAAGCAGACTTAAGACCTCCTCGTCTTTTTCCCCTAAACCAAGCATGAAGCCTGACTTTGTATAAATTTTGGGAGAATAGTCTCTGGTTCTTTTAAGCAACTCAAGAGTTCTTTCATATTTACCCTGAGGTCTTACTTTTTTATATAGCGAAGGCACAGTCTCAATATTATGGTTTAAAACGTTTGGATGTGAATCAAGAACTTTTTCAAGAGCTTTCCAGTTGCCACAAAAATCAGGGATTAAAAGCTCAATAGTAGTTTCAGGAGATTTTTCTCTTATTTGATGAACACATTGGAAAAATTGAGATGCGCCACCATCCTCAAGATCGTCTCTATTAACTGATGTGATTACAACATGCTTAAGCTTCATTCTAAAAACAGCTTCGGCTAGACGATATGGTTCAGTTGGGTCTAAGTCTCTCTTAGATCTATCAAAATCAATATCGCAATATGGACATGCCCTAGTGCAACCAGGACCCATTATGAGGAAAGTTGCAGTTCCACTAGCAAAACATTCGCCGATATTTGGACAACTTGCTTCTTGACATACAGTATTGAGATTTAAATCATTTAATAAATTTGCAGTATTACCAATTCGCTCAACTTGTGGAGCTTTGACCCTTAACCATTCAGGTTTTGAAATTAAACTATTGGGATTATTAGTCACATTAAATCTTCTTGACCTGTAATTTTATTTTACTAAAAACAAGATGAATTAACTATTTATAATTTCAAAGACTAAGCTAATTCAACAGAAGTAAATAAATAAATGAATTCGACTAATTCTTCTGCAATTTAGAAAATCTTGATTAAATTTACTCCTTACACAACTTTTTTGTTTCATTAACTAAAAATGAATCAGATTTCATAACGTTCTTTTTAATACAGATATCAAAACGTAATAATTTTAAGAGCATAATAAGAAACCATTTAATTTGTGGCATTATTTTGTACTAAAAAGTGTTTTTTTTATAATTATTTGATACAGTAAAAAATATAAGTAATAAAACATTGACTTTTAAATTTAAAAGAAAACGTATTTTATTATCGGGAAAAAATAAAAACTCTAAAGCAATAGGTTATGCAAGAGCTACTCATAACGAATATGCATATTTAGAAGAGCAAATAAAAATTTTGAAGGAAGAGGGTTGCATTTTAGTGTTCTCTGAATTAATAAGTTTAGATGAAGAAATCAAACCCCAACTTAATAAAGCTATAAATTACTTATCGAAAGGCGATCAATTAATAATTACAAAGCTTGATCGAGCATTTAAAAATAAAAAAGAATGTTTGATAACAATAAATAAACTTATTAATAAGGATATTCAATTGCGAACTTTGACTGGTTTTTTTGCTGCTAATGAATCTTCTAATGCAAATTCTTCAATTTTTAAGATTTTATATGAATTAGATAATTTAGAAGACAATAGTTTAGGCGAAAGAAAAAAAGAACAACTATTACGCAGAAAATTATCTGGAAATAATTTGGGAGGAAGGCCTAAAATCAGTCCATTAAAAGAATCTTTAGTAATCAGATTGCGTAAAGAGGGATATTCATATAGATCAATTAGATCACAAACAGGAATTGCATTGTCAACGATAAGAAGAGTAATTTTGGAAGGAGAATTAACATAAAATGATGAAGAAAGAAATTGAAAATTTAATAAAAGAAAATTTCAAAGATACCGCATTGCGTATTTATGAATTAGATGATGAAGATAGAAAAAGTTTGTTAGCAGAATATAGAGAATGGATTATGAATGATTTAGATTTTGAAGAAGTAATGATGCTACCTTATGAGGCATATACTGACAAATTAGATACTAATTTCTTAGAAGATTCACTTTAGTCCTTAATAATAAATCTCTTATTAAAATCGTATACTTCTTTTGCTATAAACGGTAAAAGGGAAGAATCTTTGGAATATTTTTCTCCATCACAAAAAACTACTAGTAAAGTTTGTAGAGATTGATTATTAATCCACCAAGCTGAATCATGTCTAACTTCAGACATTAAGCCCGCTTTACTCCAAAGATTAATGCTTTCAGGTAATCCTGCACCCAGAAAACCATCTATTTGATTAAGAAAATCGTTTTTAAGAACAACCTTATTTAAATTTCTTTTTAAAAAACTTCGCAAATTTAAATCATTTTCTTGATAATCAATATGAATCATAATTTCCTCCAGAACCCTTGCAGCTGAATCAGAATTCATAGCGTTTCTATTTTTATTATCATGTCCATAAAATTCTTTCTCACGACCAAATGGTCCATCATCCCAGGTCTTCTGACAGCAATTTATACCAACCAATTCTTCCCAATTTAAATCATGTATCCAATCATTTATTATACTTCTTTGGTATTTCCAATTTTCCCATAGTTTGCCTTCAATACAAGGTCCACTTGTTGTTCCAGTAAGTAAATCAATTAAAAAGCTTGTTGCATTATTACTGGAGAAAGATAACATTTTTCTTACAGCATAAATAATTTCATCTGATAATAATAAACTTCCTTTTTTAATCCAATAAAATGCAGCAAGGCCATATACCAACTTGACTATGCTGGCAGGGTAAACCATTTTTTTATTATTAATACCAGTTCCAAAACCTTTAAATACAATTTTATTTTCACTTTTATAATTAATCCATGTTATTGAAATATCTTCTCTTGAAAAATCTTTATTATAAGAGCATGCTCTCCCTAAAATATCATTTAAGGCTAGACCCATCTCTTTACTTAAATAGTAAAAGGACATTGTATGGAAAGTTATAAAAATCCTATCTCACTATTTAAACAAACTAATTTTTCAAAAACTATTTGGTGGAGATTAAAAGTTAATATTTCTGGATATCAAAATGAAACAGAAAATAAATTAGTTACTGAAATATTTAAAAATAGAATTTTTAGGCTTATTTATCCAAATATTTTTCAAAACAACCATAAATTTTCAAGAATACTAGTTCAGCTATATGAAGATGGTTACGTATGTTGGATAAATTTAGATGGATTAATTATTGAGAAATACAAATTAGGAAAACCTGAGAATTCAAAAAAAGAACACTTCTTTATAAAAGATAAAGTTAACTCAATTTTAAAATGGATCAAGGATCGATCTGAGTTAAATAATGAATACCTTTGGGGAGGTACATTAGGACCCAATTTTGATTGTTCTGGATTAATTCAGACTGCTTTTTTAAAGCATCAAATTTATATACCTCGAGACTCTTTTCAAATAAAAAGTTTTTGTAAACACCTTTTTTATTACAAAGAATCGTGTGAGGCTCTACGACCTGGCGATCTTTTATTTTTTGGAAATGAAGAAAACTGTGATCATATTGGGATATACAAGGGAGATGGATTGTATTACCATAGCTCTGGAAAAGATTTTGGAAGAAATGGAATAGGATTAGATACCCTTAAAAAGTCTAATGACAAAATCTCATTGCATTATAAATCCAAACTAATTTCGGCCGGAAGAGTAGTTAGAAATTATAGATGGGACAGAACTATACGTTAATCAATAGAGCTCGCCTCTTAAATTTTAAATTAATTTTACTTATTCTTTTATTTAGGGATTAACCAGCAGTCCAAATATTTTTAATGATTGGCATTATGGTATCTAAGTGTAATGTCCCAACAAGTAACCAAGCAAAAACAGCTCCGCCACAGCCTCCTAACCAAAATCCACTTGTAAAATCAGCCCAACCAGCTCTTGTAAATAAATCCTTTGGCGGATTATTAACAGTCGCATCTGGAGGTTGAACATTAGGTGCTTTACCAGGTGCATTGTAAAGAACAAAAAGTGCTGTCAAAATATGAACAGCTCCAATAGTAGCGAGAAGTCCAGCCGTAAGAGCAAATTCAGAATTTCTTAACGGGCCAGTCATAGTGAAAGGTCCGTATAGAAGATATCCAAAAGCTGCTCCAGTTTCTAAACCTCTAAAATTAGGGGAAATACCTTCTCTGTAAAAAGGTAAATTATTTATGAAGGCTTTTGTAAAATAACCACTATTTACTGGGGTAGCTAAATTACCAACACAAGGATCAGCAACTGTTTTTACTGCCCATTGTTCTGCTACGCCAATATCATTTGGTTGTACAGAAGTATCTATGTATTTCTCATCAAATTTAATAGAACTTGTTGATTCTGAGAATGATTTTTGAAAGTCGCTCATTTTTTTAGTAATTAAGTGTTTGATAATTTATTCAGTTGCTGTAATTAATCTTCCAATCAATACGATAAAAACAGCAGGCATTGCTATACCAATTAATGGAACAAAAATTGAGGGTAAAAGACTTGGTAAATCAGATGGCATAGTTCTTTAAACATCTTTAAACACTTTAGTATTTATCTGCGAAATAGTGTTAATTTTATTACTGGATGATATAAAAATTATTAACTTTTTACATGATAAATTTTTTCGCAATTGTACTTATTATTTTTATAGGAATATTACTTATAGTTTTTAAAAAAAGAAGCTTGAAAAAATATATAAATAAAAGCAATTTATATTCTATTAAATTAGACAAAATTAATAAATTATCATCTAATAAAAATAGTTTTTTTACAATCACGAAGAAAAAAAGTACTCAGTATTTAATAAAAATACTCAAAGAAATAAAATGTTTAATCTTTTTCAGGGTAATACAGAAAATAAATTAAAGACATTGAAAATTGCAGAAGAATTAGCCGATAAATCAACATTACCAATTTTACGAAAAGGCTTAAGAGATATTTCTCCTGAAGTCGTTGAAATTTCAGCTTTATTAATCAGAAAATTCAAGTAAAATTCAATTTTGATCGGCACTAGTTATTGACCTAATTCTATAAATTGGACGACTTTGACTTTCATGATAAGTCCTAATTAAAAGTTCGCTCAACAATCCAAAGCTAAATAATTGGACCCCAGCAATTCCTAATATTAATGCAAACATTAGCAACGGACGATTTCCAATATCTTCACCCAGTATTTTTAAAACAATCAAGTAAGAACTCATTGCAAGGCTAATGAAAATACTTATAATTCCAACGAAACCAAATCCATACATTGGTCTTGTTAAGAATTTAGTCATAAACCAAACAGTTAGTAAATCCATTAAAACTCTAAAAGTTCTATCGATTCCATATTTACTAGATCCATATTGCCTGCTTCTATGATTAACTTTAATTTCTTTGATTCTTGCACCTTCAATATTTGCTAAAACGGGCAGAAACCTGTGAAGTTCACCATATAACTGAATATCATCTACTATTTCTTTCTTAAAAGCTTTTAGTGAACATCCATAGTCATGCAACTTCAAACCTGTGACGTATGCTATTAATTTATTCGCTATTTTTGATGGTATCTTTCTATTAATTAATTTATCTTTTCTATCAAACCTCCACCCACAAATCAAATCATAGCCATTATTAATTTCAGAAATTAATTTAGGAATATCATTTGGATCATTCTGTAAATCACCATCCAATGTAATGACAATATCGCCTTTAGAATTGTCAAAGCCAGCTGACATTGCCGCAGTTTGCCCATAATTTTTGCGAAGAGAAATTACTGACAATTCTTTAATTTTGAGAGTTAATTGTTTTAATACTTTATGAGTATCGTCTCTAGAACCATCATTTACAACAATCAATTCAAAATTAAATTTATGAATTGACATTACATTTATAACTTCATCCAATAAAAAACCAATACTTTCACTTTCGTTGAAAACGGGGATAATAATAGAAATTAATTGTTTTATATCTGACATTTATATTTGATAATAATTAGATAATTTTAACTTAATTTAGAACATTAAAATTAAACAAAAAAAATCACCACATTTGTGGTGATTTTAATTATTTAAAGAAAAGTTAACCAAATTTACCTGAAGTTGATGCAATAACAAATGCACCGAAGGTAAGAATGTTTCCAATTGTGAAATGTGCCAATCCAACTAATCTAGCTTGAACAATTGAAAGTGCAACTGGCTTATCTCTCCAACCAACAAGATTAGCTATTGGAGTACGCTGATGTGCCCAAACTAATGTTTCAATTAATTCCTGCCAATAGCCGCGCCATGATATCAAGAACATGAAACCAGTAGCCCAAACTAAGTGACCGAACAGGAACATCCAAGCCCAGGGAGATAAAGAGTTTACTCCGAAAGGATTATATCCGTTAATAAGCTGAGCAGAATTTAACCAAAGGTAATCTCTAAACCAACCCATTAGGTAAGTTCCTGATTCATTAAATTGCGCAACATTACCCTGCCATATTGCTAGGTGTTTCCAATGCCAGTAGAAAGTTACCCATGCTAATAAATTTAATGCCCAGAACATAGCTAAATACATAGCGTCCCAAGATGAACTATCACAAGTACCTCCACGTCCGGGGCCATCGCAAGGAAATGCATATCCTAAATCTTTCTTATCAGGAATTAATTTTGTTCCTCTAGCATCAAGTGCACCTTTAATAAGAATTAAAGCAGTTGTATGAAGACCTAGTGCGATAGCATGGTGGACTAAGAAATCTGCAGGGCCAATAGGTAAGAAAGCACTTAATGCATCTTGCCTATTGATAAGATCCATCCAGTAATGATTACCTGGCAACGAATTAGCAGCGAGACTTGCTGAACTTGTAGGATCAGATAATAAAGCGTTAAAGCCGTACATCATCTTACCTTGAGCAGCTTGAACAAATTGAGCAAATACTGGCTCAATTAAAATTTGCTTTTCAGGATTACCAAAAGCAACGACGACGTCATTATGAACATAAATTCCAAGAGTATGGAATCCTAGCAACATAGTTACCCAACTAAGGTGACTTATCAAAGCTTCTTTTGTTCCAAGAACTCTTGCTAATACATTATCTTTATTTAATTCGGGATCATAATCTCTTACAAAGAAAATCGCTCCGTGTGCAAATGCACCAACCATCAAGAACATTGCTATGTACTGATGATGACTATATAAAGCTGATTGTGTAGTGTAGTCTCTGGCAATAAAGGCGTAAGAAGGAAGTGCACCCATATGTTGCGCTACAAGAGAAGTTGCCACGCCAAGCGATGCTAATGCTAGTCCAAGTTGGAAATGTAATGAGTTATTTACAGTTTCATATATACCATCATGATTAATTCCGAAACTACCTTTATGGGGATCATTTGGGTGTCTAGTATTATGAGCTTCTGTAATTTCTTTGAGACTATGTCCTATGCCAAAAGTATTTCTATACATATGGCCAGCAATTACAAAAACTGTTCCAATTGCAATGTGGTGATGAGCAATATCAGTGAGCCATAATGCTTCACTTTGAGGATGAAGACCTCCTAAGAAAGTAAAAATTGCTGTTCCAGCTCCTTCAGCTGTCCCAAATACTTGATCTAAAGAATCAGGATTTTGTGCATATGCTCCCCAGTTTAAAGTAAAGAAAGGAGCTAATCCTGCAGGGTGTGGCAGTACTGTTAACCAGTTATCCCAGCCTACGTGCTGTCCTCTTGATTCAGGTATTGCAACATGAACTAAATGGCCTGTCCAAGCGATACTACTAAAACCAAACAAAACTGCTAGGTGATGATTTAATCTTGACTCTGCATTTTTAAACCAGGCCAGAGAAGGTCTGAATTTTGGTTGTAAGTGTAACCAACCTGCAAATAAAGTCCAACAAGCAAGAATACTCATAAATATTGATGCTTGGAAAAGTTGCTCGTTAGTTCTCATTCCAATTGTGTACCACCAATGGTAGAGTCCTGAATAAGCAATATTTACTGGACCGCTTGCCCCAGCTTGTGTCATTGCTTCTGTAATACCAGATCCAAAATGAGGATCCCAAATAGCATGAGCGATAGGGCGAACATGAGTTGGATCAAGCACAAATTGCTCAAAGTTACCCTGCCAAGCAATATGAAATAAGTTACCAGCTACCCATAGAGCAATTATTGCTAGATGTCCAAAATGTGTAGAAAATAGCTTCTGATAAAGTTTTTCTTCGGTCATACCATCATGACTTTCAAAGTCATGAGCGGTAGCTATTCCGTACCATATTCGTCGGGTTGTGGGGTCCTGAGCTAGACCCTGGTTAAATGATGGAAATTTTGTTGCCATTGAATTAAAAAGGTGAAGTTCAGTTTATTAGCCCAGCCCGAAAAGGCGAGCATGGAAGAAGGCCCATGTGGTAGCAATACCACCAACAAGGAAGTGTGTAACACCTACTGCACGTCCCTGAGTAATAGATAGAGCTCGGGGTTGAATGGTTGGTGCAACCTTTAGTTTATTGTGTGCCCAAACAATTGATTCGAACAACTCTTGCCAATATCCTCTTCCGCTGAAGAGGAACATTAAACTGAAAGCCCATATAAAGTGAGCTCCTAAGAACATCAAACCGTACATGCTTATTGATTGACCATAGCTTGTTAATACTTG
Source organism: Prochlorococcus sp. AG-347-K17 (assembly GCA_003281385.1). Classification (GTDB taxonomy): domain Bacteria; phylum Cyanobacteriota; class Cyanobacteriia; order PCC-6307; family Cyanobiaceae; genus Prochlorococcus_A. The sequence goes on from QCCE01000003.1 coordinate 13,605, forward strand.
AGAAGCTTGAGCCCAAAGGAAGTCTCTAAGCCAACCATTGATAGTAATTGAACTTTGTGCGAAATTACCACCAGTTAGTCCCCAAACATCACTCTGCATTTTCCAGGAGAAGTGGAAGATAACTATTGATAAACAGTTATACATCCAGAAGAGAGCCAAGAAAACGTGATCCCATGAAGAAACTTGACATGTACCACCTCTTCCAGGACCATCACAAGGGAATCTAAATCCTAAAGAAGCTTTATCAGGGATTAACCTTGAACTTCTTGCATAAAGTACTCCTTTGAGAAGTATCAAAACAGTTACATGGATTTGGAAAGCATGAATATGATGAATCATTAAATCAGCTGTTCCTAATGGAATCGGCGCTATAGCAACCTTTCCACCAACTTCTACTAAACTTCCATTAAAAACTTCACTTAGAGCTTTGTGAGGTAAAGCTTCTGCAGTACCTGCTAAAAGAGAAGTTCCAACAGCAGATGCTTGAATACTCTGTACCCATTGAGCAAAAATTGGTTGAAGTTGGATTGCAGAATCACTAAACATATCTTGAGGTCTACCCAAAGCTCTCATAGTATCGTTGTGAATATAGAGTCCAAAACTATGAAATCCTAGCCACATACATACCCAGTTCAAGTGACTGATTAAAGCATCTCTTGCCTTAAGAATTCTATCTAATACATTATCGATATGTTTTGCTGGATCATAATCTCTAACCATTGCAATTCCAGCATGCGCACCTGCTCCTACTATGAATAATCCACCTATCCACATGTGATGGGTAAATAATCCAAGAACTGTCATATAGTCAGTGGCTATATAAGGGTATGGAGGCATCGCATACATATGATGAGATACAAGTATGCTTATTGATCCAAGCATCGCTAAGTTTACTGATAGCTGAGCATGTCTACTTTCTGCCATGAACTCAAAAAGACCTTGATGACCTTTAGGAGCAGGGAATAATATTGGATCTCCTTGTTGTGAATCTAATATTTCTTTCATACTATGACCAATACCGTAATTGGTTCTATACATATGACCACCGATTATTGCTATTACACCAAAAGCTAAATGATGATGTGATACATCAGTCATCCACAAGCTTCCTGTCACAGGGTTAAGTCCACCTTTGAAAGTAAGAAAGTCTGAGAAAGCTAACCAATTTAAACTAAAGAAATTGCCTGTACCACTTGCTAATCCTGGAAATATCTGACCGATAATTTGTGGATCGCAGAGTTGATGCGGCATAGGCATATCTGCAATAGTTGCTATTTCTTTACCATTAATAACTAAAGGAGAGCCTGCATCAATTGCATCTAAAAGAGCTGCAGTAGGAGCTCCGATATGAATACAATGCCCAGCCCATGCTAAAGATCCTAGCCCTACTAAACCAGCAATATGGTGGTTAAGCATAGACTCAATATCTTGGAACCACTCCATTTTTGGAGCTGCTTTGTGATAATGAAAAATTCCAGCATGGAGCATAAGTGCAGCCATTACTACGGCACCTATTGCTAAAGCCATGAGTTCACTCTCATTAGTGATTCCCCATGCTCGCCACATGTGGAATATTCCTGAACTAATTTGAATACCGTTGTAGTTAGCGCCAAGATCAGCATTAAGCATTTCTTGACCAACGATTGCCCATACTTGCTGAGCTCCTGGTTTAACATGAGTTGGATCAGCTAACCAACCTGAGTAATTAGAAAATCTTGCACCATGGAAAAAAGCAGCACTCATCCAAATAAAAATGACTGCAAGATGTCCAAAATGAGCTGAAAAGATTTTTCTTGTAGCTTCTTCAGCATCGCCTGTATGCACATCGAAATCATGTGCATCAGCATGCAAATTCCAGATCCAAGTTGTAGTTTTTGGACCTTTAGATAATTTACTTGACCAGAAACCTGGCTTATCTAATTTGGCAAAATCAATAGGTCTTGGATCGGCCTTGACAGGATCTTCCAAAACTTTTTTGTTTTTTTCTCCACTTTCTGGTGGGCTGATGGTCATCTAGCACCTCGAAAATAATTGACATTAAAGCCGATTGATCGGATCTTGAACATATTTTTAATCATAATGTTCAAGAAAACGAATCCTCCGGGACTTTAGATATTCCGTTTCAAAAATAATAAGGCAAAGATTCTTTCGTTATGCATTAACGTAACAAATGTTCTAATGATTGTTACTATATGAATATTTTGTTAAATTCTAGTCTATGACTAAATTATGGGTATTTTTACTCAAATTTTATATAAATTTCTTAAATTTTTTTTTATATTTCAAAGAAAATTTTTTAAATCCAGCGACAGGATATAATTTCAAAGTTAGTATCAATAATTTTCTGACTTGAAAGGAATTGCAATAGGTCTATCTAATAATTCAAAAGAAATTTTAAAAAGGCTTAAAAAAACCGAATTTGTCAAAGACATATATATTGCGGGTTCTTCAAAAAAGGATGGAAAGGAAAATGAACTTATTCAAGTACAAAAACCTAGAGAAATCTTACTAAAAAAATGGCCCGATCTAGATTTAATAATTTTTATAGGCTCAATTGCTGCATCAATACGCATAATAAATCCATTTTTAACCTCTAAAGATCAAGATCCAGGGGTAATAGTTATAGATAACAAATGTTCCAAGATAGTTCCTTTAATTGGCTTACATCAGTCAAATACGCAAAATATTGCATGTCAAATTGCTAATTTACTTGGTGGCGAAATTATAGAAACTAATAATTCCAATAATCAAAGCCTCTTAAATCTTGATGCATTTGGAAATCAATGGGGATGGAAAAGATCTGGCAAAATAAACGATTGGTCAAAACTAGTAATTAAACAAGCTAAAAACGAAGAAATATTTTGCAAACAATTATCTGGCAATAGCTTATGGAAAACTTCAGAATCAGCTGAGATTATTAATCAAATTGATAAAAAAGAAACTGAAAAACCAAATTCAACATTTCATGTGAGCATATTCGAAAATCATGAAACAACTTGGCACCCGCCCGTATTATGGATTGGCATTGGATGTGAAAGAAATACAAGCAAAGAATTAATAGCAAATTCTTTAAATAATCTTTTGGAGTCAAGAAATTTATCACTACAATCAATTGCTGGATTTGCGACTATAGATATAAAAAAAGATGAGAGAGGGATTTTAGAACTTTGTGAAGAAAAAAACTTGCCTGTAAAGTTTTTTAGTAAAGAAGATCTTTCAACAATAATTGTTCCAAATCCATCAAATGTCGTGCAAAAGGAAATTGGCACACCTTCCGTAGCAGAAGCCTCTTGCTTACTCGCAGCAGGAGAAGAATCAAAATTATTAGAAGAAAAAAGAATTTTCAAAAATCAATCTGGGGCAGTAACTATAGCTGTATCAGAATCAAAAAATCAATATAATCCAACCCATGGCGAAATACATATTATTGGAAGTGGGCCTGGTGATATCTCCTTCCTAACCAATAATGCAAGAAAAGCACTTTCAAGATGTACTGTTTGGATCGGATACAAAATGTATTTAGATTTAATTAAGCCCTTAAAAAGAAGTGACCAAGTTTTAATTGAAAGTAAACTAACTGAAGAAAAAGAGAGATGCAGCAAAGCAATTAAACTAGCTGAGGAAGGAATAAAAGTGGCTTTAATTTCTTCAGGTGAATCTGGATTTTATGGCATGGCAGGTTTACTTTTAGAATTACTTCAAAAAATCAAAAAAGAATATAGACCTTACTTTGAAGTACATCCTGGTATAAGTAGTGTTCAATTAGCGGCTGCGATTAGTGGAGCACCACTTATGAATGACTTTTGTTCAGTAAGCTTGAGCGATAAATTAACTCCATGGTCTTTAATAAAAAAAAGAATTGAAGGAGCTCTTGTGGGGGACTTTGTAATAGCTTTATTTAATCCTCAATCCATTGAAAGAAATTGGCAGCTAAAAAGTGTAATAGATATATGTTTAGAAACTAGGCATGGGGATACTCCAGTTTTAATAGCTAGACAAGTAGGTAGAGAAAATCAAACCAAAAAATTTTTTACTTTAAACACAATTCCTTTTAAAGAAATTGATATGTTGTCAATAATAATTATTGGCAATTCTCAAACCACATTAGTAGATGAAATATTTCTTACTCCAAGAGGATATTTATAAGATTAAGCTTAGCTAATAGATAAATTATCCATAGAATTTTTTTTGCTTTTTTTTAATAAGAATACTAGTCTTTTATAAAGGATTAAGAAAATACATTGAAAAATATTAGTTTAATTTTATTTGATATAGATGGTGTAATACGAAGCGTAGAGAATAGTTATAGACTTTCATTAAAAAAAACAGTCTACAAATTTACCGGATGGGAACCAAGTTATGTAGATATTGATAATGCCAAAAATGAAGGAATTTGGAATAATGACTGGGATTTAAGTTTAGAATTTATAAAAAGATTTAAAAAAAAAGGGAACTTTAACATTGAAATACCTTCAAGAGAGGACATAGTTAAATGTTTTGAAGAATTCTACTTTGGAGGAGATCCAAATGAAGATAGCAAATATTGGTCTGGATTAATAACAAATGAAGAATTATTAGTTGATAAAAAGTTTTTTGATTTATTAGAAAGCAATGGAATAATTTGGGGTTTTGTAAGTGGCGCAGAGTCTGCCTCGGCAAAATTTGTTTTAGAAAAAAGACTTGGACTGAAATCACCACCATTAATATCTATGGGAGATGCTCCAGACAAGCCTGATCCAAAAGGCTTGATTAACTTATCCAAAAAACTTCTTGGAGATAAACTTGGCTCATCAAATATTCCCATTGGATATGTAGGAGATACTATTGCAGATATAAATACAGTTATGAACGCTAAAAAAGAAATACCATCTCAGAAATTCATAAGTATTGGAATAGCTCCTCCTCATTTACATTCAAAATCCCGTTTGAATGAACGTAATTCGTACGAAAAAAATCTCAAAGATGCAGGTGCTGACTTAATTTTAAATTCTATTAATGATCTAAAGTTTATTAATCTTAACCTGCTATAAAAATACAACTTATAAAATATTTCCTAATTAAGTACGGAGAAGGAGGAAATCTGACTAAAAATATTTGGCAACGCTAGGCAAACTTAGGCAACGTTAGACAATCAAATTTATAAATTTTTATTTTTGGTCAAAACATTACTCACAAAAAAAATATTTAAATGAGACTGATAAATTTTATTTTTTTTCGTGTGGCAATATTATCGCCAAAGCAAAATAAATCAGAACTGGTATTCCAAAACTAAAACAACAAGCAATTAAAAAAACAATTCGCCATCCATTTGCTTTACCAATTCCAGATAATTCAAGTCCTTTGAAAACGCCGTAAAGCCATCTTCCATTTTTTGGACGAATAATCTTTGACATAAATAAAAAATACCTCTATCTCTTTTAACTTATTAAATTAAAATATCAACAATTAAGACATCATATTCAGCAAACGTAATCTTTCCTCACAACATTTCTCTGCAAAAGCATTACTATCACTTGAGAAAATTAAGAAGCTAAAAATCAATAGCCTCACAACAAACTCATAACATTATTTGGTGAATTATGGCATTGTGAGCCAGTCATAGGCTTGAAGAATTATCAATATCACCTTCTATTACTAAATTTTTTATTTTCTGACAACCTCAGGCAACAGATTGGAACGGAGAGGGAGGTGTATTGCCCCCAATTTTTTGTCCCTAAAAGTCCCTTATATCACTACTAAAGTCCATTTGTTTTTGTGAAACAGAGTGTTTCGTCACAACATTCGTCACAACAAAAATGACCTTAAAAAAAGTGTTCACCAAGACACAAATATCCCTGAAAACGGTTGACATCACTAGGAAAAAGTGCTATAATATAACCATAGACGGGGAGGAAAGAAGACCCCTAACGAAGTCCAAAACGTCTGTTTATATACGTAATTTTTTAATAATGAACCTATTGAACCTTCGACAGGTTGCGGATAGATATGTCTGCTGCACCAAAACAGTCTTGAGACAAGTTAATTCAGGAGTAATGCCACCTCCTATCGTCTTATGGGAGAGAAGTGACGGTAAAAGTGGTGCTAACCGTTGGAGAGAGCAAGACCTTATTAAGTTCGAGCAAGGAGTAAGAGAATGGAAAAAATAATAATCAACAAACTTTCAGATATTAAAAAAATTAGACCTGAAACTACTGTCAAAACCTACACGGTAGGTAAAGGAAATAGTCTTTATATAAAATGTCGCTCCATTAAAGACGGGGGCAACCTTTCATTTGTTGGGAGGTATCGCCACCCATTAACCAAAAAACAATTAGAAGTAACTATTGAAGGCGGAGATATTCAAGTAGAACAAAACAAAGTTAAATCCGACCTAACCATTAAAGGTGCAAAAGAAAAGTGGTTTTCCATAAGAGAAACCAAGATATATGAATTATCTAATCCAAGAAGAATAATTGAAGGTAAAACACTTGAAGACGCTGCGAATGAATATCTAAAGGTAAAAAGTAGTGAGATTAGATTAAGTACAGTTCAAGAATATAAAAGGCAGTTCAATACAACGATTTATAAGTACTTGGATAGAAAAACACCCATAAGAGAACTGGAGTGGGATAACAACGGTCATTTAGTTGACGAAGCACTTAAGAAAATAAGAGAAGACCAGAAGAACCCACAGTCAGGGGAACTACAGAGAAGGTGCAAATGTTTATTGAATGGAGCATTTGAGAAAGCAATCGACTTGAAATGGATTGCAAGAGGACAAAATCCAGTAGTAATGAAGAAAGGACATTTTCCCTCTCATACGCCAAGACACTATCCTCATTTGGAGTGGAATGAAGTGCCTTCATTTATTGAAAAATTGAATAGATATTCTTACAGATACGCACCTCAACAAATATTAGCGTTGAAGTTTATTATGCTTTCTGGCATAAGAGTAGGAGCAGCAGTAAGGACAAAATGGGAGTGGATTGATAAAGAATGCGAGGGTGACAAGCAAGTAATCTATTATCCAGCAGAAACAAAAGGAATTAAAAGATATAAGAAAAATCTCCACCGTCACCACTTCATACCAATCACAGAAGAAATCAGGGAAATATTAGAAAAAGCCAAACAATTTTCAACTAATGAGTATGTATTTTCCAAAATCTTGGAAGGGAACAAAGACGAACACTTAAGAGAAGACAAACCAAGCAAAGTAATGACGTGTATGGGAATAGTTAATAGCAAAGGTGAGCAAGTAACTTCTCACGGTTGGAGAAAAACTTTAATGACAGCAGGTAAAAGTATTTTTGGTAGAGACCAAGAAATGTTAAAAAAGCAATTAGGTCACATACCCGAAGGGAAAGTAAATCAGGCATATGATTTTTCACAACTAATAAAGCACAGAAGAAAGTTTTTAACCGAATATGGGAAGGCACTTTTGGATATGGGACTAATGATTTAACTGTGTTTTTTAAGTACACACAACAGCAACAATGAAATCGGGCTAAAATCTGTAGTTTTAAGGTCATATTGTAGTCAAAAACAACAAACTGTAGTAAAATTAGGTCATAACCACCTATAAACAACACTTCCCCTTAAAAAAATGAAAGTTGGACTAGCAAGAGTATCTTCAGTAGGACAGAACCTAGAAAGACAAATTATTGCTCTTAAAGAATATGGATGCGAAAAGATTTTTCAAGAGAAAATGTCAGGCACTAAAAGAGAAGGCAGAAAAGTTTTGGAAGAATGCTTGGATTTTGTAAGAGAAGGAGATGAGTTTATTGTCACCAGAATTGATAGATGCTCCAGAAGTGTTTTGGATTTGCAGTTAATAGTTAAAGAACTTGAAAGCAAAGGAGTTACATTTGCAGCAACAGAGCAATCCATAGACACTAAAACTCCTGAAGGAAAATGTTTCCTGAATATGCTTTCTGTTTTTAGTGAGTTTGAGACCTCAATTAGAAAAGAAAGACAAATGAGTGGAATTAAAGCAAACCTTCATAAGTTCAAGGGCAGAGGACAAACTATTGATGTTGAAAAAATCCAAACATTAAAAGAAGAAGGAAAAGGTGCAACTGCGATTGCCAAAGAAATGGGAATTGATAGAACCTCTGTTTATCGTTTACTTAAGAGAGTGCAGGTTAAATGAAATACAAAGTTCAATTATTTGTAGGTGGCAATGTATTTGATTTCATTTGCTTTGCCACTTCTAATCAAGACGCGAACCGCGTAGCGAAGGCACAACACCCAAATGCAAGGATTATCAGCACAACTGCTGTTTTTCGCTGATTTGCTCCATTCAGGATGACCTGTGAGGGGTCTGAAAAGATTGGTCAGTATGATTGCACCTCCAAAAACCAGGCTCTATATGTGTTTTTATGGGTAATTCCTGATACGAACCCCCCTAATATGAAGGGATGTAAAGCAAATAACGTTTGTGGGGATTTTGTAGGAAAAAAATTATAAATAAAACTGTAGGTTTCATTTAAGTCATTAAGTCTTATAGGTCACTTAAAGGGATTTTGTAGAAGTATTTATGGAAAAAGACCTTTGTAAATATGAGTGAGAAATGTATGCCTAGTCTGTTCTGCATAAATAAAAGTAGTTCATAAGATTTTTATTCATATAAAGATGCCACAAGTTTTATTCAACAGAGATAACGAAGTTAAAAGAACCGAAGGTTCTTTTGGGTTAAGACCACCAATAAGTAGAAACGTAAGTTATGCAAGACACCAAAGACACCTGAATGATAAAGAAGAGAAGTTATGTAAGAAGTTTAATTGTGGATATTCCACGCTAGTTAAGTCATTAGTTGCAGAGAGATACCAAAGAGAGTTTGGGGAAGTAGTAACACCATTTTTTTAGGAGATTAGAGATGAAGCCAGAATATGAAAAGAACAAACTTGCATATCAAGAGTTCCAAAGTCCAAGAAATATATTTGATATTCGCAACCAACATAGGGAGTTAATGGGTCAAAAGTTTTATCAGATTTCTGAAAATGACCCTGAAACTTATTTTGAGGTGACCTTTAGACCAAATATGCTTGCTTCTCCTCCACGCTTGGATAAAAGACACTCTCAACCAATTAAAGGCAAACCTCCAGAAGGAATGAAACCTGCACCAAGTGGAATGCCATATCTAAAATTATGAAACTTGAAATCGGAAGTAGTTTTGCATTTATGCTGACTGAAATTGCAAAAGGCAATAATCAAGAAATTGATGAATATATTGAAGAACTTATCTTGAGCGAATATCAAAAGAAAAGACTTCTGGAGCAGAAATTATGAATGTTGTATTTTCTCCAATTATTTCTGAAAAATTAAAAATGTTGATGCTGAAGAAATACAGGATTACTGATACTGGTAGTACAGGAGCCGCAAAGTTTCTATCCAAGAAAATTGATGAAGAGTATAAATCCCTCAATTTGCCTGAATACTAATGGAATTGGATGTAGAAGATTTTAAGAATAGATATCAACTAACTCCAAAGCAGTTAAGACAGACCAAAATGACTGCCGAAGATATTGAAATCGCACAAAATGTTCTCCTAACGATTGAAGACCTATTTTTAGAGAATATTGCAGATTGGTCGTTAGAGGAAAGTTTCTTCTTGTATGACGAAAAAGAAGATTTAATCTACAGATTTTTTAATTTCTCCAAAGGTATGACCAAGTGCTTCTTGGTAATTAACTCTGAACCACAAATAGAGTTAATCAGTAATGATTTGGATAATCATTTACTTCTACACATATCCAATATTCTTCTGGATTTCGTTATTACCTTTATTCGTTCGTGAAACAGCACCCCCTAAATTAAAAACGGTAGATACTATAACCTTCAATTTTCAGTTCCCTGCAAACAATAATATTGAAAATTGAAGTTTCATTTACATTGGATTTCAATTTTTTTTTCGTAAAAAAAAGACCCCTTCAAGATTGAAAGGGTCTATTGGTGTAAGCACAATATACTTTTATTATGACCAATACTGGACTTACAACGACACCAATAAACGAAAGCCAGTAAAATTATGTTTTAGTCATACCACTCTTCGTATTTCTTTCCAGAAATATCAAGGAAATAGATATCCCTTACATAATCAATAATTTCTTGTCTTGAAATTATGTTCTGTTCGTATTCTCTATACAAATAAAGTAAATCTTCCTTAATTCGTTTATTTGATAATTGAACTGTTTTCATTAGTTTTGCTCCTTTTTTGATTGTTGAATTGAATAGTTGTTAATCAGTTGTTGCTCTATTAGGTTTATTTCTCTTCTTGCCTTTCCTCTAGTTTTCTCCATTTGCCACCCAAAATTATCTTTTAACTTATATGTTTTTTGTATGTCGTGGAGTAGCGTTTTTATTCTGCTCCTTATCATTTTCCTAACTTCTACTGAAGGAACAAACTTCAGTAGACTTTCTTGTTCTTTAGTTAATTTCAAGGCAGTTCCCCCCATTCATTTCTTCCCTCAAGTTCGTCTTGAATGCTTAAAAGAATATATGCTTTAGTTTCATTAGAAATACCACCTGTCTCTCTAACTACTCTTCTTACTTTTCTCTCAAATATATTTGAGTTTTCCTCAAATAATCTGTCTCTAATTTGTTCTTCAATCTCTTTCATTAGTTGTCCTCCTGAACTATTTTTTTAATCTCTGGCTTCAAGTATGGATATACTTTTCTTTTCCAAAGTCCTATAAGCATTTGCATAGAAAGTAAATCACCGTGAATTGCTTTTTCGTGCAAAGTTAACCAATCTTCTACAGAAAAATCTGGAGTTAAATGTTCGTTTATTTGTTGGTACATTTCCTTAATAATCCATTTCTCATTAACAAAAATGTCAATCATTTTATTATTGAGTTCCTCAAAAGATTTTTTCATTACTTGTCCTCCTCAAAGTAGTTTTGTCTTTTCCAGAGGACGCAATCCTCTAGGTAATCAATTAATCCGTCATAATCATTTTTCTTAAAAAAGTTTTTAATAAACGTATGCTCTATTGCTGTGATTTCGTTGGTGTATGAGAAATCAACAGGATTTCCATTTATGGATAATGTTTTTTTCATTAGTTGTCTTTCCTTTTTGATTTTGTGAGGGGAGAAAAATCTCCCCATTTGATTAGAAATATGGATACTGAATATCTGTTTTTATATTCAGCGATTGAATAAACCGTTTAATATCACTTCTAATTTTCTGCGGATAAGTAGGAGTTGAAGGAGTATTTGCCAAGTGAAATACTCTTCTTTGACCTCCATAAACACCCTCAACCTTTATGTGATTTTTCAAGGTAAGGTTTATTTTCTTATCGTCAGTTAATCCTTTTAGAAGTTTTATTGCTCGTCTATTGATTTCGTGACTTATACCGAAGGACATTGCTCTTGTACTGCAATAACCTTCTTCAGGTCGAATTGAAGACTACTGTCGTCTTCCCCAAATAACAGGTTGAAGTGCCTGTTTATCTCTTCTTCGTCCCAATTTTCCCCTTGAACATTGATTACCACCTCAAATGATTTCTTCTTATTGATTGGTTTTAATGACCACACCCTTACACTTGGGAGTACTTCTTTAACTCCGTCAAAATCAAACTCCATTTCGTAGGGTTCTACTTGTTCTGGGTTTTCAATATCATTATCAGTACCTTTTCTTAAGTACTCAATTAACTCTTCTTGAGTATCAAAATCCTTAAAATCGACATAAGAGGTGTGTACATAGAAATCAATTTTTGCGGCTTCACTTTGCTGCCACGTAAAGTTTTCACGGAACTCTTCAAGCACTTCCTTCTTCTTCAAGTAATTAATTGCTGTGAAGTCGTCCACACCTGCTTTGTGACATAATTCTCCTTCAAGAAGATATCGAAGTTCACTTTCTAATATGTGCCTATCTTGAAAGTATTTTGGATTAGTACTCATAGGAGTGGCATTGTGCCACCTTTCCAGCAAGGATTTTCCCTGCTTAACAGTCTCTGTCATAATAAAATAATGTTTTAAGTTTGTAAATTGTGCCTATTAAATAACATTTAATAAGGCAATTATTAAGTTTTTAATGTAAATAATTAAAGCGTAGTTCCCACCGTTGCTCCGTGCCTTTATTATAGCCCAAAACCCTCTTTCTGGTGCTATAATAGGGGGTTAGGGGTAAATAAAAAAAGCAACTAACTCCACGATAAAGTTAGTTGCTAAAGAGAAAGAAAGTAGAATAAAAATAAAAAGAAAAGAGACACCTAAACATACTCCAAGACAGACTTAACCCATCTTTTCTTTTGTTCAGAGAAAGCAACCTGCACACCAAGAAAAAAATACAAATTGCTTGTTCCTACGAATTGCAAGGGTAAACCTGAACCCTTACAACAATATTTATGCAAGTTTTATATGTGCTATTTCACTCCACATATATCCCGTCACAACACATCCACCCAAAGTGACTAGCAGTACTGTGATTACAAATGGCTAAAAAATATTTCCGTCACAACAACCGTCACAACATTTTTATTTTAGATATGTCACTATAAGTCCATCTCTGTCCTATCCAAAACTTGATTTTTTAGTGTATAACTGGCTTTTTGTCCCTTATATTACCTTCCTGTCCCACCAATAATACGGAGAGGGAGGGATTCGAACCCTCGACAAAAGTTACCTCCTGTAACTCCTTAGCAGGGAGCCGCTTTCAACCACTCAGCCACCTCTCCAGTTCTTATACATTATCAATTTTTTTGCAAACATTCAAAATTTTTTATTTAATCGAAATGTCTTCTAAACTTGAACCCTTGGTAATCTATTTTTAAAAGAACAAAGAATTTCCCACGGGATAGTCTTAGATTTTCTTGCCCATTCAAGTGGAGAAATTGTTTTGTCTCCATCAGAGCCTAGTAATATCATCGTACTACCAATTCTAATTTCATTTGAACCTGTTATGTCCACCATCATTTGATCCATAGTTATGGATCCAACTTGGGGATAAAATTTATTATTATAAATAACGTTTATCTTGCCTGAAAGGTTTCTTGGAACTCCATCTGCGTAACCAATACTTAATATAGCTAACTTTGTTTTTCTATTAGTAACAAACTTTCCTCCATAACTTACACCAACGCCTGAATCAATAGTTCTAATAAAAGCTACTTTAACTTTCAAAAATAAAGCTGGTTTAAGCAATAAATTTTTATCTATTTTGTCTAGAGGACTATATCCATACATAGAAAGTCCAACACGTACCATGTGAAAATGAAAATCTTTGTTAAGAAGCATTCCCGCAGAATTAGCCAAATGAATCTTAATTTCATGATTTCTTTCAAGATTAATTTGCTTTAATAATTCATTAAACTTAAGTCTCTGTGATTGTGTAATACTTTTAGGATCTAACGCGTTGATTTCATCTGCAGACGATAAATGACTATATATCCCTTCTATTGAAATATTCTCAAAAGATTTTATTTTTTCAAATTGCTCGACAAACTTTTTAAATTCGAATCCTAATCTTGACATTCCAGTATCAACCTTAAGATGTAGAGAAAATTTCAACCCAAAGTGCTTCCCGATATTATTGCAAATTAAACACTCTCTTAAGCTGCTGATAGTTGGCATAAGATCATTTTTAAAACATATTATTAAATCTTTTTTTGTATAAAGATTTCCGAGAATAAGAATTGGTTTTTTAACTCCAAAGGAACGTAGCTTAATCCCTTCATCTAAAGTGGCAACTCCAAATTGTGAGGCTCCGCCTTTAATAGCGTAGTCAGATACAACTTTTGCATCATGTCCATATCCATCAGCTTTTACAACTGCCATAAATTGACAATTTTTGGTTAGCTTTGTTCTTAACTGCCTTACATTTGTCTCTAGTGATTTGCCTTTAACTTCTATCCATGCTCTTTGCTTTGGATCTATGTCTTTTTTAAAAGTTGGATATTTATCAAAATTAAATCCCTGATTGGTTTGCCGAAATTGCATTAACTTTGCACAAATTTATGCGCTTATTGAAATATACAGTTAGCATGACATGTAAATTGTATTTTGGCATGGGCCAGACTCTAGTTTTAAATGCTTCTTATGAACCTTTAAACATTACTTCTTGGCGAAGAGCTGTCATTTTGATGATCAAAGGTAAAGCAGAAAGCTTAGAGGAAGATAAATCATATTCAATACATAGTGGTAGAAAATTGCCCACAGTTATAAGACTTCGTTACTATGTCAAGGTCCCTTTTAGAGAGGTTTCTTTAACTAGAAAAAATATTCTTCTTAGAGATAACAACTCCTGTCAGTACTGTAACTATAGGGGGAGTGACCTATCAATTGATCATGTTTTACCAAGAAGCAGAGGTGGAACTGATAACTGGGAAAATGTTACTACAGCATGTCTCAGATGCAATGTACAAAAAGGTAATAGAACTCCAGAAGAAGCAAATATGCCTCTAAAACGCAAGCCTTATCGCCCACTTAGTAATCTAAATTTTGAAGCTACAAGACAAATTGACTCTGGAAGACATAAAGAATGGAGTAAATACGTAATAGGTGTTGCAATCTAAAAAAATAAAATCTTAATTTACTTCATCATTAAAATCTTCCATGATCCTTTTTTGTTCCTGCGCTATGCATGCATCAATCACTTCATCCAACTGACCAGCAAGAATTGGCTCCAGTGAAAAATTGGAACCTAATCTATGATCAGTTGTCCTATTATCTTTAAAATTATAAGTTCTAATTTTTTCACTCCTATCACCCGTTCCAACCTGGGAAAGCCTTTGTGATCTCTCTTTTGCATTAGCTTCCTTTAATTGAATTTCATATAATTTTGCTCTTAAAATTTCCATTGCTCGCTCGCGATTTTGCAATTGTGATCTCTCTTGAGTACAAAAAACTCTTATTCCTGTAGGCTTGTGGAGAAGATCAATAGCTGTCTCTACCTTATTAACATTTTGTCCCCCTGCACCTCCTGATCTTGCTGTACCAACCTCTAGATCCGTTGGATCAATCTTAACCTCAACAGGGTCAGCCTCAGGCATGACGGCCACAGTAGCAGTAGAGGTGTGAACTCTACCTTGAGATTCAGTGGCTGGAACTCTTTGGACTCTATGTACACCAGCCTCAAATTTGAGTTGACTATATACAGAATCTCCCTTTACAGAGATAACTAACTCCTTAAATCCTCCCATATCTGACTCAGAAGCGCTAACAGGTTTTACAGACCATCCAATTTTTTGTCCATATCTTTCATACATTCTTGCTAGATCACCCGCCCAGATACAGGCCTCGTTACCTCCAGCGCCAGCTCTGATTTCTAACATTACACTCCTCTCATCTCTAGGATCTTTTGGCAATAAGGCGATTGTGGTTTTTTGAATCAGTTTATTCTTACATTCCTCTAGATTTATTAACTCCTCATTTATCAATGATTCCATTTCTTTATCATTTCTATTTTCTTTTAATAAGTTTTTTGAATCTTCTATTTCTTTATCTGTATCAAGCAATTTGTTGAAATCAATTACCAAAGGTTCTAATTTTGACCTTTCTCTTGCTATGGATTCTAATTTTTTTGGATCATTAGCTATATCAGGATCTGCAAGCTGAACTTCCAAATTTTCAAAACTTTCTGCAGCAGTTTTCAACCTTGCAATTAATGTTGAGTATTCCAATTAAAATTATGTTTGAATTTTGAAAATTCTATTTTTTAGAATCTTTTGCTTCTTTTTTCTCTTTTGAAGTAGCAGTATCAGCTGAACCCATCCCATATTTCTTCATAAACCTATCAACTCTACCCTCTGTATCAAGAATTTTCTGAGTTCCAGTGAAGAAGGGATGATTTCCACTCCATACATCAACATGTAATTCAGGCTGCGTTGATCCAGTAGTCATTACAACTTCTCCATTACAAATAACTTTTGCATCTGGATACCATTTTGGGTGTATTTCTGATTTTGGCATGATTAGAATTCCTTTAACGTTTAGAGAATTGAGGGGCTTTCCTTGCTTTTTTGAGGCCATATTTTCTTCTTTCCTTAGCTCTAGGATCTCTACTAAGATGGCCTTCAGTTTTTAGTGGTTTCCTATTGTCAGGAGATAATTCGCAAAGTGCCCTTGCTGCTCCTTGCTTAATAGCGTCTGCTTGACCTGTCAATCCACCACCAAAAACATTTACTAGGATATCATAAGAATTTTCTAGGCCTAGAGTTTGCAAAGGTGCTTTAATGGAATTTAAATGCAAAGGATTAAAGTTTAAGTAATCATCTCCAGAACGACCATTGATCTTTATTAGTCCATTCCCTGGAATCAAGCGAACTCTAGCTATTGAAGTTTTTCTTCTTCCTGTTCCCCAATACACAGCTTTGTTTTTTATTTGACTATTCATTTTAATAAATTAACTATTTAATAATACAGGATTCTGAGCAGCATGAGGATGATCAGCACCTTTATAAACTTTTAGTTTTTTAAATTGCTGTCTTCCTAAAGAGTTGTGTGGCAGCATACCCTTAACAGCTTGCTCGATGATTCTTTCAGGAATTCTCTCTTGCAAAGCCTCAAATTTTTCAATTTTCATTCCTCCTGGTCTTCCAGAATGTCTTCTATATAACTTTTGTGATGCTTTTTTACCTGTTACTTCAACTTTTTCGGCATTTACTACAATTACAAAATCTCCAGTATCTAAATGAGGAGTGAATGTTGGTTTATTCTTACCTCTTAATACAGTTGCAATTTCTGTAGCAAGTCTCCCAAGTGTCTTATCTTTTGCGTCAACTAAAAACCAATTTCTCTCAATGGTTTCTAAAGATGGAGTAATTGTTTTATTCATTTACCAAATTTCTGCTAATAAATTTAGTCTTAAATTCTACCCTATTGGTGGAATATTAAACAACAGTTTTGAATGATTTACACAAAAAATTCCCCTAATTAAACTTTACTCAAGAAAAACCCTTAATTAAGAAAACAGGGAAAAAATCATGATTATTAATCTTTTTAAACACATTTTCTTTATAAACAGCATTTACAAAACATAATCCCTTAGCTGGAGCAGATTCTTTCACATCATTTTTCTTTTTGTTTACCCATCTATCTGTAAAAATTTCTGGCGATATTTTTTTTTCTCCTACTAAAACTAATTGACCAACAATTAAACGAACCATTCCATAAAGAAAACCAGTAGCTTTAATATCAACTAAAATTAAATCTTCTACTCTTTTAATCTCTATATTTTTTATTTTTGTAATGGAGTTTGTCCTGTTACTTCCACTTTTCTGAAAAGCAAAAAAATCATGTTGTCCTCTCATTTTCTTAGATGCATTCAACATTAAATCCTCATCTAATACTTTTTGATATCTATGCCATGACCAATTATTTATGAACAAGTTAGGAAATTTACTGTTATTGATGACATATCGATAATGTCTATACATTGCCGAATAGCATGCATGCCAACTATCTTTAACCTCAACTGATTCCAAGATTCTAATTGATGAGGGTAAAAGACTATTTAGCACGTCAGAATAACTATTTCCCGGAATAACACAATCAATATCAAAGTGCACTACTTGTCCCGATGCATGAACACCAGCATCAGTCCTACCTGCTGCAAAAGTTTTAACTGTATGATTTGTAATTTTTAAAAGAGCTCTGTCCAGAATTTCTTGAATAGAATTTGCATTTTTTTGTTTTTGCCAACCAGAGTAATGAGATCCATCATATTGGACTAGTAAAGCTACTCTTTTCAAAAGTTATTATTTATTGTAAGCCCCTTTATTAACAAACTTAAACAAGCTCGATAATAGCCATCTGAGCGTTATCACCTTTTCTAGATACAGTTCTGACTATACGTGTATAACCACCTTTTCGGTCTCCATATCTTTCCTTCGCTTTTTCAAATAATGAATGAACTAATTTCTTATCATAAATATATCCAATAGCTCTTCTCCTAGAGGCCAAACTTCCATCTTTAGCAAGTGATATCATTCTTTCAGCTTCATTTCTTAAAGCTTTTGCTCTCGCTTTTGTTGTAGTTACTCTACCTTCCCTAATTAATTGTGTAGTTAAACCTCTTAGCAGTGCTTTTCTCTGGTCAGCAGGTTTACCTAATAATGGAATTCTAAGTTGGTGTCTCATAATCTTTAAAATTGTTAAACAGATGTTCTACTTTGTGGAATAGAAATGCCTATGCGCTCAAGAGCCTCAATGACCTCATCTGCAGATTTAGAGCCAAAGTTCTTAATTTCAAGAAGATCTTCATAACTGAAGCCCATTAAATCCGAAACTGAGTTAACTTGCGCCCTTTTCAAACAATTATATGCTCTAACGGACAAGTTTAGTTCCTCAAGAGGAATTTGAGCTTCTGGAGATGGTTCAGGTTCTTCAGGAATTTCCTCAACCATTGTGACAGTTGCAAGAGGTTGAAATAGTTCTATTAACTGATTTGCAGCTTCAGCAATAGCATCGTCAGGACTTGTTGAACCATCTGTTACTACTTCCATTTTTAATCTTTCTCTTCCTGTTCCCCCTTCTGCTACAGCAGTTTCATCAATGGTAAAATTCACTCTCTTAACTGGCATAAATACAGCATCTATTTGTAGTAAATCAATAGCAGTGGTCTCTTCACTCTTACGGTCGACGGGTCTATATCCAACACCTCTTTCAACATGGATTTCCAACTCTAATTTATGACCCTCTTGAATAGTTGCGATCGGTTTTTCGCCATCAACAACTTCAACTTGAGAGGAGAATTGAATATCATTCGCCTTCACATCCATAGGACCGCTCGCTACTAACCTGCCAATTTCGAGCTCTGGATTAGAACTATTAATTGATAGTTGCTTGCAATTCAGAAGAATATCTAAGACATCTTCTCTCACACCAGGGATCGTGGCATATTCATGATTAATTCCTGCTATTCTTACTGCAGTTACTGCACTTCCTTCAAGTCCTCCCATAAGGACTCTTCTAAGCGAATTACCCAAAGTTGTAGCTTGACCCCTTTCTAGAGGGCCAATTAAAAAAGTTCCTGTTTGGGAGCGATCATCTGCTATTTGATGGTCGATTCTGTCAATCTGGTATTGCAACACGGAAAAAATAAGGTTAAAAGTTTTTTTTGGGGGGGGGTTGAGAATGTGATTAAGAACTAAACGCGTCTCCGTTTAGGTCTTCTACATCCATTATGAGGTAATGGAGTTACATCTCTTATTAGAGTTATTTCTAATCCGGCCACTTGTAAAGCTCTTATGGCCGTTTCCCTACCTGCGCCAGGGCCTCTAACTAGCACTTCTATTTGCCTCATACCTTGATCAAGTGCTCTTCGAGCTGCAGCTTCAGCAGCTGTTTGAGCAGCAAATGGCGTGCCTTTCCGAGCGCCTTTAAATCCACTTGCGCCAGCAGAAGACCAAGAAATTACATGACCAGAGGTGTCAGTAATTGAGACGATAGTATTATTAAATGTGCTTTGGATATGTACCACACCATTGGGTACATTACGTTTGGATTTCTTTGAACCTGTTTTTTTTACTGTAGCTGCCATAATGTTTTAATTTAATACTTCAATTTGTAAATAGATTTAGTTATTTATTTTTTTCTTCCAGCAACTGTTTTCCTAGAACCCCGTCTTGTTCTTGCGTTGGTTCTAGTTCTTTGACCTCTTACTGGAAGACTCATTCTATGTCTTCTACCTCTTACACACCCTATATCCTGTAAACGTTTTAAAGCCATTCCCTCTTTTCTTCTCAAATCCCCTTCTAAAGTGAATTCTTCTGAAGCGCCTCTGAGCTTTTGAACATCAGAATCTGAAAGGTCTTTGACGCGAGTATCAGGGTTTACACCCGTATTAGCAAGAATTAGTTTAGATCTCGTTAAACCAATTCCATAGACGTATGTAAGTGCAATTTCAACTCGCTTTTCGCGAGGTATGTCAATTCCTGCAATCCTGGCCACGTGTTTTGAATAAGTAAAAGTTTGAATTTAAGGGTTGAAATTTAACCCTGACGCTGTTTATTGCGAGGTCTTTTCTTGTTAATAACATAGATTTTACCTCTTCTCCTCACGATCTGATCGTCAGGACTAATTTTTTTGACTGAAGATCTGACCTTCATAGGGGTTTAACAAATGGAACGTTAATACTATATTCTACATCATCATCAAGCCATTTTTTGTTTGATATCAGAGGAAATGGTTTTTAAATCTCTATCAGCATCAATATATTCTAACAATGAGAGATCTTTAAAATATTGAATCAATGGTTCTGTTGTTTTTTTATAAATATCAACTCTTTTCATAATTGTCTCTTCTGTATCGTCTTTTCTCCCTCTTAAAAGCAAACGCTGAATTAGTACTTCTTCGGGAATATCTAAATAAAAAACCAATTCCAAAGGTTGATTTATTTCATTTAAGACTTCATTCAATGAATTTACTTGAGATAAATTTCTTGGGTAGCCATCTAATATCCATCCTTTATTGTCCTTGACTAAATTTTGTCTTACTATCTTTAATACGAGTTCATCATTAACAAGTTCCCCTCGATTCATAA
The DNA here is from genome assembly GCA_003281385.1 of Prochlorococcus sp. AG-347-K17. Taxonomy (GTDB): domain Bacteria; phylum Cyanobacteriota; class Cyanobacteriia; order PCC-6307; family Cyanobiaceae; genus Prochlorococcus_A. The sequence goes on from QCCE01000003.1 coordinate 34,065, forward strand.
TATCTTTTACCTGAATACCGAGGGCAGTATTCATTTCGATTTCTTTTCTTAACAATTCACCCGTAGAAAGGTGTAAATAAGAATTACTTTGACTTAGCAATTCTGCTTGAGTCCCTTTCCCCGCTCCAGGAGCTCCTAAAAATAGTATATGTTTCTTCATTAATTGTTAATTAAACCCTCATACCTTTGTGAAATAACATAAGTTTGAATTTGCTTAGCAGTATCTATAGCAACACCCACAAGAATAAGTAATGAAGTTGCTCCAAGACCTTGAAAGGTCTGAACATTTGTAGCTCTCTCTACTGCAGCAGGGATTATAGCGACTGAACCCAGAAATAATCCTCCCAATAAAGTCAACCTATTTTGTATACCTGATAGGTAGTTTGCTGTATTAGTTCCTGGTCTAACTCCTGGTATCGCTACTCCTCCTTTCTTTAAATTTGAAGCTACATCAACTGGATTTATAGTAAGAGATGCATAAAAATAGGAGAACCCCAAAATCAAGGAGAAGAATGTAAGAGCGTATGGCCATGGATTAGAAGATCCTGGATTTAAACTATTGGCTAGCTTGATTAAGACTGGATTACCTGTAACATTTGCAATAGTTATTGGTAAAAAGATTAAAGCAGATGCAAATATGATGGGCATGACTCCTCCCGCATTTAATTTCAAAGGTAAATAACTTTGCCTTGTAGGAAGTAGTGTTGAACTTCCTATCTGCCTTTTTGCACTAACAATAGGAATGCGTCTTGCTCCCTCTTGGACAAAAATGATCCCAACAATTGTCAGTAAAAATACTCCAAGTAAAACTGCTATACCTAAAACATCTCCTCTATCGCCAGTTTGAGCTTTTTGAATAGTTGAACTTAGAGCCTTAGGTAAAGTCGAAACAATATTCAAAAAAATTACCAATGAAGCTCCTTGACCTATCCCTTTCTCCGTAATAATTTCACTAAACCACATTACTAACATTGAGCCAGTAACTAAGGCAATGGAGGTTTGCAGGACAAATGTAGTTTCACTTATTCCCTGAATAGCATATTGTTTGAGAATTAAGGAAAAAATTATACTTTGCAAAAAACCCCATCCTAATGAAACGTATCTAGTTATTTGAGCAATTTTTCTTCTTCCAGCTTCTCCTTCATTTTTTTGTAAATCTTCAAGCACAGGCAATGAAGCTGTGAGAAGCTGAATAATAATTGATGCGTTGATAAAGGGAAGTATGCCTAATGCGAATATTCCTAAAGTTGAAATTCCTCCACCAGTAAAAATATCTAAAAAACCTATTAATTGCCCCCCCTGATCTATAAAACTTTTAAAAGCAACCCTATCAATACCAGGCATAGGGATATATATACCAAGTCTTACTAACAGGAGGAGACCTAGAGTAGTTAAAACTCTACTCCTTAGCTCTCTATTTAAAAATAATTGGGAAAGTATTTCAGAAGCGCTAGGATTTCTACTTTTGTTGACAAACATTTTGAAGCTTACCTAAATATTTAGTAAATTTATTTATTATTTATAAGCTCGCAGGATCCACCAGCGTCCTCAATTTTTTGTTTTGCAACTTTTGTAAATGCATGAGCTTGGACTTTTAACTTTACATTAAGTTTTCCGTTACCTAGAATTTTTAAAGGAAATTTGGGCTTGAAGATTAATCCTTTCTTAACTAGTGAGTCTAAGTTAACAGTATCGTTATCTTTGAAATCATTTAATTTTTCTAAATTAATTATAGAAAAGTTCTTTTGATTAATTATTTCAAAGTGCTTTAATTTTGGAACTCTTCTATATAAGGGCATTTGGCCACCTTCAAAACCTGGACGTGTAGGTCTTCCAGAACGTGACTTTTGTCCTCTCATTCCAAAACCACATGATGCACCTTGACCGGCTGCAATTCCTCTACCCTTTCTTAATTTTTTCTTTCTCGAGCCTGAGTTTGATTTAAGTGTATTTAATGTTGAAGTCATAATTTTAAGAATAGAGCTGTTCAAGTGAGATGCCTCTCTCCCTAGAGGCAGATTTGTGTGTTCTTAATTGAGAAAGAGCTACCATAGCAGCTCTAGCATTATTCAAAGGTGTTTTACTACCCAATCTTTTTGCTAAAACATTTTTTATGCCGGCTAATTCTAAAACTGTTCTTATTGAACCACCAGCAATTACACCTGTACCTGGGGCAGCTGGTCTAATTAGAACATTAGCAGCACCATCTCGACCTAAAGATAAAGTCGGTATTGAATTGTTTGGGGTTAAAGGAACCCTAACAAGATTCTTTTTACCATCTGAAACTCCCTTTCTCACTGCACCAATAACATCCCCTGCTTTACCAACTCCAACTCCAACTTGACCTTTTTCATTACCTACTACAACTATTGCTCTAAAACTCATTTTTTTTCCACCCTTAACAGTCTTAGAGACGCGTCTAATTTGAACAACTCTTTCTTGCCAATCAGAATCTCTCTCTAGATTTTTTGAATCACCTCTTCTATTTCTTTTTCGATCATTACGATTATTCTTTTTTTGTTCTACGGGCGTAGCTCCAGGAACATTATCGTTCTTGGATTGAATTTCTTGTTTTGTTGGAGTGTCAGTCATAGTAAAAATTAAAAGTTAGAATTCTAGGCCAGCTTCACGAGCAGCATCTGCAAGTGCCTTTACTCTACCGTGATATAAATTACCTCCACGGTCAAAAATAACTTGCTTAATACCTTTTTTTATCGCTCTCTTTGCTAATAATTTTCCAACAATGGAAGAAGAATTACAATCAGAAGGTAATTTCTCAGATTTTTCTCTTAATTCTTTATCAACAGTTGAAGCTGAGCAAATAGTTGTTTGAGCACTATCATCTATAACCTGAGCATAAATATGGTTATTAGAGCGAAAAACAGACAATCTTGGACGAGTTGCATCTCCGATTAAGAATCTCCTTAATCTTCTATGTCTTTTTTGTGTTTGTAATTTTCTGGAAAGTTTGGTCATTTTTTTAATTGGAATTATTTTTTGCCAGATTTACCAGCTTTTCTGAGAATTCTCTCATCATGATATTTAATTCCTTTACCTTTATATGGTTCTGGAGGTCTAATTGATCTGATTTTTGCTGCTTCATTACCAACAATTTCCTTATCAATTCCAGATACAGTAACGTTTGTATTACTCTCAACTTTGTATGTTATACCATCAGGGGGGATCATTTCTATAGGATGACTATATCCCGCACTGACAACTAGATTTTTACCTTTTACTTGTGCTCTCGATCCAACGCCTACAATTTCAAGTTTTTTTGAAAAACCTTGACTAACCCCTTTTACCATATTTGCAATTAAAGCTCTACATAAACCATGTCTTTGCCTTGAGAATATTTTGGTAGTAGCGGGAATTACGACAACAGTATTATCTTTTTTATCAAAACTAACTCCTTCTGGCATCTGACGTTTTAACTCACCCTTAGGGCCTTTAACTGTAACTGTTAATCCATCAAAATCAACAGATACTTTATCTGGGATTAGTACTGGTGTTTTTCCAATTCTTGACATGATTAATCCTCCTTAATAAACATAGCAAAGTACTTCACCACCTATACCTTGCTTCCTAGCATCACGATCACTCATGACACCTTTAGAAGTAGATATAATAGCAACTCCAAGACCTCCTAGTACTTTTGGTAAAGCTCTAGTATTTTTATAAATTCTCAAACCAGGTTTACTAACTCTTTGCATGGATCGAATAGTAGGGAATTTATTCTTGCCACTATATTTCAGACCAAGTATTATTTGTGACTTATAGCCTTCACCTTCTTCATTAATGTCAGAAATGAAACCCTCTTTTTGAAGCACTTTTGCAATACTTAGGGACATTTTTGAACTTGGGATTGATGTGGTTGTATGCTTTTTTTGACTCGCATTTCTAATTCGAGTAAGCATATCTGAAATAGGATCGTGATTTGACATAGTTTTAATTTAATTCTTACTAAAAGGCATTCCTAACTCTTGCAAGAGAGCTTTACCCTCTTGATCTGATCTCGCACTAGTGACAATAGTTATATCCATACCTCTTATTGAATCTATTTTATCAAAAGAGATTTCAGGAAAAATTAATTGCTCTTTAACTCCAACGGTGTAATTCCCTCTCCCGTCAAAACTTTTTGGATTAACTCCTCTAAAGTCTCTTATTCTTGGTAAAGCTAGATTTATAAATCTCTCTAAAAAAGAATACATCCTATCACCTCTCAAAGTTACAGTACAACCAATTGGCATACCCTCACGAATTTTAAAACCCGCGATAGCTTTTTTGGCTCTAGTTACTAGTGCCTTTTGCCCTGTAATTGTTGCCATTTCATTCAAGGAAGCCTCTAAAGCTTTTGAATTTGAAGCTGCCTCACCAAGACCTCTGTTAACGTTGACTTTGACAACTTTAGGTACTTGATGAATATTTTTAAGACCAAGGTCTTTTAAAAGTTTTGGTCTAATTGATTCTTTGTAGCGATTTTTTAGAGTCATAATTTTTTGTTAATTCTGGTCTTTGTCAGAATTGATAAATTAGAAAAAGTTTAAATCTGGTTTCTGATGAAAAATTAATCAATTACTTCACCAGTTTTCTTAAGTCTTCTTTTCTTAACACCCTCTTTATCAATAAAATATTCAATCTTGCTTGTAAGATTTTTTTCCTTTGAGAAGAACATTACATTTGATGCATGTAAAGATGCCTCCTCTGTAAGTATTCTTCCAGTTTCCCCTTCCTGAGTGGGTTTTACATGTTTAGTCCTTAGGTTAATTCCCTTAACTACTACTCTATTTTCTAGAGGAATAGTTTTTAAAACCTCTCCAGTTTTGCCCTTTTCCTTGCCGTTAATTACTTTTACTAAATCTCCAGTTTTGATTCTCATTTTTAATCTTTGGAAAATCTTCTTTTGTTTTAATGAATCCAACATTTAAATCACCTCCGGAGCAAGAGAAACAATTTTTGTATAATTTTTATCCCGCAGTTCTCTGGCTACAGGACCAAAAACTCTAGTACCCTTTGGATTCTTATCCTCATTAATCAAAACAGCAGCATTATCATCAAATCTGATTGAATTCCCAGTATTTCTTCTTAATGTTGCTTTTGTTCTAACGATGACAGCTTTCACAACTTCAGATTTCTTAACTCCCATATTCGGAAGAGCATCTTTAACAGTTGCTACAATTACATCCCCAACATGTGCGTATCTTCTATTAGAACCTAAGACCCTAATACATTGGAGTCTTTTAGCTCCGCTATTATCAGCAACTGTTAAATAGGTTTCTTGTTGAATCATTTTTTGACCTCCTTAGCCTGGCTTGTTTTATTCAGAATCTCTTCAATTGCCCATCTTTTATGGGCGCTAAGCGGTCTAGTTTCCCTTATTTTAACTCGATCGCCTAAAACACATGTATTTTCTGGATCATGTGCCTTATATCTCGTAGTTCTACTTACAATTTTTTTATAAGTGGGGTGTGGATACCTATTAATTACAGCAACAACAACTGTTTTATCCATTTTGTCGCTGACAACAGTACCAATTCTTTCTTTAAGTGCCATAACTAATAATTAATCAGAAGTAGTTTTAGAAGCAGATTGACTTTTACTAAGAGTTAGTAATTGCGCAACTTGTTTCTTGATGATTTTAAATTTATGAGTTTCATTAAGCTGTCTCGTAGCTTGCTTGAATCTCAATTCAAAAAGATCTTTTCTTAATTGGTCAATCTTTTCAGTAATTTGATCAGGATTTAATTTTTTAAATTCTTTAAGAGACTCTGAGTTTTTCATTGTTTAACCTCCTCTTGAGATTTTTTACTAATATTTTTCTTTTCTTGGGAAGCAACTTCTAGATTTTTATCAATGGAGATAAATTTTGTTTTTACCGGAAGTTTGTATTGAGCCAGACGCATAGCTTCCTTTGCAGTTTCCTCAGTGATATCCTCACCACCCATTTCAAAAAGTATTCTTCCCGGTTTTACAACTGCAACCCAAAACTCTGGATTACCTTTACCAGAACCCATTCTAGTTTCGGCAGGTCTCATGGTTACAGGTTTATCAGGAAATATTCTTATCCAGATTTGACCGCCACGTTTGATATATCTTGTCATAGCTCGTCTACTCGCCTCGATTTGTCGTGCAGTGACCCAACCACAGTCTTGAGCTTGGAGAGCAAATTGACCGAATGCAATAGTATTACCTTTTGAGGCTACTCCCCTCATTCTGCCTCTATGCTGTTTACGGAATTTAGTACGTTTTGGACTAAGCATTTTTTTACCTCCTATGAATTCTCATTTGAACGATCCTCAAACTCCTGAGGTCTTCTACTAGCTTTCCTCTTAGGGCTCGCACCCACAGGGATAGTTTGCTCTTCTTTAGGGAGAACTTCACCCTTGAAAACCCAAACTTTAATGCCTAGAACACCGTAAGTTGTATTAGCTTCACGTGTTGCATAGTCAATTTCAGCTCTCAAAGTATGCAATGGTACTCTACCTTCTCTAGTCCATTCAGTTCTAGCTATTTCAGCACCATTTAATCTACCCCCAACTTGTATTTTAAGACCTAAGACTCCAGCCCTTTGAGCACGTTGTAAGGCCATTCTAATAGTTCTTCTAAAAGCGACTCTTTTTTCTAGTTGTTGTGCAATATATTCAGCCAGCAGGAAAGCATCGGCGTCTACGCGTTCTACTTCAACAACATTAATTCTGACTTGCCTTGTCCTATCTCCTATAGTTTTTTGAATCCCAGATCTTAATTCTTCAATACCACTTCCCTGTCTTCCAACTATAACTCCAGGTCTTGCTGTTTTTAATTCAAGTTCCAGTTGGTCAGCTTTTCTAGCTATTAAAACATCGCTGATTCCCGCTGCTCCATATTTTTTTTGTATGAATGAACGAATTTTAAAATCTTCTTGGAGAAGAATTGGATATGTTTTGGAAGTAGCAAACCACTTAGAGCGATGCTCTTGTGTAATACCTAATCTTAGTCCAGAAGGATGTATTTTATGTCCCATTAGTTTTGTACCTCCGGATTAGTTTGAATAGGAGCAGATTTAACAGAAATACTGATGTGGCAAGTCTGTTTTTTAATTGAAAAAGCTCGACCTTGAGCTCTAGGCCTGTACCTTTTCATTACAGGACCGCTATTAGCCCATGCAGAGGAAATCACTAAGGTAGATGGATCCATCCCGAGATTATGTTCTGCATTGGCAACTGCAGATCTCAAAACTTTAGTGATAGGGTCTGTAGATCTGTAAGGCATAAATTCCAACATAATCAACGCATCCCTATAAGATCTACCCCTTATCTGATCCAAAACTCTCCTAACTTTAGAGGCTGAACCGCGAACATAATTCCCATGAGCAATAGCTGTTTTGGGAGTTTCAGGTGTTTTTGTCATGATTTTGCTCCTTTCTTATCTCTTATATGACCTCGGTAAGTGCGTGTAGGAGCAAATTCACCGAGTTTATGACCAATCATTTGTTCAGTAATAAATACTGGAATGTGAGTCTTGCCATTATGTACAGCGATTGTATGACCGATCATTAAAGGTAAAATCGTAGAAGATCTCGACCAAGTTTTGATAACAGACTTGTCATTATCAGTATTTTGTTTTTCTACCTTCTTGAGCAAGCTATCTGCTATAAAAGGTCCTTTTTTTAGTGAACGTCCCATAATTATGTAATAGAAATTGAAGTAATAGATGAAGTAATCAAGAGTCTCTTCCTCCTCTACTCCTCTTAGAAACACGACGACGTCTTCGAACTACTAATTTATTACTTGGTTTGTTCTTTTTACGTGTCTTTAAACCAAGAGCTGGTTTACCCCACGGAGTGACTGGGCCTGCCCTACCAATTGGTGCTTTTCCCTCTCCTCCTCCATGTGGATGATCACATGGGTTCATCACACTACCTCTTACTTGAGGCCTTCTTCCAAGCCATCTTCTTCTTCCTGCTTTACCTAAGCTAGTATTTCTTATTTCAGCATTGCCAACTTCTCCAAGAGTTGCATAGCATTCTTTTCTTACAAGCCTTACTTCGGTAGATGGGAGTTTTAAAGCGACATAATCACCCTCTTTTGCCATAACTTGGGCACTAGCTCCTGCGGATCTAACCATCTGAGCACCCCTACCTTCATATAATTCAACACAATGAACGCTAGATCCTAATGGCATAACAGAAAGCGGCATTGCATTTCCATCTTCAATTGGAACACTTTCTCCAGATATGACATTTTGTCCTACTTTTACTCCTGCTGGAGCGATAATATATCTTTTTTCCCCATCTTCGTAGAATAAAAGTGCCAATCTTGCATTTCTATGGGGATCGTAGTGAATAGCTGCAACTTTTGCGTTAATATTTCTTTTATCTCTTCTAAAGTCCACTAATCTATATTGCCTCTTGTGACCACCTCCACGATGGCGACAAGTAATAACTCCACGATTATTCCTGCCTTTAACTCTATGTTTTGAAACTATCAGTGATCTTTCAGGTTTTGTACTTGTAATTTCACTAAAGTCAGAAACTACTCTCTGCCTAGTGCCAGGTGTATAAGGTTTGAATTTACGAATTGCCATGATTAAAACTCCTTAAGATTCTGGAAATAGTTGGATTTTGTCTCCCTCAGCAAGACGTACAATTGCCTTCTTGACCTGAGAACGTTTACCGGAAAATTTCCCGACTCTTCTTGTTCTCCTAGGAGGATTCATAGTGTTAACTCCTATGACTTTAACATTGAACAAGGCTTCAATAGCTGACTTTATTTGTGGTTTTGCCGCTCTATGATCTACCTCAAATGTATATTGGTTAAGATCTAGCGCATTTGTAGCTTTCTCAGTAATGACTGGCTTTCGTATTACATCTGCCAAACGAGAATCGAATAATTTACTCATGATGCATAAACCTCCTGAATTTTATCTATCGCTGATTGACCTATTACCAATTTATTAGCATTGAGAATATCAAATACATTTAATTGATCGGCGGCGATTAATTTTACTTTTTCAATATTATTGATGGATTTTTTTATAACATCTGAAGGATTATCAAGAATAACCAAAACTTTTTCAGTTTTTTGTATACCTAATCGAACAAGACCATTGATAATATCACTTGTTTTTGGCTGCTTAAGAGTAGATCCAAAATCTTCAACAGCCTTCATATCAGATACCCTGGACATAAGTGCTGTTCTAAGGGCTAATCTACGTTCCTTCCGATTCATATCAAGATTGTAAGAACGTGGCTTGGGTCCAAAAATAATTCCACCACCAGGTCTTAAGGGTGTCCTTATTGATCCTTGACGAGCTCTTCCTGTGCCTTTCTGTTTGTATGGCTTCCTACCACCCCCACGCACCTCCGATCTTGTCAAAGTTGAAGCTGTCCCTTGTCTTTTATTTGCCAGCTGCCTAAGGACTGCTCTATGGATTAAGTCTGAGGAAGAAGCTTCTTTAGCAACTGCTAAATCAAGAGTAACTTTGCCGGATTTTTTACCATCCCACTTTAGAGTTTCAAGTGTTGTCATGATTTTTCACCTCCTTTTTTGCCTACAACATTATTTGGCTTGATGTTGACAATTGAGCCAGGCTTACCTGGGACTGAACCCTTTACTACAAGTAAATTTTTCTGATCATCAATTTTTAGAACTAACAAACCCTTAGTAGTTATCTGTTTTCCTCCATATCTCCCTGCCATTCTTTTTCCAGGATAAATTCTGCCTGGAGTTGTACCTGCTCCTGTAGATCCAGGTGCTCTGTGATTTTTTGAACCATGACTCATAGGACCTCTGCTAAAACCATGTCTTTTCTGGTAACCAGAAAAACCTCTGCCCATAGATTTGCCACTGATATCAACTTTTTGACCAACCTCAAAGTTTTTTACAGTTATTTGATTTCCGATTTCATAAAGTGAAGTTTCTTCAACCCTATATTCTTTCAAATGCTTTAAGAGTTCTTCACCTGATTTCAACAAATGTCCTTTTTCAGGTTTACTTATACTCTTCTCTTTGGATAAGCCATAACCAATCTGAACGGCAGTGTAACCATCCAAGGCGTTTGTTTTCAATTGAGTTACACGGCAAGGACCAGCCTCAATAAGAGTAACTGGTACCGAATTACCATTGTCGTCGAAAAGTTGGGACATCCCCAATTTCTTTCCTAAAATTCCTATAGACATTAGACTAAATTAGGCTAGCTCGTAATGATTTTTCAATTATCTAAACCCTTTATTTATTAAGGTGAAGTTAATAAAAAAACAATTAAGTAAGGTTGAGACTTATCTGAAAATAAAGATAGTTTCTCATGGGATAAACCCACCTGATTTTTTTAACGAAACGCTAAAAAGTGTGAAATTTTGCAGAGGCTCGGCTAGCTTGCGAGCTTAAAAATTCACTGAATTACAATTGTACATCATCAAGTACCATAAAATAAAATAAAATAGAAATAAAGGAAATTTTTATGCCATTACTTCTCACAGGGAAAAAGTTTCATAACGATTTAAAAACTAATAAATGTCTTGCAATTTTTACTCCTCTTGAAGGTGGATATGAAACTCGTCTTTTAAGGAGAATGAGGGCCAAGGGCTTTAAAACCTTTATAACCTCAGCAAGAGGGCTTGGAGATCCAGAAGTTTTCTTGCTCAAATTACATGGCGTTAGGCCACCTCACCTTGGTCATCAAAGCGTAGGAAGAAATGGAGCACTAGGAGAAGTTCAACAAGTAATCCCACAAGCTTCTGAGTTATTTAATGAGAATGATAAAAATAAATTACTTTGGTTATTAGAAGGTCAAGTTTTATCTCAATCTGAACTAGAGAGCTTAATAGAGATTTGCACTAATGATAATAAACTTAAGATGGTTGTAGAAATGGGGGGTTCAAGAAAACTTGAATGGAAGCCATTAAGTAATTATATTTTGGATGAATTTGAAAGTTAAATTGTTTGATTAAAACAAAAAATACAAAAAATAAATGGATTAAGTTAATTTGTGGTGCCAGTAATGAAGATATTGTTGCCATTGAAGATTTATGTGCAATTTATACTGCTGCTGGTGTTGACTACATAGATGTTGCAGCAGAAGAATCCATAGTTCATGCAGCGAAAAAAGGAATCGGGTGGGCAAAAAAAGTCTTCAAAAACTCCCCTGGATTAATGATAAGCATTAGTGATGGTAATGATATCCACTTTCGTAAAGCAAAATTTGATCCATTAAAGTGTCCCCCTAATTGTCCAAGACCATGCGAAAAAGTGTGCCCCACCTTTGCAATTGATAATTCTGGTATCAAAAAGAGTAAATGTTATGGATGTGGACGATGCTTAAATAGCTGCCCTCTAAATCTAATAAGTGAATATGAATATAACTTATCAAAAGACGACTTAGCATCAACACTTCAAAAAATAAAGCCTAATGCAGTAGAAATTCATACAGAAATCAATCGCCTAGATTCTTTTACAAAAGTTGTAAGTATCCTTAAAAGTTCTGGAGTGAAATTAGACAAGATATCTATTAGTTGTGGATTAAATCAATCTTTCAAAAAAGCACAAGAGCCCGAAGATCTTTTGAAAGCTCTTTGGGAAAGGTATGAAATTCTTAATGAACTAAATATTCCACTTATTTGGCAGCTAGATGGAAGGCCAATGTCTGGAGACCTTGCTCCTACTACAAGTAGAGATGCTATCAAGTTGTTTGAAAAAATCGGTTCAGATCTTCCTCCAGGATTAATACAATTGGCAGGAGGAACAAATGAAAAAACTCACGAATTTTTGAATTCAAACAATCTTCCAGACGGAATAGCATTTGGAAGTGCTGCAAGAAAAATTATGCAGCCCCTAATTGAATTTGCTCACAAAAATAACAAAAAACTATATGAGTATCCTGAAAGAATGGCTTTAGCGATCAAAAAAGCTCATAAATTACTAGAGCCATGGAAATCGAGCTGATTCGAATAATTTTTTTTTCAAAACCTGCGCCGTGTTAATAAAAACTTTGTATTTTTTTTGATAGAAAAAAATCTTTTCATGTATTAAAATAAAAAAATTAATGGGCCGTCGCCAAGTGGTAAGGCATCGGGTTTTGGTCTCGACATTCCTAGGTTCGAATCCTAGCGGCCCAGTTTTAATATTCAATTGGTGTCTTTTCAAAAAATATTTCTATTTGATTTCGATGGAGTAATAGTCGATGGAATTAAAGAATATTGGCATAGTTCACTGCTGGCTTGTGAAAAATATTTAAATTCACCCTACATCTATGTTGATCAAAAACTTTATAAAAGAGCACCCAATTTATTTAAAGAAATTAGGCCTTCGGTTAAATATGGTTGGGAAATGATTTTAATTGTTCATGAAATTATAAAAACAGAAAATCCATTAAAAAATAATAATAAAGATGATTTCATTAATAATTATCACCAAAATTGCCAAAGATTATTAAATGAAAATTCCTGGATAGCAGGAGATTTACAAAAAATATTAGATAAGTCTCGAAACTACCAAATTGATAAAGATTTTAAATCATGGGTAAATTTACATAATCCATTTTTTGAAATTGTAAATTTTATGAAAGAATTAAGCAAAAGAGGAATAAAAACTGGTGTTATAACAACAAAAGGAAAAATATTTACAGAAAAAATTCTTAAACAATTAAATATTTTTCCAGAATTTACTTTTGGTTATGAATCTGGAACAAAAATCAAAATAGCTGAAAAGCTTTCCCAAACTTATGAAATTTTAGGTTTTATAGAAGATAGGAAAAAAACACTAATCGATATTAAACAAAATCCAGAAACATCTCATATTCCATGCTTCCTAGCTGATTGGGGATATTTAAAAGAATCAGATAGATTTAATTTAAGTCACGAAATCAAATTATTAAAATTAGATAGGATTAAAGATTTAGTTGCAATATAAAGATAATCAGCTAGAGTACAGATGTACTATGGTTTGTATTTATGAAGTTTGGTTTAAATAAAAAATTCCAAATTTAGAATAATTACAAGAACTTTAACCGATAAATCAAACAATGAGCCTTGAAGAAAAGAAAAAAACTGAATCAAAAGAAAAAGACAAGGCATTAAGTCTAGTCCTAGGTCAAATAGAAAGAAATTTCGGACGAGGATCAATAATGAGACTTGGTGATGCCTCAAGAATGAAAGTAGAAACAATATCTACTGGAGCACTCACCTTAGATTTAGCATTAGGAGGAGGCTATCCAAAAGGAAGAGTTGTAGAAGTTTACGGGCCAGAAAGTTCAGGAAAAACTACATTAACGCTTCACGCAATTGCGGAAGTCCAAAAAAATGGAGGAGTAGCTGCATTTGTAGATGCTGAACATGCACTCGATCCAGTTTATGCAGCCTCTTTAGGAGTTGATGTTGAAAATTTGCTAGTTTCACAGCCAGATACTGGTGAAATGGCTCTAGAAATAGTTGACCAACTTATCAGATCAAGTGCAGTAGATCTTGTAGTTGTTGACTCGGTAGCAGCACTAACTCCAAGAGCCGAAATAGAAGGAGAGATGGGAGATCACGTAATTGGAAGCCAGGCAAGGCTAATGAGTCAAGCGATGAGGAAAATAACTGGAAATATTGGCAAATCTGGATGTACGGTAATATTTCTAAATCAATTACGTCTCAAAATTGGCGTTACATACGGCAATCCAGAAACAACCACAGGAGGTAATGCATTAAAATTTTACGCCTCAGTGAGACTTGATATCAGGAGAATTCAAACGCTTAAAAGAGGTACTGAAGAATATGGTATAAGAGCAAAAGTGAAAGTAGCAAAAAACAAAGTTGCGCCACCATTTAGAATTGCAGAGTTTGATATTCTCTTCGGGAAAGGCATTAGTACAACAGGATGTTTATTAGATTTAGCAGAAGAGACTAATATCATAATAAGGAGAGGTGCTTGGTATAGCTATGAAGGGGAAAATATTGGCCAAGGAAGAGATAATACAATTATTTGGCTTGATCAAAACTTGGAAATCAGGAATAAAGTAGAATCTATTGTCAAAGAGAAATTAACAGAAGGTACTGAAGTCAGTTCTAATTCAATGAAAGCATTAAATAGTAATCCTGCTAATACAATCGCTGTTAATGATATAAAAACAGTAGCTTAGATTTATCAAGAATCAGCTAAAGTCCACCATCCAGCAGCAGGGCCTATAAATCTCACTACAATCCATAAGATTACTAACCCTCCAATTCCAAACCAACTAGCCTTAATACTAAATTTAATTAGGTTATCTCTTTGATTAATTGTAAAGGGAAGCCATTCAAATAATTTTGGAGACTCATCAATTTTAGTTTTAGTACTAATTTTTTTTGAAGGCAAACCAAGTGTTTTTCTTCTTTTTGCTTCTCCCATATTCCTCTAGTTATTTACAAAATCATAACCTAATCAAAAGGTAGCATATAGTTAATTTGCTTTGAGGGTTGAATGTTGTTCAAAAGTAATCTTCCCCAGTTTCTTTTTTTTGCTCTTCCATCTAAGATTATTAACTTACCTGAATTTCTTCTTAAAGGAGAAATAGATCTTTCAAGTTTTATTTTAGCTTGAGGGAGAAAGAAGTCTCTAAACCAATCTTGAGCAAGCTTCTTTTTATGAGAGACTGTTATCGCATTAATAGGTTCAGACATATTTGGAATAGGAAGTAAAGGAATGATAATTTGTTCAGGAATTTGCACTAAATAAGAATTCATAATCCACCAATCAAAACTAGAGCAAAGAATTTCATTTTTACCAGAGGGAATTGTCTCTACCAATACCCTCTTCCCGTATTTAGCAGCTAATTCTGTAGCCAGGTTGGTTTTTAAATCATTATCGTCAGACAAAACTAAAGTTAAACCCTTTCTAAAAAGTATTAACTTTTTACATTTATCCAATATTGAATTGATAAAGAGAGGATTATTAGGAAGCAACTGTTTAGAGGGTATATATAATGAAATCTGTTTTTCTTCAAAATTACTTTTAAAGTTAATAACCAAGTCAATATCTAAACTGTGCTTTTTAAAATACATTTGGAAAAAATTATCTTTTCTCAATGCTGATAAAAAAACAAATTTATTCCCTGAAAAAAATTCCTTAATTTGAGAAAGTTCATCTATTGGCTGCAAATACAAATTCCAATCCAAATTTGTATCGTTTAACTTTACCCAGCATGCCCAACCTTGAGATAATGCTTTGCTAACACTTAAAAATTTGTCAGAAAAAAAAGAATTTTCATGAAAAAATTTTGAAAAAAAACTAATTTCTTTTTCATCTAAATTAATATAACTATTTCCTAAGACCTTTCTCATAAAGAACTTTTTCATCATCGAATTATAGACTTTTAAAAATTTTTGATTAATTAATTCAAATTCTTTAAAATTTTTTGTCCAATCCTTTTTTAGTAAAGAAATTCTAAAATGATTTTTTAAATCCTGTTTTATATCCTCAATTCCAGAATAAACTATTCTATGGTTTTTAAGATTAAAAGAATTAGGATCATTAAGTAAATCTTTGATTGTTATTAAGCGAACATTATGGTTTGCAAAAGTAAATTGATCTTTTTTAAAAATGAAATTGAAACCTAGATTTTTTAGTGAATCAATCTGAAACTGACTTATAAATTGAATTTTTTCTTGAGATAAAATAAAAGTTGAATCCTCCTCCTTTAAGAATAAAGAAATTAAAATTGGAGGTAACCAATCATAGCTAGAGAAAATTTCTGAATTAATTAGATATGTAGAATCATTTTCAAGACATTTAGAAATTATCCTTCCAAAAGAATATATGTGTTCCCAATTAATACTTTGATCTCTCAAAAAGTTTTTCAAATATTGATGACTTAAAATTTCAAGCATTTATAATTAATTTAATTTCAAAAACATACAAAATTTATGAACCTAATATACAAAAAATTGGTATGAATATAAAAGGGTCTTGAATTAATCAATCTATGAAAATTGGAATAGTAGGATTAGGTTTAATTGGCGGTTCTTTAGGATTAAAACTTCAAAGTCTAGACCATACAATTTATGGAATAGCAAATAATGAATTAAATGAAAAAAAAGCTAAGGAAAAAAAACTTGCAAATTTCATTAGTTGTGATCTGAGCTTATTAAAAAAATGTGAGCTCATAATTTTGGCATTGCCTATAAAAGATTTGATCAATCCATCCCAACGATTAGTAAAATCAATTCCTAGGGGAACAATACTAACCGATGTAGCCTCTGTTAAAGAACCAATTGTAAATACGTGGGAAAATCTACATCCATTATTTATTGGATCTCATCCAATGGCGGGAACAGAAAAAAAAGGAGTTGATTCAGGTTTTAAAGGTCTCTTTAATAATGCAAAATGGATTATTACCCCAACACAAAATAGTGACATTAATGCAGTCAGAACTCTTTCCAAGCTAATACAATCAATGAATTGTGAAATTTGCCAAGCTTCGCCAAAAGAGCATGATGAAGCAGTTTCTCTAATTTCTCATTTGCCTATTTTTTTAGCTTCTGCTCTAATTGAAACTGCGCATACAAAAAATGATCAATCTTTGTTAGATCTTACGCAAAAACTGGCGGCTACAGGATTTGCTGATACTTCGAGAGTCGGTGGCGGCAATGAACAACTAGGCTTAGATTTAGCTATTAATAATCAGATTAATGTTTTAAATGCCATAAATACTTTTAAAAATAAGCTAAATATACTGGAATCTCTCATTAAAGAAAAAAATTGGAAGTTACTTTCTAGCAAACTTGCTGAGACAAAAAAAATCAGACAGAATTTTATAAACTAAAATTTTGTAAACCCTTGGAAGCTAAAATTTGTCTTGAAACCATTAATGCAGACTGACTAACACCTGCAGTCCCCTCTCCTGGATAAATCGAATCTCCACATAGCCATAAGCCTTCAAAAGGAGTTCTACTTGAGAGTCCAAATAAACCAAAAATATCCGGATTTTGACCAAGCCCTCCTACTATTCCATAAGGTCTATTTGTCCATTTTTCAAATCCCAATGGAGTTGCTAATTCCCTATGTAGCCAATTTTTAGGATCAATATCAAATTGACTTTCCAATTCAAGCGATAATTTTTTCATGAAATCATTTTTTTTCTTTAAGTAAGTTTGTTTATCTAATTCAAACCAATCTCTAGTCTTAGTAAAGATACTCGCAATTAAAGTAACCTGACCTTTTGGTGCTCTTCCATCACCATCATCACTAATTGATACAAATAATGAAGTAAATTCTTTCGAAACAAATTGATAATGATTGGAGAAAGTTTTTTTAATATGTTCTTTTTTTAATGCTGAGTAAAAAACTACTGCTCCACTTGGATCAGGCA
The DNA here is from genome assembly GCA_003281385.1 of Prochlorococcus sp. AG-347-K17. Classification (GTDB taxonomy): domain Bacteria; phylum Cyanobacteriota; class Cyanobacteriia; order PCC-6307; family Cyanobiaceae; genus Prochlorococcus_A. The sequence goes on from QCCE01000003.1 coordinate 51,369, forward strand.
AATTATTGAGTCGATTTTGATAATTTTTTTTCCTTTTTAAAGGATCTTTCAAATGATTAAGCAAAGATTGTGGAGGTGCGGTATAAACCAAATCTTTTGCTTTGTAAATATAAGATTTTTTTTTCGAATTAGCAGATACTTTCCAACACATATTTACATCATCAAAATTAATAGAATTAACCTTCTGTCCTAAAATTAGATTCGCTCCAGTTTTACTCAATGAACTTTCAAGTGCTTGACTTAAAGACTGCATAGATTTTTTAAGATGCCATAGACCATGAGGTTCTTGACACATCTGAAGAACAGTAGATCCATATAATGCAGCTGTGTTATAAACATCTTCTTGAGAATAAAGTTTTAATTGAAGATTTAAGAATTTTATCAAGCGCTCATTCTTAGATAATCCACATATACGCAATAAATCAAAAATAGTGGATTTAAGTAAGATACCTGTGAGGAGATTTGACGGTACTAGTGCTTTGAGAAGTTGAGAAAAATCCCAAAAATTGCTTATTGGTAATACGGGATTATTGTTAGCAAATATCCAATTACTTTGATGAATGAGAGTGCAAAGTTTCCAAAATCTACTACTCCCAGGAAACTGCATTTCTTGCTCAGCAATCCATTTTCTTTTTTCATACCAAATAGGTATAGGCTGACCACCATCATTTAAATCAACAATGCACGCAGGGTCTAAAATTGTGGCCTCTGGAGATGGAATATCTAAAAAATTAAAAATTCTAGAATGAACCCCTCCTTTCTCTAAACCCGCAACTTGAGTTGCACCAACATCAAAAATATAATTCTTTCTTTTAAAAGTACCCGCACATCCTCCTGATTGAGTATGAGATTCGATTAAATTAACTGATAAGCCTTGTTTTGATAAAAGCGCAGCAGTAGTAAGTCCTGCTATACCTGCGCCAACAACAACAACTTCAGACTCTCTCATTGAAAATGCAAAAATTATCACCCTTTGAAGTTAACGAAATTTGTGATGAATTAGGTGAAAACTATCCAAAAAGTATTGAACCAGTTCATGGTGGCGATATTCATAGTGCCTGGCAAATAGAATTCTCAAACAGAAAGTTCTTCCTTAAAAAAAATATTAGAAATAAAAAATTTCTTGAATTTGAAAAATATAGTCTTCAAAATTTGAGAAATTATATTAATCAAGAACACTTAGTTGTTCCTGAAGTTATTGCATATAAAAATATAAAAAACATAGAGATTCTTGTAGTTGAATGGATAGACATGCATAACTTTGACCAAAAAAAGCTTGGGAAAGGTTTAGGTGAAATGCACTTAAAATCCGCTGAATCTTGTCCGAAAATGTTTGGGTCTCCAGTTGAGGGTTTTATTGGAACAACTGATCAGAGGAAAGGATGGGAAGATAATTGGATAGATTGTTTTTTAAACTTAAGGATAATACCTCAGTTATTAATGCTTAATTCGACAATATTAGATAAAAAAATTATAAATAAAGTTATAGAAAAAATTAAATCCGAGTTATTGAATCATAAACCAATAAATGCTTTAGTTCATGGTGATTTATGGTCAGGAAATGCAGGAATGGACAAAAGTGGGAAGGGAATTATATTTGACCCGGCATCCTGGTGGGCAGATAATGAAGTAGATATAGCTATGACAAAACTATTTGGAGGGTTTAGTAAAAATTTCTATGAAGAATATCATAGAATTTTTCCTAAAAAAGACGGATTTGAAAAAAGAATTATTATTTACAATTTTTATCACATATTAAATCACGCCAATATGTTTGGAGGAGTGTACTTAAAGGAAGTTAAAGATTACGTAAAAGCAATATTAAATATGTAATCTTTATCTAACCTAAATATGTCTTTTTAAGATTTTGTACCTTATCTAAAACAGCTTCACGATTTTCACTCGTACGAAGATTTTGCCAGCTCCATTGCCCAACTACAATTACCCCTAATAGTTCTAGTAAACCAGGGACAATTGGGAAAAAGTTTATCGTGTCAATGACAACTTTAATTATTATCTGAGCTATTACGACAACAGCAATTATGCCTGCCGCCTTGCCATACTTACCCATTTGAGTCCAATCAACATTACCAAGGGTTTCGTTGACTTTTCCCATGACATCAGAATACTTTTCTGAAAAGCTTTTGGTTTCTGAGCTTGTATCGGAGCCGGAGTCTTGGTTTGACTCTGGAGTGTTATCACTCATGAATTCAGTAAACTTAATATATGAACCAGACAGTATCGGAAAAAACGTCTATTGACTACCTTTTTGTTGTGCAAAATTCCGAACCGAAACATTTTGTATTTTTTTAGAGGCTTTGGTATATAAAGTTTCTGAAGATATTTAAACTTAAAATTGATTTACAAAAACTTCACATTATCCTCTAGTTCTAACAAAAACGTTAACAAATCATACTAATAAGGAAAATTTAAAAGGCTAAGTTTTTATTCCAATTATTATGTTTTCATGGTTTAACTCGCAAAAATTAAAAGATAGATATGTCCAAAGATATCAAATTTAATTTCTTAAACTCTGAGGAAGAAGAAAGATATCAAAAACATTTGACCCTCAAAGAGATAGGTTATGAGGGTCAACTAGAACTTAAAAACAGCTCAGTATTATGCATTGGTGCAGGTGGGCTTGGTTCTTCCGTTTTGATTTATCTTGCCGCAACAGGAATTGGGAGAATTGGAATAGTTGATAACGATAAGGTTGAGAAGTCTAATCTCCAGAGACAGATAATTCATGAAACAAATACTATTGGCAATCTTAAAATTGATTCTGCTGAGGAAAGAATTAAAAAATTGAATCCTAATTGTGAAATATTAACCTTTTCAGAGAGAATTAATCCTAAAAATGCTTTAGAAATAGTGAAGAAATTTGATATTATTTGCGACTGCTCGGATAATTTTGGTACTAGATATTTAATAAATGATTCATGCCTGATATTAAATAAACCTCTAGTCTTTGGAAGTGTACAAGGCTTTGAAGGGCAAGTGAGTGTTTTCAATTTATATAAAAATAGTCCTAATTTAAGAGACTTACTTCCAGAGTCACCTTCAAAAAATGCTATTCCAAGCTGTGCAGAATACGGGGTAGTAGGTGTTTCAACAGGTTTAATAGGAATTATTCAGGTTAATGAAATTATCAAAATCATTTTGAAAAAAGGTGAAATTTTAGATGGGAAGATTTTAATTTTTGATCTTTTGAATATGAAAATGAAAAAATTACACCTTCAAAGTGATCAGTTAAATAAACAAATTAAAAATCTGTCACAATTTGAGAACTTTTACAATAATGATGAATGTTGTGAGAAAAATAATGAAATCAATATTATTAATGCTAATGAATTTAATAGTTTGTACAAAGCAAAACCCGACAAAATTCTTTTAATTGATGTTAGAGAAATTGAAGAATTTTCTAATTCTGCAATAGAGGGATCTATATCAATTCCCTTAAGTCACTTAGACCAAGAATCTGACTTAAAATTTATTCAAAAAGAAAGTTTAAGTAAAGAGGTTTTCACTATATGTAAATCGGGGAAACGTTCTAAAAAAGCATCAAGAATCTTGTCTCAATTCAAAATTAAGTCAAGATCTATTGAAGGCGGCTTTGAAAAGGTAAAAAAATATTATGAAATTAATAATTTTAAGAATATTTAGTAATCCACACCTCTTTTCAAATCAACACCAACATTTGCATAATGCTTATGACAAACCATTTCAGAGTAAACATCAGCAAGTTCAAAGTATGAAGGTTCATTTTTACACCTCCCAGTAATAACAACTTCTGTCTCTGCTGGTTTTTTTAAAAGCGTTTGATGTATTGATTCCTCAGGCAGCAGCTCTAAATCAACAGTAGGATTCAATTCATCTAAGATAATTGTTTTATACAAACCAGACAAAATAGCAGCTTTAGCAATTTCCCATGCTCTTTCAGCCTCAACATAATCAATTGGTTGTTGCTGACCTCTCCACACGATTGCATCTCGGCCTGAACGCAAATGATCTACTAAATGGGGGTAACTCTCTCTCAAAGCTTCTATGGCTGCATCTTCGGTATAACCATTACCTCCTTTTAACCATTGCAAGATTAAAACTCTATGACTTTTATCTTGAGATATTCCTTTGCCGATAGCTTGAAGAGCCTTACCAAGTGCACTCGTGGATTTCCCCTTTCCTTCGCCTGTATAAATCTCGATTCCACCACTAGAACTACTTTTTCTGGTCAGTGTTGATTCATCTCCTGTTAAACGTGGTCTCATTTCTGAATGAAGTTGAGCTATTCTTACTAAAGGGGACGGGGCTGCTCTTCCGGTAATAATTATTTCTAATCCATCTGGCCGATCTTGAAGAGTGTCAACTACTTCATCGATATCAAGCATTCCTAAATCAAGAACTGGGTTCAACTCATCTAGTACAACTACAGAATAAAGAGCACTTGCAATTGCTCCTTTAGCAATATTCCAACCTCTCTCAGCCTCACCAACATCGGACTTTGTCACTTCGTCAGCAGTAAAGAATTCAGATCTTCCTGTCCTTACATGATCAATTAAATGTGGAAATCCTCTTTGCAAAGCCTCTATAGCTGAGTCCTCGTCATATGGCCTCTCAGGACCTTTTAAAAATCTTAGAAGTAAAACTCTTGATTGTCTTTTTTCGCATATTCCTAATCCTATCGTTCTGAGAACTACTCCTAGAGCAGCCTGACTTTTTCCCTTGCCCTCTCCATCATAAATATGTAATTGCCCTTTTGATCTCTCTTGACTGTCACTTGCAGTGACAATACCGATTCCTTTATTTCTACTAGTATTCGCCAATTGAACAAAATTAATAGATTTAACTTAATATATAAATAGGTATATTATTAAAGATTTAATAATAAATTCAGCCTATTCATATTTAATTTGAATTTTAAAGTAATTAACATGTTCAATCAACTAGAAATTCTCTCTGATGAACAAAGTGAAAAGCTTTATACAATTAGAAGGTATATTAAGAATCTTGAAAGTGTCTGCATTGCTTATTCCGGAGGGGTTGACAGTACATTAGTAACATCTTTAGCATTCGAGCAATTAGGTAGAAAAGCAATTGCAATAACTGGAATTTCTCCTGCATTAGCCAATAATCTTCGCGAAGAAGCAAGAAGTCAAGCAAAATGGATTGGAGTAAAGCATTTAGAAATTAAAACATTAGAATTAGACCAACCAAGTTATAATAAAAATCCTAAGGACAGGTGCTTTGCATGCAAAAAAGAGCTCCACAAACATACAACCTACCTCTCTCAAAAACTTAATTACAAGATTGTTTTAGATGGAGTTAACCTTGACGACCTTAAAGATTACAGACCAGGTATACAAGCCTCAAAACAAGCAGGAGTTATCTCTCCCCTTGCAAAGTTTAAATTCTCAAAACAGGACATTAGGGATATATCCAGAGCATTAGGTTTTCCTTGGTGGGATAAACCTGCTCAACCTTGCTTATCATCAAGATTTCCTTATGGCCATGAAATAACTAGTGATAGGCTGAAAATGGTTGAGAAAGCAGAAGAATATCTTAAAAAAGGTGGCTTGTCAGAGGTTAGAGTTCGATGTCAAGGTTCAACTGCAAGAATAGAAATTCCACAGGATGAATTAAAGCAATTTTTTAACGAATATAATTTTAGTGAGTTAGTTCAATATTTTTCTAAATTAGGATTTAATTGCACAAGTTTAGATCTTGAAGGACTAGTAAGCGGCAAATTGAATAGGTAAATATTGATTAAACAGCGGTTCTGATTTGTTTAGATACTGCTGAAGGTGGATTACGCTCAATGACACGCAAAGAGTGTTCTTTAGCAATTAAAGAATCAATTAAATATTGACTAGCTAATTCAGGCATCATATTTTTGCCACATGTAAAAATATCGACTGCAGAATAATTAGATTCAGGCCAAGTATGTATTGATATATGAGATTCTGCGAGTAGTGCAATTGCCGTAACCCCCTGAGGTTCAAATTTATTACTTATCAAATTCAAAACTGTTGCATTTGCCAATTTAGCAGCTCTATTTAAAATACAACGCAAAAAGGATTCATCATTTAATTTTTCGCAATCGCAACTATAAAGTTCCAACAAAAGGTGTTTATTTTGATGAATTATTTCTTGCTCATCACTGAACGAACTTAAAATTTGGCTTTTTTTAGGGATTTCCATTTAAGAAATTTATATGAAATTAAGATTAGCTAAAAATCATGCTTTTTTTAAATTATAAATGAATCATTTGTGATGAGCCTAAGAAAGACTGATTAAATTTATCTAGATGTGTCGCACTTATAAAACATTGACTATCTTTTCCAACAGAATTTAATAACAAATTTTGCCTGGTTAAATCTAATTCCGCCAAGACATCATCCAATATAAGTATTGGAGGGACATTTAATGTTTTAGTTAATAAATCTAATTCCGCCATCTTTAAAGCCAAGATAAAGGTCCTTTGCTGCCCTGATGATCCATACTTTCTAACTGAAACATTATTTATCAGAAACTCAATATCATCACGATGTGGGCCAAAATTACATTTACCAGTCAATGCTTCTATTGAACGCTGATTGAAGAGTTGTTCTGATATTTTTTTACTAATAACTTCTTCCTCTTCTTCTTCTGGACTTATATTTTGTATGCCCGAAAGATAATTTATGTCTATTTGCTCTTTAGATTTACTTAAATGGTTATGCCAATATTCAACATATGGTTTTATTTTTAATAAAGCCCTTCTTCTACGCCTAAAAATTCTTGTACTTATTATCGACATTTGAATATCAAAGCTTTCAACAATATCTGAGGATTGGGTATTTAAGAAACTTTCCGAACGCCAAAAATGACTTCTTTGCTTTAAAAGCCTGTTAAATCTACTTATCAGGTCAAAATATACTGGTTCAAGTTGAGATACAACTTTATCAATCCATATTCTTCGATAACTTGGTTCACTTCTAACAATATCTATATCATTAGAACAAAAACATACGCTCCGAATATAATTTTTTATTTCACTCTGTTTTTTTAAAATTGATTCATTAACATAAATTCTTTTAGGGCCTTTTCGGAATAAATTTAACTTTAAATCGTCTTTAAAATTAATCTGTCCTATGACTACAGCCATATCACTATCATTCTCTATTAAATCTTTATCACTTAATGCCCTATTAGATTTTAATTGACTTAAAAATTCAACAGATTCAAGTAAATTTGATTTGCCAATACCGTTGCAGCCAAGAACAATTGCTCTTTGCTCTTTTAAATCAATTTCAAAACTTTTATGGTTTCGAAAATTTTTAATTTTTAATTTATTTAAAAAAATTTTTTTTGTGCATTCATTAATTAAATTAGCTAAGTTTAAAATATTTAGATTTTCTTTAAAGAAATTGAAAAATTAAAGGGCATGTAGCTCAGTTGGATAGAGCATCAGATTCCGGTTCTGAGAGTCGGGGGTTCGAATCCCTCCATGCTCGTAAAATGTTTTTAAAGTTTATACCCCATTACTCTTATTCCATTTGGATCTAGTATGAATCCATTTTCCTCTAAACTTTGAAATGAAGAAACTGGAGCCTGTACAGAAATACTACATCCAGGCATTTCTCTATTTATTTTCTCAAGAGTTACTTGAAGCAATATTGAATAATAAAGTTGCTGATTATTACCTGGTAATGCACTTAAATTCCACAAGTTAGCATTTAATCCTCTGTCGGAGGTGACCCTTACAAAGCCATATAATTTATTTTTTAATTCACTTTGTATGGTAAAAAAGAAATTACTTTTCTGAATAGCCTCAGAAAGAGGTTTTAATGGAAATGTCTCACAACCACAATTTACTAAAAGTTTGTTAACTTCTTTAGCTAATGGGATTTGCGAAGAGTTAACAAAATAACCTTCTGGAAGAACAAGTTTTTTTTTAGAAAAATATTGCAATTATCAACCTGTATTTCTCATACCAGCTGCTATCCCATTAATAGTTAAAAGTGCTCCCCTCAATAGTTCACTTCTACTGTAAGATCTCCTAGATTCATCTTTATCAATAAGAAATTCGCTTATTGGGGGTTGTCTTGTCTGGTCTCTTAGTCTTCTTAAAAGTGAAACCTGCAAAAAACCTAATGGGATGATTGTCTTATTTCTTAAGCTTACTGATGATCTCAAGTCCCTATCAGATTCGAGGAGCTTATTTTTACCAGTAATTTCTAGTATTAAAGATTTTGTAAGATTATATTCTTTAGAAATTACTTCAAAAATATCATCAAAAGAATCTTTTTTTTCCTTACTGCCAAGAGTATCTACATAATATCTAGCAACTTCCAAATCCACCTTAGATAATGTCATTTCTACCTTAGATATAAGCATCCTAAAAAATGGCCATCTTTGATGTAAAACTCTTAATAATTCAATTTGTTGGGGATCTGAATTTAATTCAGATGACAATGCAGTACCTACTCCAAACCAACTTGGCAAAAGAAATCTACTTTGTGTCCAACCAAATACCCATGGTATAGCTCTTAAACTTGACAAATCTTTTGCACCTTTTTTTCTTCTCGCAGGCCTACTAGATATCTGTAATTTACTTATTTCCTCTATTGGAGTGACCTCCTGAAAGAAATTTAACAAATCAGGATTCTCATGCACTAATTTTCTGTAGTGAGACCTTGATGTTTCTGCCAATCTTGACATTAATTGATTCCATTCTGGAGTAGCGTCAAGTCTATTGTTTACCAGACTATTTTGAATAACCGCTGTAGTAACAGTTTCAAGATTATACAAAGCTAGTTCAGGAAGACTATATTTAGAAGCTAAAACTTCACCTTGTTCTGTTATTTTTATTCTTCCTTTTAAAGTACCGCTTGGTTGAGCCAATATTGCCTGATAAGCTGGTCCTCCTCCTCTCCCTACAGAACCACCTCTCCCATGAAAAAGTCTTAGCAATATGTTATTTCTACTTGAAAGATTTTGAAGAGCTATTTGGGCTCTATGGATTTCCCAATTACTAGAAACAAACCCCGAATCTTTATTGCTATCAGAGTATCCAAGCATTAATTCTTGTAGGGGTTTAAAAGATTCACCCACTTTTGGTAATAATGATCTGTAGAAATCTAATTTAAACAACTTTTCCATTACTTCTGGTGCTCTTTTAAGGTCTTCTACAGTTTCAAAAAGAGGAACAACTAATAATTTTGATTTTTGTGAGTTTTGATCAAGAAGTCCCATTTCTTTTGCCAGTAAGAGCACTTCAAGCAAATCAGATGCACTATGACTCATTGAAATTACATAAGAATGACAAATGCGACTTCCAAATTCTTGCTGTAATCTCTTAACCATTTTAAAAACTGAAAAAGTTTCTTCTGTAGTTTTTGTCCAGTTAACATCAGAAGGGATCAGTGGCCTTTTTGTATTTAATTCGTCTATGAGCCATTTAATTTTCTCTTCCTCAGACATTTGTTCATATTGAATAGATAAATCAAGATAATTTGTAAGCTCTTGTATAGCGTCACTATGTCTTGTACTCTCTTGACGAATATCTAAACTTGCTAGAGAAAAACCAAAAATATGAACCTGAGTAAGTAAAGTGTTTACAGACTCGCAAGTTAAATCTGTACTAATCAGGCTATTTTTAATTAATTCGAGATCATAAGTAAATTCGTTGACTGACTTGTAATATAAGTTTTCAACTTTATCTAATTTTTTGTTGTCAATTTCTCCCTCCAAGTCAAATTTCCAGCCATTATCAGCTAATAAATTATTTCTTTCTTGTGTTAATCTTAATTTTTCTAAAATATAACTTAATTTTAATCTATAAGGTTCTGATCTATACCTTGTAGCCCTTGTTTCATAGATTTCTGGGAACTTAACCCTATCTGTTTCGAGTGACTCTAATAGAGAAGAACTGACTTGACTCCATTGCATCGAGACACTTAATTGATCTCTAAGGTTAGATATCGCATTAACATATCTTTCCAACATCAACTGCCTTTGGTAACAAGCAGTTCTCCATGTAATTTCAGGAGTGACAGATGGATTACCGTCCCTATCAGAGCCTACCCAAGAACCGAAGTTACAAAAAGATTCAGAAGGCAACTGAACGTCTGGATAATTTTCGGTAAGTGCTTCAGTGATCCTACCCCTCAATTGAGGCATAGCATTGAATAAAACTTGCTGAAAATAATGCAATGCATAATCCACCTCATCTAAAACTGAAGGTTTAAATTGATGTAATTCATCAGTTCTCCACCAAAGTCTTACTTCCTCTTTTAATTGGGTTTTTAGAGAATTTTTTTCTTCTTTTGTTAGAAATTGCTCAATCTGTATTTTTTTTAATAAATTTGCTACTCTTGTTTGCTTATGTCTAATAGTATGTCTAACTATCTCAGTGGGATGTGCTGTAAAAACTAAACGAATATCCATTTCCTGCAATAACTCCTCTAATTTCCCTGGTGGTACATTTAATTTCCTCAGCCTGTAGAATAATTCTCTAAAAGTTACTGGAGCATTTTGTCTAGCCAATGCTGGGGCAAAAGGATCAAGATTTTCAGGGGATTTTTGAACATCCTTATTGGTAAAACTTTGAATATATCTATCTTCCTCAACTCTTTGTTCCAAAATATTCACGAGTTGAAAATATAATGAAAAAGCTCTTGCTGCTGCAATGGATTCTGCTAAATCCATAGAATTTACAATATCAACTATTTCATTTTTAAAAGTTTTTGAACTATCACCGTCAATTTGTTTTGAATAACTTAATTCTTTAAGCTGTATTAGTCTCTCTGCTTGATCATCTGGGCATTCTTCTCTGAGTACAGATTCCCATAGATCTTCTATTAAAAGACGATTTTTATCAAGTGGATCATTGTTACTTATCAGATCCACATTATTATTTTTTATCTGTCGAAAAGATTCCATATAATCATTATGTCACAAGTGAAAATGTTCAGATCAAATGTTTATTTAAATAATCAAACATTCTCGTCTTCACTCCTAATCATATCTTCGATAGAAATTTTCATTATCTGCTCGATAGAAAGACCTTTTTTATATTGATTTATCCATTGCATAGATTGATTACCTTCTTCAAGCACTTTAAATATAGGATTCAAAAGATGTTTCATGCCAAAATTTTCAGCTGTGGAAGATAAATCTGACAATAAGTTTTGAATCCATTCTCTACAAATAACTTTTTTGCCATCTTGCCAGTGAATTAACTCTGAATTCAGACTATCTTTGGCAGCATTTATTTCATTTTGATCACATATTTCTGATAATTCATCCATAGAAAAAATACTGGCATTCAAAGGATCTAAGGTATTTAAATTGTCAAAAAGATTTAAAATCCTAAGCTCTATCATGGCCGTTATTCCTAAAAGCAGATTAATATCGTAAACAAAATCACAAATTCTCAATTCCAAACGATCAAGAATTAAAGGTCTTTGGGGACCATTTGGTCGAATTGAAGACCAAAAGTGCCTAATATTTTGCATGTTTTTACTAGATATATTTTCATCTATCCATTCGATATAAGAATTATGATTTACAAAAAAAGGTACATTATTTGGTGTTTTAGGAAACTGGATCCATCTCTGAGAGTGATTTTCCGTAATCTTATCATTTAAGAAAGGTGAACTAGCACTTAAAGATAGATATAGAGAAGCCTCAGACCTTACAAGTCTAATAGCTGCAAAAAGCTTATCTAAGTCATCTATACCTATGTTTATATGGACACTTGAAGTTGCGATAGATGTTCCATAATTATCTTGAATAAATTGATGATAAACATTTTCGTAATCAGATCTTTGAAATTGAGTATCGTGTTTAAAACAAAGCGTAGATGAAGGAATGATTGTTAAATTTTTTGTATTTAGCCACTTTCTTAACTTTTTTCTTGGAACTATTAATTTCTCATATAAAGAACCGTAATCTTTTTCAGGTTTTGTTATGTATTCAACGTTTCTGTTATCTGGCTCTTTTACAAAATCAGGAAATATTTTCTCAATTTCATCCGAAACGCCAATATGAGAATTTAAAGAACCTGTAAAAAGTTCCACTTCAAAACCCTTATAAAGATTATTTTTACTCATTTATTTATGCAAACAAGCTAATGCTTTTAGTATCCCCTTCGCTTTATTTATTGTCTCTTGATATTCATTTTCAGGAAAAGAATCAGCAACTATTCCAGCTCCTGCCTGCACTGAAACATCATATTTCCCATTTATTGAGGGTTTAACTATCATAGTTCTTATTGTAATTGCCGTATTTAATGCGCCATTAATATCAATAGATCCGTATACACCAGCATAAGGTCCTCTAGCATCTTTTTCAAAGTGCTTAATCAATTGCATAGCTCTTATTTTTGGAGCGCCAGTTACTGTCCCAGCGGGAAAAGATGCTTTGAGCAAATCCCATACATCAGCATTGTCTTTTAAGATTCCCTCAACTTGACTGACTATATGCATAACATGTGAATATTTTTCAATAACCATTAAATCCTTGACCTTTACAGTTCCAATTTCACAAACTCTTCCAAGATCATTTCTCCCAAGATCAATTAGCATTACATGCTCAGCTATCTCTTTTGGATCTTTTAATAATTCCTTTTCTAGTTCCAAGTCTTGCTGATTATCAATACCTCTTGGTCTAGTGCCAGCTATTGGTCTTAAGCTTGCAACAATCTGACTATTTTTGTTTTTTTCTGCTTTAACCATTACTTCAGGACTTGAACCTATCAGATACCACGAGCCAAAATCAAAAAATGACATATATGGAGATGGATTAACCATCCTCAAACTTCTATATAAATTAAAGGGATCATTTTTGACTTGAGTTTGGAATCTCTGACTAATAACTATTTGGAAGATATCTCCCTTTCTTATGTATTCTTTTGCAGAGAGAACCGCATCCTCAAAATCTTTTTTCTCCCAATTACTTTCAAGATCTAAATTCAAATTCTCATTCTCATTCCAATCTAAAAAATCATTTTCTTTTAGAGGAACTCTCATTAAATTTCTAGTTTTCTTGATTTTAGAAATTGAATTTAGATACAACTTTTCAATTACGCACTCTTTTGAAGAAGTTGTATCTGCATAAACCACTGCAGTAATACATCTTTTTATTTGATCAAAAACAACTAACTGATCAAAAAACATCCAGGAACCATAAGGAATATTGTTTTCTGGTGTTTCATTTATTGGAACGCTTGGTTCTATTCGATTTATTAATTCATAACCCCAAGAGCCATATAACTGTCCAATTGATGGTAAGTCATCAAGCATGGTTGACTTATATTCATTTGTCCAACTTCTCAAAATATCAAAAGGATCACCTTTATGTTTTTCAGTTTTGCCATTATTCCAAGTCTTAACTATTTCTTCTCCATAACAAACGGCTTCCCAAAGAGGTTTAGTTGCAACAATACTCCACCTTCCCAAATTTTCCCCACCTTCAACAGATTCAAGAAAAACACCATGGGAATCTTTTGAAGATAATTTTAACCAAGTCGATAATGGAGTTTCTAAATCTGCTGGCCAAGTTTCAACGATAGGTATAAAATTTTTACCTTCTTTGTAAGCCTTTAAAAAGCGATCTTTTTGTGAGCTGATCATATTAATAATGTCAGCCCAAATTATAATTATTTTCTTCTTTTATATCAACTTTAGGGAAGTTAATCAAAAGTATTCTTAGTTGTAAATTTCAAACCAGCTGGATTAGGATTCTCACCTATCCTTCTAGGATTATGACCTACTTTCTCTCTACCTTCATTTACTTTTTCCGAGAAAACACCATCTTTGGGATGTAAAAATTCAATGTCGCCACCTGGGAAAATTCGGTAGATTTTAAAATCTTCAATTCTTGGCTTGAAGGCTCTTAATTGTGTCCCTAATGCAAGGCATTGTTCTTTTCTTGCAAAGTACATTAAATTATCACCTTCATGCATTACAGCCGCTCCACCAGTGGGCAATTCAAATGCTTGTTCCTTGGAACTTTTCCATACAATTGCATATTTTTCTTCGGTTTCTGCTGAGTTTAATAAACCCCCAGTACTTCCTATATGCTTTGGAAATTGACCAACTAAAGTTTCAGTCATCCTAGATTTTGAGTTATTTCTAATAAGAAACTAGCATTCATATTTTGCAAAATTCAAAATTTATAGGAAATTTTCTACATTATTTAATATATGGAAAACTTGTTTATGATTTTATTTTGAATCTGAAATCGGAAAAAATACTGTCAAGCCTGTATCACGTCTTTGTGTAACATGCCCTCCTAAACTAGCTAACAACTTTTGAGTGGCATTTTGACTAAGTTGTAAGCTTCCAGTTTGAGGGTTCCAATTTAAAACAGGACCAATATCAGAACCGTTATCTTTTTTTAGAATTTCTTTTTGATTGTTATCTAATTTTTGTACTTTGAGTTGAAGTTTGAGTTTTTGACCAGCTGGTCTTAATTCTAAAATTAATGTACTACCTTCTTTTAATCCTCTAGTATTTTTATCAATTAATCCTCTTAACATTAATTCTAATTTTTCAGAATCACTTAAAATTTGAGGAAGTTGTTTGGGGATATCTATCTTTAAAGAAATACCACGTCGATTTAATTGTTTATTCCATAAAGGAGCAAGCTTTTCAAAAATTTCGGCTAAATTAATTTTCGCTAAGTTATTCAATGATGGCGCTTCATTACCAACTAATTCTGCTGCATTAAAAATTAAACCAAACCTATCAATTTGTTCATTACATTCATTATCTATTTGAATTAAACGATTTCTCATTGATTCATCCATTTTATATTTTTTTAAAGTAGAACTTATTAAGGTTCTTATTGTTGCCAAAGGAGTTCTTACTTCATGAGAAATTGCACGTAATAATTTTGCTTCAGTTATTTGCAAATTTTTTTCATCATTTTTCGCAGAATTCTGTATATTAGGATTAGGAGTAATATTTGCTAATTTTGCCGATAATATTGGCCAAAATAATTTTTCAAATTGATTATTAATATTAAGATTACCTAAATTATTAATTGCATTACGAAATTTTACTCCTTCCTCATAATTATCTTGATTTAATTTTGCATGCATTAATTCAATTGAAAGTTTAAGGCTCTCTTCATCACACTTCATTAATAGGATTTTCTTATCTTTTTCTCCTACAATTGATAATACGCATTGAAAATTTGGAGTGATTATCATCAAAAATGGTTCATAGCCATCTTCTTGACAAAGATTTAAGACTTTATAATTTCTAACTAAATCGAAATCTTTTTTTATCTTTTCTGAATTATTGACTGGCAAAAAACCTGCATTCTCATTTTGAAAGTATGGAAACCCATCAGGAGCCCAAAGCCATCCATGAAGTTGATTTAAAAATTTTTTATCATTAAAAGCTGGCAATGGCGAGGCAACCCATATCCCTCCCTGTTTATAATTCTGAGAAAGGAAATCTTTTTGAATAACTTCTAAAGAAGCCCACCACATTCTTCTAGATGTATCATCATCCACACATATGGTTTTAACTTCTTTAATCAAAAGCTCTTGAATTTTTTTTATAGTTATTTGTGATTTCATCAACTTCTTAGTGATCTAGAACGTTTTAATATAGATAAAACAAATCCCATAGATATAAAATTAGTCACCAATGACGTTCGGCCATAGCTCATAAAAGGGAGTGGAATCCCAGTAACTGGTCCTAATCCAATAGTCATAAATAAGTTAATAATTATTTGAAATAAAAAAGTTGAAGCTATTCCAATAACAATTAGAGATTCAAAGTTAGTCCTAGCAATTGTTGCAATATGAATAAGTTTTTTAATCAAAAAAAAGAACAAAAATAAAACTAAAGCGCACCCCACAAAACCTAACTCTTCCCCTAAAGCACTGAATATGAAATCAGTATGTTGTTCAGGTATAAATTGCAAATTAGTCAGCTTACCTTGTAGCAAACCAGTACCAAATAATCCTCCAGAACCAATTGCAATTTTACTCTGTATCAAATGATATCCGCCACCTAATGGATCTCTACCTGGATCTAAAAATAAAACTAATCTATCTTTTTGATAATCTTTTAAGCCATATTGCCACAAAATTGGAGTAAATTTTGCCACTAATAAATGAAATGAAATAGCGAGAGCAGAAAAAATAATTTTCTTTTTTGAAGATCTATAAGCAAGATATCCTATAACTGGAATCCAGAAAATAAGAAGAGTAGGTAAGGTTAAATATAGTATTGATGTGATAATACAAAATACTAAAATCAAAATCCACTCTATGGGCATTTGAGACCAATAGAGCATTACACCTGTCAAAACAATTAAAACTAAAGAGGTACCCAAGTCCGGTTGAAAGAAAATTAATAACCAAGGAATAACTACTACTTGTGAGGGCAATACTAAATCTCTTATTGTTAGGATTATTTTTTTGTCAAGTACTAATGCAAGAGTTAATACAGTACTAAGTTTTGCTACCTCTGAAGGCTGAAAAGAAAAGATACCCAAGTTTAGCCATCTTTGAGCTCCAGAAACTGAAATCCCAAAAAAATAAATAAGTAATAAGGATATTAAAGTACAAAAATAAAATGGAACTAAATACTTTCTAAGTCTCTCTAACGGTATAAAAGAAATAAAAAATGCTAAGAAATAACCTAAAAAACCAGTTAATATATGACCTAAATAGTTCGATACTAAAAAATCACCCTGAATACTTTTTATCAAAAAACCCGAAATAATAACTAAAAACAAGGGAATAATAAGTAGCGGAGAAAATAAAAAACCTCTTTTAAAGTTGTCTTTTTTTTGTAAAAATCTTCTGTTATTTAATAAAGAAATTCTCTTAAACATCAATTAAGCATTAACAAATTGATTCTTAATTAATTTAGCTAAATTACCAAATACGACAGAACTTTCTTTATTGGGCTGGCTTATTGAGATTGGTACACCTTTGTTACTATCATCAACGAGAGGGATCTCAATAGGAATTTGAGCTAATAATGGTAAGTCATTTTCGTTAGCTAATGTTTGTCCACCACCTTTACCAAAAATTTCATATTTTTTACCTGGCATATCTGGCGGAATAAATACTGACATATTTTCTACAATTCCCAGCAAAGGTACTCCGAGTTGTTTAAACATGGCTAATCCCCTCCTTGCATCTTGCAAAGATACTTGTTGCGGAGTAGTGACAACTATAGCTCCAGAGATAGGAACAGATTGAGAAAGGGATATTTGGGCGTCTCCTGTTCCTGGAGGCAAATCAATAACCAAAAAATCAAGATTATTCCATTCAACTTGGTACAAAAATTGTCTGATAATACTATTAAGCATTGGTCCTCTCCATATAACTGGCTGACCTTCTTCTATGAGGAAACCCATTGATACTAATGAAATCCCATACTTATTTATTGGTATTAACCTTTGATCACTGCCACTTCCTTCTGTAACCTTTGGATTCTGTTCAGCAACTCCCATCATTGAGGGAGTATTAGGTCCATATATATCCGCATCCAGCAAACCAGTTTTCAACCCTAATTTAGCTAAAGAACAAGCGAGATTAACTGCGATTGTACTTTTTCCAACTCCTCCTTTACCACTACTAACAGCTATGATATGCCGAATACCATCAATATCCTGCAACTCAGGAGCATTACTCTGATTTTGAGATTCTGTTTTGGAAGGATTATTATCTATCTCTATTTGGACATCATCAATATCTTCAAAATCCAGTAGTACCCCTCTAACCTCTTGTACAATTCTATCTCTCTGAGAATTTGCAAATGATGGTAATGATAATGTTACGATTACTCTCGGTATAGTTACTCTTACATTTCTTATCCAAGCTAATTCAATTACATTTTTCTGTGATCCAGCATCTAAAACTTTTTGTAAAGCAAAATTCGCATCTTCTATTGTGGTCATTAAATTTTTAAATATTTTGACAAGGTAGTCGACTGTTTAAAAGATTAAGAACTATGTCGAACTATCAAATAATAGGCAATTAGGTCCCCCTAAGAGAAATTATAAAGAGAAACTTATAATTAACCCAAAAAATTTTTTTCTTCAAGATTTACTAAATACATGTTGAAAGAACCTCCTAAAAACTCGAGAGAAAAAACTAAAAATCTCTTATTAACTCTACAAGACAAAATTTGTTCGGGACTTGAAAATGTAGATGGCAAAGGGAAATTTACAGAGGAATCCTGGCTAAGAGACGAAGGTGGCGGTGGAAGATCAAGAGTATTAAAAAATGGTTCTATTTTTGAGCAGGCAGGCGTTAATTTCTCGGAAGTACAGGGAAAAGAATTACCTCAATCTATAATCTCTCAACGGCCCGAAGCAAAAGGTCATGAATGGTTTGCTACGGGAACCTCAATGGTTTTGCATCCTAGGAATCCCTATATTCCTACAGTTCATCTGAATTATCGATATTTCGAAGCTGGTCCTGTTTGGTGGTTTGGGGGAGGTGCAGACTTAACCCCTTTTTATCCTTATCTTTCTGATGTAAGAAATTTTCATAACGAGCATAAAAAAGCTTGTGAAAAAGTTGATCAAGATTTACATAAAGTTTTCAAACCATGGTGTGATGAATATTTCTTCTTGAAGCATAGAAATGAATCTAGAGGTATAGGAGGCATTTTTTATGATTATCAAGATGGTTCAGGCAATATTTATAGAGGAAATAATCAAAATGGAGAGGCATCAAAAGCTTCACAAGATATTGGCAGATCTAATTTAAATTGGGATAATTTATTTTCTTTAGCGGAAAAATGTGGGCAGGCATTCCTCCCCTCATATTTGCCCATTATTGAAAAAAGAGCTTCTCAAACATTTTCATCGAAGGAAAGAGAATTCCAGCTATATCGAAGAGGTAGATATGTCGAATTCAATTTAGTTTGGGATAGAGGTACGATTTTTGGACTACAAACAAATGGCAGAACTGAATCTATATTAATGTCCTTACCGCCTTTAGCTAGATGGGAATATGGATATAAAGCTAAAAAAGATTCTCGAGAGGAATTGCTCACATCAATATTTACAAAACCCCAAGATTGGTTAAATGATAAAGAGTTAGAGAAATTTTGTATGGAGAATAATATTTTTGATTAAATTTATCAAATAAAATTTTAATGTATCTTAAATAGGTGTTTTAAATAAAGAACCGTCACTTTTTAATTGAAGTTTTTCTCCAAGTTCATTTTCTAAAGAAATTAATTCATCCCTATGAGCTCTTAATCTCATGAAAGTTGAATCATTTTCATTTTCGTTCATCAACCTTAATTCAAATTTCTCCTCTCTTGCTGATTTTTTAAAATAAATAATTCCAGACAAAGGGCCACCAATTAATCCCAAAAGAATAGGCCACCAACCTAATTCAGGATATATTTGAATAATTACTAATCCCAAAGCACAAGAACCAAAACCGCCAAGAAAACCTAAAAAAATTGCTAAAAATTTACTAGAAACAACTTGACCCTTGAATATTAAAATTCTTTGTTCAAAATCTCCTCCTGTTTGCTTCCATCCCCTCAAATTAAGCCATTCACATAAACCATTTAAAACCTTAACTGGCTGCTGAGAAGATGAAATCTCAACTATGGTAGTTCTATCTTTACTGGAAGCCCTAAGAAAAAAAAATAATCCTATGGCCAAGAGAATTGTTAGCAATAATGTTGAATTTAAGGAGTAGGACATCAAATAAATTTTTACTGACTCGGGAATAAAAATTAAAGTTACATCATATTATAATTTTTTTGAATTATTCTGTAAAATATCCCTATTAGATAAAAATTCTTAATTAATTCAAATCTTAAGTAATATTCTAAATCTTAAATTACTTTAAGTACTTATTAAAAATGACTATTGAAAATAAAAATATTGATCTTCTTTATGGCGATTTAAATACGGATTTATACAATCTTTATAAAAAATCATCCTACCTAGCTATTGACACTGAAGCAATGGGGTTAATTCATGGAAGAGATAGACTTTGTTTGGTACAAATCTGTAATGAATTTGGTAAAACATCCTGTATAAAAATAGAACTAAATACCTCTTCTTCACCTTATTTAAAATCACTTCTTGAAGATGACAAAATTACTAAAATATTTCATTATGCAAGATTTGATGTAGCAGCTCTAAAATGCAATCTTGAAATTAATACCAAAAATATTTTTTGTACTAAAATTGCTAGTAAATTGGCAAGAACTTATACAAATAAACACGGTTTGAAAGATTTAATAAATGAATTACTAGGCATAGAACTGGACAAAAGCTCTCAAAGCAGTGATTGGGGTAGAAACGAAGATTTAACAAAAGAACAATTAGATTATGCAGCAAATGATGTTAGATATTTAATTGAAGCGATGCATAAATTAAAAGTTATCTTAGAAAGAGAAAATAGATATGAATTAGCTCAAAAATGTTTCGAAACAGTATCTGTACATTCTGATTTAGATATACACAAATTCTCAAATATATTTGAACATTAAGAATTAATCTTCAGTTAAAAAATTATCTTCACCATCAAGAGTTTCCATAAGCTTATCCAGTATTCTTGAAGAACTTAATTTATCTCCATCATTTTTTTCACAAATTTTTAAGACATTTTGAGCAACTTGTATTTTGTCTTGAATAGTTTTCGAGCCTTCTTTTGCAATTTGAATTTCTACTTTCTTCTTAGCAGAAGATAAGCTTATACTCATAAGTTTTGCAATTTCTGCACAAATTTTTAGATATTGCCGATCATTTATTGGATACATAAAAGAATGAAAATTAATATGATATTGCCATTTACTAAGATAACAAATGAAGGTGAATGGCATCTACGATTTTCTTACTTGCTCCGGATTTCCCCATTCTTTTTTTTCCAATTTTTGCTTGTTCTAGCCTATATACTTTTCTTTTCAAAAGTAAACTTAAACGTTTTAAAAGAATTTTTTTGTTCTTACAAACTAAAACACTACCTCCCAATAATCTTGATTGCCTTTTGGCAAAAGATTTTGTAAATTGTGGTCCACTTCCCGGTAGAGAAAGAGATGGAATTCCAAGGCCAGTAATTTGCTCTGTAGCAGTTCCTGCATTAGACAAGCCAATTTCTGCCATACTGGCCCATGAATTAAATTTACCTTTTCCAATTACTACATATTGACCTTTCTTTTTCCATACTGAATCTTCATCAATTAAAAATTTAACTTTACTCTGTTTTTTAAAACCATATTTATTTAAATAACTGTGAATTTGAATCACATTCGCATTAATGCTCAAAGGCAAAAGTATTACCAAATCCTTTGATAAATCAAAATCTTGCAAACAAGCAAGAAAATTGTCAAGATTTTTAAGAGCTTCAGGGTATCTACTTCCAACTAATAAAATAATTCTCCTAAAAGAAATAATATTTGATATCTTCTCGTTTGTAGCATTAACAAAATCCATCATTGGATTACCAAAGTATTTTGCATCAATATTTTTTCTATTCAAATTATTAGCTGTAATTGTATCTCTCATAATTAAATTTTTACATCTTGGAGATTTCATTAAAAACATTTCCCATGGATCCCATTCAGAACCTTTTAACTTATGATAAAAATCGCTTAAATCCCAACCTGGCCCATTACTCCAAGTATGATCACTTTTGGGAGTTCCAATGAAAATAAATTCGCATTCTGAACTCCAAGCGAAAAGTAATGGCAAGAAATCACCTACGGCTATGATTTTACAGTTATGTTTTAACTTCTGTTTTACAAGTAGATAATTTCTTAAATTATCGATTAAAAATCCTGCAAACAAATCAAGCACAAATCCCTTCAGACTTTGATTACTAAAACCTCCACTAGGCAGATCTTTTAAATATCCTATTTTACGAAAATTCTTTGATTTTATGGAATTAAATACATCTCCATTTCCTACTAACGGTAAAACTTCAATATTTTTATTTTTTATTTTTTTTAGTAATCTTTTTATAATTTCGGATGCGATTACATCTTCTCCATGACCATTGCATATAAATAATAGAGAATGAGACTCCTTACTGTTAAGATCATAAAAAGATTCATTGGAATCTTTTTCGGCGGCATGGCCAAGTGGTAAGGCAGAGGATTGCAAATCCTTTATCCCCAGTTCGAATCTGGGTGCCGCCTTTCTCAAAACAAGGACAAAATTCCTTGTAATCCCCTCCAATAACATAAGTCTTGAATATCTGTTGTTGTATTTCAAGTGTTCAAAACTGGTAGGTGAGTGGTAGGTGAATCGACCTTATTAGTTCTTTTGAATATTATCTCATGTATTAACCTACCAATAGAGATAAAATTGTTAGTCGAATAATCCAAACATAGAAGATTGCGGAATTTTTTTCAAAATTAATTTTATTAATTGTTTCTTATTTTTTGAATAAATTCTGAATGACGTAAATATCAATAGCAGATGGATATTTTTGTTGGAACACCTTTATTGCATGTTTTGGAGAAATAGCGAAAATACTTGTTTTGACCTGGTAATTATCAATTAGACCTGAGATTAAAAAGGGTTTCATCAGTTCTATAAAATAACCAGCGGTTTGTTAAATATATTTTAATTAAATTTAAATTTTTTACTTAAATTCTTCTTTTATATTTCACCTACCAAAGAAACGAAAAGTAGTTAAAAATAATTTAATTAATAATCTTATTAGTAGGTGAATGGTAGGTGAATACACCTTTTGATAAACTAAGAACCTAGTTATAACTTAATTCCTTAAGGTCGCCTCCCAATTCGAATCTGGGTACCGCATTATTAAATTTTTTGACGCATTTAATTATGAAGTTTTCCAAGAACTGCAATTTCAAATAAAAAGTATAAAGTTTCAATTACTTATTGATTTATAGAAAAATAATCTTTTCTTTATTATTGATAAATAATACCTTATATCCAAAAAAAACTAAATGGATTAATTAATAATTTTCATCAGATTATTTATTTATAAATTTGAATTATTTTAGTAATCATTATCTGCTACACACATTCCTAAACATCTAACACCATTTGATGCAGTCCTTTTGCAATGATTACATAAAATGGGATCTTCCTTTGATGTAAGGTTAATTTTTGAATTATTTTGATCTTTGAAAATTATTAACTCTTGAGTTGAATCAGATAGAGTCATTCTTGGAATCATCATTAGAATCGATACTAACAACAAGTGAAGCATTTGTGTTGGAAGAGGGTATATCCATAATTTTTACAGTTTCTTTAGGCTCATCAATAATTTGATTTTCTTCAGTACTCTCATCTACTGAACAAGCTTCAAGAGCCTCTCGAAGTAGTGAATCAAAAGTTGCCCCAGGCAATCTATGTCTAGCAACCTCAAGAAAAGTTCTTGGTAATGATTCAGATGCAGCATCTCGTAAAGCAGGATTATTCTTTCTGTGTTCTTGTTCTTCTTCTATTGATTTAATAAACCTCAGTGTGACATCTCTTTTGGTAGAGGCTTTTATCAGCGTATCGTTTTCAGGATTACTAACATTAGGCTCATTTTCAAGGTCACTAAGTCTTTTTTCCAAACTATTTAAAACTTCATTAGCTTCTTTACTAATATGAGCTAATTGTCCATCGGACAAATTAGGTAAATCAGCTACAAAAACTTTCCCATGATCCCTTAGTGTCAAGAAAGTTGGTCTAGGGCCTTGAGCCTGTCTACCAATTGTTTCAGAATTATTCCCAATTGGTCTTTTTGGAGGTGTAGGGCCAGCTGAACTTCGTCTACGTGTAATTCTTTGATTATTTGCAAAAGGCATTGAATAAAGGTTAAATCTTAATACTTAAACTTCCGATATAATTCGGCGGTAATTTTATTATATTACACCTAACTTTTTCATTTGGGTATAAAAAATAATTTTTTAAAACTCATTTAAAAAAGTTGAATAAATTTAAGTTAAAATTTCCGGCAAAAATTTACTAATTGTTGAATCATTTTTTCTAACTATCTTTCCAATTTCCCAACTATCTATATCATGATCTTTACAGATACTTAATATCGGGTCCTTAAATTGTTTATCAATAATTAAACAAAATCCCACTCCAAGATTGAAAGTATTCCAAAAATCTTTTTCAGGAATAGATCCTTTGTCCTTAAGGTATTTAAATAAAATAGGTATTTCCCAAGAACTAGTATTGATATAAGGAATAAAATCAGAAGGCATACATCTTGGTAAATTTTCTGGAATTCCTCCTCCAGTAATATGAGACATTGCTTTAATTTCTATATTTTCTGATAACATTTGATTAATCACATTATTGTAAATTTTTGTAGGTTTCAATAATTCATCATAAAAATTCAAGTGATAAACTTTTTCAAATTCTTTATCTATTTGATTATTGTTTTGAATAATTTTTCTTACTAAACTAAAACCGTTACTATGAACTCCATTACTTTTTAAAGCAATTATTAAGTCGTTTTCAGATACTTTTTTACCATTAATAAGCTTATCCTCATCAACTATTCCAACACAAAATCCAGCAAGATCATACTTATTTTGTGAATAAAATCCAGGCATTTCAGCAGTTTCTCCACCGAGTAATGAACAGTTATTTTCTCTGCAGCCATGTGAAATTCCCTGAACAACTCTCAATAATTGTTTCTTATCAAGCTTACCAGTAGCAATATAATCTAGAAAAAATAAAGGTTTTGCCCCACTAGTAATGATATCGTTCATGCACATACCAACTAAATCGATACCAACCTCAAAGTGAAAGTTTTTACTTTGGGCTAATTCTAATTTTGTTCCAACACCATCAGTTCCTGAAACAAGAACTGGTTTTTTAAAATTATCGATAGGAATTCTAAACAAACCTCCGAACCCTCCAATACCCTCAATCACATTAGATGTATGAGTTCCTTCAACTGCCTGTTTAATTTCGGAAACAAATTCTCGCCCAGCTTCTATATCAACCCCTGATGTTTTGTAATCCATGAAATAAAAATGATAGACTTTCCCTATATAGATATTCCTCCTAAGATTGCTTTTGTCCAGTAATTATTTATCAAATAGATTTATTTTTTAAAAACAAAGTGAAGAAAGTAATCATAAGGAAAACTGAAGATATAGAAAATTGGAGGAGAAATATAAATAGTGAAATTAACTTTATTCCAACAATGGGTAATCTTCATAATGGACATATAAAACTAATATCAACAGCAAAAAATGACAATTCTAATGTTAATTTAGTAAGTATTTTCATTAATCCACTTCAATTTGACAACAAGTTAGATTTAGAGAATTACCCTAAAACAATTGATAATGATATAAAAATCTCCTTTTCAAATGGCGCAGATGCCATCTTCATCCCAAGTAATGAAGATATATATCCACCAAATAATAAAAATATTAAATTCCTAAAAGCCCCAATAGAATTATCTTCTGCATTATGTGGATTAAATCGAATTGGCCATTTTGATGGCGTTTGTACAGTAGTTTATAGACTACTTAATCTCATCAAGCCAAAGAATCTTTACTTAGGAGAAAAAGATTGGCAACAACTTTTAATTTTAAAAAATCTTGTCCAAAAAAAGAAATTAAATGTTGCTATTAAATCTATTGCTACACAAAGAGATTTTGATGGAATTCCTTTAAGTTCACGAAATGTACATTTATCAAAAAACGAAAGAAAATTGATTAGGTTTTTTTCAAGTGAGTTATTAGAAGCAAAAAAAATTTTTCAACAAGAAAAAAAGATCAATTTAAGCGAAATAATTAAAAAGCTATCAGCAAAAAAAATTTCAATTGAATATTTAGAACATTTAAACCCTCATACACTCCAAAAAGTAAGAATTGAGGATAATATTTCGTTACTTGCTGGTGCGATAAGATGTGGTGAGACAAGATTAATTGATCACGTTTTTCTAATGAAAAGAAGACCGATTATTGCAATTGATGGTCCTGCAGGATCAGGTAAAAGTACTGTTACAAAGTTAATAGCGAAGAAACTTAAACTTTTATATTTAGATACTGGAGCAATGTATAGAGCATTGAGTTGGCTTATTATAAAAGAAAATATTGATTATAAAAAAGAAAAAAAATTACAGAATATTCTTAAAGATATATCTATTGTTTTCAAGTCGAATACAAATTCATATCAAGATGTTTTTATTAATAACTACTGTGTTACTGAAGAAATTAGATCGCAAGAGATAAGTTCCATTGTTTCTAAAATTTCTTCAATTAAAGAAGTAAGAAAATTCTTAGTAGAAGAACAAAGAAAAATTGGAGAATCAGGCGGACTTGTTGCAGAGGGAAGAGATATAGGAACTACTGTTTTTCCTAATGCAGAACTTAAAATATTTTTAACTGCCAGCATCGATGAAAGAGCAAAAAGAAGGAAATCTGACAAACAAAGTAAAGACTCACAAGAAATAGACCTTCATACATTGAAAGAACTTATAAAAAAAAGAGATTTTGAAGATTCCAATAGAGAAATTTCACCTCTTATAAAAGCGAACGACGCAATAGAAATTTTTACTGATGGATATTCAATTGATGAGGTAGTGGATAAAATCATCGATATTTATAACGACAAGATTCCTAAAGAGACTGAGATCAAATAAATTCAAGAAATACTTTCAAAAAAACCGTTTACAGAGTCTTCTAAAATATCAAGGACATAATCGAAGCCCTCATCACCACCAAAATATGGGTCAGGAACTTCTTGCTCATTAAAAACTGATCTAAAATCTTGTATTTTTTTAATAGATGCAAAATCAGTTGAAGCTGTTCTATTTTTAAGATCTTGAATATTTCTAAAATTTGAGTTATCCATCGCAAGAATATACTTAAATTCATCAAAATCTTTGTTATTAATTTGACGAGCCCTGCTTAAGATATTTATATTTCTTCTTTCTGCCGCAATTCTCATTCTAGAGTCAGCTTTTTTTCCAATATGCCAACTCCCAGTTCCAGCAGAATCTACAATAAAGCCATCGGTTAATCCTTTCTGTTCAAGTAAACTTATAAAGATAGCTTCTGCTGCAGGAGACCTGCAAATATTTCCCAAACATACAAAAAGAACAGAAATTTTTTTCATATGATTTTTAATTTCCATTAATTATAAGACTTTTAAGTAGTAAATAAAACTTCTTTAATTAAAGATTCAGTAAATTCTGTACCAAACAAACTCAACAACATTGGCCTCGCTGGATCATTATCTCTTCTATATTTTAAATAATTATTTTGACCATTTATTAATTCTTTTTGGAGTTGCAAATTGGCTTCTCTGCTTTCGAAAAGAATTTCCAAATACAAATTAAGATATTCCTTAAATGAGGTATAAAGCTGATTAGCAATTAAAAAATCACTTCTTTCTTCTTTTGGCAGTTTTGACCAGATTACCCCAGGAGAAAAAAATCTAGCTACATCATCAGACATTCTTTCAGCTAATGGGAGTGATGAATGACAACGAGTTTTAAGTTCTATCAATTGTTTTATTAATTTATTACTATACTGATTTTCTATTTTTAATGAAGGCTGAAAATCCAATACTAATAAATGACTATTAGGAAGAGAAACAAAATCCACTCCAAAAAATGGGACGTTATAAATATTATTAGGAATAATCAAAAAATTTAAAACAGAATAATTTGGACTATTAATACAAACTGCTCTTGCGAATTGAATTCTTTTTTTATGCGATACACCCCAAGTAGAGAGATTCACATTTTTTTTTGATTTTTTTGAACCATAAGTTGAATCTTTATAAGAATATTCCGATGGTATTATTTTTTCTGAACAGTTATATTTACTTAAATTATAAGTTAAATATTTTAGAAAATTATGCCATCTCCAATCTGGACTATAAAAAATCGTATCTTGTATTAACATTCAATGAATCATCTCATTATTTAATGTGAAAAGAAATTTATTGATAAATTTATTTGTCCATTTTTCTCCAAAAAAAGATTTAAACAATTTATCTGCAGGGTCTTTTTCAAAACTGTACTTATCATATTTAATTTGATTGATCTTTATTTCTTCTGCATTTAAAAAATGATTAACAGGATTGGATTTATAAATATTCAAATAATTATTTACAAATGAATGGAATATATTATTTAAATCTCTATCAAGATTTAATTTATTTCCTCTACATATGATCACCCATGGTGAGAAATACTTTTTTGAATCATATATATTCTTCATTTTATTATTATCAAATGCAGAATATTTTTTCTTAATACTACTTAAACTCGAACAATATTTTTCAAGATACTTGCCTTCTTGAATTAAAGGTTGATAATCAAGTATTGCTAACAACTTTTGAGAAGTTCCAAACCATAATATATCAGCTCCTAAAATAGGCATTTCACTCTCAAAATTTGGATAGGCGACTGTATTAAAAACTTGCAGTTTTTTGCCACCATCTAATCTTGTTATTCGCCACTTTCTATATTCTGGAGATGAAAAAAGCCAATTTTTAATAATATATTTTGAGTCTTCATTTTTATGTTCCTTGAATTCGCTAGATATTTGTACTTCATGTCCATTTAATTCATCAATATTGGTTTTAAGGAAATCAACTAATGAATCAAACATAAATTACTAGGTCTCGGTGCTTCCTTTCCTTACTTTTTTTGTAATGTAATTAAATACAATCTTGCCTAAAACAGCAATCAAATTTCCTTCAAGCTCCTTAAACATTTTCATATTGTAAGTAAAAGCTTGATTAGCTTCATCAATAATTTGATCAGCAGTCTTTTGATTTATTGGTAGTTGATTCAAAGTAAGAGAATATTCTTCCTTGAATTTCTTTTCATCGGCAATTAATTCAAATTCATAAAAATTTAAACCATCATTTCCCCGCAAATTTAATGCTTTTTTAGCAATCCTTTTCAAAATTTGCCCTCCAGATAAATCTCCTATATAGCGCGTGTAATGGTGACCAACCAATAGCTCTGGTGAATTTTTTGCAACTTCTCGTATTCTCTCAACATATTCTTTAGCTGAGTGTGAAATATTAATTTCATTCTTCCAGTTATTACCAAAATAAAATTTAAGATCATTTACAAGACTTTCTTTCCTGAATAATGATTTAAAACCTATAGGTTTTATTACCGGATGTTCCTCATTGACCAATCTTTCAATTTCTTCTTCCATAGCTTCATAAACAAAATACAAATCACTAATTAATTTTCTATAAGATTTTTTTTCAACAACTCCTTTTAAAAAACAAGCGACAAAGCCAGTATTTTCTGCCATAGTATGGGATTTTTTTGTCCCTTCTCTTAATTGTCCTGCAAGAGCAACTGCCATGTATTCTGAATTATTTTAGTAGTGTATTTAATCTACAAGGAAAATACATAAAACAGCTAATTTTTGTTACCAGCGGATGTTGTGGAGAATAGCTTATAAAGTTCTTTACAAACCAAAAAAAGGTTATCTTTTTGTTCCTTTTGCGGTAAATGAGTGCCAGTCATTTCCCAATTACCGATGGTAGCCACTCTCCATCTTTCGGAAGGAACAATCATACCTCGCATTATTATTCCCAACAATTTTGGGACGCTTTCATTATTGTGATTTTCAATTCTTAATTGTAAGAGTATTGCTCTACATTCAATAAGAGGGCTCCAGCCAGGGAAATGAAAAGCAAAATCGATAGTATCGTGCATGGATTCATTATTTGAATTATCCCAAGGACTAAAGTTGACGCTGGCATCTGGAAAATATTTCCGAAACAAAGCAGCAGTAGAAGCAATTTTATTAGCTATTTCAACATTACTTACATTTGAACTCGCATTCATAAGTAGCTGAGTATTTTTTTGAAAATGACATAATTTGCTTTAACTTGCTTATTAACTACTTTTTCTTTTAATAAAGATGTTGAAATGCTGATCAATAAAGTATTCTCTATTCACATTTGAATAATAAATTTCTAGGTTTTAAAGAAAATAACTCATCACAAATTACAATACGAGGAAATTCAATGAGTTATCTTTTATTAATTCAATGCTATGCCAAAATTTGAAAAATTAACTTTACCTAATGAAGGCGAGATAATAACTTTTAATCAAGGCAAACCTAATGTTCCTAATAATCCAATTGTCCCATTTATTAGGGGTGATGGTACTGGAGTTGATATTTGGCCTGCAACTCAAGTCGTTCTTGATTCAGCGATTAAAAAAAGCTACGGTTATGAAAGAAAAATTAATTGGTTTAAAGTCTATGCAGGCGATGAAGCTTGTGAACTTTATGGAACTTATAACTATCTACCTCAAGATACTATTGAAGCAATCAGACATTTTGGTGTAGCTATCAAAGGTCCTTTAACTACTCCCATCGGAGGAGGTATTAGATCTCTTAATGTTGCTTTAAGGCAAATCTTTGATTTATATAGCTGTGTTAGACCATGCAAGTATTATTCAGGAACTCCAAGCCCTCACAAAAATCCTCAAAATTTAGACGTTATTGTTTATAGAGAAAATACTGAGGATATCTACATGGGAATTGAATGGGAAGCGGAGGATAATAATTGCCTTGAATTAATAAATCATTTAAATAACATTGTCATACCAAAGAGTAAAAATTTAAAAAATAGATCTATACCAAATGGATCAGGTATTGGAATAAAACCGGTGAGTAAATCTGGTAGCCAAAGGCATATTAGAAAAGCTATTGAACATGCTAAAAGATTATCAGGAGATAAAAGACATGTAACTCTTGTACATAAAGGGAATATCATGAAATATACAGAAGGCGCATTTAGAGATTGGGGATATGAATTAGCAGTAAATGAATTTAGAGAAGATTGCATTACAGAAAGAGAAAGCTGGATTTTAGATAATATTCAGAAAAATCCTGAAATTACAATTGAAAATAATGCTCGAAAAATTGAACCAGGTTTTGACAAGCTTACAAATAACAAAAAAGCATTCATTTGCGAAGAAATTAAAGAAGTTATTGCATCAATATCAAATTCTCACGGAAATGGAAAATGGAGAGAACTGATTCTTGTGGATGATCGGATAGCTGATAGTATATTTCAACAAATTCAAACTAGACCTCAAGAATATTCAATCCTTGCAACACTAAATCTTAATGGAGACTATGTTTCTGATGCAGCTGCAGCAATTGTTGGAGGCCTAGGTATGGCTCCAGGTGCAAATATTGGAGATAATGCCGCAATTTTCGAAGCTACTCACGGTACCGCTCCAAAACATGCAGGCTTAGACAAGATTAATCCAGGCTCAGTAATTCTTAGTGGTGTAATGATGCTTGAATATTTTGGTTGGGATGAAGCAGCTAACTTAATTACTAATGGTTTAAGTAAGGCAATAGAGCAAAAAAAAGTCACCTATGATCTTGCACGCTTGATGGAACCAAAAGTTGACCCCTTATCCTGCAGCAAGTTTGCTGAAGAAATAATATCAAATTTCTAATTTAAAATTTTTTTATTTTCAAAAACTCTCCAAATATTAACAAGTGAATCTTCAGTTCCAATGTTTCCAGGATGAGTAACAATAGGCAGTTTTTCATCATTTTTTAAGTTATAAGTCACCACTGAAATGCCTGTTAAAATCTGTCCCTCAAGATAAACATAATCTGCATTAAGTCCATTACTAAGAATCAAATTTGTTGTTATTCCACCTTTTGAAATCAAATATCCTATTTCATACTTCAAATCTGCGACTAATTCAGCAATAAAACATGCAAGTAAATTATAAAAATTAAATAGTTCAGAAGAATCTAAGGACATAAATTTTCTTGAAGTAAACAAAACAGGAGTTTTCCCTTTCTCAAAAGAAAATCTAATTTCTTTCAAAAATTTATTTTTAAACAAATTCCTTCGCTTCTGATTATTATCTGATGAAGTAATTTTAAAGAATTCAAAAACATCTAATTCAACTGGATTACAATTACTTATCTCTAATAAATTATTCAATTGTATTGTTGAAAGTTCTACATAAGATCCAACAATTACCAATCCTGGAAGAAAACTCTTTTCTTTATTTTTTATTCTTAAATTAGAGAAAAATATTTCACTATGAGAGACACTTTTTTTCTCAGAAATTGAACTTATAAAACTTGCTGCAGTTCGAAAAAGAAATTTTTTTTGTTTAATTAATTTTTTAATTACTAGAGAAAATTTTTTTAGTTGGGAATAATTTTCTACATCTACAATTACATGTTTATTATTCTTCAAGTTCTTAAGTTTTTTAAAAACAACATTATTTTCTTCATTATTTAGCGTTTCGATATCTGACAATAAAAGATTTTGAATATCTTCAAAATTTATTTGCGATTTACTCTGCTGAAATAAAAGATTCTTGATATTACTTGTCTTAAATCCAAAAATTTTATCTTTTGCAAAAATTGTCTGACTAATAGGGGTTTTATCAACAAAATGTGATCCATTAATTGTTAATCTTTTACCCTCTATGAAAGCTGGAATATGAAAAGTAGCATCAAAAGGACCTAAGTAACTATTTAGGGCACTTGGCTCTAAAAAGTTATGTCCTCGAAGAGTAGAGTCTCCTCTACTTATAAAAATAATTTCTTCTTCATAGACTCGAGAAGCAATTACAGTCTTAATATTTTTGCAAATTTCCTCATTTGTTAATTTCGCATCATTTTCCGATAGTGACCTTGTATTAGCCAAAATAAAAAATAAATTTGATTTAGATTCAAAACCTTTGACTAAAGTTGAGCAGTCCCACTTAAGCAGTAATAAACAATCGTGAACAGTTTGAGAACCTGTGGGATCATCATCTATAACGACAAATTTCATAAATATTGCTTAACTAATTCAGAGATTTTATTTGTATTGAAGCATTTAACCTTTTACTATCATTTGCAGGAATCATAATGTTTCTAAATCCATCAACAAAAGAATTTCGCGGACTAGTCCAAGGTTCAAGACATATCATGCTTCTTGGAGGATCACTCCAAATAACGCCTAAATCAAAAGGATATGGATGATTTAAAGTTACCTCTCTTTTAAAAATTTTATCTCGAAAAGAGCTTCTACCGGAAGTATACATAAGTAGATCAACTCCTAGATTAATTTTGTTTAATTCAACCAAAGTATTACTTATAGTATTTTTTTCTTGATCCTGACAATTAAGTGGATTATCAATAAACTCTAAATTTTTGAAATCTGAAACATTAAAATAAGGATGCAAACCAAAATTTATAGGCATAGCAAATTCTGTTTTGTTATGGATTGAGATTGCAAATTCTAGACAATTAATTTTCAAGTTAACTTCAATATTTAGTTTGAAATCGAAAGGATAATATTTTTTAGTTTTTTTAGATTCATTTAAAAATAAGCATAAAGATTTTTCACTTTCATTAAAAGAGTGTTGCCATTGTAGATCCCTAGCGAAACCATGTTGTGTTAATTGCAAATACTCTTTTCCAAATACCGAACCAGAGGTATTTAGATTTCCACAAATGGGGAACAAGATGGGAATACCTCCCCTAATACTTTTTGTCCTATCCATAAATCTTTTTTCATCGAAATAAAGTATCTCCTTACCATCCGAAATCCAATTTGTAATAACACCCCCTCTTTCAGGACAAAATTTAATGTAGTTATTTTGATCTAATTGAAAAATAAAAATTCCTTGGTCTTTATTAGATAATTTAATTTGCACAACTTACTTAAAGAGAATCAACCCAATCCAAAATATGCTGATTAACTAATTCAGGTATTTCGTCATGGGGACAATGTCCAGCTTCAAGAATGATTTCTTTTGTATTCTTTGGTGTAAATTTTTTATAAAGATTTCTTTTTTTTGGAGTATTCATCCAAGGATCTTTTCCACCCCAGAGCAATAATAAGGGTGAATCAAGTTTTGCAAATAACTTGTCCAAGGGCAATCCCTGTGGACCTGATGGATTAAATACACTTCTAAAAACATTAAAAGCTCCAAAATCTAGCGAAGGCTTTCTTATTGACTCAACTAAAAAATCATCAACATTTTTTTTATCAACATAAACTTGATTCAAAGTTTTTTTAATATTTTTTGGGTTTCTCATATTCTCAAAAATCAATCTTTGAAGTAAAATATTTTTCAAAAATATGCCGGCAACTGTTTCAATAGAGGTTTGCAACATATTCTTTTTAAGAGTTTTTTCTTCACTAAAGTATCCTGCAGCATTAAGTAATATCACTCCTGCGTTTAGTTCATCTAATTCTGAACCAGCTGCTAATGCTGCATAACCACCTAATGAATTTCCTACAACAATTGTAGGTTTTTTTATTTTCTCTTTTACATAAGCTACAACTTGATCTTTCCACAAAGACCCTGAGTATTCAACATCTTGAGGCTTAGGACTTTTGCCAAAACCAATTAGGTCCATAGCGTGAACTTCGTATTTTTCACTCAAAACAGGGATATTAAATCTCCAATGATCCGTGGAGGCTCCGAAACCATGAATTAATAAAATTGCACATTCTTTTAAGGTTTTCTTAGGATAAACCGAAAGAGTATGGATAGGATAATTTAAAAAATTCCAGTCATAATTTACATCACTTTCCATTAGAGCTGATTTTTCCATTTATTGAAATCATATTTTGATAGATTCTAATAAACTTATTTCCTAAAGAAGACCCACAGGATCAGCTGCAACATCATCTGAAATTTTATTACCATCATTTGGAGGCTTATCTTTTAAGACAATTCTCAAAAGAACAGGTGCAAGAAATGTAGTTCCAATAACCATTAACAAAATAGCTGCTTCAAGAGAAGGAGTTAACAACTTTGCGCTTGTTCCCAGTCCAAGGAAAATTAAACCAACTTCCCCTCTAGGCATCATACCCAAACCTACAACTAATCTATTTGTAGGTTTATCACTTGAAAATACCCATCCTGCTGCAATTTTCCCAATAATAGCTACAACTAATAAAAATCCTGCAACAACAAGTGCTGACCTACTTGTTGGATCAAGTGGATTAATAACTGATAAATCCATCCCAGCTCCAACTAATACGAAGAAAATAGTTGCGAATAAGGATACTAAAGGTAAAACAGATTGTTGAATTGCATGATTATTTTTAGAACTGCTAAGAATCAATCCAGCGGCAAAAGCACCTAAAGCAGCTTCCAATCCAATGGCTGTTGCTACAAAGCAACACAAAACAAGTATCACAAAAGAAGCTACGACTACGGCTCCTGGGGCCTTTAATCTATCTAATAACCAATCAAAACCTGGAGCTGCTGTTCTACTTAATGCGATAGCAGCAATAACAAATACTACAGCTGCAGCAACTAATTTAACGATAGGAGCAATCTCTAAAGAACCTCCGGCTGCAAGGGCAACCACAACTGCAAGAATCACAATACCTAAAATATCATCCAAAACAGCAGCTCCAATAACAATCTGTCCTTCTCTAGTTTTTAAATATCCTAACTCTCCAAAAACACTTGCAGTAATTCCTATGCTAGTTGCTGTCATAGATGCACCAGCAAAGACTGCCGGAATTAAATCCACTTGAAAAATAAACATTAATCCAAGAGTTCCAAAGGCAAACGGTAAAATCACGCCAGCCATAGCAACAGTGAAAGCCTGAGCTCCTACAGCTACTAGTTCCTCTAACTCACTTTCTAATCCTGTTAAAAATAGAAGAGCGTATAAACCTAGAGTTGCTACTGCTTGGAGGGAAGGGAAACTTTCAAAATACACATCAGGGACAGCTTCTGGGGGAATTGATGCTAATGAGCTAATAACATTTACAAGTCCTTCATTTAATTCGGTTCCAGCTGAAGGCGGTATCAATAAATGAAATCCCGACGCCCCTATCACAACCCCTGCAAGAAGCTCACCTACTATCGTTGGCAAACTTAGTCTTACTAATACTTCTGCTAATGCTCTTGCAGCTAAAAATATCAATAGAAACCTTATTACGCCTATCAACGTTTCAGCAACTTCTAAATCATGTGCACTTAATTCAGCAAGTAAAGAATACATATGAAATAAGAGAAAAAATAAACTACATAATTGGAAGATAGTTTATTGAGGGCCCACTTTAAGAAATATGTAAGAAAAAAGCAAAAATACTCAACAAGTGTGGATCTGAAGTTACAACAGAGAAATTTTAAAAAAAATGGCTATTGTCTGTTATATGACTAATCCAATGAATACCAACGAACCTTTCGATCTACGTTTGCCTACTCCTGGCTGTTACTTAGATCCTGAAAAAGCTGGCATGGATTCAGATGCTGTTTTTCAGGGAATGACAGCCCATCTTTTTTATACTCTTGGAAAGTTAGCTACTTCTGCAAGTCCTCACGACTTGTACATGGCTTTAAGTTACGCAGTTAAAGATAGGCTAATGACTAGATATTTAGCCAGTCAAGAAGTAATAAGAAAAAAACCACAAAAAACTGTCGCCTATTTATCAGCAGAATTTTTAATAGGCCCTCAATTAAGTAATAATCTTCTCAATCTTGGAATAACTAAAGAGGCTGAAGATGCATTAAAGAGATTTGGCATTGAATCATTATCAACAATTCTTGAAGTTGAAGAGGAGCCTGGATTAGGTAATGGTGGGCTTGGCAGACTTGCAGCTTGTTACATGGAATCATTAGCATCTCTACAGGTTCCAGCTGTTGGTTATGGTATTAGATACGAATTTGGTATATTTAATCAACTAATTAGGGATGGTTGGCAAGTTGAAGTAACTGACAAATGGTTAAAGGGTGGATGGCCATGGGAACTCCCACAACCGGACGAATCATGTTTTGTTGGTTTTGGAGGCAGAACTGAAAGCTATAGAGACGATAAAGGAAATTATAGATCAAGATGGATTCCTTCAGAACATGCGATAGGAGTTCCTCATGATGTTCCCGTTTTAGGTTACAGAGTAAATACATGTGACAGATTAAGATTATGGAGAGCTGATGCAACAGAAAGTTTTGACTTTTATGCATTCAATATTGGTGATTATTATGGTGCAGTAGAAGAAAAGGTTGCATCAGAAACTCTTTCAAAAGTTCTTTATCCGAATGATGGAACTGACGAAGGTAGAAGATTAAGACTCAAACAACAACACTTTTTTGTGAGTTGTTCTCTTCAGGATATGTTGAGAAGCCTTGAAAAAAGATCAATATCAATAACAGAATTCCCTCAGCACTGGACAGTACAGCTGAATGACACCCATCCTGCCATAGCAGTTGCGGAATTAATGAGACTTCTTATTGATCAATATCAAATAGGTTGGGATAAAGCTTGGAACATAACAACTTCCTCAGTTGCTTACACCAACCACACACTGTTACCTGAAGCTTTAGAGAAATGGGATTTAGGTTTATTTAATGATCTTCTTCCTCGTCATCTAGAAATTATTTATGAAATTAATTGGAGATTTCTACAACAATTAAGACTACGTTATCCTGGTGATGACAAAATCCTTCAAAAACTCTCAATTATTGATGAAGAAGGCTCCAAGTCAGTTCGTATGGCTCATTTAGCTACAATTGGAGCACATCATATAAATGGTGTTGCAGCTCTTCACTCAGATTTAATAAAAAGACAACTTCTTCCTGAATTTGCTGCTCTATGGCCTGAAAAATTTACAAATGTTACTAATGGAGTGACTCCTAGAAGATGGGTCGCATTATCTAATCCATCATTATCGAACCTTCTAGAAAAAGAAGTAGGTCCAAATTGGATAACAAATATGGAACTTCTTAAAAAATTAGAAGAAAAAAAGGATGACAGCAATTTTTTACAAAAATTTGAGGAAACTAAACTAAGCGGCAAAAGACAATTAGCTAGTTTTATTCACTCAAAAACTGGAATACTTGTAGATCCATCAAGTTTATTTGATGTTCAAGTTAAAAGAATTCATCAATATAAAAGACAACATTTAAACGCTCTACAAATTATTGCTCAATACTTAAGAATCAAAAATGGGACAAACAAATACGAAGTCCCAAGAACAATCATATTTGGAGGTAAAGCTGCACCAGGTTACTTTATGGCAAAGCTGATGATTAGATTTATTAATGGTATTGCTGATGTAGTTAATTCTGATCCAGATATGGACGGCTTATTAAGAGTTGTTTTCCTACCAGATTATAACGTTAAACTTGGTGAGTTAGTTTATCCAGCAACGGATCTTTCAGAACAAATTTCAACTGCTGGGAAAGAAGCATCTGGAACTGGAAATATGAAGTTTGCTATGAATGGAGCTTTAACGATTGGAACCTTAGACGGAGCTAATGTGGAATTAAGAGATCTTGTAAAAAAAGAGAACTTCTTCCTCTTCGGAAACACTGAGAGTGAAATTATGGAGTTAAAAAATAATAATTACTCTCCCAAATCTTTTATTGAACAATGCCCAGAACTTAAAGAGGTTATACATCTTATTGAAATTGGCCATTTTAGTAATGGAGATAAAGAATTATTTAAACCTTTATTAAACAGCTTGACTGGACATGACCCATTTTTTGTTATGGCTGACTTTGAAGACTACTTAAATAAGCAGGATGTAGTAAGTGAATGCTGGAATAACAAAAAATCTTGGAATAGAATGGCATTATTAAATACTGCTAGATCAGGATATTTTTCTTCAGATAGATCTATAAGAGAGTACTGTAAATCAATTTGGAAAGTCTCTCCAATGCCGGTTGAAATTACTTGTAATGTTGAAGAATTAACTAATTAATATTCTTCTTATCTGGTGAATCTGGAGTTTGATGAAATAATCTATTCAAAATTAATCTATCCATATTTAATGGATCTGGAGCTAATTCATTTGCAATTTCTTGAAATTTAGATTCAATTTTGTTTGAAATTTTTGAATCAAATATTCTTTCCATTAATGCTTCAATTGAATATAAATAGGCATTAACACTTTCAATTTCATCTAAAGCTTCAGTAATTTCTTTATCAGAAATATGTATTTCATCTGGACTGATATTTTTATTTGATTCTCTTTCAGATATTTCTCTCTGCAGCTCATCGGTAACCTTAGTACAAAGAGTTCTAAAAGATTGAATAGATGCCCAATTCAATTCTTGTTGCTGCTTAAAAGTAGGAAATTCTCTAATCAGACGATCATGCTGTTTATAAAATCTCTGACAATCAGAGCATTGACATGGTTCTTCAGCCAAATGAAAATATAATTCTCTCTATATCATCTCACTAATTCGGCGAAATTGTAGGACCATCCAATAATTCGTCATTTTCATCGAGTGAATCTGGGCTATCTGGCAAAGGTATTTCAATACTAGTAACCAAATTAATAACATCTCTTAGTCTCATAGAATCAGCAAACCATCCCATCGCTTGCTCGGCATCACCTCTTTTTTCAGCATCATTTGCTTGATCTTCGTGAGCCTCAGCCAATAGAGCAAGCCAGCAAAGGCATCTTGCTTGAACTATTGAAAGATCTAAATCATTAGGTTGGGATTTAGAAATACGCTCATGCTCTTGTTGAATTAAGAGCTTTAAACGCATATCATGCAACTTAGCCATAAAAGATTTATTACTAACTATACGCTAGCTAGAGAGTAGCAAGTTTGCACACATACTACATATAGTTTTTTATTTTTACGGGACTGGCGGGAGTCGAACCCACGACCTACGGTTTAGGAAACCGTTGCTCTATCCTGCTGAGCTACAGCCCCAATAGATGATTTTTGGAGTATTAAGCATTATGCTAGATGAAAGCAGGAGAGGTAATCGCAAGAAAGTTTTATTTTGTTTCCAAAATAAAACTTTCTTGAGGAAAGTCCGGGCTCCCACATGGTCAGGCTTGCTGGGTAATTCCCAGTGCGGGTAACCGTGAGGATAGTGCCACAGAAACATACCGCCTAATACTTTATGTATGGCAAGGGTGCAAGGGTGTGGTAAGAGCGCACCAGCAACATTGAGAAGTGTTGGCTAGGTAAACCCCGGCTGGGAGCAAGGCTAAGTAGATTTATGACCATTAAACAATCTACTTTTAAGCGCCGCTTGAGACTGTGAAGTAATTCCAGTCCTAGATAGATGATTGCCCATCTTAATTAAGATGAACAGAACCCGGCTTATGACCTGCTTTCTAATTTTTGTGATTATTCCAACCTAATGACAAATATAATCAACGCAAAAAGAATTAAACAAATAACTATTTTTTTAAAATCACTAAATATTAAATCAAAAAGATTTTCTGAAATAATTAATACCCAAAATATATCAATTATTCAGGAATTTAATCAAGCATTCATCCATTCCTCAGAGGACAAAATAATAAATTACGAAAAACTAGAATTTTTCGGCGATGCGGTACTCAGATTAGCTGCTTCTAACTTTATTGAAAAAAAATATCCTCAAATGAGTGTAGGAGAAAGATCAGAGCTTAGAGCACAGATTGTTAGTGATGAATGGTTAATCAAATTAGGGAAAAAAATTAATATAGAAAAATTAATAATTAAAGGACCTAAAGCTCTTGGTGATGAAAATTCAAAAAATACTATTATTGGTGAAGCTACAGAAGCTCTAATCGGTGCTCTTTACAAGTGTTTTAATTCACTCAAGGAAGTGAATCTTTGGTTAGATGATATTTGGAAAGAAGATTCAGAAATATTTTTAAAAGCTCCCTATAAATTCAAGTCTAAGACTGTATTGCAAGAGTGGTGTCAAAGTAAAGGTTTTGATTTACCAGTTTATAAAATAATTGAAGTATCAAAGAAGAACGGAGACCCAAAAAGATTTTCTTGCGATATATTTATCAAAGGGTTAAAGGAATCATCTGCATTTGGCAAATCACATAAACAAGCAGAAACAAATGCGGCTAAAGTTTTGATAGAAAAATTTATAACTACAGGTAAATTCTAATTTTTATACTATTTCTAAATTCATTAAATGAAAGGTTATGAGTTTATCCCAATTCCCCCCTTCAAATAGAACAGCTGCTCTTTTCTTTGTAACTCGCTGTACAAACCCTTTGTATCCTCTGTATATGGAGTTAGTGTCTTTTACGACAACAAAAGATCCGGGGAGTATTGGTTTAGTAGATGATTCCATTAAAAACACTTTCTAATACAATTTTATGATAAATAAAAATGAATGGTTGATTGTTGGATTGATAACATCATGTCATGGAATTAAGGGACAGCTAAAGGTTAAATCCTTAAGTGATTTTGAAGAAAGATTTTTAAAGCCAGGCGTGAGATGGTTGCAAAAAGAAGATGAACCTCCTTCAAAAATAGAACTTTTATCTGGTTTCAAACAGCCTGGTAAAGAAACCTTTATAGTAAAAATAAAAGGATTAAATACAAGAAATAATGCAGAGCAACTAAAAAAATCTAAAATTCTTGTAAAAACAGATAACCTACCTAAATTAAAAAAGGAAGAATTTCACTTTTTGGAACTTATAAACCTGGAGGTAAAGATAAAGACCTTAGAAGATGATGAATTAAAAATAATTGGGAAAGTTATTGATTTGGAAAATGAGAAAAATAATTTACTTGTTGTTGAATTATTTAAAAATCAAAAAAAAGTTTTTATTCCGTTTGTTAAAGAAATAGTCCCATTAGTAGATATAAAAAGAAATTTTTTAATCATCAAACCTCCAAATGGACTTTTAGAGCTATAAATTTTAAAAAGTAAAAATATGTGAGAAACTAATCATTCCACAGTTACACTTTTAGCTAAATTTCTTGGTTGATCCACGTCAAGTCCTCTATGAGCTGCGATATGGTAACTCAATAATTGTAAGGGCAATATATTTAGTAAAGGGGAAATCCATTCATTATAGGAAGGGACTTTCATTAAGAAATCAAAGATTTCAGTCCCATCGCATTCAGGAGCAATCCCAATCAAATATGCATCTCTAGCTTTTGCTTCTTGAGCATTACTTATAACTTTATCAAAAACTTCCCCAGGGGAGGCAATTGAGATTACAGGTACTTTTTTATCTAGTAAAGCTATTGGACCATGTTTCATTTCGCCAGCAGGATATCCAGCTGCATGAATATAACTAATTTCCTTAAGTTTTAACGCGCCTTCAAGAGCAATTGGATAATTTATTCCTCTTCCTAAAAAAATTACATCTTTAATATTAAAAAAGTCATGTGCTAACTTTTCTGAAGATTTATTATGTTTCTCCAAGAGATCTTCCAGTAATGGTGGAAGTTTCAAAAGTTCGTTTATTAATTTGCCGATTTCATCAGGGCTTTGATTGCCTTTAATTTGAGCAAATTTTATGGCTAATCCATAAAAAGAAAGTAATTGAGCAAAAAATGTTTTTGTTGCTGCTACTCCAACTTCTATTCCTGCACAGATGTCAATTATATTTGAAACCTGCCTTCCTATAGAACTCTCTTTTCTATTTGTTATTGCAATAAGATTGGGTTTAAATTTTTTATCTTCAATTGAAGAACGTCTTTTAATTTCCATATCGATAGCCGCGATTGTATCAGCAGTTTCTCCAGATTGAGTAACTCCAATAGTTAATGTATTTGGCAAAAGTGGAGGTGGAGAATAACGAAATTCGCTTGCATAAAAGACATTTGTAGGGATATTAGAAAATTGTTCTAATAAGAAGCTGCCCACCATTGCAGCATGTTTGCTCGTACCACAAGCAATGATTTCAATTCTTTCTATTGATTCAAAAAACTCTGTATCAAAGGGATAGTTGATTTGATATTGGCCATTATCTAAGTTTTTAATTAAATAATTTTCCAACCAGTTTTTTGCAGTATCAGGCTGATCATATATCTCTTTTAACATAAAATGTTTGAAATTCATCTTATCCATTATTTGCTCTGAGACTTTCAAAGAAACTGGATTTCGATATTGTCTCTCGTTGTTTGAGTCATATATTTCAATTCCAAGCGGAGTTAATAAAGCTATTTCCTCATCCTCCATAGGAAGAATAATATTCGTAAAATTTGCAATTGCAGGAGTATCACTCGCACAAATAAATTCTCCTTCACCCAAACCAATAATCAAAGGAGCTTGTCTTCTTGCAACTACCAAAGAGGTTGGAGCACCAGCCCATAAAACTGCCAAAGCATAGGATCCTTCTAAATCAGATATTACATTTCTTACAGCTACTAATAATGTTGAACCATTATTCTCAAGATTAAGTTTACTTAGTGTATTTAACTCTCTTTGAATTAGATGGGGAATTACCTCGGTATCTGTATCAGAATTAAAAATAATGCCCTCTTTCTCTAATTTATTTTTTAAATCTTGGAAATTTTCAATTATGCCATTTTGAACAACTGCTATGGTCCCTGAACTATCAGTATGAGGATGTGCATTTTTAATCTCAGGTTTTCCATGAGTTGCCCAACGGGTGTGACCTATACCAACAGTTCCAGGAATATTCTGATCATCAAGATCACTTATTAAATTTTTAAGTTTTCCTTCTGCTTTATTACAAGAAATACTATTTGTTTCGGTATTTATTATTGCAATGCCTGCAGAATCATAACCCCTATATTCAAGTTTTTCTAAACCATTAATTAATAATGGTAAAGCTTTTTTATATCCAGTTACTGCAACTATCCCACACATACGAATTTTTTTTTCAATTATATTGAAATAAAATAGGTATTTATAAAAAAATGGACTGTCTTAAAACTGCACTACAAAATTAATATGCTAAGCCCATACTCCTAGAAGTTTCATCTCCTAAATAAACGCGAATACTTAAGA
Organism: Prochlorococcus sp. AG-347-K17; assembly: GCA_003281385.1. GTDB lineage: Bacteria > Cyanobacteriota > Cyanobacteriia > PCC-6307 > Cyanobiaceae > Prochlorococcus_A. The sequence goes on from QCCE01000003.1 coordinate 94,976, forward strand.
AATCGGTTGGACATGCCGTTTCACATCTTTTGCAACCTACACAATCTTCTGTTCTAGGGGATGAAGCTATTTGACCAGCTTTACAGCCGTCCCAGGGAACCATCTCTAAAACATCAAGTGGGCAAGCCCTCACACATTGGGTACAACCAATGCAAGTGTCATAAATTTTAACTGCGTGTGACATGTAAAAATTGTCCTTTGAACCTCGTTTTATAATACTATTGTCTTACAAAGAAATTAAAAAAATTAAGATATGCTTCACTCTTGTTAACTCTAGGGCATAAAATCATATAGATAATTAGTAATTTCCATAAACTATGTCACAAGAAATCCTCGATAAAGTCTGTTCTATTGTTTCAGAACAATTAAGTGTTGAAGCAGGAGAAGTAAAGTCAGATTCAAATTTCCAAAATGATTTAGGTGCAGATTCTCTTGATACCGTTGAACTCGTGATGGCTTTAGAAGAAGCATTTGATATTGAAATTCCTGATGAAGCAGCTGAAGGAATCGCAACTGTTGGCGATGCAGTAAAATTTATCGAAGAAAAAAAAGGTTAATTAAAGAATGCCAAATTTCCATCGAGTAGTTATTACTGGTATCGGAGCAGTAACTCCAATTGGTAATAACATTGATGAATATTTAGTCGGTCTTCAAAAAGGTACTAATGGGGTCTCAGATATTTCTCTCTTTGATCCTGAACAACATCCCTGCAAATTTGCTGCAGAAGTAAAGAATCTTCAATCTGAAAATTTTATTGAAGCTAAAGAATCCAAAAGATGGGATCGTTTCTCCCAGTTTGGAGTTATTGCTGCTAAACAAGCCTTCAATGATTCTGGACTTGAAATTACTGAAGCTAATGCGTCAAGAATTGGAGTGATTATTGGTTCTGGTGTTGGAGGCTTATTAACTATGGAAAGTCAAGCTCAAATTTTGAGTTATAAAGGACCTAAAAGAGTAAGTCCATTTACAGTCCCAATGATGATTCCAAATATGGCAACTGGATTAGCTGCCATCGCTTTGGGTGCAAAAGGACCAAGTTCTTCTGTTTCAACCGCTTGCGCTGCAGGCTCAAATGCAATTGGTGATTCTTTTAGATTACTTCAACTTGGAAAAGCAGATGCAATGATCTGTGGAGGAGCGGAAGCAAGTATTACACCTCTTGGAGTAGCTGGTTTTGCCAGTGCCAAAGCTCTTTCTTTCAGAAATGACAGTCCTCAAACTGCTAGCAGACCTTTTGATGCAGAAAGAGATGGATTTGTTATTGGAGAGGGATCTGGAATTCTTGTTTTAGAAACTTTAGAAAATGCACAAAAAAGAAATGCAAGAATTTATGCAGAAATAATTGGATATGGAACAACATGTGATGCTCATCATATTACTGCTCCATCTCCAGGGGGAGTTGGAGGCGCCCAAGCTATCAAATTAGCCATTGAAGATGCTTGTCTTAGCCTTGAAAAAGTTGATTACATAAATGCTCATGGAACAAGTACATCAGCTAATGATAAAAATGAAACTTCTGCAATTAAATCTATTTTTAGAGACAGATCTTACCTCATTCCTGTAAGCTCTACTAAGTCGATGACTGGTCATCTCCTAGGAGGCTCAGGAGGTATAGAAGCTGTAGCTTGTATACTTTCTTTGACACATAATTTCATCCCTCCTACAATTAACTACGTCAATCCAGATCCTGAATGTGATCTTGATTATGTACCAAATAATGCAAGAGAAGCTCAATTAGGAGTTGCTCTTTCTAATTCTTTCGGCTTTGGTGGTCACAATGTTTGCCTTGCTTTCAGCAAAATGAATTAAAGACAACCAATTTTGTATTTCAAACTTAACTTATTTTAAAACAATGGTCGCTGCATCTGTTTCATTAGAATCACTTTGTGTAAATAGTATAAGAATGCTTGCTGTAGATGCAGTAAATAAATCTAATAGTGGACATCCTGGATTGCCAATGGGATGTGCTCCTATGGGTTATGCATTATGGCAAAACATACTTAATCACAACCCCAATAACCCAAAATGGTTCAATAGAGACCGTTTTGTATTATCAGCTGGTCATGGCTGTATGCTTTTATATTCTTTACTTCATTTGACAGGATACAAATCAGTTTCTATAGAAGATATTAAACAATTTAGGCAATGGGGATCAAAAACTCCTGGACATCCAGAAACATTCGAAACCGAAGGTGTTGAAGTTACAGCTGGTCCTCTTGGAGCAGGAATTTCAAATGCAGTTGGTTTGGCAATAGCTGAAACTCACTTAGCAGCTAAATTTAATAAGCCTGATTGCAATATCGTTGATCACTTTACTTACGTAATAATGGGTGACGGCTGTAATCAAGAAGGTATCGCATCAGAGGCCTGTTCCTTAGCAGGTCATCTTAAACTTGGAAAATTAATTGCACTTTATGACGATAATCAAATTACAATTGATGGGCGAACCGACGTTTCTTTCACTGAGGATGTTCTAAAAAGATACGAAGCTTATGGATGGCATGTACAACATGTCGAAAATGGTAATCATGATATTAAAGGAATAACTGAAGCTATTGAGAAAGCGAAATTAATTACAGATAAGCCCTCGATTATTAAAATTTCTACAACCATAGGTTATGGTTCTCCCAATAAATCAGACACTGCTGGGATTCATGGAGCAGCTGTTGGAGAAGAAGAAGCTGCATTAACTAGAGAGTTTCTAAATTGGGAATATCCTCCATTTGAAATACCAGATGAAGTATATGCGCATTTTAGAAAATCAATAAACAAAGGCGAAAACTTAGAAAAAGAATGGGATTCTAAATTTGTAGAATATCAAAAAAAATATCCCTCTGAAGGAGCCGAGTTAAATAGAATGTTAAAAGGCCAATTACCTGATAATTGGGACTCTGATCTTCCCTCCTATACACCTATTGATAAAGGGTTAGCCACCAGAAAGCATTCACAAATATGTTTAGGTGCTTTAGGTCCTAACCTACCTGAATTAATTGGTGGATCAGCAGATTTAACTCACTCTAACTATACAGATATCAAGGGAGAAACTGGATCGTTCCAATCTCATAGCCCTGAAAAAAGATATTTACATTTTGGTGTACGAGAGCATGCAATGGCAGCTGTGCTTAATGGTATTGCCTATCACAATAGTGGTCTTATTCCTTATGGTGGAACTTTTCTTGTTTTCGCCGATTATATGAGGGGTTCAATGAGGCTTTCAGCACTCAGCGAATTAGGAGTAATCTATGTATTAACCCATGATTCAATTGGTGTGGGGGAAGACGGTCCAACACATCAACCTATTGAAACTATCCCTTCTCTTCGTGCCATGCCTAACATGCTAGTTTTCAGGCCAGGAGATGGTAATGAGACGAGTGGAGCTTATAAGCTTGCTATTCAAAATCGAAAAAGACCTTCTGCACTTTGTTTAAGTAGACAAGGTATGCCAAATCAAGAAAATACTTCGATCGACAAAGTTGCTTTAGGAGGATATATAGTTTCCGATTGCGAAGGAACACCAGATCTAATATTTATTGGTACTGGAAGCGAACTGAATCTTTGCATTGAAGCAAGTAAAGAAATTTCAAGCTTAGGTAAAAAAATTAGAGTTGTTTCTATGCCTTGTGTAGAACTTTTCGAAGAGCAAGATGAATCTTACAAAGAAAGTGTTCTACCTAGTAGTGTGAAAAAGAGAGTTGTAGTAGAAGCTGCCCATTCATTTGGATGGCATAAGTTTACAGGTTTTGAAGGAATTTGTATTACTATGGATAGGTTTGGTGCATCAGCACCAGGTGGAGAATGTATGGAAAATTTTGGATTTACAGTCGAAAACGTTGTTAATAAGACGAAGGAAATTCTATAAGTATTAACTGATAACTAAACTGAAGAATTACATTCTTCTAGCTTATCTTTTAACTGATCAAGAGATTCATCAGAAATCTTTGAATTCATTGGACAATGTTTAGGACCACACATTGAACAAAACTCCGCCTTTTTAAAGATTTCTTCAGGTAGTGTCTCATCATGATACTGCTTTGCCCTTTCCGGATCTAATGAAAGTTCGAATTGTTTATTCCAATCAAAGTTATACCTTGCATGACTAAGTTCATCATCTCGATCACGAGCTCCAGCTCTATGTCTTGCTATATCAGCAGCATGAGCAGCTATTTTATAAGCGATTAAGCCTTCTCTTACATCTTCTGCATTTGGTAGACCTAGATGTTCTTTTGGAGTTACATAACATAACATAGAAGTTCCATACCACCCTGCCATTGCCGCCCCAATAGCACTTGATATATGGTCATAACCAGGAGATATATCTGTCACTAATGGACCAAGCACATAAAATGGGGCTTCTGAACATTCTTCCATTTGCTTTCTCACATTAAACTCAATTTGGTCCATAGGTACATGACCAGGTCCCTCAACCATAACTTGAACATTATGTTCCCATGCTCTTCGAGTAAGTTCGCCTAAAGTCTTCAATTCAGCTAGCTGAGCATCGTCAGAAGCATCATGCAAGCATCCAGGCCTTAATGAATCTCCTAGAGAAAAAGTACAATCATATTTCTTAAAAATCTCACAAATGTCATCAAACCTTGTATAAAGAGGATTTTGCTTAAAATGATGTAACATCCATTGCGCTAAAATACCTCCCCCCCTGCTTACAATTCCAGTAATTCTTCCTTTGACTTTCGGCAAATGCTCTATTAATAGACCTGCATGAATCGTTTGATAATCTACGCCCTGCTGACAATGTTTTTCAATAATATGAAGAAAATCGTCTTCAGTTAGTCTATCTATCGAACCTTTTACACTTTCTAAAGCTTGATAAACAGGAACTGTGCCTATAGGAACAGGTGACTCGTGAATAATTGCTTGACGTACTTCATCTAAATTTACTCCTCCTGTAGAAAGATCCATAACCGTATCAGCCCCATATTTAACTGCTAATTTTAGCTTCTCTACTTCTTCATTGATGTCACTTGCATTAGGTGAAGCGCCAATGTTGGCATTAACTTTGCATCTAGAAGCGATACCTATAGACATTGGCTCGAGATTCAAATGATTAATATTAGCTGGGATAATCAATCTTCCTCTTGCAACTTCTTCCATTATTAAAGAAGGAGGAAGATTTTCTTTTTTAGCAACAAAATCCATTTCTTCAGTAATATATCCGTTTCTTGCAAAGTTCATCTGAGTTACATTGTCTTTACCAAGACGAGATTTAATCCAAGAACTTCTCATAATTTATAAATTTTTAAAAAGTGTTATTACTAAAGTTTGATCAAATCTCAACTTCCCTGCATCAAGATTAATGATTCAGGTTCAAAGGGTATGATCTCAGCTAAGGTAAATTTCCCAGCACCCCTAGTATTAATCTTATTAATAGCTCTTTTCTAAAAAATAGTCATCTGATGTTACGTAAAAATAAATAAAATGATTTTATTTAACTTGTTGATAAGACTTTATTTTTTTTAAAATATTTTTCCTATCCAATTGTCTGCTTATGCCCCTCTCCAAAATAATTACAATCCCCATTAATCCAATAGGTAAATAAAAGATCTTTCTGGAATTGTTCCTAAATATCAATCCGGAAGCAGATATGAGGATCATGCAAGGAGCGACAAAAGATAAAATTAATCTTTTATTAAATTTCATTTACTAGATTGTATTAATTTTTTCATTGTTTAATTTTACTATGGATTCTGTAATTACTTTAATACCAACAGCAATTGCTCTCTCATCTGGATCAAATTTCGAACTATGAAGGGGAGCACATTCATTTAAATTAGAAACGCCAAGCCTAAACATTGCTCCAGGAATCTCATTTAAGAATTCAGCGAAATCCTCAGCTCCCAATGATGGTTTTTGTAATTCAATCACATTTTCTTGACCCAAAACCTTTATTCCTGAATCTCTAAGGACTCTATTAATTTCAGAATTATTATTAACTGCCGGAGTGATTTCTCTAAATAATACTTTTGCTTCAGCTCCGCAACTTTGAGCTAGAGAAGTAATATTTTCATTAAGCCAATTACTTATTTTCTTAAATACTTTGCGATTAGTGCATCTAACCGTACCAATTAAATTAACCTTTTCTGCAATAACATTATAGGCATTGCCTCCATTTATTTTACCAAAAGTTATTACTACAGGATCTAAAGGATCTAACTTCCTTGTTATTGATTCTTGAATTCCCGATATAACTTTAGAGGCCACCCATATAGCATCAACTCCTTCATGAGGTCGAGCACCATGGCCTGATTTTCCTTTAATCTCTACCTTGAGTTCTCCCGCAGCTGCAGTTAAACTTCCCTCTTTGATACCAATTGTCCCTACTGCTAAATCGGGATAGACATGAACTCCCAAAATATTGGTTAAACCTTTAGTTGCGCCATCCTTAATCATCCATCTAGCCCCACTCGCAATTTCTTCAGCGGGCTGAAAAATTATCCGAGTCCCAAAATTTAGTTTTAAATCCTTAATAATTTTAGCCACTCCCAATCCAATGGATATATGCAAATCGTGCCCGCAGGCATGCATAACACCATCTACTTTTGAAGAAAAACTTAATTTTGTTTCCTCAAATATTGGCAAAGCATCCATATCCACTCTCAAACCTATAATACCCTTATCTGAAGGCCCAAAATCAGCTATAACTCCTGTTCTGCCGATAGATTCTCTAACATTCCAACCAATATTTTTTAAAAAACCACTTATCAAGATCGCTGTTTGATTTTCAAGGCCACTTAATTCGGGATGTGCATGGATATGTCTCCTTAAGTTAATTAATTCATCAGTAAAAGAATCAATTTTTTTATAAAGCTGATCTCTATTCATTACTTATTTTAAATCGATAAAGTTCATTAAATCTTTAATTGGTTGTGGAGGCCATCTTCTTATTTTTTTTAACCATTCTTCATCACTATATCTAGGATCTAATTCAGTTACTGCTATCCAATTACTCTCTGCTTTCCCAAATTCACCCTTAGACCAATTCAAAGCCGTTAAAGCTGCCCTAGCATCAGCAAAAGTTGGGTAACGTCTAATTAATTTTTTTAATTCTTTTTCAGATTCATCAATATTCCCCAACTGAAAATCTGCTAACGCCATACTAGATCTAGCCATGGCAAATCCAGGATTATATAAAGCAGCTTTTGAAAATAAATCTCTTGCTTTTTCCCAATGCGATGTAGATCCTTCAACATTAGCCAAATTATATAATGCAGAGAAATTTTTACTATCTTGCGAAATTACAAACATATAATCTTTTTTCGCTTGCGACCATAGACCCAATGATTCCTCTGCTATCCCTCTGTTGATGTAAGGATCTATTTCAATAGGATTCAAACTTATTGCCTTATTTTGGTCATCGATTGATCCCTTTACATCTCCTATAACAAGTCTTACATTTCCTCTATTGCTAAAGCCTGCAGCATCATCAGGATAATAATCGAGATATTGATTCCATTCTTGCAAAGCGAGATTAAATTTTCCACCTGAACTTAGATCTAATGCATTTTTAAACAAATCCTCTCTCAAAGGTAATGAGTAGCATGGTGCAATATAAAAAATATTTAAAAAAATAAAAATTAATAAAAAACAAACCTTAACTTTTTTAAAAGTTATCATTTTTTGAATCAATGTACTTTTTTCCTAAAGCAGTAAGCAATCTTCCTCGAGGCGTTCTACTGAGAAAACCAATTTTGATGAGATATGGCTCAACTACAAATTCTAACATTGATGAATCATCACCTAAGCCTGCTGCAATTGAATCAAGGCCAGTTGGAATATTATTATTTTGGTTAAGAAAAGATAAATAGTGTCTATCTAAAGAATCCAATCCTTTTTCATCTATTTGGTAAGAATTTAAAGCTTTTTTTATTAAATTCACGGAAATTGTATTAGTTTTCTTAACAACCTGAGCATAATCTCTAACTCGTCTTAATAATCTTAGAGCAATTCTTGGAGTCCCTCGAGATATCTTTGCTAAATCATAAGATGCTTTATCATCTAAATTGAGGTTTATTAATCGGGAGAAATTAACAATAATTTGTTGTAATTCATCAAATGTATAAAATTCAATCTTCTGCGATATACCAAATCTATCTCTTAGAGGTGCACTTATCGAGGCTAATTTAGTTGTCGCGCCAATAAGAGTAAACCTTGGAAGATTAATTGTTCTGCAACGGGCCCCTCTATTAGCTCCCATAGTTAAGTCGAGTCTAAAATCTTCCATTGCAGAATATAACAACTCTTCAGTTAACCGATTTAAACGATGTATCTCATCTATAAATAAAACTTCACCTTCTTTTAGGCTAAGAAGTAAACCTACAATATCTCTTGGTCTTTCAATTGCTGGTGCAGTTGTTATTCTACATTTTGTATTCAATTCATGGGCTATCAAAAAAGCAAGAGTAGTCTTACCTAGTCCAGGCTGTCCATGTAAAAGAGTATGCTCCAAAGGTTCTTTTCTAAAGATTGCAGCATCTATAGCTATTTTTAAAGAGGATTTAAGTTGTTCTTGGCCAATAAATTCTTTTAAAGTTAGGGGCCTTGCTAAGTTTAGATTATTATTTTTCTTTTCTTCTGGAATGATTTTTGAATCAACTAGCCTAAGCTCTTTTTTACTAAAAGAAAAGTCATTATCACCTATATTGGAGGAAATTATTGCCATAATGAAAGGTTAATTGCAATTGTTCTGAGTAGAAAGATTTTTTACAACTAAAATGGCAAAAAATTCAAACAAAGTTAAAAGAAAAACTAATAAAGTAAATAATTTTAAACTTCTGGCTGAGAATAGATATGCAAAATTTCAATATGCAATATCTGAAACAATCGAAGCTGGAATTGAACTTTTAGGGACTGAAGTAAAGTCTATTAGAAACGGAAAAGCAAATTTAAAAGACGGATACTGTTCATTCAGAGATGGTGAGATCTTATTATTAAATGTTCACATTTCACCACATAAAAATGTGGGATCTTTCTTTAATCATGATCCATTAAGAAATAGAAAGTTGCTACTACATAAAAAAGAAATAATAAAAATGAAATCTAATACTGAAAAAAAAGGAATGACTATTGTTCCATTATCTCTTTATTTAAAAGGCTCATGGATAAAATTAACTATAGGAGTAGGCAAAGGGAAAAAATTACATGACAAACGACAAGACGAAAAACAAAAAAGTATAAAAAAAGAAATCAACTCTGCACTAAAAAGATAAAAAATTATGCAAAATTATTGAAATTTTCAATCTAAACTGACTGAACTTGGAGGTGGGGAGGGATCTGGATCTGCAATCAACATATGCTGTAATACAGTTTCAGGCCTCTCACTATCTCTCCAGCGAATTTTGTATGCAGGCATTTTTGTACCTCTACTTGTAGTTTGTTCTACTGGTTCAATAACCCATCCTCTTCTTGATCGGCCTTGAGGATTTCTTTTTACTACTGCATCCGCGTGTTTAAAACGGAAACCAACACGTTCACCACTCATTTAAAAATTTCGTATTGGATTAATTAGTTTATTTTACTTCATTCAAGGGTAACTTTTCACTTTTTTTGGAAGTTATTTCTGGTTTTAACAATGGGAAAGGGATTACATCCCTAATTGATGCGCTATTAGTAATTAACATAATTAACCTATCAATGCCTATCCCTAGTCCTCCAGTAGGCGGCATACCAATCTCTAGAGCATTCAAGAAATCTTCATCTATACAGTGAGCCTCAAGATCTCCCTCATCTCTAAGAGATTGCTGTAATTGCATCCTTTCTCTTTGATCTACTGGATCTATCAACTCACTAAAAGCATTTGCAAGCTCTCGACCCACAATAAATAATTCAAATCTCTGAACTATTTCTTTATTATCATGATGAGGCCTAGCTAAAGGAGAAATTTCAACAGGATAATCTATAACAAAAGTAGGTTGTATAAGTTTTGATTCTACTTTTTGCTCGAAGACCTCATTTAAAAGTCTTCCAATAGTATTTACTTTATTAGAAAAATCAACATTTATATTTTTAACGGCTTGTTTTGCTGCTGTAAAGTCACCGCTGAAAGAATCAAAATCAATCCCTGTATATTTTTTGACAATATCTTTCATAGATATTCTTGACCAAGGTTGAGAAAAATCAATTTCTTTATTTTGATAATTTATGATTAAAGATCCACATGCATCGAATACGATGTCTTTAATCAATTCTTCAGTTAAATTCATCATATCGACATAATCAGAATAAGCTTCATAAATTTCAACCGAGGTGAATTCTGGATTATGCCTTGTACTTATCCCCTCATTACGGAAGATTCTTCCCAATTCATATACTTTCTCAAATCCTCCAACAACCATTCTTTTTAAATGTAATTCTGTAGCTATTCTTAGATACAGTGGAATATCTAATGTATTGTGATGAGTTATAAATGGTCTCGCCTCAGCACCACCAGCTTCAGATTGCAGAATTGGAGTCTCTATCTCTAAAAAATTTCTATTATCTAACCATTTTCTTATAAAACTTATACATTTTGCTCTTGTTTTAAATACATTTTTAGAGTGAGGATTCACTATTAAATCTAGATAACGTTGTCTATATCTTTTTTCAATATCAGTCAATCCATGCCATTTATCTGGTAAAGGTTGTAATGATTTGGATAACATTTCCCATTGTTCTACTTTAATTGAAAGCTCACCTTTATTAGTTTTTTTAATAGTTCCATAGACGCCTATCCAATCACCAATATCTACTATTTCCTTGATATCTTCAAAAGAAAGTAATTTTTGTTTTTCTAAATTTAAATTTATAATTCTTTTATCTAAGTAAAGCTGAATCTGACCTTCTTGATCACTTATTGTGAAAAAGGCAATTTTACCCATTACCCTTTTTGCCATCACTCTGCCTGCAAGAGAAACCTCGAAGTCTTCCTCTTGACCACTTTCTAAATAATCAAATTTCTGAGCAAGAAAACTGGTCGTATGTGATACTCTAAAACTTTGTGCGTAAGAAGCAAAACCTTTATTGATGAGTGAACTAACTTTTTGTAAACGTGCTTCTTTTATTTCAGACAAAATTTATTTTTATATATTTGTTTTATTTATATAAAATTATCAGAATATGGTTCAACTTGCCAAAGATGTTGCAGTTTCGCCAACTCTCTGAGATGCGTAACCAATTCCTCTAACAGTTAATATTAATTCTGGATTTCTTGGATCTGGTTCCAATTTACCTCTTAATCTCGCAACATATACATCTACAACTCTTAAATCTGCAGCTCTACGAGGAGGATAACCCCAGAGTTGCTCTAAAATTTCTGCTCTCGGTACAACCTTACCAGGCTCATCAAATAGTAACTCTAAGAGACTAAATTCAGTATAAGTTAGGCTAATTCTATCTCCAGCTCTTGAGACTTGTCTGCGATTAGTATCAACAACTAAACTTCCAAATTTCATAACTCCTTTACCAGAAGGAACTTCTTTAGTTTCAGTAACTGATACAGTAGGACCCATTCTTCTCAAAATGGTAGCTATTCTAGCCTCTAACTCTTTTGGGCTAAATGGTTTAGATAAGTAATCATCAGCTCCTAAATCCAAACCTGCAACTCTCTCAGAAATAGCCTCAAGAGCTGTTAAGAATATTATTGGTACTACTGATTCAGCTCTAATTCTTCTGCAAACAGCAAATCCATCCATTTTTGGAAGCATAACATCAAGAACTATCAAATCTGGGGAATCCCTGTGAAAAGACTCAAGAGCTTCTTCGCCATTAGTGGCTGAATAAACTTGATATCCAGCTAGCTGAAGCCTAGTAACTAATACCTTCAAAACTGCCGGTTCATCATCAACAACTAAAATTCTTGCTTTTGACATAGTTAAAAAAGATTTCTCGTTATTTCAAAGCAAAAAGCTATTGCATTGAATGTTTATTCTAACAATTAAAAATATAACATTACGAACCCTCAAAGAGATATTCCTAAAGTTCACAAATATCTTAAACAATTTGAAGATAAAATTTTTTTCGCACACTTTTGCTTCTTGGCAAGATTTATTACTGCGATTTTCCTTTTGAAAATTTAAACATTTTTAAAAGTTTGGAGCAAATAAAAGGGGCAAAAAAACCTGTCAAAAAGACTTCAGCTAAGATATTTTTAACGCTGGGAATCAACATTAAAGAATTACTATCTGAAAAATTTCTGAACAAAATTTGTAAAAAATAAAGAGTCCCACATAAAAAACTTCCAAAAGAACATACTAAGCCATACCTGAAATGTCCCACCAAAATACTGCTATGAAATTTAATTCTCCCAAACAAAAACCCACAACAAACTAAGCCTGGAATTTGAGTAAAACTATCATCTAAAGTTAGAGAATCTAAAATTAGACCTAAAAACAAACCAAATATTAATCCATTTATTGATCCATTAATCATTGACCAAGGCAATAACCAAAATAGCGGCCAATATGGCTGAACACCTAAAAATCCAAGCCAATTAGGATGCCACAAAAAAATAATTGGGATAAAAATAAAGCTTATTATGGATGATTTCTTTGCAAAAAATTTATTCATTAAATACTTACTTTTAAAATTTGCACCCAATCAATAACATGAGGTTTTGCCAAAAGTGAAATTTTCGCCGTTTTTTTTGATTTCAATGTCTCATCTATAGATTGAACAATACCGATAGGAATATTTGGAGGTAATAACGTACTAGCAGGAGATGATGACACAAAATCTCCGACTTTTATATCAGCATCTTTTGAATAGAGTATTAGATTAGGATAATCATCTCCTAAACCGACAAGTAATCCATTAATTTGAATTCTATCCACCCATACACCTAACTTACTTTCTGGAGAAGTTATTAAAGTTACTGACGAAGTAAACAAAGAAGTATCCTTTACTGTTCCTAATAATCCACCTGGACCAATCACAATATTACCAATTTCTACTCCATCCCTTGAACCTTTGTTTAAAATTATTTGTCTCCACCAACTACCTGTTTTTCTAGAAATAACTGCAGCAGAAATATTTTCGGTACTAGTTGATTCTTGAAAAGATAAGATTTGACGCAATCTTAGATTATCTTTTTTAAGGAGATTTAACTTTATTAAATATTCTTGATCTATACTCTCAAGAATAATTTCTTTTTGGAATTGACCAGGCCAAAAAGGCTTTGAAATAAAATAATAAAAATCTTTATAAATAGATCCTTTTGATATCCTTACAAAAACTAATAATAAAAAAATAGCAAAAAATATCCAATTTTTCTTTTTATGCCACCAACGATTAGTAGATATTCGTCGGATACCTAGCATAATATTAATCTCTTATAGCATTCCTTATAAAATCAGGAGTATCAACAACTCTTTTCAGTTTTTTAAAATCATCCAAAACCTCTCCACAACCATTAACTACACAAAGAAGTGGATTTTCTGCTATGTGAGTAAAAATACCTGTTTCATCACTTAATAGATCATTAATACCCCTCACTAAAGCTCCGCCTCCTGCGAGCATAATCCCCCTATCAACAATATCTGCAGCAAGTTCGGGTGGGGTTCGCTCTAAAGTTCTTTTTACAGCTTCAACTATTTTGCTAAGTGTTTCAGCCATGGCCTCTCTGATTTCTCCTGATGTCAAAGTGACTGACCTTGGTAGACCAGATAAAAGATGAAGACCTCTAACCTCTAAAGTAGTTTTATCAAAATCATCATCAGGAAATGCAGATCCAATTTTAATTTTAATATCTTCTGCTGTTCTTTCCCCAACAACTAAGTTGTGAACTTTTTTGAGATATAGCGCAATTGACTCATTTATTTCATCCCCAGCTATTCTAACAGATTCACTTAATACAGTTCCACCTAAACTTAATACTGCAACTTCAGTAGTACCTCCACCAATATCAACAATCATAGTTCCAATTGGCTCAGTTACCGGTAATGATGCTCCGATAGCTGCTGCAACAGGTTCATCAATTAAGTGAACTTCTCTAGCTCCGGCTAATCCAGCTTCTCTTACTGCTCTTCGTTCAACACTAGTAACTCCGCTTGGGATACCAATCACTATTCTTGGGGCTACAATCCCCTTGCCTTCGTTACATTTTTGAATAAATGTTTTTATCATTTGTTCTGCTGCATCAAAATCTGCGATAACCCCATCCCTCAATGGTCTTACGGCTCTTATATTGCCAGGGGTTCTTCCTAGCATTAACTTTGCTTCTTTGCCAACAGCTAATGGAATACCTTCTTCTAAATCCATAGCGACTACTGAAGGCTCTTGTAAAACAACCCCCTTGCCTGATACGTGTATAAGAGTATTGGCCGTTCCTAAATCAATACCAATATCTCTAGAAAATTTAAATCTGTTAAAAATCACAATAATAATTCTTTTTTACAAATAATATATCTATTTTTCAGTAAGCTCTCAGAATTCTTTCGTTTAGTTATGAATAGCACGCAAAACTTTGAGCAAAACCTATAAATATGAGTATTATTAAAAAAAAAAATTATGGAAATTAACACTATCAACCTTGTTGGCAGAGCTGGGAGAGAACCAGATGTAAGATATTTTGAATCTGGGAGCATCGTAGCAAATTTCACACTTGCAGTTAATAGAAGAAGCAGAGATGAAGAGCCTGATTGGTTTAATTTAGAAATATGGGGCAAGCAAGCACAAATAGCCGCAGATTACGTAAAAAAAGGTTCTTTAATTGGAATTACAGGAAGCTTTAAAATTGATAGTTGGAAAGATAAAAATACAGGGGAAGATAGATATAAACCCGTTGTTAGAGTAGATAGATTAAACTTACTAGGCTCCCGAAAAGATTCAGATAATAACCAATATTCTAATAGTAGTAACTCTAGTGAAATCCCTTTTTAAGCTCTATCTTTTTTAAAGATTCTAGTAATTATTCTTATAAAAAAATATAAGAAAATTAAAATTAAAATTGGCTTTACAACATATTTGATTTGATCTACGTAAGTTTCAATGATTGGATAATTTTCACCAAATATATAACCTGCATAAGTTAGCAATACAACCCATATCAAGCTTCCTAATGTTGTCCAAATTAAAAATTTTCTTAATGGCATAAGTTCTATACCAGCAGGAACTGAAATTAAAGTTCTTATACCAGGCACTAATCGGCCCCAAAAAACTAAAGAAACCCCGTATTTGTCAAACCATTTTTTACTTTTACTTAAATCATTAGGAGAAATACCCAGATATTTTCCTTTTTTATCTAGAAAATTTGAGAGTCTTTTCTCACTTACTAATCTACCTAAATAATACCAAGGTAATGATCCTAAAATAGTCCCAAGTAATCCCCAAAAAACTAAAATATAGAAATTTAATTTTTGTTGATAAACGAAAAAACCTCCTAATGGCATTATGATTTCCGAAGGAATTGGAGGTATTATGTTTTCTAAAAACATAGCCAAACAAATAGTGAGGTATGCAATTATTGAATTCTTTTCAACAGCCAAACTAATATAATCGGGAATTGAAGTAAGAAAATTTACAAAAATCAAACTCAAACTTAGTATCTATAAAGCTCTGTTTTGTAAGGTCCTTCAACAGAGACATTGATATAGTCAGCTTGTTCCTTAGTTAATTTTGTTAATTTTGCACCAATTTTATCAAGATGTAATCTGGCCACCATTTCATCTAAATGTTTTGGCAAAACATGAACCTCTTTAGCATATTTTTCTGACTTATTAAAAAGTTCAATTTGAGCTAGTACTTGATTAGTAAAAGAATTACTCATAACAAAACTTGGATGTCCAGTGGCACAACCTAAGTTAACTAATCTCCCTTCAGCTAAAAGAATTATCTTATTGCCACTTGGTAGTGTTATGTGATCAACCTGCGGCTTAATATTTTCCCATGGATAATCTTTCAATGAAGCCACATCAATTTCATTATCGAAATGGCCGATATTACAGACTATGGCCTCATCTTTCATTTTGACAAGATTTTCGTTTGTTATTACCTGATAGTTCCCAGTTGCGGTAACAAAGATGTCTATGTCCTCCACAACTTCGTCTAATGTAACTACGCTAAAACCTTCCATTGCTGCTTGAAGAGCACAAATCGGATCAATCTCAGCAACTTTTACAATTGCACCAAGTCCTCTTAGAGACTGTGCTGAGCCTTTCCCTACATCTCCAAAACCCATTACTAAAGCAACTTTACCAGCAATCATCACATCAGTGGCACGCTTTATACTGTCCACTAAGGATTCTCGGCAGCCATATAAATTATCAAATTTGCTCTTAGTTACTGAATCATTGACGTTAATAGCAGGGAAAGGTAAAGCATTTTGCTTTTGAAGTTGATAGAGTCTTGCAACTCCAGTTGTAGTTTCTTCAGTGACACCAATGATATTACTCATAATTCTAGAATAGAAGTCACTATCCTTTTCTAACTTAAGCTTAATAGAATTGTATAAAGCAATTTCTTCTTCATTACTAGGATTATCTAAAACAGATAAATCTTTTTCTGCTTTACTTCCGAGTATCAATAAGCCAGTTGCATCTCCCCCATCATCAAGAATCATATTTGGCGAGTCTGAACCCCAATCAAGAATATGGTGGGTATATTGCCAGTATTCATCAAGAGTCTCACCTTTTTTTGCGTATACAGAAATTCCTTGATCCGCAATAGCTGCCGCAGCATGATCTTGAGTGGAAAAAATATTGCATGAAGCCCATTTTAGTTCTGCGCCAAGATCAACAAGAGTTTCTATTAAGACTGCTGTCTGAATAGTCATATGAAGACTTCCAGCTATTTTTGCACCTTTTAGTGGCTTTTCCGATTGATATTTATCTCGAAGTGCCATTAAACCAGGCATTTCCGTTTCAGCAATTTTAATTTCTTTACGACCAAAATCTGATAAAGATATATCCGCAATTACATATTTTGGTGTAGAGGTTTTAACTGAATTTGCAATAACCATATCTAGTAAATACTTTTTCTATTAAACTATAATTGATTTTTGTAAAATTTTGTGTTTGTTGAGAATTTAAAAGAGACTTTAAATTTAGGGAAAAAACTCTCACACAAATTAAATTCCCAATCTATTGTTTTATTAAAGGGTCCAATTGGTGCTGGGAAAACTTCATTTATTCAAGGTATTGCTAAAGGCTTATCAATCTCTGAAGATATTACAAGCCCTACATTTGCTTTATCGCATCACTATAATTCCGGAAAAATTCCACTTATTCACCTTGATTTATACAGGTTAGAAAATGTTTCTTCAGCAAAAGAAGTTTTTTTTTCAGAAGAAGAAGAGGCAATTCAAAAACAAGCTATTTTAGTTATTGAATGGCCAGAACTAATAGAATCATTTATTAATAATTCCTGGAAAATAGAAATTAGTTACGCAAAAAATTATGGAAGAAACTATGAAATAAGAGATCCCAAAAATTTATTAACCTTCTCATAATATGGCTGTTGCTCAATGGCACCTTCACCAAGACAAGTTAATAATCCACAAACACCTGCGAACTTAATACAATCTTCTACTTCTACTTCATTTGAAGGATAGCCAGAAGAAATTAATTTTGAAATTAAACCAGCTAGAAAAGCATCACCTGCGCCAGTTGTATCAACAATTTTTTTTGAAGCAGGAGTTTCGGTAATTCCTTGTAATCCATTGATGTACCATAAAACAGGATTTTTTCCATCAGTTATTATTACATCTGGTCTATTAGACAATTGTTGAGATATTAGCAAGGGATTTTCATCCTCAAAAAATAAAGTTGCTTCTTCCTTAGCAAGTTTTAAAACATTTGCATGATTTAAAAATTTCTTAATTAAATTAAATCTCGCAGCTTTACTCATTTCTGATGAAAAACTTGAATGATCCCAAAAGACCTCTCTCCAATTTAAATCAATAACTATTTTGACTTCAAATTTTTTAGCCTGTTCAATGAGAAAAAAAATAGTCTCTGCTGATATTGGAGATGATAATAAGATCGTGCCTGTAACCAAATATTTTGTTTCTAAAAAGGATTTCTCCAAATTTAAAATTTCTTTTTCGATTAATTTCAAACTAAGAACTTCATCTGCAAAGCATGAATGCGAACTTTCTTGAAAACCTGAAAAAAAACGCTCTCCAAATTGATCTCTATCTACATTAACCACGCGAGTAGATGAATGATTATCTAATTGCAAGAAATCTAAATTAACGTCCAGTTCATTAAATTGCGTAATAAATTTTATTCCATAATTATCACTACCCAAACTTCCTATAAAGGTTGAATCTATTTTTAATTTTCTTAATGCACAAGCAACATTAGCCGGCGCACCGCCCATAAAATCTTTAAAACCTTGATTTGACTTATTTCTTATTCTGTCTATTAAAGCCTCTCCAACACATATGACCTTTTTCTTTTTCATAAAATAAATGCTTTCTATTAACTAAGAATAATTTATTAAAAACGAATATTTTTTTTTTGAATTAAAGTTTAATTAAAAGCATATAAATAGTGTCTTTAAATAAATCTGAAACTTGGAAGTGGAAAGATTGGGAAATTTCTTGGTCTTTATCAAAAGAATCTACTTCTGAAAAAAATATTAAAATTTTATTAGTTCATGGTTTTGGTGCATCAAAAAACCACTGGAGACATAATCAAGATTTTCTTGGTCAATTTTCTAACTGCTACGCAATAGACTTATTAGGATTCGGAGAGAGCAGTCAGCCTAGTGCGCTATTAAATTACGAACCTGATATAGATAACTCAATTAAATATTCTTTTGACTTATGGGGTAATCAAATATCAACATATTGTGCAGAAGTAATAAAATCTCCTGTTTACTTGATAGGAAATTCAATTGGTGGTGTTATTGCATTGAAAGCTGCTGAAATCCTCAAAGAGAATTGCAAAGGTATCGTTTTGATTGATTGTGCACAAAGAACTATGGATGATAAACGTTTAAAAAAAAGTGATATCTTAATGAATTTATTGAGACCTGTCCTTAAAACAATTGTCAGACAAAGACTAATCAGTCATACACTTTTTACAAGAGCTGCGAATCCCAAAGTTATAAAGAAAATCCTTGAACAAGCTTACCCATCTGGGAAAAATATCGATAATGAATTGATTGAAATACTTTATAAACCTTCTCAAAGAAAAAACTCTAAGGAAGCATTTCGTGGTTTTATTAACTTATTTGATGATTATCTAGCTACTGACCTCTTCGATAAAGTTGATGCCCCCATCCAATTGATTTGGGGAGAGAAAGATCCTTGGGAATCATTAAATGAGGCAAGAGAGTGGAAGAAAAAATTCAAGAATATAAAAAGATTGGATATTATTGATGGCGCTGGTCATTGTCCTCATGATGAAGAACCTGAAAAAACAAATAAGTTAATAAATGAATTTATTCAAGAAACAAAGTAAGCTTCCACATTATCGCTAAGTCTTCTCAATCCTCTTAATCCATCTCGTTCTAGGTTTCTTACACGATCTCTACTTATACCTAATACTCTTCCTATACCTGTAAGAGACATTGGTTCATCACCATCCATCCCATATCTCATTCTTAAAACTCTACATTGCAGATCAGGCAATTGATGTAAAAGGGAATGAAGATCACCTCTCATACAATCCATCTCTATTTGTTCGTCTGGCAAATCCTCGCCCCCTGCTAGTAAATCTAATAAAACAGTATCTTCACCATCACCAACTTTGGTTTCAAGACTAACTGGCTGACCAGCTTTACACATCAAATCTTTTACGTCATCTTCTGGAAGCTCTACGTATTTTGCAAGTTCACTTACAGTTGGGGTTCTAGACATTTCCTGGCTAAGCTCTCTTTGGCCTTTTTTTAACTTATTCAACATTTCAGTTATGTGAATTGGCAGCCTTATTGCCCGACTTTTTTCAGCTATTGCTCTAGTTATTCCCTGTCTAATCCACCAGTATGCATATGTTGAAAATTTGTAACCTCTTGCTGGATCAAATTTTTCAACCCCTCTTACCAGTCCAATTGTCCCTTCCTGAATTAAATCTAAAAGTTCCATATTCCTTTTTGTATATTTTTTTGCAACACTTACAACCAGTCTTAAGTTCGCAGCAACCATTCTTTCTTTGGCTCTTTGTCCAGCTCTCAATCTTTTTTTTATTATGGAAGTAGATAAATTTAATTTGGTTGATAATTCATCGATACTAGGCTTATCTCCTGTTAATTCAATAATTTCTAATTCTGCCCTTTCAACTTGCATATACTCTTGCACTTGACGACCTAAAGTAATTTCTTGCTCATGCGAAAGTAATGGAACTCTTCCTATATCCCTCAAGTATGAGCGAACAAGATCAACATCGTTACTAGTTTTCAAACTTGTTATTGACGCTAATTTATTTTCATTTATTGTTTCAGAAGTCATGAAAGATTAATGATGTTTTGTAAACAATACCATTAAGAAATGTAAACTTAAACAAAAAAATCCACATTTTTAAAAAAATGAGAATAAATACCTAGTGAATTCAGGCCAATGAAGAGCTTAATAGCCATTTTGCTGTACTGAGATAAATAAATACGCCAGCAATATCAGTGACAGTTGTAATGAAAGGAGAGGACATTAAAGCTGGATCCAATTTCATTCTGTCAAACAACAAGGGGAGTATTGCTCCTGTTGTAGCAGCTAAAGTTGTTATGGATATTAAACTAATTCCTACCGCAGAGGCGATTAAAGGCCCTTCTCCTTGCCACCAAGCGAAGGGAAATACTACAAGCATCATGAAAACACCTAAAAGAGCACCTGTTATAGCTTCCTTAACTACCGCCTTAATTGCACCAAGAGACTTCAATTTTTGAGTGCTTAACCCCCTAATGACAACCGTTGAACTTTGAGCGCCAACATTCCCGCCAGTTCCAATAAGTAGTGGTATAAATGCAGCTAATAAAACTATTTCTTTTAATATTTGATCATTCATTGCTATAACTTTTGTCGTTAAACCATTTGCAAAAACCAAAATTAATAACCATAAAATTCTTCTTCGAGCAATCGTAAAAAGACTACTTTGGAAATAATCATCTTCATCTCCAGGTTGTACTGCCCCCGCTGCATAAATATCTCTTGTTGCTTCTTGTTCTATGACATCAATTAAATCATCGACAGTTACTATTCCAACCAATCTTTTTTCTTTATCAACGACTGGGAGAGCTAAAAAATCATATCTTTGTATTGCTCTAGCAACCTCTTCTTGATTAGTGTTAGTAGAGATATTAACTACTTCTCTTGTCATAACGTCTCCAATTGGCTTAGAAGGATCAGCAGTAACAAGATCCCTCAAAGAGAGAATACCAGTTAAATGTCTTTCTTTATCAGTAACGTATAAGCTATAGATAGTTTCAGTGAAAGGTGCTCTTTTTCTGACTAAAGAAAGAGCATCAGCTGCTGTTTGCATCTCTTTAAGGTCTATAAATTCAGTTGTCATTAATCTTCCAGCAGTTTCGGGCTCATATCCAAGTAGTTCAGCTGTTACTTTTCTTTCACCAGGACTGAGAGCAGACAAAAATTTTCTTACAACTTTTGCAGGTAATTCATCAAAGAGTTGAACTCTATCATCAGGAGACATTTTTTCAACTATTTCTAAAACTTCTCCTGAACGAAGTCTCTCTAATAAAGTTTGCTGAACTACTGGATCTAAATATTCATAAACCTCAATTGCTTCATTTTTCTTTAATAATCGAAATGCTAATGCCTGCAAAATTAATGGGAGGCTTCCAATAGCATCTGCAATATCAACAGGTTGGGAAGGCTCTAAAATTAACTTTGCTTCATCATAATTTCCCGCGATGAGCAATTGCTCTAGTTGAATAGTAATATTTTCTCGTGTACTTAAATCTGAAGATAAGGATGTAACTGTTTCAAGATTATTGTCTTTCATAAAATATAAACTCTTTCAAAGTAACAACACTATTATATGAAATCTAAACGATTTTTCTACTTATCCAAAACCCGATAAACATTGTGAATAAATTCGCGATAATAATTGAATTTAAAAAAATAATAAATTTTATCCAATCCCCTTGATTTAAAATTCTGTACAAAAAAAATATAAATCCGCTAAAGGATGTGAAGCAAGAAAAAAAACCACCAAATAAAATTTTTTCAATTGAAGAACTTAATCTTTTATTAATACAAAACCCCACGAAGAAGGATCCAATTATTGAAATTAAAAAATTATTATTTATAAATAATCTTAAAAAAGTAGCTAAATAGGCAGCTAAAAAAATATAAATAAAATTATTTATTTTCACTTTAAAAAAACTTAATAACAAAATAACCCAAGTAAAAAAATAGGAAAGACCAAATTACCACTTCGATATAGTGAAAAAATAGTATTAGGAATTTTCTCTTTAAAAACAGATTAAATAGTTGATATATAAAGGTAGAAAATGTACTAAAACATCCTAAAAAACCGCTATAAAATAATACTAATATTTCATTATTACTAAAATTTAATGCTACTAAAATTCCTAAAAAAAAAGATGATAAAAAATTTACTATTGATGTATTTTGAATATCAAAACCTATACTTTTTTTAAAATTATTTTGTATGAATATTCTAAGTATTAATCCAAAAGTACTGCCTAGTAAAAGTATAACTATTGAACTAAAATCCAAAATTTACATTTTTATCCAGCCTTTTAAAATCTTATTAGGATCATCTAAAATTTTATTAGAAGCTAATTCAACTCTAACCCAAGTCTCACTTTCGCTGACTTTCCAACTACGTAATACTGATAAAGTTTTGCCTACATCAAGAACTAATAATTCTTTAGCATGAATTTGAGGACAAGAATAAAGAGATGTATTAGAACTCAATGTAATTTCATTTCCACTATCGGGGAACTTATTTTGATTGATACTTTTTTGGATACCTCCAGCAGGCAAAGAAATTGGAGCAATTAATGCAAAAGTAATTAAGCAAAAATTCTTGAGAAGATTATTAATCATATATCTAAAGTTGCCATATCTAGGTTGCTACTATGAGTTTCAATAAATTCTCTTCTTGGTGCAACTTTATCTCCCATTAATATATTAAATATTCTGTCAGCCTCAAGTGCATCTTCGATTTCAACCCTTTTCATCATTCTCGTTTGAGGATTCATAGTTGTATCCCATAATTGTTTAGGCATCATCTCACCTAATCCCTTAAATCTTTGGATATTATAATTTGCTTTTTCTCCAAAGCCTTCAATTGTATCCTTTAATTGATTCTCGTTATAACAGTAGTTATGATTCTTACCTCTTTCAACTTTATATAGAGGGGGACAAGCAATATATATAAAACCTTTCTCAACAAGTTCTCTTTGATACCTATAAAAAAATGTCAATAATAAGGTTCTTATATGAGCACCGTCAACATCAGCATCTGTCATAATTACAACTCTATGATATCTCAAAGAGTTCTCGTCAAATTCCTCTCCTTTTATTCCTAATCCCAGAGCTGTTATTAATGACTGTATTTCTGTATTTTTATAAATTTTAGTATCGTCAGTCTTTTCAATATTAAGAATCTTACCCCTAAGAGGCAAAATAGCCTGAAATCTTCTATCTCTTCCTTGTTTTGCCGAACCTCCAGCTGAATCTCCTTCAACTATATAAATTTCTGATTCTGAGGGATCTCTAGAACTACAATCTGCTAATTTACCCGGTAAAGTAGAACTTTCTAAAACACTTTTTCTTCTTACTAATTCTCTAGCCCTTCTCGCAGCCTCTGCCGCATTAAATGATTGTATTGCTTTTTCAAGAATCAAGTCCAAAATACCAGGATTGAATTCCATATATTTTGTGAGAGCATCCCCAATGAGAGAATCCACAATTCCTCTTACTTCTGTATTTCCTAATTTTGTTTTTGTTTGTCCTTCAAATTCGGGATCTGGAACTTTTACCGACAAAACAACAGTCAAGCCCTCTCTAATATTTTCGCCAGCTAAATTTTTTTCAACATCTTTTCTTTTACCTCTCTTTTTTGCAAGATTATTGAAGGTTCTTGTAAGAACTGTTTTAAGCCCTTCTATATGAGTTCCTCCATCAATAGTTCTAATATTATTTGCAAATCCTAAAATATTATCTGAATATACATCTGAACACCATTGCAAAGCTGCTTCAACATAAACATTTTCTTTCTGTGAGTCAACATAAATTATTTCATCATGAATAGATTCTTTTTCAGCATTCATGTATGCAACATATTCTTTAATACCTCCTTGATATAAGTAAATTTCTTCTTTAAAAGAACCATCTGATAATTGATTTCTTTCATCCCTAAAAACAATTTTTACTCCGCCGTTAAGGTAAGCTAATTCTCTTAACCTAGATGACAGAAGAGCATATTCAAATTCAATTCCTCCAGAAAAAATTGTCTTATCGGGTTTAAAGCAAATAGTTGTTCCTTTTTTAGATGGTTTGCCGGTTTGCTTTTTACTTTGCAATTCACCCTTGGATAGACCTTTTTCAAATCTTTGGTTAAATTCATGACCATCCCTATAGACAGTAACATTAACCCATTCGCTTAAAGCATTAACTACAGATATTCCTACTCCATGCAAACCCCCTGAAACTTTATAACCACCACTTCCAAATTTACCTCCTGCATGAAGAACAGTTAGAACAGTTTCTAAGGCACTTTTACCTGTCCTTGGATGAATATCTGTTGGAATACCTCGTCCATTATCAGAAATTGAAGCAGAACCATCTGCACGAAGGACTATTTCTATATGATCACAATGTCCCGCAAGTGCTTCATCAACGGAGTTATCAACTACCTCATAAACTAAATGATGTAATCCCCTAGGTCCTGTAGAACCTATATACATCCCAGGCCGTTTACGAACTGGTTCTAACCCTTCTAAAACCTGAATCTGCTCCGCGCCATAATCATTTGAGATTTTATTAGATCTTTTGTCCTCACTCATTTAATATAAAAAAAATACTAAACTTTTAAAATGTTTTTTAAAAGGTCTTTCGTTAAACTTACCATTGCAATAAGATAAAGCTCGAAATCAATGAAAAATCTAAACACTTTAATTATATAGCTAATAATTTTTTCTTCAGAAATACATATGTCTTCATATCAACCTCATGTAATTGTTTTAATTGGGCCTACCGCAAGTGGCAAAACAGAATTAGCTATTGAGATTGCTGAATATTTTAAAACTCATATACACAATATCGATTCAAGACAAATTTATAAGTCTATGGATATTGGAACAGCCAAGCCATCTAAAAAACAGCAAAAAAAAATAAAGCATTTTTTAATAGATATTGAGGAGCCAATTCATCCCATAAATGTAAAACAATTTCAAGAAATTGCTCAAAAATCAATAAAAAGAGAAATTAAACAAGGCAATTTACCTTTTCTTGTTGGAGGGAGTGGATTGTATATGAACTCAATAACAAAAGGGTTTTTTGTACCAGATGTCCCTCCTCAAAGGAATTTAAGAATGCAATTAGAAGAACTTGGTCATGAAAAATGTTGGAACTTGTTAAAAAATTGTGACCCATTATCAACAAAAAAAATCAATTTTGCTGACCACATTAGAACGATAAGAGCTTTAGAAGTCTTTTATGTAACAGGTAAACCTTTGTCCACTCTGAAAGTTCAAAAACCCCCTAATTGGAGGATACTTGAGCTTGGATTAGATAGAGATAATTTAAAAGAAAGAATTTTACAAAGAACAAAAAATATGTTTTTATCTGGAATTATTGAGGAAACAAATAATCTTGTTTCAAAATACGGATTTGACTTGCCAGTATTAAAAACTATAGGTTATCGAGAAGCTAGAGATGTTTTAAATAACCATTCAACAATTGATAAAGCGATTGAGTTAACTACGACAAAAACGATCCAATTTGCAAAAAGACAAAAGACTTGGTTTCGTAATAAAAATAATCCTATTTGGCTTAATAACAAAAACCTGCTAAAAGATGCAATAATTAAGATAGAGTCTTTTTTAAGCTAACTTTATAAAAATAGATTTTGTTCATCATCCAATCAATCAATTTATTAAATTAACTGAATGCCCCCACGCCCACGCTTTGATCGCCGAGCTCCTGTTAGAGAGCTACCAAATATAAATGAGAGAATAAAATATCCTCAACTGAGAGTCGTTGATTCAGATGGGAAACAATTAGGTGTCATAGATAGATTAAAAGCATTAGAAATAGCATCTCAAAGAGAACTTGATTTAGTTCTGGTGAGCGAAAAAGCAAATCCCCCTGTCTGTAGAATAATGGACTACGGAAAATATAAATTTGAACAAGAAAAGAAAGCTAAAGAAGCAAGAAAAAAATCTCATCAAACAGAAGTTAAAGAAGTAAAAATGAGGTACAAAATTGACAAGCATGATTATGATGTCCGCATAGGTCAAGCTACTAAATTCTTAAAATCGGGAGATAAAGTAAAATGTACTGTAATTTTTAGAGGTAGAGAAATTCAACACTCAAATTTAGCTGAAACACTTCTTTTGAAAATGGCTAATGATTTAGAAGAGCAATCAGAAGTTCAACAAAGACCAAAAAGAGAAGGAAGAAACATGATTATGTTTTTAAGTCCTAGAAAAACCCCTCTCATTAAAAAAGATGATAGGTAAAAAATCGTCATTCAAAAATATGACGAATGTTAAAGTGTCAATATGGTTAAAAAATAAATTAAACAGGGTTTTGTAAAGTGAGATTCCATATTCAACAAGAAAGTGATATACCAGCATCTACTCAACTATATAATCAAATTTGTTTTGCAATAGCAGCAAGATATTACCCTCCAGGTCACCGACTTCCCAGTACAAGGCAACTTGCAATGCAGACTGGACTCCATCGGAATACTATAAGCAAAGTATACAGACAACTGGAAATAGATGGAGTTGTTGAAGCAATAGCTGGATCAGGTATTTATGTAAGAGATAACCTTACTAAAAGAGAATTTAAAGAATCAGTTTACTTAAAAGATAAAAAAAGCAAAATACCAGATCAAGAAGCAAAGAAAGTTATTGACAACTTGATAAATCTTGGATGCACTTTACAAGAAACAAGAAATATATTGACAAATGAAATTGATTGGCGAATTAAGTGCGGATCAAGAATCATAGTAAGTACTCCAAGGGAGGATATTGGCGCTTCAATGTTAATAGCAGAAGATCTTTCTAAAACAGTTAATGTACCAGTAGAAGTAGTTCCTATGGAAGAATTAGAAAAAGTTTTGAGTAATTCAAATCATGGCACGATTGTCACAAGCAGATATTTTTTACAGCCTCTAGAAAAAGTTGCTAAGCATCATGGAGTTCGCGCTATTGCAGTTGACTTGAGCGACTTTCAAAAAGAATTGAAAATTCTTAAGGAATTAAAAGCTGGAAATTGTGTTGGTATTGTTAGTATAAGTCCTGGGTTATTAAGAGCAGCAGAAGTTATCATACATAGCATGCGAGGTAGTGAATTAATGCTTATGACTGCAATCTCAGACAATAATAGTAGATTACTATCACTTTTAAAAACTTCGAACCATATCGTGTGTGATGGACCTAGTTTATCAGTTGTAGAAAACACATTATTAAAAAATCGTTCTCAGTTGATGAGATTACCTCAAATAATATGTGCTAAAAATTATTTAAGTATAAAAACAATAAATCAATTAAAAAAAGAAATAGGAGTTATTAATTAGACCAAGATGCTAAAAACTTTTAAATCAGATATAGAAATTATCAGAGAGAGAGATCCTGCCGCTAGAGGAATAATTGAAATATTGCTTTGCTATCCAGGCTTTCAATCAATAGTTATTCATAGGTTTACGCATAAATTATGGCAATTAAAGATTCCTTTGATTCCCCGCTTGTTAAGTCATATCAACAGACTATTAACAGGGATTGAAATTCATCCTGGAGCTAAAATTGGTAAACGAGTTTTCATAGATCATGGAATGGGAGTTGTAATT
Source organism: Prochlorococcus sp. AG-347-K17 (assembly GCA_003281385.1). Lineage (GTDB taxonomy): Bacteria > Cyanobacteriota > Cyanobacteriia > PCC-6307 > Cyanobiaceae > Prochlorococcus_A. The sequence continues at coordinate 122,911 of QCCE01000003.1, forward strand.
GGAGAAACAGCTGAGATAGGGAATAATTGTCTGCTTTATCAGGGAGTTACATTAGGAGGTACTGGTAAAAATCATGGGAAAAGACACCCAACCTTGATGGAAAATGTTGTAATTGGGGCAGGTGCAAAAGTTCTTGGATCTATCACAGTAGGATCTAATACACGTATTGGTGCGGGTTCAGTAGTTGTTCGAAATGTGGAGGGTAACAGTACAGTAGTTGGGGTTCCTGGCAGAGTCGTACATCAAAGTGGTGTTAAAGTGAATCCATTAGCCCACTCTGCTTTACCAGATGCAGAAGCTAATGTGATCAAAAATTTAATGGACAGAATAGACCTACTTGAAAATGAAATCCTAAAATTACAAAAAACTCTTCAATGTTTAGTTAACTCAGAATCCATTGATATCTCTAAACTCGGTGACTCTCAAAACCTTAAAGACAAAGAAATAATAGAATTTCTTGGAGATGATTAGGTATTTATTTAATTTTTTCATTAATTTCAGTTTTAGGTTGAAACATAAACATTGAATAAATAACATTTCTCCTCATATTTGTCATCATTTCTAGAAACATATCATATCCTTCATTTTTATATTCTATTAAAGGATCTTTTTGGCCATAACCTCTCAACCCGACTGATTCCCTTAAAGAATCCATTGATTGAAGATGTTCTCTCCATAAATTATCTATTTGCTGTAAGATAAAAAATCTTTCAGCTTCTCTCATTAATCCTGGACGAATCTTTTCTATTTGTGCTTCTTTTAAATCATAAGCTATTCGCAACTGCTCTTGAAGATAGTTTTTTAATTCTTCTATTGAAAGTAAGTTAATATCTTCAACTTTAAGGTCATCTAATAAATATATAAATTCTTTGACTTTAGATATTAATTGATCAATATTCCATTCTTCAGGTGGAAGATCTGGATTAATATAAGCCTCTACAATTTCACTCATTGTTCTTTCTCCATATCCTATTACTTGCCTCTTTAAATCAATTCCTTTTAAAACTCTTAATCTTTCGCTATAAACAGCCTTTCTTTGATTATTCATTACCTCATCATATTCGAAAACTTGTTTTCTAATATCGTAATAATAAGTCTCTACTTTCTTTTGAGCACTTTCTAAAGACCTAGTAAGCATCCCTGATTCGATAGGCATATCTTCGTCAACCCTAAATGCATTCATTAGATTTGCTACCCTATCACCTCCAAAAATTCTTAATAAATTATCTTCCAAAGATAAAAAGAATCTTGTACTTCCAAGATCACCTTGTCTTCCAGCTCTACCTCTAAGTTGATTATCCACTCTTCTTGATTCATGCCTCTCAGTGCCAATAACATGCAAACCGCCAGCTTTTCTAACTTTTTCCTCTTCATGAATCAAAACTTTTTCATATTCTTGCTTTACATCTGATAATGATTCTCTCAAAAGATTTATAAATTTGTCCTTGGTTGGTGCTTTTTCTGCAGCTGTAGCTATCTTGTCATCTAGTTCTAAGGCAGAAAGTTGTCTCTCTCCCCAATTTTCAACAAGTTTCCCAGACAAAAGAGAAAGTTTATTTTCAATCTCTTCATCTAGTTTGCAAGGAAATAGACTAGTTGAAGAGTCTGCAATATTCTTTATCGCATTTGAACCCACCTTTGAAGAAAAACCACCCTTAGATTTTGAAGTTCTTTGCTTAGGGATTGGTGGTTTATGCTCAGTATCCGGCCTTACAAGCAAAGGAGTTAAAATCTCTTTTAATTTAAGTCTTGCCATATAGTCACTATTACCGCCCAGAATTATATCTGTCCCCCTCCCAGCCATATTGGTCGCGATAGTAACAGCTCCTGCTCTACCTGCCTGAGCAACTATTTCTGCTTCACGTTCAACATTCTCTGGCTTAGCATTTAACAAATTATGTGGGATTTTTTCCTCGTTTAAAAGTGAACTAAGTAACTCACTTTTTTCAACACTTGTTGTGCCTACTAAAACAGGCCTTCCCTCTCTATGTATTATTGCAGTTTCTTTAGCTACGGCCTTCCATTTACCTATCTCAGTCTTAAATACTTGGTCAGACCAATCTTGTCTCTTCCTTATTTGATTTGTCGGTATAACTGTTGATTCTAATTTGTAAGTTTTTTCAAATTCAACCTCCTCTGTTTTTGCGGTTCCTGTCATACCTGCTAGCCCGGGATATAAAAGGAAAAAATTTTGATAAGTAATGGATGCTAAAGTTTGAGTCTCAGGCTGAATTTTCAGATTCTCTTTTGCTTCTATTGCTTGATGTTGGCCATCACTCCAACGCCTTCCTGGCATTACTCTCCCTGTAAATTCATCAACTATCACAGCCTCATCATTTTTAATAATGTAATTTACGTCTCTAATAAACAATTCTTTGGCTTTTAAAGCATTAGTTATGTAGTGTGCCCATGGATCTTGAGGGTTATATAAGTCATTAACTCCCAAATACTCTTCAGATTTAGCGAAGCCTTGATCAGTTAATATACAACTCCTCTGCTTTTCATCAACTTCATAATCCCCTTCGGGATCAATACCATCCTTACTTAATTCTTTTGCTTTGATTAATGCCAGAGATAATTGTGCAGCTTTTTGATATTTTTCTTGCGATCTTTCAACTTGGCCAGAAATAATTAAAGGCGTTCTTGCTTCATCAATTAATATTGAATCAACCTCGTCAATTACGCAGTAATTGAATTTTCTTTGAACTACCTCATTAATATCAGTAGACATATTATCTCTTAAATAATCAAATCCTAATTCGGAATTAGTGGCATAAGTTATATCACAATCATAATTTTTCTTTCTCTCAAATGGATTCATATCTTGCTGAATTAAACCAACAGATAATCCTAAAAAACGATGGACTTGTCCCATCCATTCTGCATCTCTTCTAGCTAAATAATCATTTACAGTAACTACATGAACACCTTTTCCAGTCAGAGCATTTAGATAACAAGGTAACGTTGCGACAAGAGTTTTTCCCTCTCCAGTTTTCATCTCAGCAATTTGACACTCATTTAAAACCATCCCGCCTATTAACTGGACATCAAAATGTCTCATACCAAGAACACGTTTACTTGATTCTCTTACGATTGCAAAAGCTTTAGGAAGAAATTCTTCTAAGAGTTCTTTTTGTTTTATTGAATCTAATTCTGATGAAATCTTTGATTTAAGATTTTGAGTTTCTTTTCGCAGTTCATCATCAGTAAATTGAGAAATTTCTTCTTCTAAAAAATTTATCTCTTCCACTATTGGTTGATAGCGCTTTAACTTTCGTGAATTCGGATCTCCAAACAAAAGTTTTAGCATAAGTCGAAATTCCTAAATATTAATCCTATTACAAACATTATAAATTAGAGCGTTACAACAGAGTGAATAAAACTATTTACTATTTAATTTATAGAAAAGATCGATTATGGTATTTAGATTGAAGTCACAAAATAATTTAACTGACGTCACTTTTCAAAAATCTTTTTAATAAATGAAAGAAATATCATTAATCAAACATGCTAAAGGAGCTCTAGGTTTAAGGGTTTTTGGATTAGGTCCTAACCTTAAACCGACGAATGGATTAATTAAGCTACAAAAATTACTAGACTCTAATGCCTTCTGGGCAAAACATAGAGCAATTAATGATTTAAAAAAATGCCTAGCTAAAAGTGATGTCGTAATAACTCTTTGGGTTGGAAAGGAAATAGTTGGTTTTGGTAGAGCTTTAACAGATGGAGTTTACAGAGGTGTGCTTTGGGATATTGTTATAGATCAAAATCACCAAGGTAAAGGTTTTGGTACATTAGTTTTAAACAATCTTCTAGCTTCTAAAGAAATTAGAAATACAAAAAAATTATATTTAATGACTACAAATAAAAAATTATTTTATTCTCAATTTGATTTTAAAGAAGTCAATTCTCAAAATTTATTAATTCGTGAAATATAAAGCACTCTTTTTCTAACAAACAAAATCAGGATACAAATTTGCTATAAAGCCATCTTATAAAAGGACCTAAAATAGGGACTGGTCCAAATGTTGGCCCACAAAAATCAAAATAATCTCTATGCTCTTTTATTAATCCATTTTCACCAAATAATAAACGGGTTGTTCCAGGATAAATAAATTCTTTACCCATAATTTTTAAACCCATTGTCCATTCAACAAAACCACAATTTCCACTTATAGAAATTGCATGAGTTTCTAAAAAAACATCATCACATCTTCTAACAAGCTTTTCTTGAGCTTTGATATAACTATCTAATCCCTCTGTTTCCTGAGTAGGATCCACAAAAATAACGTTCTCATTATAGAATTCAGCCCATTTTTCTTTAGCAGGGGGATCACCACCATATGGTTTAGTAAATAATCCTCTTAAATCCTCTAATGAAATTACTCGTTTCATTATAAAAATATTATCAATATTACTTTAAAAGATAAAAACATTAAAAGCGGATGAAGAGTTTCAAAATATCGAAGTTAGCCTTCTCACTAGAATTGATAATGTTTGACAATAAGTTTAGAGAACAGTTATTTACATAGTCTTATTAACTTTTAGGGTATATAAAGCGTATGTTATTGCTGACGAACCTAATAAATTTATAGGCTTTTGAGGGCTATGTGAGTACCAGAAAATTATGCTTTCTAAAATGCCCTATCAGATATTTTTGGATGAATGATAATTATTTAATCTCGAATAAAGCCAAATTTTCAGATATTTCAATGTTTAAAAAGAACTTTTAAAATTAAATGTTATTATTTGAATATTTTGAATGAATTAATAATTTATATGATAAATGTTAAGAAAATTCTTAGATACGCCTGGAATTTCACTACTAAAAAAAAATATAGGATTCATGTTAAATCAGTATTCGATTATTATATTTTAGAAAAGCAAGACAACAGTAACATAATTCAGAAATACAATTTTTTAAAAAATTATAAGATTTTTATTATCGCAGGATGTGAATTAACCTATTTCAAAAATACGCTTTCAAATTTTGGTATAAACACTTTGCATACTTTTGATTTGAAAACATCTTTTGAACCTTTAGGAGAGATCAATAATCCAAACAGCAGAATTTGGACATTTAAACCAAACATCATAGTTTTTTCTTATATTCAAAAATTTAGGAATATTGTTTTTAAGATTCAAAACAACTTACCAGAATTAAAAACTGATGAAGTCAAAGAATTTTTCAATGAACTTGAAAAAGAAATAATCTTTACAGTTAAGAAAACAAGAAGTGTTTATAAATTTATACCAATATATATTATTACTTATCCACTAACATATAAGCCAAACTTTGGTTTATATGAATATCAGAATGGAACATCGGGAAGTAGTTTAATTGAAACTTTAAAGAACTTTGATCTTTTACTATACAAATTGACAAGAAAAATTGAAAACTTACATGTCATCGACATTGAAGTAGCTATACAATACATCGGGAAAAATAAAGCAATTGACAAGTCTTGTTCAAATGGAATTTATGAACACTTAAGTAAAGAAGGTGGAAAAGAAGTTGCTCATCATTTTTTAAACATGTTAATACAATCAGAGCCAACTATAGATAAAATAAAATGTGTTGTTCTTGATCTAGACAATACTCTTTGGTCTGGAACATTAATTGAAGATGGACCAGAAAACTTATCTATAAAAACAAATTATTTAGACTTGATAGAACAATTAATTAACAGGGGCATCATTGTTTGTATATGTTCAAAAAATAATCCTCAAGATGAAGATCTCATAGGTGGGATTATAGGACCAATATTTGATAAATTAATGATCAAAAAAATTAATTGGAATCCAAAATCTGAGAATATAAAAAAAATAGCTAAAGAATTAAATATAGGATTAGCAAATATCGCATTCTTTGATGACAGTAAATTTGAAAGAGAAGAAGTATCAAAAAATGCTAAAGGGGTCAAAATCTTTTCAAATCTTGATTTATTTCGTATTATGAGTGACTCTATTTTTTTTACAAGCAGCAAAATAACTAAAGAATCTTCTAAAAAGAATGATTACTATAAAACCCAGTTAATACGTAAAGAGAATGAGAATAAATCATCATCTAAAGAAGATTATCTTAATTTTCTAAAAAGTTCCTCTTTAGAATTGAATATTTTTAAAGCAAAAAAAACAGATCTTCCAAGAGTTTTTGAACTATTAAGTAAAACAAACCAGATGAATCTCACAATGGAGAGAACCCCTAATGAAAAAATTTCTGAATATTTCCATAACAAAAATACTACAATTTTTTGCTTTTCTTTAAGCGATAAATTTGGCGAATATGGATTAGTTGGTACAACTATTGTTGTTGAAAAAAAAGATGAAGTTCATATCAAGGAGATTACTTTAAGTTGCAGAGCAATGGGAAGAGATATAGAAGAATGCATGCTTATATACATAACTAATTTTTTTAAAGATAAATATCAATTCATAAATATCAAGACTAAAGAAACTGAAAAGAATGCTGATTTTGTAAAAAAATTAATCAAAAATGATTTTAAACTGTTAGATAAAGATAAAAAAATGTACCAAAAGGTCTTAAGAAAAAATTCGGAAAGCTATCCTCATTGGATCGCTGTTAAAAATTTATGTTATTAAATTCTATTTTTTTGAGACTTAAAAGTGACCTTTTTAAAAAAGACATAAACGAATATGAAAAACTACTTAATGCTTTAATTATAAATAGGTTTCAATTAGTATCCTTAAAAAATGCTTTTCACAAACTTCCTTGTTTAGATTTAACTGCAGCATTAAGGCATGATGTTGATATAAATGATTTAAGAGGTAATCAGTTATTTTTTAAAATTGAGCAAAAATTGGATGCAAAAGCAACATATTATTTTCGATTATGTACAGTTGATAAACATTCCTCATTTATCAAAGAATTATTATTGGCTGGCTTTGAAGTTGGTTACCATTTTGAGGAACCAGCAAATTATATGAAAAAAAATCAAATTAAATCACTGTCAGAATTAAAAAATAAAAAAAAATTGATTCAAGATTTGATTTCTAAAAATATTAGGAAATTTGAAAAAAAAATTAATAACCCAGTTTATTCTATAAGTTCACATGGAGACTGGATAAACAGAAAATATAACTTTTGCAATTGGGAATTTATAGATGACGAATTTTTAAAAAAAAATAACTTAGAGTTTGAGGCATATCAGCCATCATTTTTAAATAATTTTGACAGGTATATTAGTGATACAGGACCCTTAGATCAAAAATGGAGAAATAACATTGATATACATAAGTCACTTGAATATGAAGATAAAAGCATATGCATGCTTACTCATGAAAGGTCTTTCAATACAAACTTATTGGCTATTTGGGAATCAAATTTAATCGTTTTGATTGAAAAAATAACTTATTTTATTTTTTCGAAAATTTCTTGATATCAAATTTTTCTAAATTTCAATTCATAGAGCCATTATTACTAATCAAAACATACCAAAATTTAATTTAGTATGTTGCCAGACATTAGAAGAGTCTGCCGAAACGAGGTTTCGAGAAAGCGGATGAAGAGATTCGAACTCTCGACATTCTCCTTGGCAAGGAGATGCTCTACCACTGAGCTACATCCGCATAACTTTTTTATTTTATCTTAAAGAAGGGATCAATGATAGAAATAATTAAATTTTTTCAATTAATTTAAATTTTTAATTAAGGATCCCATTTCAATTGCTTGTAAAGCATAATTCCAACCAAGATTATTTTTAATACCTGCTCTTTCTAAAGCCTGCTGCATAGTATCAGTAGTTAAAACCCCAAAAATAATTGGAACATCATTTTCATTTGAAACTTGCGAAATACCTTTACTCGCCTCAGATATAACTACATCATAGTGGGAAGTTTCACCACGAATCACAGCCCCAAGAGCAATTACAACGTCATAACTCTTTTTTTTCATGAGGGTTTTAGCTGCGATTGGTAATTCGAATGAACCAGGAACCCAAACTATATCTACTTGATTACTTAATTCTGAAGTATCTAAACCATGTCTTTTTAAACAATCAAGACAACCAGATAGAATTTTATTTGTAATTAAATCATTAAATCTTGCTATTACAATCCCAACTTTTAAAGTAGAGGCATTAGTAAAAGAACCCTCAAAAATAGTCATTAAATTTACTTAGATATAATAATAGATTCTCACGAAAAGGTATTAAGTTCAAACTAATGAAGAAACTATCCCTGTAACAAAAACCAAAACAACCCAAACAGCAGCAATAGAATAAATTTTTCTCCTACTTTCTCGCTGTCCTTCTTCAGTAGAAGGTTGAGTCACATATAAAACGGGTACTCCAACTACCGCAATTAAAGAAGCAAATAATAGAGCATTTACGAAGAAAAAGTTAACAGCCTGCATAGTTCAGTCTTAGGTTTAAATATTATAAATACTATAATCTCATGAAAATGATAATTTTTAGAGAAAATTTACATACTTTAGCTACTTTAAAATGCAAAAAAAAAATTTCTACCTAATATCTATTTAGGAATTAAAAAAATATGCAAGAAGATACGATAATTCAAAAGAATTTATTTTCGATTGGTAATGATAATAATGAACAAAAAGAGATAACAAAAATTTCAGAAGATTTATCTTTGGAAGATTTAAAAAAAGAATCGCAAAAAAGACCCAGACAAAGAAAAAATTCAACTAATTTAATAAATAAATTCAAGACTGATTTAATTTCAAATAACAAAAATGTTTGCATCAATGAAGAATCTTATAGCTATAAAACAGTTTCAAAACTGAAACTAACTCCTGTAATGAAGCATTATGTAACTCTAAAAGAAGAAAATAAAGATAGGTTATTACTTTATAGATTAGGAGATTTTTTTGAATGTTTTTTTGAGGATGCTGTATTAATATCTAACCTTTTAGAAATAACGCTTACCAGTAAAGATGCTGGCAAAGAGATTGGTAAGATCCCTATGGCAGGGGTTCCCCATCATGCAATGGAGAGATACTGTGCTGATTTAATTAAAAAAAATTATTCTGTGGTTATATGCGATCAATTAGAAAAAAGTTCTGGAAATTATGGGACTCCAATCAAAAGAGGAATAACAAGAATAATTACTCCTGGAACTGTAATTGAAGAGGGGATGTTGATAGCAAAGAAAAATAATTGGATTACTGCTATTTACTTATCAGAAGAAAACTCAAATGAATCTTATGAATGGGGTATATCAAAAGCTGATGTAAGCACAGGAGAATTAATAACTTTAGAAGGCCAATCTCTGTCAAAACTATTTGATGAAATTATTAAATTAGATTCTTCAGAAATCATTGTAGGAAGCAATGCAGTAAGAAATTTATTAATTAAAGGAAATAGTCAAATTACATATACTGTTTCTCAAGAGACTAATTTTGGAATTAATGAAGCAAATTATCTAATAAAAAATTATTTCCAAATTGCAAACTTAGAGGGCATAGGACTTAAAAATTTAAACAATGCAACTAGATCACTTGGAGGTTTATTAAATTATTTAGAAAAAATTAATCCTTCAAATTTAGATAAAGATTCTTCTTTAAAAATCTCATTAGACTTTCCACAAATTCAATATGGTCACAACAAATTAATTATTGATTATCAAACACAAAAAAATTTAGAAATAAAAAATACACAACGAGAAAACAATTATGTAGGTTCGCTACTATGGAGTATTGATAGAACTTATACTTGCATGGGTGCAAGGTGTTTAAGAAGATGGATAGATTCACCACTATTAAACGTTAATGAAATTTATAAAAGACAAAATATAATTACAAACTTTGTTGAATCTAAAAAATTACGTACAGATACCCAAAATTTACTTAGAGCAATGGGGGATTTAGAAAGACTTTCAGGTAGAGCTTGTGCAGGTCATGCAAGTCCCAGAGACTTAATTGCAATAGCTGAAGGTTTAAAAAAATTGCCTAGACTAAAATCTATAATTAAATTATTTAAATATGAACTCCCAGATTGGACTGACCAATTAAAAAATATTGATGAAGGACTCTTAGAATTAGCTGATAATATAAGTTTTAAACTAGTAGAAAATCCTCCTCTAAATATTAGTGAAGGAGGCATGATCCACGATGGTGTTGACAATATATTAGATGGTTTACGCAATTTAATGGACGATTACTCTGAGTGGCTAAATAAAGAGGAATTAAAAGAAAGGAAAATTAGCAAAATTTCAAACCTAAAAATTCAATTTCATAAAAATTTTGGTTACTACATTTCTATTAACAAATCAAAAGTTAATTTAGCTCCACAGCATTGGATCAAAAGGCAAACACTTACTAATGAAGAAAGGTACATCACTTCAGAAATTAAGAATAAAGAAAATAAGATTTTTCAAATAAAAAGTAGAGCTTCATCAAGAGAATATGAAATTTTCTGCGAATTAAGAAACATAGTTGCTGAAAAAACAAAACAAATAAGATCAATCGCAAAATCTATAGCGTCTCTTGATGCATTGCTTGGTTTGTCAATTACTTCAGTAGAGAACAATTTTATAAAACCTTCATTAATATCAATAAATGATTCAAAAACAAAAAATAATACAAAAATTATCGCAGGAAGAAATCCAATCGTAGAGCAATTATTAAATGATAAAAAGTTTATAGCGAACGATATCTCTTTTGATGAAAATCAAAAATTAATTATATTAACCGGTCCCAATGCAAGCGGAAAAAGTTGCTTTATAAGACAACTTGGTTTAATACAAATTCTTGCACAGATTGGTAGTTTTGTTCCTGCTAATAATGCTGAAATTAAAATTGCAGATAGGATTTTCACAAGAATTGGGGCGGTTGATGATCAATCATCTGGACAATCAACATTTATGGTTGAAATGTCTGAAACTGCATCAATCCTAAATCAGGCAACTTCTAGATCACTAGTTTTACTTGATGAGATAGGTAGAGGGACATCTACTTTTGATGGACTTTCAATAGCTTGGTCAGTTAGTGAATATCTTGCAAAAAAAATTCAATGTAACACTATTTTTGCTACGCATTATCATGAGTTGAATTATTTAAAAAATGCAAATAAGAATATACAAAACTTTCAAGTTTTAGTAGAACAAAATAACGATCAGCTAATTTTTAGTCATAGGATTGTCAAAGGGGGATCAAATAAAAGCTACGGTATAGAAGCAGCTAAATTAGCAGGAATTCCAAAAGAAGTTATAGAAAAAGCAAAATCAGTTTTAAATTCTTTAGAAAAAAATAATAAATCAAATTATCAAATTTAGTATATTTTTGACATTTTTATAGAATACAAACTTTTTAAATAGTTTCCCTCAACAAGGCGTTAACTGCAGCAGCTGCCATGGCAGCACCCCCTCTAGTTGAATTCAGAACTATCCTAGGAAGATCAGTAGAAATCAGTATGTTTTTGCTTTTCTCTACTCCAATAAATCCAACGGGCATTCCGATAATTAAACTAGGTAAATCTTTTGAATTCTCTAAAATATCAATTAAATAAGTTAGAGCTGTAGGCGAACTGCCAATAACTACAATAGGTGATTTGCTTCCAGAATTTATAGCAGATAACTCCTTCCAACCTTCACTTAAGCCATATGCAGTTTTAGTTAAATTTGTATGATTATTTTTTCTAAACCACATTCTAGCCGTGAATACTTTATTCCTACTAGTATTCTCTGCCATAGATTTTATAGCTGCTGCAGCCATGTCAGTATCAGTTAAAATCGGAGCACCACTTTTAAGTGCCTGAAGACCCTTTTCACAAGCACCTTCACTAAAATTTAAAAGATTTTGAACTGTAAAATCCCCTGAAGTATGGACTAATCTCTCTAAAACTTTTTTTTCCAGATAATTTAGATCATTGGCTACTAAACGAGATCTTATGAATCTGATGCTTTCCAAAAAAATTGGATGATCTATTACCATTAAATTTAATTTGTGTTAGAAGTAATCATAGTTAATATATGGTTTTTATTGAGCTATTATGCCAATACAAATATTATGGGGTAATGATCTAAATGCTCAAAATACATTTATTCAAAAATTAATTGATAAGGAAGTATCCAAAGAATGGAAAGAAATAAACGTAACTAACTTAAATGGAGATGATGATGAGCAAGTCAATAAAGCTTTTGATGAAGTTCTTACACCTCCTTTTGGAGATGGATACAGAATAGTTACATTGAAAAATAATCCCATTTTTACTGCCAAAAATGAAGATCTAAGTACTAAATTTGAAAAAATTCATGACAATATACCTCAAAATACTTATTTCATTTTGCAAAATACAAAAAAACCAGACTCAAGATTAAAGAGTACTAAATTTTTACAAAAACTTATCAAAAATAATTTAGCCAAAGAAAATTCATTTTCTTTACCAGAAATCTGGGACTATGAGGGACAAAAAAGATTTTTAGAAGATGCAGCAAATGAAATGAATATCAAAATTGATAAAAATGCAGCTGAATTAATTATTGACTCAGTTGGCAATGACAGCTTTAAACTAATAAATGAATTAGCCAAAGCAAAAACATACCTCTCTGCAGTATCAAGTGATTCGAATTCACAACTTTTTCTTAAAAGTATTGATGTAAAAAAAATATTTAGTGATCATCAATCCAATATTTTCAAAATCATTGATCATCTCTTACAAAAAAATATTAATGAAAGCCTCATTGAAATAAATTATTCTTTACAAAAAGGAGAACCTGCTTTAAGACTAAATGCAGGTTTAATTAGTCAAATAAGAATTCATACCATCATAAAACTAGGAGTTAATTCAGGAAACGATAATACAGAAAAGATTTGTAATCTTGCAGGCATTTCGAATCCAAAAAGAATTTTTTTTATTCGAAAAAAAGTCAAAAATGTATCTCAAGAATATTTAATTAATTTAATGAGTAACTTACTAGATATTGAATCATTACTAAAACAAGGTAATGATCCTATAAATGTTTTTACAGAGAAATTAATTAATTTAAGTTAACCAAATTATAAGTTTAAGAATTTACATTATGATTTAAGTATGGCTTTATTAGTAAAAAAATTTGGCGGTACTTCTGTCGGTGATATTAAAAAAATTAAAAATATTGCAAGTAGCATTTGTCAAAGTAAAGAAGCAGGGAATGAAATTGTCGTAGTTGTCTCTGCGATGGGGCAAACTACAGATGATTTAAATTGTTTAGCGGAATTAATTAGTAAAAATCCTAATCGAAGAGAATTGGATATGCTTCTCTCAACTGGAGAGCAAGTAACCATAGCTCTTCTTTCAATGGCATTAAACGAATACGGAATACCTGCAATTTCAATGACTGGTAGCCAGGTTGGAATTATTACTGAATCAATTCATGGGAAAGCAAGAATTCTGGATATTAAAACAGAAAGGATCCAAAATTATTTAAATCAGGGTTTTGTAGTTGTCGTGGCTGGATTTCAAGGAACAACATTAAGCCATACGGGTTCAATGGAAATTACAACTTTGGGTAGAGGTGGTTCAGATACTTCCGCGGTAGCTTTATCAACAGCTTTAGGAGCTGAGACTTGCGAAATTTATACAGACGTTCCAGGAGTTCTTACTACTGATCCAAGGATTGTTCCTAATGCAAAACTCTTAGATGAAATTAGCTGCGAGGAAATGCTTGAACTTGCAAGCGTCGGTGCTTCAGTTCTGCATCCAAGAGCAGTAGAAATTGCTCGCAATTATGGAATTAAATTGTGTGTCAAATCAAGCCAAAGTGACTCCAGTGGGACTCTTCTAGAAAGTCAAATCCAACCTCTCCCGCTAAAAAGAGGAAGCTTAGAATTAACAAAAACAGTCAATAGTCTTGAAGTATTAGAAAACCAAGCAGTATTCAGTCTCTCAAATATTCCTGATAGGCCTGGGATTGCTGCGCAAATATTTGAAAAACTTTCAGAAGCAAGTATTAACGTAGATTTAATAATACAAGCGACAAATGATGGAAATAAAAATGATATTACATTTACTGTTGGTGAATTAGAAGTAAAAAAGACTGTAGAACAATGTGAACTTATAACTAGTCAATTAGGGGGAGAATTTAACTTAAAAACCAACATGACTAAATTAAGTATTCAAGGAGCAGGCATTATGGGCAGACCTAGTGTTTCAGCTGATTTATTTGATACTTTATCTCAAGCGAATATAAATGTTAGGTTAATAGCTACTAGTGAAATTAAAGTCAGCTGTGTAATTGAAATTAATAATATACCAAAAGCTATTAGATTTGTTGCTGAGAAATTTAAGTTATCCGATACACAAATATTTGTTAATCCAATTAATGAAAAACAAGATCAACCTGAAGTAAGAGGAATTGCATTAGATAAAAACCAAGTTCAGGTAAGCTTTAGAAAACTACCTGATCGTCCGGGTGTAGCAGCATCGATATGTTTAGCATTAGCTGAAAATAATTTACTTATCGATACTATTGTTCAGTCTGAAAGAATTTCCTCTTTAAAAACTAAGGATATTAGTCTTACAATGAATAAACAAGATAGAGAAAAAGCTAACTTAGTTTTTGAGGCCTTAACAAAAAAATTACCCGGATCATACATTGAAGATGGCCCTGCCATAGCAAAAGTAAGTACTGTAGGAGCGGGAATGGCATTTAAGGTTGGGACGGCTGGAAAAATATTTAGAGCATTGGCTGACCAAAATATCAATATTGAAATGATTGCCACAAGTGAAATTAGGACTTCATGTATTGTCTTAGAAAAAGATTGTGACAAAGCAGTTAATGCAATTCATAATCATTTCGAATTAGAAAAATAAGTTCTTTTTAATTATTTCTTGCCAATTTTTGTCTTAATTTTTTGATTCTATCTCTCAAATTTGCTGCTTCTTCAAAATTTAACTCTTTTGCAGCGTCTTTCATTTTAATTTCTAACTTTTCAATTAAGTCAGGCAATTCTTCGAGCAAACATTGATTATCACTGGAACTGAGAATTGCGTCAGTTTTGTTATTAACTATATTTATTAAATCTTTAGATAACCCACCAGCATCTAGTTTTCTGGAAAGTTCTAGAAAAGATAATATTGAATTTTCAATTTTTTTGCCTGCAGGTTTTGGAGTAATACCATTGACTTGGTTATATTTTTTTTGAATAGTTCTTCTTCTTTCAGTTTCAGATATTGCTCTTTTCATTGAATCTGTGAAGTTATCTGCATAAAGCAAGGCAACGCCTTCAACATGTCTGGCAGCTCTTCCTATTGTTTGAATCAATGACCTTTCTGCCCTCAGAAAACCTTCTTTATCAGCATCTAATATGGCGACTAAGGATACTTCTGGAAGATCTAGTCCTTCTCTTAATAAATTAACTCCTACCAAAACATCATATTCGCCCATTCTAAGGTCTTGAATAATTTCAATTCTTTCAATTGAATGGATTTCGGAATGCAAATATCTAACTCTTACTTTATTTTCAGATAAAAAATCAGTTAGATCTTCAGCCATTCTCTTAGTAAGTGTTGTCACAAGCACTCTTTGATTCTTTTCAGCTCGAATTCTTATTTCAGATAACAGATCTTCTATTTGGCCTTCACTAGGTCTTACATCAATTACCGGGTCTAATACCCCAGTTGGTCTTATAACTTGCTCAATAAATTCACCATCACATTGATCTAATTCCCATTGACCGGGGGTTGCACTTATAAATAATGTTTGTTTTGATTTTTCCCAAAACTCTTCACATTTTAAAGGTCGATTATCTGCAGCACTTGGCAATCTAAAACCATGATCTATTAAAACTTTTTTTCTAGATTGATCACCGTTGTACATCGCATGAAGTTGAGGACATGTTACATGACTCTCATCAACTACCAACAACCAATTTTTGGGAAAGTAATCTATTAAGCATTCTGGCGGTGAACCTTCCTCCCTACCTGATAAATGACGAGCATAATTCTCAACTCCATTACAATAACCAACCTCTTTAAGCATTTCTAAATCATATTTTGTACGTTGTTCTAGACGTTGAGCCTCTAATAATTTTCCTTCGTATGTAAATTTATCGAGTTGAGTTTTTAATTCACTTCTAATTGCACTTATTGCACTCTCAAGTCTTTCTTTTGGAGTTACAAAATGCTTCGCTGGGTAAACGCTAACTTGTTCCAAACTTTCAAGTATTTCTCCTGTAGTAGGGTCAACATATCTAATAGCTTCGACTTCATCACCAAATAACTCAATTCTTATTAATCTATCTTCATAAGCTGGACCGATTTCTAAGACATCACCTTTAATTCTGAATCTACCTCTAGTAATTTCAATATCATTTCTAGTGTACTGATTTTCAACGAGAGACCTCAGAGAAGAACGTAGATTTATTGATTTTCCCACTTCAAATTTAACTGCAGCTTTTAAATACTCACTCGGTATACCAAGACCATAAATACAACTTATTGAGGCTACAACAATTACATCTTTTCTCTCAAATAATGAGCGTGTTGCAGAATGCCTAAGCATATCTATTTCTTCATTAATTGAAGCAGTTTTGGCTATGTAAGTATCACTTACAGGTACATAAGCTTCAGGTTGATAATAATCGTAGTAAGAAATGAAGTACTCAACAGCATTTTTTGGAAAAAATTCCCTTAATTCATTACATAGTTGTGCAGCCAACGTTTTGTTATGGGCTAAAACGAGTGCTGGTCTTCCTGTTTGTTGAATTACATTGGCAATTGTAAATGTTTTACCAGTTCCAGTAGCTCCTAAAAGAGTCTGAAACTGTTTACCATTATTTACGCCTTTAACTAATTTTTTAATAGCTTCAGGTTGATCTCCATTTGGTTCATAAGGAGCTTGAAGCTTATAGTTGTTCATCAAGCTAGTAGTTAAAGGATGCTGCTATACTAAGAAATTTTTTCTTCAATTATTGAATTTTTCAAAGATTCTTTTAAGCCCCTAACAACTGCAATCATTGATATTAAATCATCTAATTTATTAACTACAGATCCAACGCCAACCGCTGAGGCTCCAGATGATATTGCTAGTGGACAAGTTACTTGGCTTAATCCGGAGGCACTCATGATTGGAATATTCAGAGATTGTTTATTAAATTCTTGATGAATTGCATAGGTAGCTGCAAGAGTTGGTACGGATTTTTCAAAAAAACCTTGAATTCCTGAAGAGTAAGGAGTAGAACTGGTGCCACCTTCTGTTTGAATAATATCAACACCTTCCTCTACAAGCTTTATAGCAAGATCAACTTGTTTATCAATAGGCATAGTATGAGGAACAGTTACTGATAAAGGAATATTAGGCAATAAATCCCTCGTCTCTTTTGTAATGTTTAAAACGGTTTTATCTGAAAAATTAATGCCTTTTTCATAAAAAGTATCATAATTTCCTATTTCAATTAATGATGCTCCTGCTTTTACCGAATCTTGAAAAGATTGAGGCACTACTGAACTTACACAAACAGGTAGTGTTGAATTCTTAAGTGCTATATCAACTAGTTCAGGTTTACAAGCAATATCGACAAGATCTGCACCTCCTAATGAAGCAGCCTCAACAATTATTTTCACAGATTGAACATCGAAATTATTCAATCCTGCAATAACTTTGAGTAAAGATTTACTTCTTAACTCTTCTTTAATTTTTTGTGGCAAAAGATTAATCAGACTCATTTAATTAATGAATTTATTACCCGATTGTGACATTGTTTTAGTAAAACAGTGCATTTTTTAAAAAATATTACCTGAGCAACACAAAATGACTGATAAAAAATTAAGTCAGAAAAATTGGTCATCATGGCATCATCAGCTTCATAAGGAGATTCTTACCAAAAAAATATCAATTCCCAAAGGATCCAATATTTTAATAAGTGTTTCCGGGGGGCAAGACTCAATGGCTTTATTAACCCTAATTAATGACCTAAAAAAAATACATAATTGGTCTATTAGTGTTTGGCATGGTGATCATCAGTGGCACGAAAAATCATCACTATATGCTCTTGAATTAAAAGATTATTGCGAAGATAAAAATATTTCATTCTCTTTTGATCAAGCAAATAAAGAAAGTATTTCTTCAGAAGAAAAAGCACGAGAATGGAGATATAAAAAATTATCTGAAAGAGCCAAAACTTTATTAAATAAAAACCAGCAAAAAAATAATATTTATTTGTTAACTGGTCACACGAGTAGTGATAATGCAGAAACATTTATCCTCAATTTATCAAGAGGAAGCAATTTTGCAGGTCTAAGTAATATTGAGAGTAAAAGATTAATAGAGAATCAAATTTTTTTAATAAGACCAATATTAATTTTCAGTAGGGAAGATACAAAACAATTTTGCAATGATATGAAGATCCCAGTCTGGGAAGATCCTACAAATTCAGATCTTAAATTAAAAAGAAATTTAGTCAGAAAAAAAATTATTCCAACCTTAGAAGTCATTTATCCTGGTTGTTCTGAAAGGATAAATAATTTTTCCCAAAAAATGAGCAAATTCAATAATGAACGTAATGATCTTAGTGAACTAGCATACCTATATTGTAAGGATATTAAAGGTATCGATAGGAATCTCCTAAATGGTATGTGTATTGAAGCGAGGTGCACAATCTTAAATAGATTTTTAAAAGAAATAACTGCAAAGCAATGTAGTTCTAAAAATCTGACAAAATTAGCAACTTCAATTTATGAAAAAAATAAAGGTCAAATTGATCTGCAAGAGTTTTTAAAAATTGTTTGGGATAAAAACTATATAAATTATGAAAAAAGTTAAGATGTTACAGCAGATCTTCTTCTTCTTGTTCTACCTTCAAATGAATCTTCGGTAGCAGTCTCAGCTGTGGGTTTCTGTGAAACTTTTGGACTTTTTTGGGTATTTTGTGGGTTATTTGAACTATTAGGATGATTATTATTTGATTTCTTATGGAAATTATTATTATTTCTATTTCTATTTCTATTGGAGAAATTTTGCTCTTCGGTAATCTTTGGAATATAAGCACGAGTTCCACTTGGAGCAGGTTGAACTAAACACAAAATAAGTGGTTCAACTTGTAATTCTCTTCTCATTCTTCTCGATAAACCATTTTCAATTTCTCTTTGTACACCAATCCAATCTACCTCAAAATTATTAGGCCCAGTTTGTCTGGATAATTGTTTCCATCTATTTTCTAAGACCCAGCTTATTTCTCGTTCTGTCCACATAGACATTTTTCTTGGCTCTGCAGTAGTAACAACTCCTCTTAAATTAACTCTGGGAGGAGCAACCATTTTCCCATCTGTACTAATAGGAGCTAAAACAGTTACTACACCATCCCCAGCTAATTGCTGCCTTTCCTTTAATACTCGAGCATCTACTATCCCATTTCGAGAGTTATCAAGCAGTTCAACACCAGCTTTTACAGGATCACCCTTTTGAATAGAATTAGGTGTTAACTCAACTACATCTCCATTTTCAATAATTAAGATATTGTCCTTTGGAACCCCCATAGTTTGTGCACTCTTGCCATGACAAACAAGCATTCTATGTTCTCCATGAACAGGAACAAAAAACTTAGGTTTTACGAGTGCCAACATTAACTTTTGATCTTCTTGAAAACCATGACCAGAAACATGAATATTCTCACCTTTTCCATAAACAACCTTTGCTCCAAGTTTCATTAATCTATCTATTGTATTAACAACAGAAATAGTATTACCAGGAATTGGGCTGGCTGAAAATATTACAGTATCAGTAGTCTTAAGACGAACATGCTGATGTTCACCACGAGAGATTCTGCTTAATGCTGCTAGGGGTTCTCCTTGACTTCCCGTCATTAATAATAAAGTCTCCCTATCTGGCAAATCTCTAATTTGCTTGATAGGAACAAACAAATCATCTGGGCATTTCATATAACCAATATCTCTTGCCTTCGCAATAACATTAATCATCGATCTACCTAACAAACCGACCTTTCTTCCGTGTTTCATGGCCAATTCTAAGATCATTGTCACTCTATGAACAGAACTAGCAAAAGTGGTAAGGATAACTCGTTCTTTTGCCTCTGCAATATGTTTTTCTAAAGAGGGATAGATAGTCTTCTCAGAAGGACAAAAACCAGGAACTTCGGCATTAGTCGAATCACTGAACATGCATAAAACACCCTTCTCTCCGTAATGCACCATTCTTTCAATATCAAATTGCTCTCCATCTACCGGCATATGATCAAACTTAAAATCTCCCGTGAAAATAATTGTGCCAACAGGTGTTGTAACTGCTAAAGAAAAGCTATCGCAAATAGAATGTGTATTTCGAATAAATTCAACAGAAAAATGTTGTCCTACTTTTACAACATCTCTTGGATTTACTGTCTGTATAGTTGTTCTATCAGCTACCCCTGCTTCCTCCATTTTTCCTCTAAGCATTGACATTGCCAGTCTTGGGCCATAAATAATCGGAATATTAAAATGCTTTAGATGATGAGAAATACCGCCAATGTGATCTTCATGCCCGTGGGTGACAATCATTCCTTTTATTCTTCTTTGATTTTCTTTTAAAAAAGTTGTATCAGGCATAACAACGTTTACGCCATGCATACCATCAGATGGGAAAGCTAGACCAGCATCAACAAGCATTAATTCATCACCATATTCAAAAACGCAAGTGTTTTTTCCTATTTCGTGTAGTCCTCCAAGAGGTATTACCCGTAGAGCTGGCGTATTATTTTTAGATCTAGATGAATCATGAGTAGATCTATTCACAGTTGAATTTGTACTTGATTGCATAATTTTGAAATTTATGAAGGCTTGCTTGTAATCAAATAAGGTTTATTTAAATTTAATTATCAAGTTAAATATAATCCCTATTATAGGGATTTCAGGATAATAGATAGTTGCTTTTTCATGTCATTGGTTAATGGTGACAAAGGACTTCTAGGATTACCTACATCCCATCCCGATAGCTCCAAAGCAGCCTTAATTGGGATCGGATTAGTAGTCATAAAGAGTGCTTTGAAAAGAGGCTGAAGTTTTTCATGAATAGCAAGAGCATAGGAAACCTTTCCACTTTGAAAAGAATAAATCATCTCTTTCAATTGCAATCCAACTAAATGACTTGCAACACTTACTACTCCTACAGCACCTACAGATAACATTGGAAGTAACAATGAATCGTCGCCACTATATACAGAGAGCTCAGAGCCACAAATAGCTCTTAGTTCTGTTACTTCTTCTATTCTACCGCTTGCAGCTTTAATACTGAGAATATTTGAGAAATCCATAAGTTTCTTCACAGTATCAGGTAATAAATTGCATCCTGTCCTGCCAGGAATGTTGTAGAGCATAAGAGGCAAATCCTTTGCTGATTTAGCAATAGAACTGAAATGTTTATAAAGACCTTCTTGGGGCGGTTTATTGTAATAAGGAACAACAACCAAAGCACCGTCAGCACCAGATTCATAAGCTTTTTTTGTAGCTTCTACAGCTTCGCTTGTACAATTGCTACCAGTGCCAACTATTACTTTACAGCTTTTATCCAAAGATCCTTTTACCGCAATAAATAAATCATGTTGTTCCGCCCATGAAAGAGTCGGAGATTCTCCAGTAGTACCGCATAATACAATTCCATCGGAACCGTTCTCAAAAAGATAATTTGAAAGTTTTATGGCTAGTTCATAGTCTACATCTCCATTCTCAGTGAATGGAGTAACCATTGCAGTCAATATTCTTCCAAATAGTGGATTATTACACTCAGTTTTGTCTGTAATCATTTTTTTGGAATTAATAACTCAGCTATTTGAACAGCATTCAGAGCTGCTCCTTTTCTTATTTGATCTCCACATAACCATAATTCTAATCCATGAGACTGACTTATATCAGTTCTTAGCCTGCCAACAGCAACATTATCCCTTCCCATAACGTCATTAGGCATGGGAAATCTATTATTTTTGTAATCCTCAATAACTTCAATTCCAGGAGATTTTTTTAATTCTTCAAGAGCATCTTTGGGCTCAACTACATCGGCAAATTCAATATTGATCGATTCAGAATGTGCTCTCAGTACTGGGACTCGAACACATGTAGCAGAGAGCTTTAAATCAGCAATATTTAATATTTTCCTTGTCTCATTAACCATTTTCATCTCTTCTTCGCAGTAATTATTTGAAAGCATAGGAGAATTATGTAGAAACAAATTAAAAGCAAGGGAGTATGGCAAAACTTCACTTTTTTGAGGATTTCCTTGAAGATATTGTTCAGTTAAAAGTTTTAGTTCCTCCATCGCCAGTTGGCCTGCACCACTGACAGATTGATATGTTGAGACAATAACTCTTTGAATAGTCGAAAGTTTATTTAATGGAGCTAAAACTAATGTCAACAAAATGGTAGTGCAGTTTGGATTCGCTATTACCCCGTAATGATTAAGGACTTCACTAGCATTAACTTCAGGGACTATTAGAGGTACGTTCTTATCTAATCTGAAGGCACTTGAATTATCTATCAGTAAAGCATTTTGATCAATAATGGTAGACAACCATTTTTTTGAGATACTTCCACCAGCTGAAGCCAAAACTAAATCAAGATTCTTAAATTCTTCCTTAGTTGTTTTTTTTGTAACTAATTCTTCATCTTTCCAAATAATTTTTTTTCCTTCTGACCGCTCTGATGAAAGCAATACCAATTCTGATATTGGGAAATCACGTTGTTCAAGAATTTTTAGCAATTCGGATCCCACAGCACCTGAAGAACCTAAAACAGCAACTTTTAATGGCCTATTAGGCAAATACGGAGATTGTCTCACACTTTAAAATGATTTTTATAAATAGATTGACTATTTTTTTTACTTTATCAAAAAATTAACTTTCAAGGAAATCACATAATGTGAAATAATTAAGATTCGGCTCATAGTAATAACTTAGAAAAACATGGCTAAAGATGCACTAATAGTCAAAACAACACCTCTGCCTCAAAGTAGAATTTCGTTCGAATTAGAAATACCATCTGAGACATGCAAAACGTGTGTAAATGAAACAATCAGTACCATTAGTCGTTCGGCTAAAATTCCAGGGTTTAGACTTGGTAAGATTCCCAAACAAGTCTTAATCCAAAGAATTGGCATCACACAATTACATGCTTCTGCTCTAGAGAAAATCATTGATAAATCCTGGCAAGAAGCATTGAAAATCAAATCTATAGAGCCACTTAGTGAGCCAGAGTTGGTAGATGGATTTGAATCTTTACTTGCAAAGTTTAGTCCTGAAAAATCACTTAAGGTTACTCTTCAAACTGATGTTGCACCCGAATTAAAACTAAAAAAATCAAAAGGACTTAGTGTTGAAATCTCAAAAACAAAATTTGATCCAAAGTCAATAGATGAAGCTCTAGAAAAATCTAGAAATCAGTTTGCAAACATTATTCCAGTTACCAACAGAGCAGCAAAATTAGGCGATATTGCTGTAGTTAGTTTCAAAGGTAAATATAAAGATTCTGGTAAAGAGATTGATGGTGGTACAAGTGAATCAATGGATCTTGAGTTAGAAAAAAACAAAATGATTCCTGGCTTCGTTGAGGGAATCGTAAAGATGAAAATTGGTGATACAAAAACACTTAACCTTAAATTCCCTGAAGATTATTCTCATGAAGATTCAAGAAGCAAAGAAGCAATCTTTGAAATAAATCTTAAGGATCTTAAAGAAAAAGAGTTACCTGAGCTGAATGACGATTTTGCAAAACAATCTGGAAATAAGGAATCATTAAAAGAGTTAAAGAAAGATATTGAAAAACAACTCAGAGACAATTTTGAAAAAACTCAAAAAGATATCAAAATTGAAGCTTTACTAGATGCCTTAACAAACGAATTGGTTACTGAGATTCCAAAATCTATGATTGATATAGAAGTGAGAAATAATATTGAACAAACCGCTCAAAGATTTGCTCAACAAGGTCTTGATGTTAAATCTACTTTCACTCCGGAATTAGTTAAGTCATTAGCGGAATCCACAAGGCCTCAGGCTGAAAAAAATGTTCAAAGAAATTTAGCTCTAAAAGCATTAGCTGAAAAAGAAAACATAAAAGTTGAGAAAGATGAAATTGATTTAAAAATGAAAGAATATGAAGATGCAATATCTCAATCTTCAAAACAAATAGATATTAAAAAATTAACAGAAGTAATAACTAACGATTTACTCAAAGAAAAATTAATAATTTGGCTTGAAGAAAATTCTGAAGTAAAAGAAAAAACTACAAAATCTTCTAAAGCTACCAAAACATCCAAAACAACAAAAGCTACCAAAACTTCCAAAACATTAAAAACCACAAAAACTGCGACAAAAACTACAAAAACTCAAAATAAAAAAGAAAAACAATAATTTATGAAATTTCCTACTAATTAAACAAAAACCCCTTAAATTACTTATAAGACGAAAAACTAATTTGTGAACTCAGAAAAAAAACATTTAATCCAAAGCTCAATAAGTTCTTACGAAAGTAATAATAAAACTATTGCTGCTGTTCCTACTGTTATAGAACAATCAGGTAGAGGAGAAAGAGCTTTTGATATTTATTCAAGACTACTGAGGGAGAGAATAATTTTTTTAGGTACTGGAATTAATGATCAAGTATCTGATTCACTTGTTGCACAATTACTATTTCTTGAAGCGGAAGATCCCGAAAAAGATATACAAATATATATTAACTCTCCTGGAGGCTCAGTAACTGCAGGAATGGCCATATACGATACTATGCAACAAATATCCCCTGATGTAGTGACAATATGCTTTGGAGTAGCGGCAAGTATGGGGGCATTTCTACTTTCTGGAGGAGCAAAGGGGAAAAGATTGGCTTTACCTAATTCTAGGATTATGATTCATCAACCTCTAGGAGGTGCACAAGGTCAAGCAGTAGAGATTGAAATACAAGCTAAAGAAATACTTTTTCTCAAGAAAACATTAAATTCGCTTCTAGCAGAACATACTGGTCAACCTTTAGAAAAAATTAATGAAGATACAGAAAGAGATTACTTTTTATCTCCCTCAGAAGCAGTCGAATATGGATTAATTGATAAAGTTATCAAAAAGTGACAAGGAATACTGATTTTTTAAGAATATGATGACGAATCGATATTTATAAGCAATGCTAGTGAATAGGGAATATTTAAAACCTTTCACTTTTAAAAATTTATAATCGATGGCTAAATTCGACGCCCATCTTAAATGTTCATTTTGCGGTAAATCACAAGACCAAGTAAGAAAGCTTATAGCTGGTCCTGGGGTTTATATCTGTGATGAGTGCATAGATCTTTGTAATGAAATTCTCGATGAAGAACTACTTGATAATCAAGCGAACACAAACAACTCTCCGCAAGTAAAAAAGAAATTACCAACTGATAATCCAAAAAAATCTGTTCCTTTAGAATTAACCTCAATTCCTAAGCCATTAGAAATTAAAAGTTTTCTAGATAATCAAGTTGTTGGACAAGAATCTGCAAAAAAAATATTATCAGTAGCCGTATACAATCATTACAAGCGATTAGCTTGGAAAGTTAAAGAAGATAGTAAAAATAACAATGCAACAGATTCACAAGCAACTAAATTACAAAAATCGAACATTTTACTCATCGGCCCTACTGGAAGTGGAAAAACATTATTGGCTCAAACTTTAGCAGAGTTTTTGGATGTTCCTTTTGCAGTAGCTGATGCAACGACTTTGACAGAAGCTGGATATGTTGGGGAGGATGTTGAAAACATACTTTTAAGACTTCTGCAGAAATCAGAAATGAATGTGGAACTTGCTCAAAAAGGAATTATTTATATTGATGAAATAGATAAAATTGCAAGAAAAAGCGAGAATCCTTCAATTACTAGAGATGTCTCTGGTGAAGGAGTACAGCAAGCATTACTAAAAATGCTTGAAGGAACAATTGCCAATGTGCCACCACAAGGGGGAAGAAAACATCCTTATCATGACTGCATCCAAATTGATACAAGTCAAATATTATTTATTTGCGGGGGAGCTTTTATAGGTTTAGAGGATATCGTTCAAAAGCGTATGGGTAAACACTCTATAGGATTTACCACCAATTCAGATCAAAACAAAGTTGATACAAAAAAAATAGTAGACCCAAGAGATTCCTTGAAAAATTTAGAATTAGATGACTTAGTGAAATATGGCCTAATTCCAGAATTTATTGGAAGAATTCCGGTTTGTGCTGTATTAGATCGTCTTACTAAAGAAACTTTAAAATCTATTTTGACTCAACCAAGAGATGCATTAGTAAAGCAATTCAAAACTTTGCTAAGTATGGATAATGTTGAATTATCATTTGACACTGATTCTGTTGAAGCGATAGCAAATGAAGCATATAAGAGAAAAACAGGTGCAAGAGCACTAAGATCAATAATTGAAGAGCTAATGCTAGACATAATGTACACTTTGCCTTCTGAAGAAAATGTAAAAGAATTCACAATTACGAAAAAAATGGTAGATAATTTGTTTTCATCTAAAATTGTTAAACTACCTTCAGGATCAAAAAGAATTATTAAAGAGTCTGCATAAAATTAGAGTTTAATTTTTTTAATTGAATCCCGAATTTTTCTAATTTTTGAAAATGCCAAATAATCATAAGCCTTTTCATCAAAAATATAGACCAAACAACTTAGATGAACTAGTTGGACAAAAATTTATATCCATTACACTCAAACAAGCACTACTAACAAAAAAAATTGCTCCTGCATATCTTTTTAATGGTCCAAGAGGGACTGGGAAAACATCAAGTGCAAGAATATTTGCAAAATCTCTAAATTGCCAGGCATTCGACCAACCTACGATAACTCCTTGTTGCAAATGTGACTTATGTAGCCAAATTACAGATGGGAGCGCTCTAGATATTATCGAGATTGATGCAGCATCAAATACAGGAGTAGAAAATATAAGAGAAATTATAGAAAGAGCGAGATTTGCACCTACTCAAGCGAGATGGAAAGTATATGTTATTGATGAATGTCATATGCTTTCAACGGCAGCTTCAAATGCTTTACTAAAAACTATTGAAGAACCGCCATCAAGAGTTGTATTTATCCTTGCAACGACAAATCCTGAGAGAGTATTAAATACAATAAAAAGTAGATGCCAAAAGTTTGATTTTAGAAGAATAAGCCCAAGTGATATTTTTCAACATTTATCAGAAATCGCCGAAAAAGAATCCATTGAGTATGAAGTGCAGGCCTTAAAAATGATTGCAAAAAGATCTAATGGAGGGATGAGAGATGCACAAAGCCTCCTTGAACAATTGAATCTTTTACCAGAAGGAATAACAATTAATAATATCCAAAACCTCCTAGGAGAAGTATCTGAAAGTGAATTAACAAATCTGATTAAATCATTAGTTGAGAATAATCCAGAGTCATTAATTATCACCTGCAACAAACTATATGATGCAGGAAACGAACCACTTCAAATAATTATCGGATTATTAAATATAACAAGAGATCTACTATTACACACTACAAATAATAAATATTCAGATCTTTATTATACCTCTGATGAATTTCAAGGTGAATTGGATAAAATCTCAAAAACAATAAATAAATCAACAATAATTAATTGGCATAATAATCTGAGAAATATTGAATATCAAATCAAATCAAGTGATAATCCAAGACTTTGGTTTGAAATACATTTAACTGGTCTTCTAGGTAATCAAGAGATAAATAGTTTTAAAAATAAGCAAGAAAGTAAAAATAATACGACTGAGGAGAATCATGAAAGTAGAAAAAACATTGCAATTTTTAATAAAGAAAATATTTCTAATGAAAGTCAAAAACCAAGTATCAAAAAGGAGATAGTTCGCGATGAATTGATCGAGAAAAAAGACGAAAAATTAGAAAAATTCACAGTTCGTGAAAAAGAAAGTATTGAAAATATTTCTGATAATAACCAAAATAATCCTGGATCAAATAATTTAAAAGATAAATGGGAATTAATTCTTTCTAAAGTACAGTTGCCATCAACAAGAATGTTACTTTCACAACAAGCCGAACTTGAAAGTTTTGATTCGGAGAAAATAACAATTGCATTATCTCCAAACTGGGAAAAAATGATTAAAAGCAGAAAAGTGATAATTGAAAATACTGTAAAAAAGATTTTTGGAGATCAAATAATACTTAATTTCTCAACCAAAAATTTAAATAAAAGTAACCCAACAAATACTCCAGAAATGACCCAAAATGAAGTAAATAATTTTCAACAATTAAAAAAAATAGAACCAAAAACTAAATCATCACCAAAAATATCTAACGAGGAGACTTATGATGATAGCTCAAAAAACTTAGCAAATTTTTTTAATGGAGAAATTATAGACCTTGATGAATAAATTAAACTCCAGTATGAATAGTTTTTCGCCAAAGTATCTTTTTAGGAAAAATAGACATCTTTATTGTTACCCAAGGGATTACTAAAAACCAATGTGATAAATAAAAAACCGAGACAAATACCATCAAAAAATTGCTTTTTTGCAATACTGGCACTTCGCTTTTACAAGAAGAACCGTACCAAAAAGCAATTCCAGATAACATAAAAGCTGTAAATGAAATAGGCCAGTAAATTGGTGAATCTAATAAAGCAATACTGAACATTAAGTCAACAATAGAAATAATTGGTAGTGCATATTGCAAGATGAAGAAGTAAGTTATATCAAATTTCTGCAAATAATCAATTTTATTAGTAAATAATTGATCTCCATAATCAAAGAATCTTTGCAAACCCCCCTCTGCCCATCTTTGCCTTTGCGCTAATAAAGCATTTAAATTCTCAACTGCTTCCTCCATAACTGGAGGATCCCACAAGATTCCAATTCTAGATTTTGATAATAATAATCTTAAACTCAAATCAAGATCATCTGTAACTGTATCTTCATTAAAAGAACCACATGCCAATAATGTTTCTTTCTTAATTAATTGGCCATTTCCCCTTAATTCAGAAACTCCAGCAACTGATAATCTTCCATATTGAAAGATTGCGTCCATAGCCATTTCCATTGACTGACAAGAAGTTAAAAAATTCTTACTTACATTTGTTACTGATTTTCTTAGTTGAACTGCAGACCAATCACCCTCTTCTACAAAACTAAATAACCTTATCAAAGAATCTTGTTTTAACTCAGCATCAGCATCCAAAACTAATAACCATTCACCATGAGTAAACTTTAAGGCATAATTCAAAGCTCCTGACTTTCCTCCTCCTGCATTTGGAGAACGACTTATGACTTTTAGCTTGTCATATTGTCTAGCTAATCGATCTAAAATTAAAGGCGTCTTATCAGAGCTACCATCATCGATTATGTATATATTTAATTTATTTGTTGGATAATCTAAACTAAATAATCTTTCAACTAATCTTGCTATGACATTCTCTTCATCTCTAGCAGCGACTAAAATATCAAGCACAGGTAACTCTTTATTACTAATTCTTCTGCTTACCAGGTTTTCAAGGTTGTTCCTTTTGACATTTTTAGAAATAACTATTAGACCGTAAAAAACAATCACAAAAGAAAGAGTAAATATAAAGTAAAATAAATTTTCGATATTGAAAGCATGGGGAATAAAAGCTATAAAAAAACAAGCACTAAGAAATATAAACGACTTCAATCTTCGATTTTTATAAAAACCCTTACTCATAAAAGTAAATTTTACTTACTTAACTTTCATTGAGACAATATCTCAAATTTTTTCAGTTTTGCTTTTCGATAGTAATGATTCAATATTTGTTCATAAGAAAATCCTAATTTAGCCATTTCAATCGCTCCAGACTGAGATAAACCTACACCATGACCGAAGCCTCCTCCTCTCAAAAGCCATAAATCATCACTTAATTTATTAATAGTAAACAAATTACTAGGTATAAAATTTAGTACCCGTCGAATATCATCTTTAACTAGAACAATAGATTTATTAACTTTGTCCGTTCGTATTTCCAATTTTGTCACTCTGCCACTCGCCCCACGTTCAATAGAATTTATATCCAAAACATTGTCATTAATATTTATAAGTTTGTTTTTAGTTAACTTTTCTTTAATTTCAAGACTAGAAATTTTCTTATTCCATCGAAAAAGAGAATGATTACTCCCATAAAACTGTTCTTTATCAAAATCTAAAAAATTATCTAAAACAGATTCATTTGTAATTGGAAGTTTAAAAATTTTATTTAGTGATCTAGAACCATCAATGATCGAATTGAAATAAGAATAATCTTGAATTTGCCAAGACTCGCCTGCAGTAGCGGATACACCACCATTAGAACCATGGTAAAAAGCATTAATTGGTTGATTTCTATAAGTGAGAATTAAATTTGAGGTTGCTTCTATAGCATTTTTCACGTTTTTATTTATAGTTTTAGGAGGTTTATAAACTTGACATTGAGTGGTAATACATAAATGATATTTGTCCATATTAAATCTATCAGAATTAAATATTCCCCAAGTTCTTGCAATAACTGCTTGAGCTTTGAGTGCTTCTAAAGGAGAATTCGGTCCAATTTCATATGGCAAAACACCTGCCAAATAATCATCAAATTCAATTTGTTGAACTAAAGTCCAAGTTCCATATAAATCTTTTAATAAATAAAAATTTTTGCCAAAATTTACACCATTTATTTTTATGTCCTCTTGAGCATAAATATATATAGGTCCTTCGAGTTTCATAAGACTGTATTCACTTCTAAGAAAAGGAGTAATTTGAAAATTTTTTATTTTTCTAGAAATCTTATTTTTTAATTCAAACTCTGTAAGATCATCTTCAAATGGAATCCATACTTCCCAATTTTTAGGGTAGGCAACAGTCGTCTTAAATCCTTTATCTTTAAGTTTCTCTGCTTGTTTTTTTGCTGATTCATAGCTAGCAAAAGGACCAAAAACAATTCTTTCGATTGTTTTTGGATTTTTGATAGGTATATCCACCCAACTAATATTAATCTCTTTTGATTTGTGTTTAATACCGTTGGACGATATCAGATTTAAAAAACCTTTATCAGTAATAAAATTAATATTCTTTTTTTTTGAAAAGCTGTCATTCTCCCCGCCTAAATATTGCTTTAAACCAATTAAAAATTTTCCTTTTTTAATTTCATTATTGAGTTCAACCTTTTGCAATTCTTCTCCTTTGACATTTGAAGTAAATTTAATATTTATTAAAAAGAGAGAAATACATCCTAAAAATAAGTATAAAAAGGCTAATTTAGGTTTCATAAGTTAGAACTTTCTTTATCAATCAAAAACTTTAATTTGCACCAATGCGTATAAAGGTTTAGATTATCCTAATTAAACACATTTGACTTAAATGTCTAAACTAAAAACTCGTAAATCAGCTGCCAAAAGATTTAAAGCTACTGCGACGGGTAAATTCATGAGAAGAAGAGCTTTCCATAATCATTTACTTGATCATAAAAGCTCTAAATTAAAAAGACATCTATCAACAAAAGCAGTAGTTGATGAAAGAGATGCTGATAATGTAAGATTAATGATTCCATACGCATAAATCTTTAACCAATTTTTATTAAAAATTCATGGCACGCGTAAAAAGAGGCAACATAGCCAGAAAAAGAAGAAACAAAATCTTAAATCTTGCAAAAGGTTTTAGAGGTGGAAACAAAAATCTTTTCAGAACTGCAAATCAAAGAGTGATGAAAGCTCTTTGTAATGCTTATAGAGATAGAAGAAGAAGAAAAAGAGATTTTAGAAGACTTTGGATTTCTAGAATTAACGCATCTGCCAGGATAAATGGAACAAACTATAGCAAGTTGATAAATGGCATGAAAAATTCAGAAATTATTATAAATAGAAAAATGCTTGCTCAATTAGCCTTAAACGATCCTAAGTGTTTTGAAAAAATTGTTTCTTCCCTTAGCAAGTAGAAAAAGAATATAATCTAGAAAAAATAAATATAAATAATGGAAATATCTTCCTTCCAATCTTATTTAATAATTCTTTTTGTTGTATTAATAATAATTTCTATTTTTGTATTCAGACAATTTCTAAAAACAAGAAGTGAAGAATTAAATTTAGTAAAATTCGAGCAAAAAGGTTTAGATTCTCTCACTCAAGCTACAGAATTATATGAATTTGGGTCTATTCAGATAAAAAAAAGATTATATTCTGAAGCTACTAAAACTTTTTTAAAAGCAATTGAAAATTATGAAAATGAACCTGATGAAGCCAAAGCGATAATAAATAATGCTTTAGGATTTTCTTATGCTGCTCAAAATGAATTTAAGAAAGCAATTAAACACTATAACTCTGCAATAAAATCACTTCCAGAATATCCTATAGCCCTAAATAACCTCGCATCAGCACAACAGCGTTTACTTGAGTACGACTTGGCATATGAAACTTATCAAAAGGTATTGGTGATAGATCCAAAAAACAAAACAGCAATTAAAAAAAGCAAGGAGTTAGAAAAAAGAAACAATTATAAACCTTATAAAGGTATTAAAGATAAGGGATTTTAAATATGGAAAATTCTTCTTCTTTACTAATTGGTGGAAAACAATTTTCCAGTAGATTAATGGTTGGTACTGGCAAATACAAATCTACTCAAGATATGGTGGAAAGTTTGTCAAATTCTGAAACGGAAATTATAACCGTTGCTGTTAGAAGAATTAAAAATGATCAGACCGGAGAAAATTTACTCGAAAAGATCAACTGGGAAAAATACTGGATGCTTCCTAATACAGCAGGTTGTGTTAATTCCGATGAAGCAGTCAGAATAGCAATTTTAGGTAGAGAACTTGCAAAATTATCTGGTCAAGAAGACAATAATTTTGTGAAGTTAGAAGTTATTCCTGACAAAAAGTATTTGCTACCAGATCCAATAGAAACTCTTAAAGCAGCCGAAATTTTAATAAAAAAGGGTTTCACTGTACTTCCTTATATCAATGCAGATCCTATTCTTGCAAAAAGACTAGAAGAAATTGGTTGTGCAACTGTAATGCCATTGGGCTCGCCTATAGGCTCCGGACAAGGTTTATTAAATTTATCAAATATAAGGATAATTATTGAGAATGCAAAAGTACCAGTAATAATTGACGCAGGAATTGGAGTGCCTAGCGAAGCTTCTCAAGCAATGGAAATTGGAGCTGATGGTGTTTTAATCAATAGTGCAATAGCACAAGCTTTAAATCCTCCTCTAATGGCTCAAGCGATAAATTATAGTGTGAAAGCTGGCAGACAAGCTTTTCTGGCAGGAAGAATTAAAAAACAAGACTTTGCAGTTGCAAGTTCGCCGGAAAAAAACATATCTATCTAATTCTCTTTATTTAGCAAAGTTTAAAAAGAAAGTAAAAATTTATTATTTGCTTTTATTTATCATATTAAGAAAGAAGATTTGAAACTATTTACAATGTTTTTTCGCAAAGTGGAAGCACACTGTAGTAATTTAATAAATATATTATGAATCTTTTAATTCTGGAGTTCTGAGTGAAAGTTATTGTTCTAGGTGGAGATGGTTTTTGCGGTTGGCCTTGTGCGGTGAATTTAGCAGAGCAAAATCATGATGTTATTATTGTCGACAATTTAAGTCGTAGAAAAATTGATATTGATCTAGAGGTAGAATCTTTAACTCCAATTGCTTCGATAACAGAACGACTCTCTGCATGGGAAGAGATTGGAGGTAAGCCTATGAGATTTCTTAATATGGATATCTCTAAACAATATCAAAAATTGCTCAATTTGCTGATTGATGAAAAACCAGATTCCGTGATTCATTTTGCAGAACAAAGAGCAGCACCTTACTCGATGAAATCCAGTTTCACCAAAAGATATACAGTGGATAATAATGTTAATGGCACCCACAACCTTCTTGCTGCAATAGTAGAGAGTAATTTAGATATTCATGTTGTTCATTTAGGAACAATGGGAGTCTATGGATATGGATCACATAGAGGTGCAACAATTCCAGAAGGTTATCTAAAAGTTGAAGTTCCACAACCAGATGGAAGCCGATTTGAAGAAGAAATATTACACCCTGCAAGCCCAGGTAGTGTTTACCATATGACTAAAACCTTAGATCAATTATTATTTCTTTACTACAACAAAAATGATCTTGTAAGGATTACTGATTTACATCAAGGCATTGTTTGGGGAACAAATACAGAAGCAACTTTAAAAGATCCTAGATTGACAAACCGATTTGACTATGACGGAGATTATGGAACTGTTTTAAACAGATTTCTAATGCAAGCTGCAATTGGATATCCATTAAGTGTTCACGGGACAGGCGGGCAAACAAGAGCATTTATACACATAAAAGACTCTGTAAAATGCGTACAACTTGCTCTTGAAAATCCTCCAGAATCTGGAGAAAGAGTCAAAATATTTAATCAAATGACTGAGAGTCATCAAGTTGGAGAACTAGCTAAAAAAGTTGCTTCTCTAACAGGAGCTGATATTAATTATTTACCAAATCCAAGGAATGAAGCGGTAGAAAATGATCTAATTGTTGATAATAAATGTTTTATAGAATTAGGTTTAAACCCAACGACTCTTGATAATGGCTTATTAGAAGAAGTTGTTGAAGTTGCCAAAAAATACTCCAATAGATGTGATCTTA
The DNA here is from genome assembly GCA_003281385.1 of Prochlorococcus sp. AG-347-K17. Lineage (GTDB taxonomy): Bacteria > Cyanobacteriota > Cyanobacteriia > PCC-6307 > Cyanobiaceae > Prochlorococcus_A. The sequence continues at coordinate 157,424 of QCCE01000003.1, forward strand.
AGCGCATACCTTGTGTTTCATCCTGGACTAAAAAACAAGCTGAGGCAATAAAGACAAATTAAAATTTCTAAAATAGTTACCTTAAGAAAGTGAAAATTGCATTGTTTACTGAAACTTTTCTACCTAAAGTTGATGGCATAGTTACAAGACTGACTAAAACGATTGAATTTTTAATAAAAAATGGTGATGAAGTTATAATTTTTTGTCCAGAAGGGTGTCCAGAATCATATATGGGTGCATCTGTAGTTGGAGTTGCTGCAATGCCATTACCCTTATACCCAGAGTTGAAGCTTGGTTTACCGGGTCCTGCAGTCTCAGATAAGTTAGAAAAATTTAACCCAGATTTGATACATGTTGTTAATCCAGCTGTACTTGGCTTAGGTGGCATATGGTTAGCGAAAACTAATAATATTCCTTTAATTGCCAGTTACCATACTCATCTTCCAAAATATCTGGAACATTACGGTATGGGTATGTTAGAGCCACTTTTGTGGGAATTACTGAAAGCAGCTCATAATCAAGCCTTGTTAAATTTATGTACTTCCACCGCTATGGTCAATGAGTTAAAAGATAAAGGTATTCAGAGGACTGCTCTATGGCAAAGGGGAGTAGATACTTTCAGTTTCAGACCAGATTTGAGAAGTGAGAAAATGAGAAAGAAATTATTTGGGGAATATAACGACGCTAATTACTTATTAATTTATGTAGGAAGATTATCAGCAGAAAAACAAATTGAGAGAATTAAACCAGTCTTAGAAAGTATTCCTAATGCTTGCCTAGCACTTGTAGGTGACGGACCATATAGAAACCAGCTTGAAAAAATCTTCGAAAATACAAAGACAAATTTCATAGGATACTTATCTGGCGATGAACTTGCTAGCGCCTATGCCTCTGGAGATATATTTTTATTTCCATCTAGTACAGAAACACTTGGGTTAGTTTTACTAGAAGCAATGGCAGCAGGATGTCCAGTTATCGGAGCAAACAAGGGTGGGATTCCAGATATTATTAGCGATGGGATTAATGGTTGTTTATATGATCCTGATGAAAAAGATAATGGGGAACAAAGTTTGATTGAAGCGACAAAAAAAATTCTAGAGAATGGAGATAAAAGAGAAGTTATGAGAAAAGAGGCACGAAACGAAGCAGAAAAATGGGATTGGAATCAAGCAACACTACAATTGCAAAATTATTATGCAGATACTCTCAAAGGAATAGATGAAAATCAATCTTAATTATGCTACGTGTGGAGGCGTGGGATTATTATAAGAACTTAAAGGAAGTATTAAAGTAGCGATATTTTGATTCTTTTCGGGCCTTTTTTTCTTTGAAAATTTTTTACCAAAGGGTACTCTAATAACATTAGTTCCCTCAATGGAACATATTTTTGAGTTATCTCCTGAAAAATTATTGACAAAATTTGGTAAATCTACGTTTTTAACTGGCAGATGCTTAACATTACCAGATTTAAAATCTTTGGTCATAGCTTCAAATACCCCAAAAAATTTGATGCTCGAATATTTTAATAAAAAAATTTAAAAAAATTCTATAAGAAAATATTAAATTTTTATTCTCACTGATAATAACTAAGTAATTGTAAGGACGCTAGTCCTTTAGGCACATTTTTTTTCTTCGAAAGTCTGGCCTTGATTTACATTGCAAGAACAAATTAAATTTCGATCGCCATATGCATTATTGATCCTAGAAACTGAAGACCAAAACTTAATAGACGTTGGAGTTTTATAAGGAAAAGACGCTTTTTCTTTTGAATAAGGATAATGCCAATTATCAGTAATTAACTCTTTCAGCGTATGGGGAGCGTTAATTATTACATTATTATTTTTTAATGCAACATTTTTTTCTATTTCGCTTATTTCTTCTCCAATCAATAGCATAGCCTCGCAAAATCTATCCAATTCAACCAAACTTTCACTTTCAGTAGGCTCTATCATTATCGTCTCTGGAACAGGCCAACTTATAGTTGGGGCATGAAAACTATAATCTATTAATCGTTTAGCTAAATCATTTACACTCAAACCAGTTTTGGATTTTAAATCCCTAAAATCTAAAATACATTCATGTGCGACAAAATTATTTTTACCTTTATAAAGAATCTTGAATTTATGCTTTAAAGAATGCGCAATATAATTTGCAGATAAAATTGCATGCGCAGTTGCTTTCCTTAAACCACTGAGACCAGCCATTTTTATGTACATCCAACTTATTGGAAGAATACTTGCACTCCCATGCTTGGCAGAAGATACGTAGTTGGAACTAATAGATAAATTATTATCCATTAAAGAATGAGTAGGAAGATATGGGCTTAAAGTTTCTGATGCGGCAACTGGACCCACTCCTGGACCACCACCTCCATGCGGAATACAGAATGTTTTATGTAAATTCAAATGACAAACATCAACACCATAATTCCCCGGTTTACATAATCCAACCTGAGCGTTCAAATTTGCTCCATCTAAATAGACAAATCCTCCCACTGAGTGAATTAAATCACATATCTTTCTGATTTGTAATTCAAAAACTCCATGAGTGGAGGGATAAGTCAACATAAGAGCCCCTATTTGGTTATCAAATTTCTTGACCTTGATTGACAAATCTTGAAAATCAATATTTCCTTCGTCATCACATTCAACAGTTAGCACGTCAAAACCTGCCATAACTGCACTAGCAGGATTTGTTCCATGAGCACTTTTTGGAATTAAACATTTTTTTCTTAACAGTTCACCTTTTGATTCAAAATAAGAATTTATTGCCAATAAACCTGCAAACTCTCCTTGAGAGCCTGCATTTGGTTGAAAAGAAACTGATTTTAAACCAACAATCTCACTTATCCATTTTTCTAGGTCAGATATAATTTTTGAATAACCTTTAGTTTGATCTGGTGGGGAAAAAGGATGAATGGAAGATAAATTAGCCCAAGATACTGGATTTAACTCTGCTGCAGAATTTAACTTCATGGTACAGCTTCCCAATGGAATCATCCCATCTACCAAAGAAAAATCTTTTTCTGCAAGTCGGAATATATATCTCATTAATTCAGTTTCACTTTGGTAATTTGTGAATATATCTTGCTGCATCCATGCACTGGATCTCAAAGCTAAACTTTCAAGATGAAATTCTTTATCAAATTTTATATGCTCTAAATCTTCTTCTTTTTCTATAAGGTTTGCTATGAAAGTCAAAATATCTTTTATTTCTTTTTCATTACTCAGCTCATCTAAAGAGATCCCAAAGCCAGTTGAATTTTCAACAGTTGATCCCAACGGCAAAATTCTTAAGTTATAGCCATTTTTTAAAGCTTCATTATGGATCCTTTGGGAGTGATCAGAATAAACATCAACGCTATCGAATCTAATCCCATTAGGAATATCAAAACCTAAAGCAGCTAAACTTGATTCTAAATTTATTCTCAACTCAACTAATCTCTTGGCAATTTGCGTTAATCCAGAGGGTCCATGATAAATAGCATAAAAAGAAGAAATTATGGCTAACAAAGATTGAGCAGTACAAATATTACTAGTGGCCTTTTCTCTTCTAATATGTTGCTCTCTTGTTTGTAATGCTAGTCTTAGTGACTTTTCTCCATTTTTAGATAAAGTTTGCCCAACTATTCTTCCAGGTATCAGCCTTTTATATTTTTCGCTACAAGCAAAATATGCTGCATGGGGGCCCCCAAAACCCATTGGAACACCAAATCTTTGCATACTCCCCACTGCTACATCAACACCAAATTCAGAAATTGGTTTAATCAAAACTTGTGCTAGTGGATCAATACACGCCGTAACAATAATGTCTGATCTATGTGCTTGGGATATTAAGAATGTAGGATCATATAATTGTCCATTTTTACCAGGTAACTGCAACAACATTCCAAAAACATCTTCATGACTAGGAAGGTTGCTTTGAGTAAAGCGTTTTAAAGATATTCCTAAAGGTTTTGCTCTGGTTTGTAGAACATTAAAAGTATGATCAAAAACATTTGACTCTACTAAGTACACTTTTGAAGATTTATTTTTTCTTGCTGAAAAACTCATGGCCATGGCTTCTGCTGCAGCAGTACCCTCATCCAACAAAGATGCATTGGCGACAGGAAATCCTGTTAGTTCACAAACGATCGTTTGAAAATTAAATAGAGCTTCTAACCTTCCTTGTGCAATTTCTGCTTGATATGGAGTATAAGACGTATACCACCTTGGATTTTCAAGAACATGTCTTTGGATTACTCTAGGCATATGGTTGTCATAATAACCAAGGCCTATAAGTGATCTCATTTTAGTATTTTTATTCGCAATCTCTTCTAATTCATTTAAAGCCTCAATTTCTGAACAACCTTGGGGCAATATTTCTGAAGATTTATCTTTAAGCTGAATATCTTCAGGAATAACTTTATTTATAAATTGATCAATATTATTAAAACCAAGCTTGTTCAGCATAATTTTTTCATCATTATCTCCTAACCCAAGATGCCTATCTATAAACAAATCAGACCCGAATTTGGATGCCATATTAAGATATTTTTCTTTAAAATAGCTCTTTTTAAAAAGTTTGCCTTATTTTGGTACAACCTTTAATTGATATTCCTCAGAAGTCATCAAATCAGCAATTGATGCTTTTGATTCTGGTTTCAAAATGACTAACCAACCTTCTCCAATCGGATCATTCTGTAAAAGCTCAGGATTCTCAATAACACTTTCATTTACAGATACTATTTCCCCTGAAAAAGGTAGATAGACTTCCTCAACTGCCTTAACTGATTCTATTGTTCCAAAGGTCTCACCTTTTTCTAAAGTCGCCCCTTGATCAGCTAACTCTACAAAAACAATATCTCCTAATTGATCTATAGCAAATTCACTAACGCCAATTTTTAATAACCCGTTTTCTTCCAAAACATATTCATGAGTATCAGCATAGTTGAGTTTATCTGGAAACTGGTAAGACATGATTAAGTAGATAAAGGAAGTAGAGAATCCTTTGAAATTAATTTTTCCTCCAATAATTCAGATAATAATCGAATTAATGCAATTTTGATGTGAGCTATGTGAGAACCACCTTGAACATAAATATTATAAGGATCTCTTAGAGGAGCATCAGCGGAAAATTCACTTGTACTACCTTCTATAAATGTACCTCCTGCCATTAATAATTTTGAATCATATCCATCCATTGATGATGGAACAACATTAAGAAAAGAATCTACTGGTGAAGAATTTTGAAAAGATTGACAAACTTTTTGTACCAAATAAGGATTATTCAATCTTATTGCCTGAATAAGATCAGATCTATAAGTTGCTGGCTCTGGTAAAACCTTAAATCCCAAATTTTTAAAAACTGCTGCAACCATATCAGCACCTTTTAGTGATTCATGAACAATTTGTGGAGCTAAAAATAAACCCTGCAAAATTAATCTTCCTAGTCCAAAATTTATTCCTGCAGAAGAACCAATACCTGGTGAGGTTAATCTTGAACATGCCATCTCAACCAATTCTGCATCTCCTGCAACGTACCCACCAGTAGGAACAATTGTTCCTCCCAAATTTTTAATCAATGATCCAGCAACTATATTTGCCCCTTTAGAAATTGGTTCACAATCTTCAACAAGCTCCCCATAACAGTTATCAACAAAACATATACAGTTAGGATCTAGAGAATGAATCAGACTACAAATTTTCTCTATCTGATGATTCGTAAGAGATTTTCTCCAACTATATCCACAACTTTTTTGTATAAATACTAATTTGCATGAATTTTCTTTAAAAGAATGAACAATTTTTTCTTCAAAAGAATCAAAATTCTCGCATATATTGATTTGCTTATATTCAATCTCAAAATCTTTAAGTGAGCCATTACCTCCTCCCCTGATTCCTATCACTTCTTCTAATGTGTCATATGGATTTCCTGTTAGAGATAACATCACATCTCCAGGCCTAAGAATTCCAAATAAGACTGAACTTATTGCATGCGTTCCACTTACAAATTGCATCCTCACAGCTGCCTTTTCAGCAATAAACAATCTTGCAAAAACCGCATCAATTTTTTCTCTAGATATATCATCATAACCACTACCAGAGGATTGATTAAAATGACTAGTTGAAACTTTTTCTTCCTTAAAAATTGTCAAAATATTTTCTAATTTCAGGAAAACCTGATTAGATCTTTCCTTGAAAACATTACTTAAACTCTCTTCAATAGAGAGAACAGCATTTTCAGCAAGTTTTAAATTATTATTTAGTGTCATCAATTATGAAAACTCAAATTATTTTTTAGAAACTAAATTTCTTAATTCTACAAGGAAAGCATTAGGTCCCCTACCCTGAAAATAAGAGAGTTTTTTTGAAGCCTCATATAAATCAAGTAGTTCTCCATCTAACTCTTCCGCCGTATAGTCCCTAATTCCTGCTATTACCTCAGCAAAACGTTCTCGACGGGTAGATTTATTAACAGCATAGGCTTCCATTACCTGAATTTTACATGATCTCCAAGCCTTATTCTGACAAAAATGGACTGAAAGGGCATCACTTAAAGCAGAAGCTTCTTCATCTTCTATGTACCAGTCAAAAGATGAAGGTAGAGATTTTAATCCTGAAAATATCTCGAACAACTCCCCAGCCGACAATGGATTACCAGAATCATTTTTTAAGGGTAATGCAGACTCTTCCAAAGATTTCCATAACTCTGGGTAATCACTTTCAAAACGATCCCTGATTTTTTCTATACCTTGATCAAGAATCGTATTAACTTGAGCTAAAGCAAGAAAAACTTCAGGACCTGGTGAAGATAACTTCCCATTCCTAAGATTAGAAATTTGCGAATTGTGAACTTTACCTAAATCAAGAACTTCAGACAGCAATGGCAAAACTCTATGTGACCATCCATTTCTTTCATGCCAGAGGTGTATCAAATGAGCCATAGCCCTTCGACCTCTAGATAATTTATCGCGATATCCGAGACTCACAGATAATTAAACTTATCAATAATATAGTATGATAATATTACATATCGGTAATTTTGAAAATAGTATTTCAATATCATGAATTCAGTAATTTTCCAAGAAACAGCAAAATTGAAAAAACCTGTTCCAGCTGAAAAAGTTATAGAACTCTCAGACAAATTACTGGAACCTTCCAGCCATTCAAAAAAATATCCTCCAAGACTACATAAAACTTGGGGAACAATAGTTTTCATGGTTGCAATTCATGTTCTTTCTCTTGTAGCTATACAACCAAAATTTTGGAGTTTCCCTGCAATCACTTCACTATTATTTTTTTACTGGGTAACTGCTTGTTTAGGAGTCACCCTTGGATATCACAGATTGTTATCACACAGATCGTTCATTGTTCCAAGATGGTTAGAAAGATTTTTTGCTACCTGTGGAGCTATAAGTTGCCAGCATGGACCAATAGATTGGGTAGGTTTACATAGGCATCACCACTCTTTTTCAGACACTGAAGTAGATCATCACAATAGTAAAAAGGGGTTTTGGTGGAGTCATATGGGTTGGATGTTTAAAGACGTTGAAGCACTAAAAGCAGTTCCAAAACTAAGTGCAGATTTAATCAAAGATCCATACTATAGATTTCTAAATAAATATTTTTTATTCTTACAAATTCCTATTGGGCTCTCTTTGTACGCAATAGGTCAAAAATTAGGAGTTGGAGGATGGGCTATGGTCCTTTGGGGAATTCCATTGAGACTTGTCGTTGTTTATCACATAACCTGGCTAGTAAACTCCGCCACGCATTGTTGGGGTAAAGCACCATTTGAAAGTGGTGATTCATCTAAAAATAATGCGTGGGTTGCTGCATTAACATTTGGAGAAGGTTGGCATAATAATCATCATGCATTTCCCAACTCAGCAAAACAAGGATTATTTAGAGGTCAGATAGATCTAACATGGGAACATATTAAGATTCTTGCGAAATTTGGTCTTGCAAAAAAAATAAAGTTACCCTCTAGGTCTTATTATTAACTATATTGTTCAAAATTTTTATGGCTAAAAGAGTACAAGTCGCATTAACTGAATCAATCGCATCACTAGGTAAAGAAGGTGACTTAGTTGAAGTAGCACCTGGATATGCAAGAAACTTTCTATTACCTTATGGCAAGGCAATGAATGTAACACCAGCAGTCCTTAAACAAATTGAAAGGAAGAAAGAAAAAGAAAAACTTGCTGCTGATAAATTAAAGCAAGAAGCTTTAGATTTCCAAACTGCATTATCTACAATAGGTAGGTTCACTATCAAAAAACAGGTTGGAGAAGATGGTGTCCTTTTTGGAACGGTTACCAATGGGGATGTTGCCGAAGCTATAGAAGCGGCAACTAAAAAAGAAATTGATAGAAGAAACATTACGGTTCCTGATATTCATAATTTAGGTTCCTTTACTGCAAAAATAAAATTACATCCAGAAGTAAATGCAGAAGTAAATATTGAAGTAACAAGTTAATCAATTTGTTGCATTATTTTGAAAAGTAGCCAGAGTATATATCTAAGCAATTAAAGATATGGTTTCCGTACCTTTTCCAAATAATGGGCAAAATAAAAATTTTAAAAAGGATTTTAATAGTGAAAACTCTGGCTTAGTACCTCCTCAAAACGTTCAAGCAGAGGAAGCTGTTCTTGGGGGCATACTTCTTGATCCAGACGCGATCGGAAGAATTGCAGACTTAATTAAACCTGAAGCTTTTTATATAAATGCCCATCAAGAGATTTATAGAACAGCATTAATGTTGCATACCCAGGGTAAACCAACTGATTTAACGTCAATGAGTGCTTGGTTAGCAGATAATGGATCACTAGAAAAGATTGGAGGAAACAGCAAACTAGTAGAACTAGTTGAAAATGTTTCCTCTACAGCTTCCATAGAACAAGTTGCTAATTTAATTAACGACAAATTCATGAGAAGGCAACTTATCAGATCTGGAAATGAAGTGGTTCAACTAGGTTTTGATCAGACTCAGGATACTAATGAAGTTCTTGATAAAGCAGAGCAAAAAATATTTGAAATCAGTCAAGAAAAGCCTTCAAAAGGTCTGACTCAAGCAGCTGAAATCCTTACAAGTACTTTCAATGAAATAGAGTCAAGGTCATTAGGTACTTCAGTAGCTGGAATTCCCGTAAATTTCTACGATCTTGATGCGATGACTCAAGGTTTTCAAAGAAGTGATTTAATCATTGTTGCTGGAAGACCTTCAATGGGTAAAACTTCAATAGTTCTTAACCTGGCTAAAAATGTAGCACAATCTCAAGATTTACCTGTGTGTGTATTTAGCCTTGAAATGAGTAAAGAACAGTTGACATATAGATTACTCTCTATGGAAGTTGGAATCGAGAGTGGAAGGCTTAGAACAGGAAGATTACAGCAAGATGAATGGCCATTACTCGGAGAAGGTATCAATTCATTAGGTCAATTACCAATATTTATTGATGACAAGCCTAATTTAAGTGTTTTAGAGATGAGATCTCTGTGCAGAAGATTAATAGCTGAACAAAAAAAAGAACTTGGATTAATTGTGATTGATTACCTACAGTTGATGGAAGGATCAACCCCTGATAATAGAGTGCAAGAACTTTCAAGAATAACAAGAGGTCTCAAAAGCATGGCCAGAGAATTAAAAGTTCCAGTAGTAGCTTTATCTCAGCTTAGTAGAGGGGTAGAGTCTAGAACGAATAAAAGACCAATGTTAAGTGATCTAAGAGAATCAGGATCTATTGAACAAGACGCAGATTTAGTATTAATGATTTACAGAGATGAATACTATAATCCAGAGACTGAAGATAAAGGAATTACAGAAATCATTGTCACTAAACATAGAAATGGACCCGTAGGAACTGTTAAATTATTATTTGAACCTCAATTTACGAGATTTAGGAATTTAGCTAATTAAATCGATCCTAAAATGCAAGATCATCACTCAACACATGAATCTTTTGACATCATTGTTATTGGAGGAGGACATGCAGGATGCGAAGCAGCTATAACAACAGCAAAATTAGGCTTTTCTACAGCCTTATTTACAATAAATTTAGATAGGATTGCCTGGCAACCTTGCAACCCTGCAGTTGGCGGGCCGGCAAAAAGTCAGTTGGTACATGAAGTTGATGCATTAGGTGGAATTATTGGTAAATTAGCTGATGAGACAGCTATACAAAAAAGAATATTAAATGCAAGTAGAGGCCCAGCTGTATGGGCATTAAGAGCTCAAACAGATAAAAGAGAATACTCAAAAAAGATGATTGAAATACTACAAAATACAGATAATTTATCTTTAAAAGAAGCAATGATTACTGGACTTGATATTGCAAAAACTGAAGAAATTGGATTGAACTCAAAAAAAATCATAAAAAAAAGAATAAAGGGTGTAAAGACTTTCTTTGGTAGTTATTATTCAGCAAGATCAGTTATCATCACAGCTGGTACGTTCTTAGAAGGAAGAATATGGATTGGAAATAAATCAATGTCAGCAGGGAGATCTGGCGAACAAGCAGCAAAAGGTCTTACTCAAAATTTACACGAAATTGGTATCAAAACAGAACGTTTAAAAACAGGAACTCCAGCAAGAGTTGATAAAAGAAGTATCATTTTTGATGAATTAGATATTCAACCAAGTACTGCAGCAGACAAATATTTTTCGTTTGATCCAGATATCAAAAATAATATGCCCCAAGTTAGTTGTCATATCACAAGAACAACTTCCAAAACACATCAACTAATTCGAGACAATTTACATTTAACTCCCATTTACGGCGGTTTTATTGATAGTAAAGGCCCAAGATATTGTCCATCAATTGAAGATAAAATTGTTAGATTTGCTGATAAAGAATCACATCAAATTTTCTTAGAACCAGAAGGAATTAATACCCCTGAAATATATGTTCAAGGATTCTCTACAGGTTTACCTGAAAATATTCAATTAGAACTTCTAAGAACCTTACCTGGATTAAATGAATGTAAAATGTTGCGACCAGCTTATGCTGTTGAGTATGACTATATACCTGCAACACAACTCCAAACATCACTCGAAACGAAAGAAATTGAATATTTATTTAGCGCTGGACAAATTAATGGAACTACTGGTTATGAAGAGGCAGCAGCACAAGGACTAGTAGCCGGAGTCAATGCGACAAGAAAACTAAACAAACAAGATCCAATAATCTTCACTAGAGAAAGCAGCTATATAGGAACAATGATCAATGATTTAATTACAAAAGATCTCAAAGAACCATATAGAGTTCTCACTAGTAGGAGTGAATACAGGTTGACCCTTAGAGGAGATAATGCAGATAGGCGATTAACCCCATTAGGTTATGAAATAGGACTAATTGATGAGAACAGATGGTCGGTCTATCAAGAAAAAATGAAACTCCTTGAAGAAGAGAAATTAAGATTAAAAAACACTCGTTTAAAAAACACGGATGAAATAGCAAAAAAACTAGAATTAGTAACGGGATCAAAAATCAAAGGCTCAACAACTTTGAAAGAACTCTTAAAAAGACCAAACTTTCATTATTCAGATTTAATTAAATATAATTTGACTAAAAAAAATATAGCTTCTTCAATACAAGAAGGTGTTGAAATAGATATTAAATACGAGGGTTATCTGAAAAGACAAAAAAACAACATTGAACAAATAAATCGTCAAAGCTGTAAATCTCTGCCTCAAGAAATAAATTATGAAAAGATAGATACATTATCTTTAGAAGCTAGAGAAAATTTGAATAAGATAAAGCCAAAAAATTTTGGTGATGCTTCCAAAATTCCTGGGGTAAGCAAAGCTGATTTAACTGCTTTACTTGTTTGGCTAAAAATAAGAGAGATAAAAAAAGATAAGGCAAATATTTTTGCTCAAAAAAAGTTATCATCTTAAAAGCACTCCGTCAGAGCACTGAATAATAAACTTTTTAAATCACCAAAAATTTTATGGGAAGAAAAAGCCTCTAATTTTTTAGTAAAGAATTCATTACCAAAAATATCTGGTCCGTGGAAATTAATGCTGCTTGGGGATGGAAGTCCAACTAGACATCTGCAGCTTTTAACTAATCAAGAGACAAAAATTAAATTAATTTCAATGCAATTAGATCCTCTATCCACTCAAGAAGGCCCAACAGAATTGAATCAGTTAAATGGCCCTTTAATTAGAAGACAAGTATGGATCAAAAGCAATAATAAAAATCTAGCATGGGCAGAAAGTTGGTGGAATGCAGATCAAGTGAGTGAAAATTTAAAAGCCAAAGAAGAACCAATTTGGAAAAATTTAACACAAGACAGATCAGAATTGTTTAGAGAAGTTGATCGTATTTCACTTGTCAATGCAAAATGGTTAGAAGATCAATTTTGCTTTAAAGGTCCTTTCTGGTCAAGAAATTACAGATTTTTTCGAGACAAAAAACCCTTAACAATTATAAGGGAAGTTTTCAATCCAAATTTAGAAACTTTACTAGGTTATTCAGGAATTAAAGAATTTACGAAACTATACTCTTCTTCTTCTTGATCTAGGAAGATTTCTTGATTTTGATTGAACTTGTTGAATTGATTGATCTCTCGAAGTATTATTCTCATTTTCTGACGCTCTTTGCCATCTTTCAACTTTGAAGTCCATTTCATTTGGCCAATCTTCTTCCTTAATCTCTTTCACATAAGGTAATTTTTTTTGCTCAGTTGTCTGTAAATTTTTTGGTTGCCTTAAAGAAATTGCTTCTAAAGGTCTTTTTGAATGCTGTTTAGCAGATTCATAAGAATTTGATTCTCTGGAAAATGTCTTTGTATCGCTTTGATCATCGTAAAAATTCTCATCATTCCAATCATCA
>QCCE01000004.1 GCA_003281385.1 Prochlorococcus sp. AG-347-K17
CGTTTATTGTTAAAAGAAAAAAAAATGAAAAAAGACTCCAAGAAAGAATACCTTAATAGAGATGAAGTTAATGAAATGATTGAATCAGCTTTAAGGAGACATAATAGAAGATCTACAATAATATCTAGCGTACTTGGCTGGATCCTAATAGGAGGCTATTCGTTTGGACTTTTTCAAGCAGTTCAAAATGTCTAATTAATCTTTTCTTTAAAGTAGAACTTGATAGATGATAAATTAATATAAGATTAAGTATTTATTATGAGGGAATATATTCAGGCAAACCTTACAGTAATAAGAAAATATTTAAAAAAACGGAAACAATATTCATCAAAATTAAATAGTGCTTCTATAATGGAAGAATTCAAAGAATGGAGCAAAGATCCATTACCTGAAACAGAATCAATTTGGACTTTACCTGACTTAACGAGAAATGAAAGACTTAAAAATTTTTGTCGTTCAATTAAGAAGGAAATAAGATAAGTTTTTAACTACCTAATTCTATATGATTTACCTTTAAGTAAAAATAACCCGCAAATCCGACTATATTCAAAATTACAACGAAAATCCAAGCTCCAATTGGCTGATTAGAATCAATTTTTTTTATCTTAACTTTTTCCTTTAGTCTTTCAATATATTTAGCCATAATTAAAAAACATTAAAAAGAATATCTTCTAAATTATAGAGAGTTAAATTTTAAGGAATCTTAAATAAAAAAAAATTTCTTTTAATTCGAATTTTTATTGTCAAGCCTGTTAATGGGATATTTAATTAACTCCTTTTTGAGATTTTTTAAAAGTTTATTGTGATTCAAAATTGTAAATTTCCTAGTAAAGGAATAGTGCCATTTCATTGAATTAAAAAAAAACTTGCTAATTCATTATTAATAAAATTATAATACTAATTACGGTCAATCAGACCATACATAATTTAAATAAGGACAAATTTATTCATGAGCTTAAGAGTTGGCCAAGAAGCACCAGATTTTAGTGCTACAGCAGTATATGATCAAGAGTTTAAGGAGATTACACTTTCAGGTCTTAGAGGTAAATGGGTTGTTCTATTCTTTTACCCACTAGATTTTACATTTGTATGTCCAACTGAAATTACTGCATTTAGTGATAGATACCAAGATTTCTCGGCACTTAATACGGAAATACTTGGGGTATCAGTTGATAGCAAACACTGTCATTTGGCTTGGATACAAACCCCAAGAAATGAAGGCGGTATAGGTGATATTAACTATCCGTTAGTTTCTGACTTAAAAAGAGAAATTTGCCAGGCGTACAATGTTCTAAATGATGATGGGGAAGCTGATAGAGGTTTATTTCTTATCAATCCCGAAGGAGTAGTTATGCATACGACTGTTAACAAGGCTCCTGTAGGAAGAAATGTTGATGAAACGCTAAGGATTCTTCAAGGTTATCAATACGTTGCGGCAAACCCCGATGAAGTATGTCCAGCTAACTGGACCCCCGGGGAGAAAACAATGTTAGAGGACCCCAAAGGTAGTAAGGAATATTTTTCTGCGCTTTAGAAGAATTAGAAACATTTAAGTAAGTAATGAGTAGTAAATAACTATAAAAAAATAAAAAATAGATATATTCAAAAAGGGGATAAAATCTCTTTTTTGAGGTTTGGGCACGAGCCAATCGCTCAAATTAGTTGTATATGATAAAAAAGACCACGTATAAAAAGAAATTTCTATCGCGACTAGGATAAAAAGATTAATTAAACTTAAGTCATTTAAACCAAAATATCTATAAATATGAAATTGATCATCAACACTAATATTATTAATTTGAAGATGCCAAAGATACAGAGAAATCAAAATAAAATTTACCAATATTATTTTTTTTAAAAGAAACTTAGATTTCTTAAAAATTAATAGGATAGAAATTAAAAATATAAAAAAAATTAACTGTGGAATATCCGTTTTTGGTACATTAATTCCTTCAAAAAATAAATTTATTATAAGATCAAAATTTATATATATATAATCAGCTATTAAGTAAGAGAGAAATATTAAATTTATTGCTACCAAGAATAATAATTTTTTTCCCTTAATTATTTTTTTACTTTGAATTTTATCCTTTGTAAAACTATAGTATGTATAGTTTTTTAACGAGTTTATATACACCAAAATTGGACATATTGCTCCGCTCAAATAGTAAAGGATTGAATAAAAGGAAGAATCATTAATATTGAGTGAATACAAATTTAACCATTGTTTTTGTACAAATGGAAGAATAAGTAAGAATGAAAGTGTAACTAATAACCTCGTTGTATTGTTTTTAATTATCAAGAAAAATTTTTAATTTAAATCAATTAAATCAAACTTTCAACAATTTAGAAGTTGTTAATTTAAAAACTTTTTTATCTATAGTTTCTTGATTTAAAAGTATATCAACTAATTTATCTAGTAAGACTCTATTTTTTTTCAATATTTTTATTGAATTATTTAATGAAATTTTAGAAATATTTATGATTTCATTATCTATTCTAGAACTGGTATTTTCTGCTATGAGAGGCTTTCTTCTAAATAATCCATCTCCTAAATACATTTCATTATTATCAGAATCCATTGAAATTGGACCAATAATTGAAAATCCATATTTTGTAACCATTTCCCTTACGATATTTGTCGCATAAGAGATATCATTCATGGAGCATTGTGTAATTTCACCTTCACCAAAAACTATCGTTTCTGCTGCTCTTCCAGCAAGAGCAATTTCAATTTTTGAAAATAATAATTTTTTTGAAATCAATCCACTAGAAATTAAATCTTCGTCAGGGGATATTTTTGTATATCCTCCTATAGATCCAGATCTAGGTAAAATCGTAATCTTATCAACTGATTCAATTCCATTTCTCACAGCAGATACAATTGCTCTACCTACTTCGTTATAAGCAATAATTTTTTTCATATTAGAAGAAGTTATTAATGAGCTTCTTAGGCCAATGGTAATTTTATCAAGAGCATTTTCTATATGAAGATCACTGATTAATTTAGATTCGTCTCTTGCACAGTGAATAGCACTCTCGTTCATCAAGTTTGCAAGATCTGCTCCCGAAAATCCAACTGTTCTAGAAGCCCAATATCCTAAGTCAACTTCGCTTGAAAGTGGTTTAGAAAGTGAGTGAACTGAAAGAATTTTTTTCCTTCCATCTAAATCTGGAAGCATTACTTCAATTTTTCTATCAAATCTACCTGGTCTTAATAATGCTGCGTCTAAAATATCTGGTCTATTTGTTGCTGCTAAAACAATAATCCCAGAATTATCAGCAAACCCATCTAATTCAGTTAGAAGCTGATTAAGGGTTTGTTCTCTTTCATCATTTCCACCTCCGATCCCAGACCCTCTTTGCCTACCAATGGAATCAATTTCATCAATGAAAATTATACAAGGAGATTTTTCCTTAGCCTTAGAGAACAAATCCCGAACACGGCTTGCTCCAACACCAACAAAAAGTTCTACAAACTCTGATGCCGATATTGAGAGAAAAGGCACTCCTGATTCACCAGCAATTGCTTTAGCTAATAACGTTTTACCTGTTCCTGGTGGGCCAATTAAAAGTACTCCCTTAGGAACTTTTGCTCCAAGATTTTCAAATTTCTTTGGTTCTTTTAAAAATGTTATTACCTCTTTTAATTCTTCAGCGGCTTCAGGGACTCCAGCTACATCATCGAATCTCGTTTCTACATCATCAATAGTTACAAATTTAGCTTGATTTTTTGTAAAACCAAAGGCTCTGGAAGCCAATTTTGATGTACTCCTTAAGATTAAAACTATAGCTAATATGAAAATAAGGAATAAGCTTATTGAAGCGAATGAATTGGCAGCTGAGGCTTCTTTTCTACTATTGTTAATAGTGAGATTTACCTTATTTTCAGTAGCCTTTTCAAGGATTAATTGATCGTTGTAAAGGATAGGTATTTTAAATTTATCGCCATTTTTATACAGAACATCAATTTCTCTCTGCCTTGGATAGAAAAATATTGATTCTATTTTCCCTGACTCTATATCTTCTAGAAGATCCGAATAACTTGATTTAGAATCTGAATATGAGAAATTTGATCTAAACACTAATCTTTATAAGTGATTAATAAAGCATATATGCTTATTTAGAAAATTGACGTATATAAACAAAATATACTCAAAAGTTTTGGAGATAACCAGTTAAAGGTTATATTATTATATGGAAATAAAGAAAAAGAATGGCTGTACCAAAGAAGAAAAAATCAAAGAGCAAAAGGAACCAAAGGCATGCTGTCTGGAAAGGGAAAGCAGCAATAGCAGCTCAAAAAGCTATATCTTTAGGTAAATCAGTTTTAACTGGGAAAGCTCAAGGATTTGTTTATCCTATAGAAGAAGAAGAAGAAGAAGAGTAGCTTTTAAGATCCTAATTTAAATGCTTCAAGTATAACGGCATAAATTGCACCAATTCTTAATTTATCAACTACGGTCCATAGATAATAAAACTTTGAACTTGCGGCAGGTTTAATTCTTATAATGATTTCAATAAAAACAATAATTATTGGGACCATAATCAACTCATTTTTACCTTCAGATATAAATTTAGTAAGAAAATTTGCAAACAAAAAATAACCTGTCAAAACAGATATTAGACTAATAGATTTTGATCTCCAAGTATCACTTAGAAAACCAAAAAATAAATTATTTAACTGGTAGGTAATTTTTGAAAAATTAGTTTTTTGCATTACTAAAAGACGCTAAATAATCACTTAGAAAGTTATAGTCGACATATGATTTTTTTAGTTTAGGTCCTTTAATTACATTTGCCACATTATTCTCATCACCAAGACTGTCTAAAATACAATCTAATTTAATATTTTCCTCAAGAACAATTGGGATATTTGAAGGCACAAATATTGTAGGCAAGTTTGCTGCCAAGGAAGATTTCAATCCTGGGTTGGAGTCTTCAAAAACAATCGAGTTGTTTTTGTTTATACCACTTAATTGGATTGCCTTAAAATATGGTAATGGATTTGGTTTTTTTAATTCAACGTCTTCACTTGAAATAATGAACTCAAAAGGGTTGAAGCCATTAAAAAGATATTCAACAAGTAGATTGACTTGACTTCTTGAACTTGAAGTAACAATAAATTGTCTTACTTTTTTTCTATGTAATTCATCTATTAATCTTAAAACACCAGTTTTTAAACTAACGACATTTTGTTTTATAATTTCTAAATAATGAAACTGCTTAGTTTCATGAATTTTGAGAATTAAATCTTCTGAGAAATCTTCATTATTCGCTTTAGCGTAATAAGCAATTCTATTTTTGCCCCCATTTATCTTCAAAAGTTTTATATATTTATTAGTATCCCAATTCCAATTAATACCAAGGTCTTTGAAAGCATTATTAAAAGCAGGTAAATGAGCCTCTATTTCAGTATTTGCGATGGTACCATCTAAATCCCAATAAACACCTTCCAGATAAGTCACCAAAAAGAATTTCTTTTATCTACGGTAGAATACAAGAGCAATTATTGCTGGTCCTGCTAACGCAACTACAGCCAAAGGAATAAGTGTTGCCATGATTAATGAATATGTTTTGTGATACTATTTTTACAAATAAATGACGAAAGTGTACTGATACGTTACAAGATTGAATTAAATTATGAAATCATGGACATGTATAGAAAATTGCGGGGCTTGTTGTAAATTCGACTTGAACGAAAGAAGCGATTTGGCTGACAAACTTAACAAAGAAGATATAGCTTTGATAAATTCGATGACGGCTAAAGATGGTTGGTGTAAAAACCTGGACAGAGAAAATAAAAAATGCTTAATTTATGAAACCAGACCACATTTTTGCCGGGTAAGTGAATTTTCTACTGCATTTAAAGGGTATTTGAAATCTGGTGATAAATTTTTAATAGATTGTTGCAAACAACATATTTCATCAAATTATGGATACCACAGTAAGGAGATGAAAAATTTTAGAATTGCTGTTTCAGGAAAATGAATAGTAAATTAGAAAAAAAAGAAAACAATATAGAAAAAAGTTTCTTTTCTATATTTATAACTACTTTTACAACAATTTTTATTGCTGAACTTGGCGATAAAACTCAGATAGCGACATTAATGCTTTCTGCTGAATCGGGTAGGCCAATAATTGTTTTTCTTGGAAGTTCTCTAGCATTAATTAGCTCTAGCATAGTAGGAGTACTTATTGGTAAATGGGTATCAAAAAAAATATCTCCTAGTAAATTTGCTTTATTTACTGGTGCTTTAATGATATTAATAAGTATATTTTTGGCTTATGAAACTTTCAAAAATTATTTATAAATGGTTTTAAGCTTATTACTATCAACATTTCTAACAGTTTTCGTAGCTGAATTAGGTGACAAAACTCAACTAGCTACTTTAACTATAAGCGGCACTTCAAATAAACCATTGGCTGTTTTCCTAGGATCTTCTTCAGCACTCGTTTTTGCAAGTTTACTAGGAGCATTAACAGGTGGTTCTATTTCAAGTTTTTTACCTGAAGTAGTTCTTAAGTCAATAGCTTCCATTACATTTTTTATCATTGGGGTAAGGCTTTTTATCAACTCTTTCACCATCGAAGAAGAAGAAGAAGAGGAGAAAGAAAATAATTAGTTTTAAGCTTGGATAATAAGGTGTAATAATGAAGTGTATACTCCTAAACTAATTTATAATTAAATTTAGATTATGTTCACCTCATCTTCAATAATTGATAATCTTAATCAATCAGAAGGGTTAGAATATAAAAAATTATGCAGATTATTAAAAATAACAAAGAAACCTGATAAGGATAAATTAGACATTGCTTTAACAGCTCTAGAAAAACTTGAAATAATTCATAAAAATGAAAATGATGAATATACCTGCATAAAAGATAATGATCATCTTGTCGCCAAAATAAGATGTAGCAGCAAAGGCTATTGCTTTGCTGTAAGGGGAAAAGACAAAGAAGATATATACATTAAAGAAAATCTACTTAATTATGCATGGAATGGAGATAAAGTTTTAGTAAGGATAATAAAAGAGGGTTATAGAAGAAGATCACCTGAAGGAATAGTTGATTGTATTCTTGAAAGATCAAATCAAATACTTCTTTCTAAAGTTGAAATAATCAATAATGATGTATATGCAATCCCAATAGACGATAGGATCCTTTCTAAGATTAAACTTCCAAAAGATAATAAAAAATATACTTTCAAGCCAGACAATAAGAATATAGTAAAAGTTGAGATTGATCGATTCCCCATAGGTCAAGATGAAGGACTTGGTCATGTGATACAAGAACTAAAACTTAACAATAATGAGGAATATGATATGGACTTTGTTTTATCCAAAAGTAATATCCTTAAATCATCCAATTTAAATTATATTGAATCAAAAAAAATAGAAAAAAGGGAGAGGATAGACCTTACAGATAAAAACTCTTATTTATTCAAAAGTTGGAATTCTAATAATTCTCCTATGCTCCCAATGATTCAAATAGAGCAAGGGGAAAATAAAATTACTAAATTATGGATACATACAAATAATCTTGCAGAAAGAGTAGATCTAAATAGTAAAAAATCTCTAGAAATATTATTTAATGGCTTTGAGACATTACCATTATTAAATGATTGGCAAAACTACCTAAGTGAAGCCATAAGAAATGAATCTGAATTTAAATCTGGTGAAAAGAATGAAGCAATAAGCCTCTGTATAAATTTAAATAGTGATAATGAAATAATTGATTGGTCATTTCATCTTACTTTAGTAAAGTGCTCTCTTATTGTTGGAAGTGATCATACTGACGCTCTTTTATCTAGAAAAAGTAAATCAAGGATAACCTCTCGGGTATTAAAACCTATAAAGGAATATATCGATGATTTAGATAAAATATTTGAAGTTTCATCTTCATTCAGACAAAAACATCTTTTGGAGGGCAAGGTTGAAATACCTGCGCCACTTAATAAAATAGAAATATTAGAAGAATTTTTTATTCACAATCCAGCTGAATATTCAAAAGGATTTTTTGAGCCATTAAATAAGGAAGATTCCCAAACCTTTCTTTCACCACTTTTACATGAAGCTAATACAATATGGTTCACACATTCAAATCGATATGGCTTAAAAAGCGCAGGATATTGCTCAAAAGGAATAGATTACGTTAATGCAAATGAAATCATCAAATATTCGGAATTTATTGATGATGATGTAGAGCTTAATGAAGAAGGCAATTTGACATTTAGTCAAGTAATTAAATTATGCGGAGATGATAATAAAAAAAGAATCCTACATAAACTTCTAATTAATGAATTTAAGGACAACGAAGTAAGGTTGATATCTAAAAATCCTGATAATGATGAATCAGAAAAATCATTTATTTCTCCATGGACAATTCCTGGATTTGACTTCACTAATCTTATTAACCAGTATTGTGTTTTTAATATGATAATAAATGGTAAGAAATCAAAGAAAAATAATATTAATGTAATAAATATATCTGAAAGTAATTCATTAGATTTAGTAGATTGGGATATATTTAATTCATCAATTTCAAAAAATCTAGAAATATTATTTAACAAGTTTGTGATAGATAAACTTAATGAATCCAAGCACAAAGTTAACCAATATAAATCTAATATGATAAATATAAAAAAAGTTAGAAAAGCAGAAAAATTACTAGGTAATATTTATAGTGGGTTTATATTATCAGTGCAAACGTATGGTTTCTTTGTTGAGATATCAGAACTAAATGTAGAGGGTTTAGTCCACGTAAGCACTCTTAATAATGATTGGTATGAATATAGATCAAGGCAAAATCTTTTAATCGGAAGAAAATCTAAAAAATCATATAAAGTTGGAGATGCAATAGAAGTAAAAATCATTAAAGTCGATATTCTTAAGTATCAAATTGATTTAGAATTAACATAAATAAATTTTTATAAAATACATTATGGAAATATTAACCAAAACAATTTAAGTTATTTTTAGAATTATGTTTAAGAAAAAATATTTATTAATAACTCTTTTTTTTGTAATAATTTTTCAATTTTTATTATATACAAATAATAATCAGAAGACTTCATTTAGATACTTTAAATGGACTCTACAAGAAGTAAGTATAGGTAAGTTAATCAGCATTTCATTTTTTTCTGGGTTATTTATAAGTACTTTATTGAGTACCACTATTACTAGTACTAGTTTCAGAAAAAATGCTTTCGAAAATGTGGAAGATGATTTTGGATCTCAATATAATGAGAAAAATTTGGAACCAAACGTTGAGATGCCGCCTCAAAGGGATATAAGAGAAACTCAACCAACAATTTCTGTTAATTACAGAGTAGTAAAAAATATGAATGATAATAATTTAAAAAAAGATTTAAATTATTCAAATCCAGATAATATGGATGATTGGGATAATGCTGATAATGATTGGTAGAAAATATATTTATTAAAAAATGATTTTTTTAATTTATAATAATTCTTGAATAGTATTTTTTATGGAAGAAAACTCAGAAACAAATAATAAAGCTACTAATGAAATATCTGATAATGCTACTAAATCCAATTCTGAAGAAATAAAAGAACCAAAATCAGAAGTACTAGATATTAAAGGAAATAATTCTATTTCTCAAAATAATTCTGCTCCTAAAGTTGACATAGAAAATGGAAATGATATACCGGTTAAAAATATTCCAAAACCCAAAAAAGAACTCCCTATAGAGAAAAAGCCTTTTCAAGAATTTGTCAATTTTCATTTACTACCCTCTTTAACAGAAGAGATTAATCAAAGAGGATTAGAAATAAATTACATAAATCTCCAAAACACCAATAGACCCATAGCAGGGGATAAATGTTGGGTTATTAATTGTGAAATTAAAGATACTTGCAACTTTTGGTTATCTTTTGAAAAGGACGATATAAGTTCTTTAAAAAGTATTTCTTTATCGAAACCAAATCAAAAACCTAGCATTATTGAATCATTTCTTATTGACGAAAAAAGGATAACCCTCAAATTAATCATTTCAAGAGTATTGCAGAGATTAAATGGACAAAAATTGATAGGAGTTAATTAAAAAAAAGAATAACACCAAGTTAACTTTTTCCTCGAAAATACAAATAATAGTAAATAATAGTAATAACAAAACAGTTAAAGATGTCTCAATCAACTATCGAATCTACAAATAAAAAAGAAGTAAATAGAGGAAAAGCCCCGGCAAAAGAAACAATTTTGTCTCCCAGATTTTACACAACAGACTTTGAGGCAATGGAAAATATGGATTTATCAATAAATGAAGAGGAATTAGAAGCGATATGTGAGGAATTTAGGAAAGACTACAATAGACATCATTTTGTTAGGAATAGTGAATTTGAAGGGGCTGCTGAAAAATTAGATCCTGAAACAAGAGAACTTTTTGTTGATTTTCTTGAAGGAAGTTGTACATCAGAATTTTCAGGTTTTTTACTTTACAAGGAGCTTAGCAAAAGGATTAAAGACAAAAACCCTCTTCTTGCTGAATGTTTTGCACACATGGCCAGAGACGAAGCTAGACATGCAGGTTTCTTGAATAAATCTATGAGTGATTTTGGATTACAGTTAGATTTAGGTTTTTTAACAGCAAACAAGGATTACACATATTTCCCACCAAGAAGTATTTTTTACGCAACTTATTTATCTGAAAAAATAGGTTATTGGAGATACATTGCAATTTATAAGCATCTTGAAAAAAATCCAGATAGTAAAATTTTTCCACTATTTAATTATTTTGAAAATTGGTGTCAGGATGAAAATAGACATGGAGATTTCTTTGATGCTCTGATGAAAGCACAGCCACGTACTGTTAAATCTTTAAGTCAAAAAATTACCATTGGCGGCTCTACCTTTACACACCCACTATTTGACTACTTTCATAGATTTAGATATTTTTTGAATAATCTTCCATTAACATCCAAGTTATGGTCTAGGTTTTTTCTATTAGCTGTATTTGCAACTATGTATGCAAGGGATTTGGGAATTAAAAAAGATTTCTACAGTTCATTAGGTTTAGATGCCAAAGATTACGACCAGTTTGTTATTAATAAAACAAATGAAACTGCAGCTAGAGTTTTCCCTGTAGTAATGGACGTTTATGATAAATCTTTTTATGGAAGATTAGATAAAATAGTAGAGAATAATAAGGTTCTTTCCGATATCGCAAGAAGTGATAGAAATAAAGTATCTAAAACTCTTAAAAAATTACCTAAATATTTATCAAACGGTTACCAGTTATTAAGACTATACTTATTAAAACCTCTAAATAGCAAAGATTTCCAACCTTCGATTAGATAATCTTTCACTCAGAGAAGATTTATTAAGTCATATGCTTTCGTCACAAATCAAATCAAATGAAATCATTTTTGGTAGTTGCAACAAAGATTTATTAGAAGAAGTTATTTTCTATGGGATAGGACTTGGGGCTGATTTTGTAGAAATTTTTATAGAGAATACAGACAACTCAAGCGTTCTAGCTGAAGATGATTTCATTACAAGTGTAAGTCCATCATTTGGAAGGGGTGCTGGTATTAGAATCTTCAAAGATAAAAAGGATGGATTTGTAAGTACAAATGATTTGACAAAGAATGGCTTGATGAGGTCAGTATCCCAGGCTATTGAGATGTTAGACATAACAGATAATAAAAAAAGAGAAGTATTTAACGGTCTAGATAAACATAGGGACTATAGTTTGTCCAAGAAAAAATGGATTAATGAAGTCCCATCGATTCATGAGATAAGTGAAAAACTATTAGTTAGCACAAAGTCTCTTAAAAAAAATAATAAAATTATAACTAGAAAAGGAAGTTACTCAAGAAATCTTCAAGAGGTAATTATAGCCTCCAGCGATGGAACCTATGTCTCAGATATTAGGTTGCATCAAACAGTTGGACTCAACGTGATTGCTATTGATGCCCAATATAGATCTAGTGGAAGTAGAAGATTTGGATCATCAGGAATGCCTCATGAATTCAGATTATGGGATCACGAAAAAGCAGCTAATGATGTATTCGAAAGCTCAATGAACATGCTGTATGCAGATTATGTTGATGCGGGACAAATGCCTGTTGTATTAGCTAATAAATTTGGTGGTGTTATATTCCACGAAGCCTGCGGTCATTTACTTGAAACTACTCAAATAGAGAGAGGAACAACACCATTTGAGAATAAATTGGATGAAAAAATTGCACATGAATCTGTAACAGCAATAGATGAAGGAATATCAGAGGGATCCTTTGGTTCATTATCAGTAGATGATGAAGGTATGGAACCCGAAAAATCAGTTCTTATAAAAGATGGTATATTAAAAAAATTCATATCCGACAGGGCAGGTGAATTAAGAACTGGCCATAAAAGAACAGGAAGTGGAAGAAGACAAAATTATTCTTTTGCTGCAGCTTCACGAATGAGAAATACTTTTATAGCTAAAGGTGAGCACTCGAAAGAGGATTTAATCAATAGTATTAGTGATGGTCTTTACTGCAAATCAATGGGTGGTGGCAGTGTAGGTGCTACAGGACAATTTAATTTTGCAGTAGAAGAAGGATATCTTATTAAAAATGGAAAATTAACTAAACCAGTAAAGGGAGCAACCTTGATTGGAGAGGCTAAAGAAGTTATGCCAAAAATATCAATGTGCGGGAATGATCTCGAATTAGCTCCTGGATTCTGTGGATCCATCAGTGGGAGTGTAAACGTAACTGTAGGCCAACCTCATATTAAGGTTGATTCAATCACTGTTGGCGGAAGATAGGATATGAATTCAAAAGAAATAACAACTCATATCTCAGAAGCTGCAGATTCTCTAAATCTTAAAAAATGGGATTATGGTGCAAGCTTTTCTAATGATTATTCTGTGCAGGTAGATAAAGGTGAGGCTAAACAACTTAAGGCATCACAAAAGCAAATTTTAACTATAAGAGTTTGGAACGAATCTAATTTAGTTGGTATTACAACAACTAGTGATATAAGCGAATCTGGCATTAAAAAAGCTCTAAATCAAGCAAATATTGCATCTGATTTTGGCAATAAGAATGAAAGAACAGAATTCTCACCACTAGCCAAGGATCCTATTGAAGTTAAGGACTCAAAAAAAAGAAATCCTGTTGGTATAAAAAAATTACTAACTCTTTTAAGAGAAGCGGAAGTAAAACTATTAGAAAGCCATGAATCCATAAAATCTGTTCCGTATAATGGTCTATCTGAGAGTTTTTATGAGAGAGTTTATGCAAATAGTGATGGTTCTTATCGGAGTTATACCAAAAGTCAAGCTGCACTTTATTTATATGCAAGAGCAGAAGAGAAAAATAAGAAACCTCGTAGCTCAGGTTCAGTAGAACTTGGATATGGAGTTGAAGATATAGATATAGAGTCGTGTATTAAAGACGCTTCTAATAAAACAATTTCTCATTTAAATTATTCATCTATTAAAACTCATAAATATTTAATATGTTTTTCCCCTGAGTCTTTTTTAACGATCATTAATGCCTTTAGTTCGATGTTTAATGCTAGAAGCATTTTAGATGGAGTTAGCTTATCTAATAAAAATTCTATTGGAGAGAAACTATCTACAGAATCACTTAATATTTATGATGATGGTCTTCATGAAAAGAATATTTCTTCATCACCATTTGATGGAGAGGGAACTCCTACAAAAAAACTATGTTTAATTAAAAAAGGGAGACTTGAAAATTTTATGCATTCTGAATCAACTGCAAGAATATTTAAAACAATGCCCACAGGCCACGCTGGACTAGGATCGAAAGTCTCAGTATCTCCTGATTGGATAGTAGTTGAAAAATCAGAGGAAAACTCAAATCTAAATACATCATTAGAACACTCTAACTATGAGGGAGAATTTGTATATATTGAAGAATTAAATGCAATCCATGCTGGCGTCAAAGCAAGTCAAGGTTCATTCTCTCTGCCATTTGATGGATGGCTCTATAAAAACGGCAAAAAAATTTCAATAGAATCTGCTACTGTAGCGGGGGATATCAAATATCTTTTGAAGAATATAGTAAATATTGAATCAAACCAAGAAGTAACAACAAGTGGAATTTCTCCACATATATGGGTAGATGAATTATCAATAACTGGTGACGCGTGAGAATTATATTCTGGGGAACACCTGAATATTCAATCGCGAGCCTTGATATTTTTATTAAATCTAAGCATGAGGTAATTGGAGTAGTTAGCCAACCCGATAAGAAAAGATCTAGGGGAAATAAATTAATATCCTCACCTGTTAAAAGATTTGCCGAGCAAGAATCTATAAAAATTTATACTCCAACTAAAATCAGAGACAATATACATTTTATAAATGAACTTAAATCACTATCTTGTGATCTATTTATTGTTATTGCTTACGGGAAAATATTACCCAAAGAGATATTGGAAATCCCAAAATTTGGATGTTGGAATGCACATGCTTCATTACTTCCAAGATGGCGTGGTGCAGCACCAATCCAATGGTCACTAATAAAAGGCGATGAATTTACTGGTGTAGGAATTATGAAAATGAATGAGGGACTAGATACTGGCGACTTATTATTGGAAGAAAAAATTAAAATTTGTAATGACGATAATTTAACTATACTATCGGAAAAACTTAGTATTTTATCTGCAAAATTATTTTTAAATGCCACATCACTAATCGAAGAAAATATTTATAAAAATACTAATTCTCAATTAATAAAACAAAATTCCCTTGGAAGAGAAATTACTTACGCAAGAATGATTGAAAAATCAGACTTTAGAGTTGATTGGTGTAATGAGGCAATGGAAATTTCTCAAAAAATAAAAGGATTATACCCACGAGCAAACACAACTTTTAGAGGCAAGAACCTAAAAATACTTAAAATAAAAGTTTTGAGTAGTGATGAAATTAAAAATGAAAAACACCTTTTCATGAGCAATTATTCAAGACCAGGTATTATTATTGCTGTAAAAGAAAATGAAGGGATAATAATTTCAACTAAAACTGATCCGATTATTTTGTTAGAAGCAAAACTTGAAGGCAAAAACATTTCTAGCAAAAAGCAATTGATACAACAGTTAAAGCCATCAGTAGGAGAATATCTCTCAGATTAAGTTTTAGATTCTTTTTTAGAGAATCCCCAAATGAAGGCAAAAAGAATCAAAAAATAAAAATAATAGTCTGGAAGAATAGATTCTTTTATTAACGTATTTAGTAAAAGTTTAATCCCCACTATTAAAATTGCTACATAACCAGCCGTTTCTAATCTAGAAAATATATCCAGAAGTTTTAGAAAAATCCCCGATGTAAATCTTAAGGCTAATACTCCAATCACTGCTCCAAATATAATTAATATGTATTGATCACTGATCGCTACTGCAGTAGTGATACTATCTATTGAAAAAGCAAAATCAGTAATTGAAAGAAGAGCTACAACCCTTAAGAACCTAAAATTATTTTTATTATTATCTGTCCCATTTTCAGTGTTTTCTATATCTGAATTAAAAAAAACATTTGAGAAGAATAAGTATATTAAATAAAAACCAGCAAAAACTCTAATAAGAACAAACTTTAGAAGAACATTAGATAATATGATCAAAATAATCCTAAATAATAAAGATATTGTTATGCCAATATTTAAGGCTCTTGACCTTAATTCTGAACTGTCGAGGGATTTAGTAAGAGAAGCTAGTGCGACAGCATTATCTGCAGATAACAATAATTCTAGAGCAATTAATATTGGCAAAAGTGTAAAGATTTCATACCAACTATCTACCTGATCTAGAGTGGGTATAAAAGAATTTATTGCAGCTGAATCCATCAAATATTATTCACAATCAGTATAAAATCTAATATAATGTATCGAATATTTGTAATCAAGATTGATAACTATAAATGAGTTTAAATACTTTAGTTAATTATATTTCGAACTCACAAATAACTTCCGAATTAATAAAAAGAATTTCAAAAAATAATGAATTAAATATTGTTGGTTCAAGTAGATATGCTAAATCAATAATCTTAAATAGCATCGCAAAAAAAGATAAAAAAAATATATTATTAATTTGTCCTAATGTAGAAATTGCCTACAAATGGATTGGTTATTTTGAAAGTATAAATGAAAAAGCAGTTTTATATTATCCTCCAACAGAACATCTACCGTACTCATCAATTAATAAATCCAAAGAGATTGAATTTAGTCAGCTTACTGTTTTATCCAAATTAATAAAAAAAGAGAAAAATGAACTTAATATTGTTATATCAACAGAGAGATCATTACAACCGCATCTCATAAATAAAAACTTATTAATTGAAAACAAGTTAGATTTGCAAAAAGGGGTTCAAATCGAGATTCAAGAATTAGCAAATAAACTTACTTTGCTTGGTTATACGAAGGATAATGTAACTTCTAAAGAGGGATTTTGGAGTAGGAGAGGGGAAATAATAGATATTTATCCCGTCAATAATGAGTTTCCTATAAGATTAGAATTTTTTGATAATGTAATTGAGAAAATAAGAGAATATGATCCTCATACACAAAAAACATTAGAGAGTATCAATAATATTGAAATAATACAGGCAGGATTTGATTTGCTAATAAAAGATAAGTTAAATCATCTATCTAAAAAGAGCATCTTCAATTCAGAAGATATAAATAAAAATAATCTTGACCGGTATTTAGGAATAATTGAAAAAGAACCCTCAAATTTAATAGATTTTATAAATAAGGAAACAATTCTTGTAATTGATGAATTAGAAGATTGTAAAAAATTTGCAAATAATTGGTATCTAGATTCAGAAAGTAATTTTGATAATTGTGCCCATGAATTAAATGGGAACCTAGAAAATAATGATATTGATATAGAGGTCAGGCCTAATTTGCATTTAATGTTTGACAAAATATTAAATTCACTGGGAAATTTTAATTTAATAAAATTGTATGAATTTGAATCTAAAGTCAATATTGATAATAGGTTTTTGTTAAACGATAAAAGATTAAATTCATACTCTAAAAATATAGGAAAATTATCCAATGATATAAATAAAAATATAAAAAATAAAGAAAAAGTTTGGATATTATCTGCACAGCCATTGAGAACTAGAACTTTACTTTTTGAGCACGAATGTAATACAAGTTTCTTAAACAATCCAAATGATATTGATGAAGCATCTAAGTCAATTAATAATTCAACTCCTTTAATTATAAAAAATAAGAACAATTATGAAATCGAGGGTTTTTATCTACCGATATGGAAAGTTGTCCTCCTAACAGATAAAGAATTATTTTCACAACAATCTCTTTTTAATAATGTATTCATAAGAAGAAAAAAAAGAAGTGTAAATTCAAATATAAATGTTAATAAGATTAGCCCAGGTGATTTTATTGTTCATAAAAACCATGGAATAGGAAAATTTTTAAAAATAGAAAAAATAAATATAACTGGAGATTCAAGAGATTATTTAGTGATTCAGTATCAAGATGGGAAAATAAGTGTTGCAGCTGATCAACTTGGTAGTGTTAACAGATATAGATCAAGCGGAAAAATAAAGCCGAAAATAAATAAATTAGGTGGAACAGAATGGGAAAGAATAAAAAATAAAAATAAGAAACAAATCAAAAAAGTTGCAGTGGATATATTAAAACTTTATGCGAAGAGAGAAAAATTGAAGGGACACACATACCCAGAAGATGGTCCTTGGCAAGATGAATTAGAGGAATCATTCCCTTATCAACCAACACCAGATCAAATTACTGCTGTAGAAGAGATAAAATCTGATATGGAAAGCGATAAGCCTATGGACAGGCTGGTTTGTGGAGATGTAGGATTTGGCAAAACAGAAGTCGCTGTTCGTGCTATTTTTAAGGCTATTACATCGGGCAAACAGGTCATATTACTTGCACCTACAACAATCCTAGCTCAGCAGCATTGGAGAACAATAAATAATAGATTTTCACCTTACCCAATAAAAGTTTCTTTACTTAATAGATTCAAAACAGTTAATGAGAGAAGGGAAATCTATGCAGGATTGAAAAATAACAAAATTGATTTAGTTGTAGCAACACACCAAATTTTAGGGAAGGAAATTGAAATTAAAAACTTAGGACTACTTGTTATTGATGAAGAACAAAGATTTGGAGTAAGACAAAAGGAAAAAATAAAAAAAATCAAAACAAACATAGATGTTTTAACTCTCTCGGCTACTCCAATTCCAAGGACTCTTTATATGAGCTTATCTGGACTAAGACAAATGAGTTTACTAAATACTCCTCCTCCATCAAGAAGATCAATAAAAACATATTTATCTGAAATAGATATGGATGTTATTAGAAGTGCAATTAATCAAGAACTTGATAGAGGAGGTCAAATATTTTATGTTCTTCCGAGAATTTCTGATATTGATCAAGCTGTAATCAAATTAAAAAATATGTTTCCCAGCTTAAAATTTATTGTTGCTCATGGGCAAATGAACGAAACAGAGCTTGAAAATGCAATGATTGCTTTTAATAATGGAGAGGTAGATCTAATGATATGCACAACGATAATTGAAAGTGGATTAGATATCCCAAAAGTTAATACAATAATTATTGAAGATTCTCACAAATTTGGACTTTCACAACTTTATCAACTTAGAGGAAGAGTTGGTAGAAGTGGGGTACAAGCACATGCTTGGTTATTTTATCCAAATATAAATAAAATTAATGACGCTGCAAAACAAAGATTAAAAGCAATAAAAGACTTTTCGGAACTAGGAAGTGGATACCAACTTGCGATGAAAGATATGGAAATAAGAGGTGTTGGAAGTTTACTAGGAGAAGAACAAAGTGGGAAGGTTAATGCTATTGGATATGATTTATATATAGAAATGCTTCATGAAGCTATTTCAGAAATAAGTGGGCAAGAAATACCAGAAGTTGGCGATACACAAATAGATCTCCCAATAAATGCATTTATACCTGCAACATGGATATTAAACAGGGAAGAGAAACTTGAGGCTTACAAATCTGCAACTGAATGTTCTAATAATAATGAACTAACTGAATTAGTTACAGACTGGGTGAATAGATATGGAACCATACCTAAACCCGTTGAGTCCTTAATTTTGATAATGAGACTAAAATTACTTGCAAAAAAATGTGGTTTTAATAAGATCAAACTCAAAAAGCCAAACATCCTTTTAGAGACCAAATTAAAAAAATCTACTTTTAAAATGCTAAAAAATTCATTACCAAATAGTGTTCAAAATAAATTTAATTTTGCTGAAGGAGAAGAATTATCAATCATCACAATAAGGGGTTTAGGAGTAACTGAAATTCAAAATCAAATTGATCAACTAATGTTGTGGTTCGGGTCTTTTGAAAGAGAAATAAAGAATTTCGATAAAGAACTTCTCATTAAAAGAGAATAAATTATTAAATAATTATTTAAAATCCGCGAAATAGTTTGATTTCGGTTAGGTTTATAAAAATTTATTTATTTTATGGGTGAATATATAGACGTCGGAATACAAACTTCGATTTTACCCTTATCAATTATTCTTTCATCCATAGCTCTTGGTATTTTTGCTTTATTTGGAGAAGAAACAGAAAATGATGATGATGATTCCGACTCAGGAAGTGGTGGCTTAATGCAACCTATCTGAGTTATTTATATATAATTTGTCTTGTTTTTCTTTTAGAGACTCTAACTAACCTGTATATAGAACCTATCATTAATAAAAGAGCAGTGAAAGAAGAAGTAAAAATAAAAATTACCAAGAATATTTCGTAGATATATGAAAAAAGATCCGCTAATAATAAAAAAGATTTATTAAATGTAGTAGGTAGATTTTGTATAAGCAAATTTTTATTAGGAATTAAATAATTTATATAAACTAATGAAACACTAAAAATAAACAAAAAGAAAGATTCAGTAAATAGTCTTCTTTTAGATTTTCTTCTTAAATTTAATTTTTTTTTAAAGATATATTTATCAGATTTAATATTAAAATTTGGGACGTTTAAATCTGCCATGCATCAAAGCTCTAAGAATAAATTAATAATTACTCTGAAAAGAAATTACCTTAATAGTATCGCTTTTGTATTTAAGATGCTAATGGCTATCTATAATTGATTTATTTGTTCTTTTTTTTCAATATTTTCAAAAGGCTTATAAAAATAAATTAAAGAAGAAGAGAATAGAAATAAAGAACAAATTGCAATAAAAGGGGGCATGATAAAATCAAAAAATTTAACTTTTTTATTTAATCCAAATCTTAATTTTTTAGAAATGTTAGTAGGCATATCAGTTTTTTTTATTCTTATTTTTGGAGATTCATTTAACTGATCAAAACAATTTATGGTATCGGAAAGCAATGAATTACCAATCTTTAAAACTAAAGGCTTTACATTTGGTTTAGAGCTCTTGAGAACGATATTATGTATTTGTAGATTATCTGCTTTTATATCGATTAATTCAGACTCATAAATTGGGGTTTCGTTTTTGATTAAAAGATTTGAATAAAAATAGAAAGCATCCATAATAGGACCTAAATGTTCAATTTTGCCCTCAATAAGTGGTTTATCAACTATATTTAAATTCCATTGAGAAATTATAGATATTTGATCTTTATTTTCATTATTTGAATAATCTGGCAACCCGATTATTTCTAGACTTGCTGAAGATTGATGAAATGATATTTTATTTTGAATCATATTAAAAATCGTATAAAAAATTCTTCAACTTTTGATAACCCTGATTTGATATGCAAAAAGATAAAGTAAGCAAAGACTTTATAATAATCTCATCATTTTCATCTTGATTTATAAGCTTTTTCACTTTCATACTATCTATATTAAATCTTTCTTTAATCAAATCAATAAATCTCTTATTAAAATCATTCCAAATAACTGCATTCTCTTCAATATCTTCTTTAGATTTCAGTATCTCTCTGATATAAGGATATAAATATTTAGACATCTCAACTGTAATTCTAATTAAGGCATCGAATTCGTTAAGTTTAATATTGTTAGTAACATAAGATTTTCTCAATGGATTATTGTTCCTTAATTTCCAAATAGTCACTTTATTTGGTAAAACATTATTTAATTTAAGTCTATTTGATAAGGCATAAAGAGACTGGATACCATTTAAGTCAATAGTTTCTAGTATTAATAGTAATAAATCAAGCTTCTCTATAGATTTTCTTGATACCTGATTTCCTCTAGTTAAAACTGTAATTGTACTTTATTAAAATATGGTCTGATTATAACAGAATTGCTAATCTATTTTTTGAAATAAAAATGAATATAACTTATCTAGTTCTTCAATAGTTAGCATTCCATAACTCCATAATAATATTGGTAATGGAGCGTTATTTTTTATAGATAATTTTATACCTAGTTCAATAGTAGACTCTTCTAAATTTAATACATTAAATAAATAAATTATCGTTTCTCTAGATACATAACTATTCATGAATTCTATTTAATACTTGAGTAAATGAGAGATTTAGTCATTTGATTTAGGACTAATTTTCTTGTAAAAAGAAATTTATTTAAAAGTAAAAATGAAAATTTCCTTATTGGAAATAAAAAAACGTTTCTATTAGCAAAAATTGATATCAATGAGTCAGTTATAAAAATAGTGACGATAATATCTAAAATCCTGCTTGAAAAATACTTAAATTTAAATAGTATCAATTGCATTTTAGTAATAGCAGTATTTTTATTAAAAAGATCATAAATAGTATTAACATCTCTCCAACAAGTATTTAGCCCCTGACCACCAACAGGATGAAATGTATGAAATGCATCTCCAACAAAAACTAGTTTTTTAAAATTTAAAACTGGTAAATTTAAGGATAATGAAACAGGGAAAATATTAAATTCGCCAATTATTTGGTCCAACTTAAATTCATCTGGCAAGATTGTTGTTAAATTATCCATTAAAAAATTTTTATCAGAATTCAACCTTTCTATTGCCTTTAATGTACTGGAAGTCCAAATTACTTGATATAAGTTTTTTTCTAAAGGTAATAATGCAAGTGGGCCTTCTTTTCTAAAAATTTCGTAAGCACGTTTTTCACAATTACCTCTAAGAGAAACTTTAAAAGTTAAACAAGACTGGCTATAAGATTTTTTTATATCAACAAAATCTAGGAATTTTTTATCGAGTGAGTTTGCTCCCGTTGAAAAGAATTGATAATCAAATAATATTTTTTTACGTGACAATCTCTGTGGAGTCATAAAAAAAATATTTTCATAATTATCAATCTCTTGAAAAAATATGTTCATTAGATCCGAATGTTTAACTACCCAGCCAATATTTTCAGCAGAACTTATATCATCATCTAAGTCAGAAGTTGATAAATTGGTAAAAGCAGATGTAACGCTATCTGAAATTGAAAGGGTATCAAAACCAAATAAAAATGGTTCTAATTTTTCCCAAAGTCTGAATTTAGATAAGATTTTTCTTGTTGAGTGCGTAATTGCATAAGTTTTATCTTTATCAATTAATCTATCTTTTGTTAATAAATCAGTTAAAAAAATATTGCAATCAAATTTTGAAAGTGCAATTGAGAGTAATAAACCTGTGGGACCTGATCCAACAATTTTAAAATTAAATTTATTTTTCATCAAATTGTATAAGCATCAACTAACTATTCAAATAAATATAGCAAATTTCCTCAAATGCTGGTCTTAGTAAATATGGGTACTCACCAACCCATAAGTTAATTTCAGGAAGCCAAGCATCAGTCAAATAAAAATCTCTGTCAAAATTACGGTTATCAGATGTTATTAAACATCTAATACTAGAACCCACCCTAATTACACTGTGCTTATTTTCCATAGGAAAACTTAATTTTTCCAAATAACCATCTTCATCTTCTAATTCAAGTACTAACCAAGTCCTTTTGTTCTCTATAACTTCTAATCGACCTTGCCTATTAGATTGTTCTCTTGAACTTTCAATCTTTTCTGTTTTATAGATATCTGATACATAGCCATCAAATATAGAAAAAAATTTATATTTCCTTAATTGCAAATTTTTTCTACTTGATTCAAGAATTGGGCCCCAAATGATATACAAAAAGAAACCTACACAAAGGAATAACCAGAAATTATTAGTTTGATCTCCCGTCGAACTAATAATTAATGAGATAAATCCACCAATTGAAGAAACTATTACTCTTTGAAGAATTTTTCTCGGATTCCCCAACGCGTACTTAAATTGACTTCCTGTACCAACTGCAGGAATAAGTTTTGAAATTTGACTTGAATTAATTGGAATTAACATATTAAAAAATCAATTTTTCAAGTCCATAAACTAAAGTTTCATAATTACCAATTTTTTTAATAGCCTGTAAAACTCCTGGCATATATGCCTTTCTATCAATAGTGTCATGTTTAATTGTATAAGTTTCACCTGGAGATCCCATAATTACTAACTGATGAGCGAGTAATCCTGGTAATCGTACAGAATGTATATTTATTCCTGAATCTCTGAGCCCACCCCTTACACCTTTCAATGACTCAGACTCTTTTACTAAATTCTGGTTAAATTTCTTTGGATATTCTTCAATCATTTCTGCAGTTTTTATACACGTGCCGCTAGGAGAATCAGCTTTTTGATTATGATGCATCTCTATTAATTCAATATTGTCATAAAATTTGGCAGCTACCGATGCCGCCTGCTGAAGAAGAACCATACCTACTGAAAAATTAGGAATTATTGCAGCACCAACCGAGGCTTTCTCAGCAAAAACAGACAAATCTTGTATTTGCGAAGGGCTTAGACCTGTAGTACCTACTACTGGTGATACACCATATGCAATAGCTGATCTGGTATTTTCATATACAGAATCAGGATGGGTAAAATCAACCAGTACTGGTTTAATTTTTTCATTTCTATAATTTTGACTGACAGAACATAAAGTTCCTTCAAAATCATTTGAAACAAAAACATCACAATTTTTTACCTTCAATAATTCAGAAATATTTGAGCCATTGTTCTTTTCGTTTATGTCGATTGCTGCAACAAGTTCACAATCTGTAGAATTTAATACGGTATTAACAACTTCGCTACCCATTCTGCCTAATGCTCCGGATACTAGTACTGGTGTTGGTTTTTTAGAATTTTCAATCATTTTTTAAAAAAATTTTTTTTAAAGGTTGTTACACGCTATTTATATTGCACACAATAACGTCTTTTCATTCGTAGGCTGGTAGAAATACTTAAAGAAAATCAATGTTTACGCAGGTCCGCTCAGCAAACCGCAGAGTATCTCCTGTTGAGGATAACAAACACAAAGTTGTAATAAAAGCTGTTTATGTTGTCCTTGAGCCACAATACCAAAATTCCCTAACGGAAGCTGCAAAGTCAATAAATAAGATGAATGGTCCAATAGGCATAGACCTTAGCGGCTATCTTATCGAAGAACTTAGGAATGATAGTAATTTTGAAGATTTTAAAGAAGATATAGCTCATGCAGATATATTCGTTGCTTCTCTAATTTTCATTGAAGACCTTGCTCAAAAAGTGGTTGATGCAGTGTCTCCATATAAAGACAAACTTAAAGCTTCAATTGTTTTCCCCTCCATGCCAGAGGTCATGAGATTAAATAAGCTTGGGTCGTTTAGTATGGCCCAACTTGGTCAATCTAAAAGTATTATTGGAGACTTGATAAAAAAGAAAAAAGAATCAGATGGAGCAAGTTTCCAAGATTCAATGTTGAAATTATTAAATACACTACCTTCAATACTTAAATATCTACCAGTAGAAAAAGCTCAAGATGCTAGAACATTTATTCTGAGTTTTCAGTATTGGTTAGGTGGTACCACTGAGAACTTAAAAAACTTCTTGTTAATGATTTCTGAAAAGTATGTTGTTTCAGAGGATATAAAAGATCAAATAGAAGAATTCACAATTCAAGACCCTGAAACATTCCCAGATTTGGGGATTTGGCATCCGCTTGCTCCTTGCATGTTTGAAAGTCTTAGAGAATATCAAAATTGGGAAAATAATAGGAAAGATATCAACTTTAAAGATGACAAAACTCCAACAATAGGCTTAGTGCTTCAAAGAAGTCATATCGTAACGGGAGATGATGCTCATTACGTTGCTGTTATTCAAGAATTGGAATACAGAGGTGCGAGAGTACTACCTATCTTCTGTGGAGGTCTAGATTTTTCTAAACCAGTTAATGAATTTTATTATGATTCCATAAATAAGGACCAACCTATAGTAGATGGAGTTGTATCTCTAACAGGATTTGCACTAGTTGGTGGGCCAGCAAGACAAGATCATCCTAAAGCTATTGAAGCCCTAAAAAGGTTAAACAGACCATATATGGTTGCACTTCCATTAGTCTTCCAAACCACACAAGAATGGGAAGATAGTGATCTAGGTTTACACCCTGTTCAGGTAGCACTACAGATTGCAATTCCAGAGCTTGATGGAGCTATTGAACCTATTATTCTTTCTGGTCGTGATGACGCTACGGGTAAGGCACATACGCTCCAAGATCGAGTTGATGTAATAGCTGAAAGAGCAATAAAATGGTCAACTTTAAGGGTTAAACAAAGAAAGGATAAAAAATTAGCCATAACAGTATTCAGTTTTCCACCAGACAAAGGAAATGTTGGTACAGCAGCATATTTGAATGTTTTTGGTTCAATTTATAGAGTATTGCTTGAAATGAAATCGAAAGGATATCAAATAGATGAACTTCCAAGTAATTCAAAAGAATTAATGGAAAAAGTAATCAATAACCCTGAAGCGATGGATGGCTCTCCAGAGTTAAATATTGCTCATAAAATGTCAGTAAAAGAATACGAAGAGTTCACACCATACTCACAAAGACTTGAAGAGAATTGGGGTAAACCTCCTGGGAACCTAAATAGTGATGGACAAAACCTTCTAATTTATGGAAAACATTTTGGGAATGTTTTTATAGGAGTTCAACCTACATTCGGTTATGAAGGTGATCCCATGAGATTGCTCTATTCAAGAAGTGCTAGTCCTCACCATGGTTTTGCTGCTTATTACACGTATGTAGAAAAAATCTGGGGGGCTGATGCTGTTCTTCATTTTGGAACTCACGGCTCACTTGAATTTATGCCTGGGAAGCAGATGGGCATGAGTGAAACTTGCTATCCTGATTCTCTCATTGGATCATTGCCTAATTTGTATTACTATGCTGCGAATAATCCATCTGAAGCAACAATTGCTAAGAGAAGAGGATATGCTTCAACTATCAGTTATCTGACTCCTCCAGCAGAAAATGCAGGACTTTACAAAGGCCTTAAAGAACTAAGTGAACTCGTTGGTTCTTATCAACAATTAAGAGAAAATAGCAGGGGTATTCAAATTGTTAATGCAATAGTTGAGACTTCTAAACAATGTAACCTTGATAAAGATGTAAAGCTTCCTTCAAAAGACGTAGAAGAACTTTCAATGGATGAAAGAGACTTATTTGTTGGTAATGTCTATAAACAGTTGATGGAAATTGAAAGTAGATTGTTACCATGCGGTCTTCATACTATTGGAGAAGCTCCAACAGCAGAAGAAGCTGTTGCAACACTTGTAAATATTGCATCTTTAGAGAGAGAACAAGAAGGATTAAGATCTCTTCCTGGATTACTCGCAGAATCAATCGGTCTAACTATTGAACAAATTTATGATGGTAACAATAAAGGTGAACTTAAATTTGTAGAGTTAAATGAAAAAATCATAAAGACAGCAAGAGACTCAATTTTTGCGATGGTCAACTCATTAAAAATTGTTGATGGGAGAGTTTATTTAGAAAAATCACTTCTTTCCAAACTTTTCGATTTACTTAAAGTTTTTGGTCTAAATCTGCCTACTCCTTGGTTAAGAGTCTGCAGATCAAATAGATTTAGTGAAGTTAATCAGAAGGAATTAAATAAATTATTTGATTACTTACTTTTCTGTCTGGAACAGGTCTGCGCAGACAAAGAAATGGATAGCCTCATTAAAGCTCTAGATGGAAATTATGTTTTACCAGGACCAGGTGGAGATCCCATAAGAAATCCGGGTGTATTGCCAAGTGGTAAAAATATCCATGCACTTGATCCTCAATCAATCCCAACTACAGCAGCAGTAGCTGCAGCAAAGTCTGTTGTTGACAAATTAATTGAAAGACAAAAGGAAGAGCAAGGGACCTGGCCTGAAACAATAGCTTGTGTTTTATGGGGTACTGATAACATCAAAACTTACGGAGAATCACTGGCACAAATCTTATGGTTTGTTGGGGTAAAACCAAAACCAGATTCTGTTGGAAGAATTAACAAACTAGAATTAATACCTTTAGAAGAATTAGGTAGGCCAAGAATAGATGTAGTAGTTAACTGTTCAGGAGTTTTTAGAGATTTATTTATCAATCAAATGGCATTAATAGATCAGGCAGTTAAATTAGCAGCTGAAGCTGATGAACCATTGGAATCTAATTTTGTAAGGAAGCATTCACTTGAACAGGCAGAAAAAGAAGGTACTTCTATCAGAGAAGCTTCAGCGAGAGTATTCTCTAATGCAAGTGGAAGTTACAGTTCAAATGTTAATTTAGCCGTAGAAAATTCAACATGGGAGGAAGAAAATGAATTACAAGAAATGTATTTATCACGCAAAACATATGCTTTTAATGCCGATAATCCAGGTGAAATGAATCAAAAAAGAGAGGTATTTGAGTCAGTAATGAAAACAGCAGATGTTACATTTCAAAACCTTGATTCATCAGAAATTTCACTTACAGATGTAAGTCATTATTTTGATTCTGATCCAACAAAATTGATCAAGACATTAAGAGATGACGGAAAAGAACCAAGTAGCTACATAGCGGATACAACCACCTCTAATGCTCAAGTTAGAACACTTGGAGAAACTATCAGATTAGACTCCAGAACAAAACTTTTAAATCCTAAGTGGTATGAAGGTATGCTCAAATCTGGCTACGAAGGAGTTAGAGAACTTTCTAACAGACTTAATTACACTCTTGGTTGGAGTGCGACAAGTGGTCAAGTAGATAATTTTGTCTATGAAGAAACTAATGAAACATTTATAAATGATGAAGAGATGAGGAAAAGATTAATGGATCTTAATCCTAATAGTTTCCGAAGAATTGTTGGAACATTGCTAGAAGTCAATGGTAGGGGATATTGGGAAACTTCAGATGAGAATATAGAACAGTTGAAAGAACTATACCAAGAGGTAGAGGATAAAATCGAAGGAGTTAAAGAATAACAAATTTATTATTTTCTGTAAATCCTATCAGCTACTTTCAAAATTTGATAATTTAGTTTGACGTTGTGAACTCTCACAATGTGTATATTAAATTGAGAACAAAGACAACTTATTGCAAGTGTTCCTATATCCCTTTCTTTTGGATTTTTCTCATTCAAGATTTCTCCTATAAATCTCTTCCTAGATGCACCTATCAAAATTGGCAAATTCCATTTTTTAAATATATCTAAGTTTCTCAAGATTTCCAAATTATGAATGATATCCTTTGAAAAACCAATTCCAGGATCCACTATTAAATTTCTTTCAGATATATTTTTTTCTAAAGCCTTCTTTATTAAATTATCAAGCGAGCACTTAACATCACTCAATACGTTCTGATAATTAGAGAGTTGATTCATATTTTGACTATTACCACGACTATGAGTTATGACTAATGGACAGTTGAATTTTGATACAACATCCAAAATTTTTATATCTCTTCTTCCTCCAGTAACATCATTTATCCAATTAGCACCATTTAAAAGAGCTTCGTAAGCCACTTCAGAATTAAATGTATCAATAGAAATTAAAACATCTGGAAATTCAGATTTTATTAATTTTAGATATGGGATCAATCTTTTTATTTCTATATTAGATCCAACTTCCTCAGCCCCAGGTCTAGTACTTTGAGCACCAAGATCAATAACATCAACACCATTGCTCAAGAAATGATTTACTTGATCTAGAACTTTTTTTGAAGAGTTTAATTCCCCACCATCACTAAATGAATCAGGAGTTAAATTAATAACTCCCATAATTGAAGTTTTTTGACCCCAGCCTTTTGGCCATGGATTTTTCTTATTGATAGTTTGCAATTCTCGCAAAACTATTAGGATCTAATGAAGCCCCTCCAACTAATACCCCATCGATATCACTCATTGACATGATTTCGTCAATATTATTAGGCTTAACAGATCCACCATATTGAATAATTAAATCATCAAAACCTATTAATTTCCTAATCAAAGAACATATCTTATTAGCGTCTTCTGCCTCGCATGTTTTACCAGTGCCTATAGCCCATATTGGTTCATAGGCAATAATTAAATTAGATGGATCTGTATTTTCTAATCCTTGTTCAACCTGTCTAGTAATAACTCTATCAGCTTCTCCTCTCTCTCTTTGTTCTAATGTTTCTCCTACACAAACTATTGGAGTAAGTCCACTAGATTGAGCAAAAACTGCTCTTTTATTAATTTGTTCATCACTTTCACTAAAATATTTCCTTGGTTCACTATGTCCAACGATTGCGTACGAGACACCATGTTCAAGAAGCATTTTTGGAGAAATTTCTGCAGTAAATGCTCCTTGATCTTCCCAATGAATATTTTGACTAGAAATATCTAAATAATCAAAATCGGAATGATCAGAAAAGGTTGAAATAGCAGTAAAAGGTGGAGCTATAACAACTTTACGATCGTCTTTTATGTTTTTTATTAAAGGAATAAACTCTTCTAAATAGGATTTAGCTTCAGCACAAGTCATGTGCATTTTCCAATTGCCAGCAATTACAGATTTTCTCAAAATACTATCTCCAAGAAAAATATACTAATACAAAGTGAGTTGAATAAGCTAACTATTCAAAAATTAATTCATTTTTTAGAAATATAACTTTATCTCCCTTATTTAATTTTCTTCCTCTCCTAGTTTCTATTTCACCATTAACTTTTACAGAGCCGGACTTTATAAAAATTTTTGCTTCGCCACCTGAAGAGACCAAATTTTTCCATTTTAAGAATTGATCCAATTTCATTGTTTTTTATACCTTAAGATATTGATAAAGTAGGATAAATAATAAAATATATAATATCTTGAGACTAATACCACCAGTCAGACCATATTCAAATAGGTTTATTAAAGGTTTTATATGCATGCTTATTTACGTAGCTTGTTGGCCTTTATTAGCCTATTTAGCTGGAAACTTAATCCCAGCGATTGGATCTGGTGACCTTTCAAAAGTTACTAGCATAATATCTAAGTCTTTATTTGTATTTTTAGTTCAGAAAATTGCTCAATTTGGACAGGATGTATTCATAGCAAAACCATCTTTAGAAATTGGTGAAGTAATGAGAGCAAATTTATTTTGCAAAATTCAAAAAATAGAAATGAATTGTGTTGAAAAAATTTCAGCCGGGGATATCACATATAGACTTACAGAAGATGCGGATAGGGTAAGCGAAGTTATTTATAAAACAGCTCAGGATACTATTCCATGCACCTTGCAGTTATTAGCGGTAATAATCTATATGTTTTATTTAGATTGGTCACTAACATTATCAACTTTTGTTTTAGCACCATTGATTATACTTTCAGTTAATAGTTTTGGAAGAAAAGTTTTAAGAGCATCTGAAAAAAGTCAAGAATCAACAAGTAATTTAGCAGGTTTAATAGGTGAGTCTATAAATGGAATGTCGACCATTAGAGCTTTTGCTGCAGAAAATTGGATTGAGAATAGATTTTATAAAAGATTAACTGCAACTAAAAAAGCAAAATATAAGACATTAAAATTACTGGCATTTCAACATCCAGTTGTAGGATTTATTGAAGCATTTGGAATATTAGCAATATTAGGTTTAGGAGCCGCAAGAATTAATCTGGGCCTTCTAACAAGCGAAGAATTTAGTAGTTTCTTCGCTGCAATATTGATGCTTATTGATCCAATAAGCCATGTAAGTACAAATTTTAATGACTATAAACAAGCAGAAGCATCGATAAAAAGGTTAAAAAACATAAATCTAAAACCTACCGAAGATGATAAAGAGAACTTAGGAAGTCTATCTAATATTGAAGGCAAAATACGTTTCGATAAAGTTAATTTTGCCTACAAAAAAGATAATCAAGTTCTTAAAAATATTAATTTAGAAATTAAAAAAGGGGAAGTAACAGCTTTCGTTGGATCTTCTGGGGCTGGTAAAAGTACAATGTTGGCTTTGATATTAAAATTTATAACTCCCAATAATGGAGACATTTTTATTGATGATAAAAATCTCAAATCATTAAATACAAAAGATATTAGAAAAAAAATTGCCTTAGTTCAACAGCAGCCTTTTTTGTTCTCAGGAAAGATTATTGATGTAATAAGAATGGGAAGAAGTTTTACTAAAGAAGAAGTTATAGAATCTGCAAAAAAAGCAAACGCTCACAATTTCATTCAAAACCTTCCTGGGAAATATGAAACGATAATAACTGAGAGAGGATCAAATTTCTCAGGGGGTCAAATCCAGAGGATAGCAATTGCAAGAGCAATACTTGGGAACCCCTCAATTCTTCTCTTAGATGAGGCTACAAGTGCTCTAGATGCAGAATCAGAATCTGAAGTTCAAGAAGGACTTATTAGAGCTACAAAAGATAGAACAGTGATCGTAATTGCTCATAGATTAGCCACTACTCAAGAGGCAAATAAAATAGTTGTTTTCGATAAAGGCGAAATAATTGAAGTTGGTAAACATATTGATCTAATCAATAAGGCAGGAATTTATAAAGAATTATGTGAAAAACAATTTATTAAAAAATTATAATTATATTTTATTTATTAAAAAGCTAAGTCCATGAGCGAAAACACAAATGATTCTAAAAATCCAGTTTTAACTTTTGAAGGGAAAAAATATTTCATAAATGA
Organism: Prochlorococcus sp. AG-347-K17; assembly: GCA_003281385.1. GTDB lineage: Bacteria > Cyanobacteriota > Cyanobacteriia > PCC-6307 > Cyanobiaceae > Prochlorococcus_A. The sequence continues at coordinate 31,898 of QCCE01000004.1, forward strand.
ACTTTCTAATGAAATAAAAGAATCTATAAAAGTATTACAAATAGCGGATACGCAACTTAAAATGCATCAAGATACCCTTAAATTACTATCAATTAGCAGAAATACCTTAGCTAATCAATTAAGAGAACAACTAAATAATTTTGATTAAAATTTTAATAATTATGTATTTCTTGTAAAGAGTAATAATCAATTTTTTTACATTGCAAAGCTTTGATTGCTTTAATGGCTGCCTTTGCTCCAGGAATTGTCGTAAAAGTTGGAATATTATATTCAAGAGCAGCACGTCTTAAATAAGCGTCATCATGAAGCGCCTGCGAGCCGATTGGAGTATTAATTATCAATTGAACCAGTCCTGAGCGGATTAGATCTTCAATATTTGGTCTACCTTCATGAACTTTTAGCACTTCTTCAACTTGAATGCCTAAATTCAACAAATATGCAGCTGTACCTTTTGTTGCAATTAATTTAAATCCTAATATCAACAGTTCACTAGCAACTTCTTGAAGATTTTTTTTATCTAAATCATTTGTAGACAAAAAAGCCACTCCTTCAGAAGGAACACCATTTCCTGCTGCTAATTCCGATTTGGCATAAGCAATTCCAAAATCTTTAGCTAAACCCATTACCTCTCCAGTAGATCTCATTTCAGGACCAAGTAATGTATCAGATCCAGGAAATCTTTTAAAAGGTAAAACAGCCTCTTTTACCGCCTGATATTTTGGAGAAAACTCCTTTGTGAAATTAACATCTTCTAATGTAAAACCTTGCATTAACTGGGTAGCTAGTTTTGCAACTGGTTTACCTATAGCTTTTGAAACAAATGGAACTGTTCTTGATGCTCTTGGATTAGCTTCAAGAATAAATAGTTTATTATCTTTGCTATTTGTATTTGTCACTGCAAATTGCAAATTAATTAAACCAACAACATTTAATCTTTGTGCAATTAATTTAGTCCAGTTCCTTACATTTTCTATTGTGGACATTGAAAGAGAGATTGATGGTAAACAACAAGCTGAATCTCCCGAATGAATTCCTGCAGGTTCCACATGTTCCATTAGACCAGCAATTACAACCGAACCCTCTGAATCGCATAAAGCATCAACATCTATCTCAATAGCATTATTCAAATATTGATCAAGAAGAATTGGATGATCAGGCGATACCTTAACTGCTTCAGAAATATATCTCGATAATTCATTCTCATCTTTAACGATTTCCATTGCCCTTCCACCCAAAACATAAGAAGGCCTTACAACCAGGGGGAATCCAATATTATTTGCTACTATTTTGGCTTCATTTTGATTACGCGCAATACCGTTTAAGGGTTGTCTAATATTTAATTCTTCAAGTATTTTTGTAAATTCCTCTCTATCTTCTGCTAAATCGATAGATGTTGGAGAAGTCCCGAGAATTTTTGATCCCGTTTTGACCCCATCATTAGATTTAAGCCATTCAAATAAAGGTAAAGATAGTTTTAGTGGGGTTTGACCGCCAAATTGAACAATCAAACCATAAGGATTTTCAGCTTCTATTATATTGAGTACATCCTCCAAAGTTACAGGCTCAAAATATAAAATATCGCTGGTATCATAATCTGTTGATACAGTCTCAGGGTTACTATTAACCATTATTGTTTTATAACCATTTGTAGAGGCTTGATATGATGCATGACAACAACAGTAATCAAATTCTATTCCTTGACCAATTCTGTTTGGGCCTCCTCCTAGAATCATAATTTTTTTTGATTTACCATTATCTTTAATCTCGCTATCAAAAATTTGAGAATTAAAATTGATGAAAGATTCTTCGTAAGTTGAATAATGATAGGGAGTTGAGGATGAGAATTCTGCTGAACAAGTATCAACAGTTTTATAAATTGGTATTATATTAAGTTCCTTTCGATATCTTCTAACCTCAAAAAATTCAGAATTTGTTAACTTTGCTATCTGTTGATCTGAGAAGCCTAATTGTTTAGCATGTAAAATCAAATCCCTATCTAGATCATAAAGTTCCTTATCTTTCAAAAAATCATTTTCAAAATTAAAGATATTACGTAATTTTTCGATAAACCAAAAATCTATATTTGTAACCTCTTGAATATAATTATTAGTTTTCCCAAGCTGCATAGCTTTTTTAACTAAGAGAATTCTTTCAGATGTGGGATTTCTTAAACTATTTTTAATGTGACTCTCATTATTAAATTCACCTAATGAATCACATTCCCATCCAAAAACACCTACTTCTAATGACCTTAATGCTTTCTGAAATGATTCTTCAAAAGAACGACCTATTGCCATTGACTCACCAACAGATTTCATTGCAGTGTTTAAAGTATTAGAAGAGCCTTTAAACTTTTCAAACGCAAATCTTGGAATCTTAGTAACTACGTAATCAATTGATGGCTCAAAACATGCAGGTGTTTTTTTTGTAATATCATTAATAATCTCATCAAGTGTATATCCAACAGATAATAAAGCTGCAATCTTAGCTATGGGGAACCCAGTTGCTTTACTTGCCAAAGCAGAGGATCTACTCACACGGGGATTCATTTCTATGACAATTACTTCTCCATTAGAAGGATTTATTGCAAATTGAATATTACTCCCTCCTGTTTCAACTCCTACCTCTCTAATGATTTTCAATGATAAATCTCTCAATCTCTGATACTCCTTATCTGTTAAAGTCTGCGCAGGAGCAACAGTAATAGAATCTCCAGTATGTATGCCCATTGGGTCTAAATTTTCAATACTGCAAACTATTACAACATTGTCAGCAGTATCTCTCATTACCTCTAGTTCAAACTCCTTCCATCCAATAAGTGATTTTTCAATCAATATTTGATTATTTGGACTTTCCTCTAAACCGGATTTACACAACTCGACAAGTTCTTCAAGGTTAAAAGCAATTCCACCTCCTACACCACCTAATGTAAATGCAGGCCTTATTATCATAGGATAAGAACTAATTTGTTTTGATACTTCTATAGCTTCATCCAGGTTAGATGCAATACCAGATGGACAAACATTTACATTGATCTTCTCCATGGATTCTTTAAACAATTTTCTATCTTCAGCTTTATTGATAGCTCTTAAATCAGCACCAATTAATTCAATATTATTTTGTTTTAAAAAATCTGACTCTGATAATTTAACTGCAAGATTCAAAGCAGTTTGACCTCCCATAGTGGGTAGAATAGCGTCAGGTTTTTCTCTTAAAATGATCTGTGAAACAATTTCAGGAGTCAATGGTTCAATATATGTTTTACTTGCGATTTCAGGATCAGTCATTATTGATGCTGGATTTGAATTTATCAAGACAATTTCATAACCAGCATTTCTTAATGCCTTGCAAGCCTGAGTGCCAGAGTAATCAAATTCGCATGCTTGTCCTATAACAATCGGTCCCGAACCTAGAATAAGAATTTTTTTAAGATCACCTCGTTGAGGCATAATTTAACCTTCATTTACTTCATGCTACTTATAAATCATCAGATGTTAATCTAGTTACTTGAAAAGCAACATTTGTTTCTATAGTATTGAAAGAAATTAATTTTTTATGAGCGAACTTCAGCGACTTAAAAGTTTATTGCCTCCAGAGAATGAAAGTTGGGTATTTGTTGAAGCTGCCGCGGCTATAGATCCACCTTTAATAACACTTGAAGAAATCGGTCGTGACGAAGTTGAAATTCAAATAGATTTAGATGAATGGGATAATCTCGCTATTGATCATAGAAATTTATTATTTTGGCACGAGGTTGGTAAAATTCAAAACGATACAATACCAAGAGATGGATGGGAAATGGCGGCTCTTGCCATAGGACTTGGAGGAGCGATAGGAGAATTGTGGGTACAAGATGGGTTACTTTTACTACTTGCTCTTGGTTTGTCAAGTTTTGCAGGGTATAGATTATATTTAAAAAACAATTCCGAAAAAAAACTTCAAGATGCTATCTATGCAGATGAAAGAGCCATAGATCTTGCTTGTAGATTTGGATACAGCATTCCAAATGCTTATAAAAGCCTTGGAGGAGCATTAAAGGAGTTGATAGATAAGACAAGAAAAAAGAAAAAAAGAAGTTTCTTTGAAGATAGATTAGATGCCTTAAGAAAAAGTGCAGAAAAAGCAAGGTCAGAATTATCCCAGCAAGAAGGTTCAGAAAAATCAGTCTCAAGCGAAAATGTTTATGGACAATAAAAGTTTGGTTCTAATGGCAGCCAAAGCATGTGATGAAAAAAAGGCAAGAGATATAAAACTTATAAAAATTGATAAAGTATCATTTATAAGTGAATGGATTTTGATTGCAGAAGGATTATCTGATGTACAAGTTAGATCCATAACTAATTCTGTAGAGGGAGAACTAAGAGAGAAGGCTAAAATTGAACCGATACGAAAAGAAGGGATTAACGAAGCGAAATGGGCTTTACTAGATTATGGTGATTTAATTGTAAATATTTTTCAACCAGAAACTAGAAAATATTATGACCTTGAATCATTCTGGAGTAATGGAGACAATCTTATATTTCCATAATTTTATTTATGAATGAATCTAAATGTCCTGTTCCTAGAGATCAACAACCCACGAATGAATTCATAGAATTATCAAAATCTAAAATTTTTTCTTGGCCAAAAACAAAAAAGTCATTCATTCTTATATTGACAAAGTTCTGGGTAGGAGCTTTCGTTCTATTTCTTGTCATTTCTTCAGGAAGTGTATATTTCAAAACATCCCTCTTAAGATATATTCTTTTAAGTTTTTTTAGCAGCTTATCAATACCTCTTTTAATATCAATAAGGTTATATTTAGGTTGGAATCATATTTTTAAAAGATTAATATCTGAAAAAGTTGAATATGAGGAATCAGGTTGGTATGACGGTCAAGTATGGGAAAAGCCATTAGTTTTGAAAGAGAAAGAATCACTAATTGCCTCAATTGAAGTAAAGCCAATTCTAAAAAATTTAATTCAAATTTTATCTATTATTTCAGTCTTAGCTTTGTCTGGAATTTTGATTTTTCAATATAACAATTTCTAATGAATTCTAATTTCAAAAACCTCTACACTTCTAACAATCCTCCTTTACAAGCGACCTTAATGAGAGGATCAAATATTGAGTCTATCCATAAAATTCATGCTGTTATTACCGACAAAAAAGGAAGGGTTTTAATGTGCGCAGGAAATCCAGAATATAAAAGTTTCATAAGATCAGCATTAAAACCTTTTCAAGCAATACCTTTCGTTAGTAGTGGAGCTGCATCGAAAATCAATAATGAAACAAAATCAATCGCATTAGCTTGCGGATCGCATAGTGGATCTAAACTTCATTCAAGGGAAGCCTTCAAAATTTTATGGGAATATGACATTGATATAGATAATTTGAAATGTCCAAAATCCAGGACAAGTCCATTAGAGCATAATTGTTCGGGTAAACATGCTGCCTTTTTAGCTACATGCAAAAAAATGAATTGGCCGTTAGATAGTTACTTAAAGGGGGATCATCCACTTCAAATTGAAATATTTAGGATTGTTTCTGAATTGCTTGAAATCCCTTCATCTGAAATAAATGCAGAACGTGATGATTGTGGTGCTCCTACTCTTTATTTAAAACTATTAGAAATGTCGAAGTTATATTCACTTCTAAGTAGTTCCGAAAATGCTGAATTAGAACAGATAAGTAGAGCTATGACAATAAACCCAACAATGATTAGTGATGAAAATAAATTTGATACAGAAATAATTAAAGCTTCTCATGGGAAAGTTATAGGTAAAGGTGGTGCCGAGGGAATACAGTGTCTGTGTAAGGTAAATGAAGGTATAGGATTAGCTTTGAAAGTAGAAGACGGTTCAAAAAGAGCAAAACATGCCGTAAGTCTTCACTTACTAAAACAGTTGGAGTGGATATCTGACTTAAGAATTCAAGACATCGAAGAAAAGGTATTTAATTTTTCTGAAGGTGTGCGAATTGAAGTTAAAGGTAAATTAAAATTCCAAGAATCCTAAAAAAAACAAAGAAAATAACCCTTTCAGATGTATGCTATATGTATGACGCGGGGTAGAGCAGTCTGGTAGCTCGTCGGGCTCATAACCCGAAGGTCGGAAGTTCAAATCTCCCCCCCGCCACCATTTTAAGGCAGCTTCACAGCTGCTTTTTTTATTATTTGTAACAGTTGCAGCAACCATAGTGATGTAATAAAACTATAGGTTTTTATATCGCACTGGAAAGTGCTGATTAGAAACTACTTTATATCCTTTTGAATAGAGAATCTCAAGTCAACTCTTACTAGTAGACCAATAATGATAAAAAAAATTCCAATGTATGAGTTCAAAGATAATTCCAAAATATTTAATTAATTTTCTAGCTAAATATTAGCTCACAAATCTCACCTATTAAATATGCTTATAAAAAGTATTTTAATAAATCTGAATTTTGACCATTTTCATCATAAATAAGTAATTTTATGAATTAAAGTGAGGTATATCCATGTTAGAAAATTATATGCAGAATTTGCTACAGCGTGATTTAGGTTCAAGCCTGCTATCAATAGCTGTAATACTAGGATGGTTAGGACTGTTTTTTGTATTCTTGAGAATATTAACAATTTCAATAAAAAGAATCCTTGAATTAATTTTTAAAAAATCTTAATTAAGATAATTAAATTATTTATTATTGGTCACATATTTTTAAGATCAGTAGGTATAATAACCTAAAAATGTCAATTTTAGATGATGCAAAGATAGGCAATTTTGTTCAAGTAAATTTAGAACTATCAAAAGATAGACTTACTAAAGAAGTTATTGATGCTATAAACGTTTCTTCAGTAGGTAAGATAAGCGATTTTAGAATAACTGACGGAAAAGGTATAGGAGTTATTTTAAAATTATCTAATGGAAAAGACCAATGGTTTTTTGAAGATGAAATTGACCTCCTTGACGAAAATGGTAATGTAATTAAAAAAAATAATGAAAAAAAAGAGAATAGTAATTTTATATCTGATTTTTTTAGAGGATTAAATTATGAAAATAAAAATGAGGTAGGCCAATTACTTAATCCAATAAACTTTTTTATCTGGCTGATTGTATCTTTTAAAGATATTTTTTAATCTGTTAATAATTTTTCTAAAATAATAAAAATTCTATAATTTATTTAAATTAAAATTTCGTAATTAAAATTGAAATGGCACAAAATATTATTCATGTAAGTAATTTATCTAAGTCATTTAATATATCTTCTAAAAAACCAGGCTTAAAAGGAACAATTAAACATTTTTTTAGAAGACAAACAAAAAGTTTAAAAGTTATAAAAGATATTAGTTTTGAAATTAAAGAAGGGGAAATAGTAGGTTTTCTAGGTGCTAATGGAGCTGGGAAGACAACAATTTTAAAAATGCTTTGTGGCTTAATTTATCCAAGTGAAGGTTCGATTTTGGTTTCAGGCTACTTGCCCTACAGGAGAAAAGAAAATTTCCTAAAGAATATCACCTTAATAATGGGACAAAAGCAACAACTTATTTGGGATCTTCCGCCAATTGAATCATTTTATTTGAATGCATCAATATATGATTTAGATAAGTTCGAAGCTAAAAGGAGAATAAAAAAACTATCAGAAATGCTTGAAATTGATGAAGAGCTATTCATACCTGTTAGAAAACTCTCATTAGGTCAGCGTATGAAGTCAGAATTACTAGCAGCTTTGATACATGAACCAAATATTCTATTTTTAGACGAGCCCACACTTGGATTAGATATTAATGCACAGAGAAATTTAAGAAAATTCCTTCAAAAATATAATAAGGAAACTAATGCAACGATATGTCTAACTAGTCATTACATGAAAGATATTACATCGCTATGCAAGAGAGTAATATGTGTTCACGAAGGGGCTATATCATATGATGGAAAACTTGACCTACTATTAAAAAAACTATCCCCCGTTAAAGAAATATTAATAGTTTGTCGCTCAGAAGAAGATGCAATTAAATTAGAAAATTTCGGTTTTGATGTTAAAAATAAAATAAAGAATGAAATTACTATAAAGATTGAGAACAACTCTATTACCTCTGCACTAAAAACCATCCTAAATAATTTTAATATTGAAGACCTTTTTATAAATGAACCCCCCATAGATGAAATTATTGGAAGGGTATTAATAAAAAAAGATTATGATATTTAATTTGATTAACCGTAAAATATTCACCTTATTAAAAGTCCAATATTCAAACATGTTGGAATATAGGATAGAAATTGCATTATGGGCAATTTCAGGGATTATTCCTTTTTTCATGTTAAACATTTGGACAAATAATAATCTAAATGAATCCATAAACATTAGTGATGTTATGTTGTCTAGGTATTTCTTATGTGCTTTTTTTGTTAGACAGTTTTCTGTAGTTTGGGTTGTATTTAGTTTTGAAGAGGATTCTCTTATGGGGAAAGTATCACCCTATTTAATCCAACCTTTAAATCCATTTTTCAGATATTTTGCACAACATCTTGCTGAACAAATAACAAGATTTCCTTTTGCACTAATAATAGCTTTTTTCTTTTTTATTTTTAATCCAGAAAGTATATGGATACCAAATTTAGGTATTTTATTATTATCGATAGTATCTACTTTCTTATCCTTCTTAATTCAATTTTTAATTCAGTCAATAGTTGCATGTCTTTGTTTCTGGACAGAGAAAGCATCATCGATAGAAAGATTGTTATTTATTCCAACTTTATTTTTATCAGGGCTTTTAGCTCCAGTAGTTTCATTTCCTGCATATGTTAAATCTTGGATTTATTTAACTCCTTTCCCATATCTAATTGATTTCCCTGCGAACTTATTATCAGGTAATAAAACAAATATTAGTGGAGGCTTAAGTATGCAAATTCTATGGATTCTTTTACTTTTCCCATTATTTAAGAAAATCTGGTCTGAAGGAACGAAAAAATATACAGCTATGGGGTCATGAATTTAAGAAAATATCAAAAAGTATATAAAAAATTCCTACATACTTCTTTGGCCGCTGAATTAGAGTATAAGGCAAATATATTGGTTGATTTAATTACTGCAATTTTAAGTTTAATAGGGAGTATTTTTCTATTATCTATTTTCTTTCAAAATAATGGCTATATAGGAGGGTGGAAATTTGAACAGGCACTTATAATTCAAGGTATTTATACAATTTTGAATGGAATAACAAATACATGGTTCAATCCTAACCTTACAGAAATAGTTAAACATATAAGAGAAGGAACATTAGACTTCGTACTTTTAAAACCCATTGATAGTCAATTTTTTATTTCTTTAAAAAAAATAAATCCATCTGGATTTTTAGAAATAATGCTGGGATTTTTCTTATTATTCTTCTGCATAAGAATAAATCAAATAAATTTAAATTTAAGTTTTCTGTCCCTATCTTTGATAACAATGAGTTGTTCTATTTGTATTTTATATAGCCTATGGTTTTTCATCTCTACCACTACTATTTGGTTTGTTAAGACTTGGAACGCGATAGAAGTGTTGCGATCATTCCTTTATATTGGAAGATTTCCTCTAAATTCATTTTCATTTTCTTTAAGAATTTTTTTTAGTGTTTTCATTCCTATTGCATTCATAACTACAATTCCTTCTGAGGTTTTTCTAGGACTTTCTCAATTGTGGAAAATATCGTTAGAAGTCATTATTGCTTCAATATTTCTTATAACTTCACGTAAGTTCTGGATATTTGCACTGAAATTCTATTCATCAGCATCTAGCTAAATATTATTTATTAACCACCCTGCAAAATTCCCAAATTTGTTGTTTACTTTTCAAATTAGAAAGGCTCGATAATTTCTTAAAATAAACCTTAGATTTTTCAACAGATAAAAGCCTACAGTTATATTCAATTTTATGATTTCTAGATATTATTCCTAGTTTGAGTGCAACATCGCAAAGGGTAATTATTAAAGTAAGAAAAAATACTATACCTAAAAATTTTGAAAATGATTTTGAATAATTTTCATTCTCAGTTTTTAATTCAAACTTCATTAATTAACTATATGCTGAGGGCACTTAATTGCAGCAATAGCAACAGCCGTAACTTTAAAATTTTCTGAATTCTCGATAACCTTTTTTACCTCTAATGGTCCAAATTTATTACTTGCATCACTGTACGAAAGAAGTAAAGATTTATAATTATCATGTCCTAGATTTCTATATTCACAGAAATTATCCCCAACATAGTTCAAAAGAGTAAGTAAAGTTAATTCAATCATTAAAACTTTTTTCTAGCAAAGTTCCTACGAATGATACTGTGCAGGATATTTTTAACAAGTAAAATTTCCAAAAACACTTGAAATCACAAAAAAAGGTTTTTCTTTTATAATTTTAAAATAACAAAATTATTTCAGAATTAAAAAATTTACATAAAAGAAAATAATCAAAGCACTACCCGTAGTGTACTATCAGTATAATCTTTGCGCTATAGATAGGGGGTTGCATTTTTTAAGAAATTGGTTTAAAAATAAGATTCCCCATCACCCGGCCTCACAAATGTGAGGCCTTTTTTTATTGTGTTTAAAATAAGGTCTTTTTAAAAATATTTATTAAATAAAAAGAGTTATACATTTACCTCCTTTGATAGTGGATAAAGAAAATAATTAATTTGTCTTTTAACTAAATAATCCTGCTTTAGACTTTTTTCAAATAATTTACTGGAAGTCTGAATTAATTTATAAAAAACTTTTTATGGATTTAACCAACAAGCTGATACCGACCAAAATACAAACTGTTGTGAAAGTTTTCTTAATTAATACATTTCCAGTTAATTTTGATAAGTGAGCCCCGAAATATCCTCCTGTAAAAGAACCAATTATTAAAAGTATTAATATATTCGAAGGTACAGATCCTATTTTAGTTAAAAAAACTGCTCCAATAAAATTCCAAAAAATCCCAACAGTAAAGAATGTCAAACTTATAGCTTTAAGAAAATCCATTTCAAAAGTTTTTATTAAAAGTATTGTTACAAGCAATCCAGTACCTGAAGAAATAGAACCATTCAAAATGCCTATAAGGAAAATAAAAATCAAAAATCTAATTTTATGAACCAAATAAAGCTTATTTTTACTAGATGACAACCCCAAATTTGGTTTAAGGAATGAATAAAAAGCTAATAATATTGAAATTATTCCTAATATTAAGTACAAATATTTTTCTGAAATATATTCAACTATAGAAGTGCCTAAAATAACACCTGGCAAGCCAAAAATTAAAATTTGCCAAGCAATATTAATATCATTACCTAGAGATTTGTAATTTCTTAGTGAACCCCCTATTCCTAATGCTACTGTTGCTAATTTATGACTAGCCAGAGACTGATAATAAGGAACACCAGATAAAATCAGCGCTGGTAATTGTAGTAATCCTGCTCCTCCTCCAGAAATTGCTGAGAAAGTATTAGAAAAAAAGGATATCAAAAAGATATAAATACTTTTAAATAGAGAATGATCAGAACTAGCTATTAATTTTGTTAAAAAATAAAGCATTAACTATAATTTACCTTTGTTTTAATAATTAAAGATTATTATTTTTATAATTAATTTAAAACTTATAAAGTAATCTCTTATCTTTTTCAATAATATTTTTAAAAAACTGTTATTATCAAAAAATAGTCAAGAATATTATGCATAAACAAGATGCAATTTACCTTGAACAATTTTGTCCAAAGATAAGTAATAAAAATTGGAGAGATTCACTTAATAAACTCACTAAGTTTAAATGTATTTATTGCGGAAAACCATCAGAATCGCTTGATCACCTTCATCCAATGTCAAAAGGTGGTACGAGCAGCACCAGTAATTGCGTCCCATGTTGTTTGTCATGTAATGGTAAGAAATCAGATTCAGAAGTTCTTAGTTGGTATAGAAAACAAAATTTTTATGATCCTCGAAGGGCTATGGCGATACGAGCATGGTTTAATGATGATTTAAAATTAGCTTCAGTTCTTTTGAACTACTTAAATTAAACTATGTAAATATAAATTGTTTGAGCTTCAAAAAAATTTTTGTACTTTTTTGGATAGATTTTTCCAATTCAAGAAAATAATTAATATTTATTAAATAATGTTTTTTATTTCTGGATTTATTTTATTACTGAAAATCGCAATATTAGAATAATCATCTTTCCACATTATTGGCGACTCGATAACCTTCCTCTCTGGGGACTTAACTGAAAAAATCAATCCAAATACAAAAAGAATAGTAATCAAAATTATAGTTAATGCTAATTTGTCTGAAATATTATTCATTAACCTAATCTATCTTGAAAAATTTTTGTCAGGAGTAGTTTTTTCGTAAATTTCAAGAAAATATGATTTAAAGTAATCAACTCCATCCTTTCCAATTAATCCAAATGACCATCCACAATCATTCACAACTTGCAATGAAATTTGATTTGCTAAGTCGCTTTTCTCAATCCATTTTTTCTGTGGATTATATGAGAAAGATATAATATTTTCAGTTTTTACAATAGCTGATTTCATTGCTTCATCTTTAGAAAAACCATTTTGAATAGCATTGCAATATTTCTTAGAGAAATTATTAGAGATCCTATTTTGTAGCAAACTAACACTAGGGTCTGACGTATCAAAAACTAAACCTATTGCTGGTTTTGTTTGATAAATTATAAATAAAAGTAAGCAAAAAAAGAATTTTAACAACAGCTAATAATAAATACTCTATAGATAATACAATATTACTTTAAAAATATCTTTTCAATTAAATCTGGTAATAATAAAAAGCAAATTAAATTTCAATTTATTAAAAATTCAAAGTATTGAGATAAGTTAAGTAATAATAGTCAGAGGTTTATTTGATTACTTATATGTACGATACATTGATGACATTGCTATTTTTTCCTAATTGGACAAATGGATTACCTTCAGATTTCTTAATTCTTCATTTTTTTGTTGGAGCTGTAATTTTCCCATTCAACATGATTCATGCTAAAGCAAGAAAAATTGACAGTCAAAACCCGCAGGAAGCAGCTAATGGGTATAAAAATTCAGACAATGCTGAATTTTTTGGATACGAACAAATCAATTAGATTCAATAAAATTTCATTAAGGAATTAATTTATTGATGATAATTTCCCTAAATACAGCTTTAGACCTCAAAATATTTAGCCCCAGTGAACCTTTAGGAATTTTGATTATTTTTTTAGGATTAATATTTACAGGTATGATTTTCTATATTATTTATGCAGTAAGTACTAATAAGGAATCACTAGAAGATAAAAAAATAAGAACAAAAAAGGAATTTTTGCAAAAGGAGAAAATAGGAAAATTATTTCCTAAGAAAAAATAAATTTAATTGTTTTATTACTATAAAGATATTTATTTATACTATTTATGATCAAGTCAGTGGGATCCAAAAACATAAGCCTAAGCTCTCTTAAATCAAACATTTTCTAAATCTTTATTTTAACAAATAATTTTCTTTTCACGAGGAGTTTATATTGTTAATTACAAAGTAAAATTGTTTTCATATTAAGTAAAAAATGTTAAAAATGGAAAAATAATTTGTAATTTTGGATAATTCACCTCAATACCTAATTCTTGCTAGTGGAGTAAATGATGGAGAAGGGTTTTGGATTGTTGGAATTAAAAATATCGATGAAAATATCCTTGAAGATGAAAATCTTTTAGATTGCCATAGGAAAGAATTAATAGGCAATGAATCAGCAAAAGATATTCTTTCAGCTATTAATTTAAACGTAAATAATTTATTAAATGAACTTAAAAACAAAAATTATTTAATAGAAAGGCCTACTATGGGAATTTCATTTGATATCCCTTTAGAAATCTTGGAAAATATTTTCGATTTTTGGTTAGATATTTATAAAACTCAAGAAGCTTGGGAGGCTTGTATAGGTCTTCTTAAAATCAGAAAAAGGATTCCCCTAACAGACTTAATTGAAAGCGAAAGTTTAAAGGGTAATTCTAAAAAATGGGCTATAAAAATTGAAACTTTACATAATTATGTTCCTTGTTCACTTAGAATTGAAAAATTGAATGATCCCATGTGGGAATAATTTTATCTTTAAATACTCAAAATATTTACTTCGTTGGATATTTAAGTAAAAATAAAATAACTAACAATTAAAAAATGAATAAACCATATTCTTTTAGTATCGATCAAATGAACGGGATTGTCGAAGATACATACGCCAAGATAATAATTGAATGTGAAAATTTAAAAAAAAATACAAATTGTCCAAATGATCAAGTGGTAGCACTTTTAAGTGTAATTGCTTCGAATTATGCTATTAAAACTGAAAAAAATAAAAATTAAGATGAAAAGTTACTTTACTTGGGAGGAATTTGATAAGAGTGTAGAACAAATAGCTAATAAATGCAGGTTTAAGGAGTTTTCTGGAATATATGGAGTTCCTCGTGGTGGATTATGTCTTGCTGTAGCACTAAGCCATAAATTAAAAATTGAATTAATTTCAGAACCTATAAAAAATTCACTAATAGTAGATGATGTTTATGAAACTGGCCTTACATTAACGGCCTTAAAGGATATTGAAGGAGCAATGTTTTTTGTATTATTCAGTAAAATCAAACCTACGTGGTGGAATACAGTATTTATTTCTAAAAATAGCCAATGGATAGTTTTTCCCTGGGAAAATACTTTAAATTCAACAAGTGACCGAGAAGAGTATCTTAAAAAAAGAGGTTTAAGTTGAAAAAAAAATTATATTTAGCAAATCCGTATGGATTTTCTAAACAAACAAACACTCTCTTACATGAATTTATTGAAATCTTCAATGATTTAAATGTAGAAGTATTTGAACCTTTTGAAAGAGCAAAACCATTAATACATCATAAAAGTAAATGGGCCTATGACGTTGCTAGAAGTAATTACAATGATTTAAAAGAATGTGATTGTATTTTTGCGATTGTTAATGGAACTCCACCAGATGAAGGGGTAATGGTTGAATTGGGCATTGCAATTGCTTTAAAAAAAGAAATCTTTTTATTCAGGGATGATTTTAGAAATTGTTCTGATAGCGATCAATACCCATTAAATCTAATGTTATTTCTTGGATTGCCTAAAAATAATTGGGAAGAATATTATTTTGAATCATTACAAGATATAAAAAGTAATAAAAAAAGATTTGTGGACTGGGCAAAACATTAGCCAAATAAATCATCTAACCTTTACTACTAGTTTTAATTTTAAATTATTCTGTTAAGATGCTAGAATATAATTTATTTAGAAAATTTTGACACAAGTTACAGTTGGAGAGAATGAGGGTATTGAGTCTGCCCTTAGAAGATTTAAGAGACAAGTATCTAAATCAGGAATCTTTGCAGATTTAAAAAGATTAAGGCATCACGAAACACCTATTGAAAAGTACAAAAGAAAGTTGCAGCAGCGAAGGAAAGCCAGAAGAAGATAATCAGCTATATCTTTTAAAGTTTTTGCAAATCATTAATATTATTAATTCTTAGGTAAGGGTTTATAAATAAAAGTTTTAACTACTTAAGCTTTTTAAGCTTTTTAACAAGATTTATTCCAACTCCTGATACGGCAAGAAGATCTTTTTCATCCGCAGCAATAACAGCTTTTGTTGTTTTAAATCCAGCCTCGTACAAAGCTTTTGCGCTTTTTGCACCGACGCCTGGTAGTGAGGTTAAAGTTTCAATATTTTTTTTAGAATTAACCGCTTTGGTTTTTGTTTTTGTTTTTGTTTTTGTTTTTGTTTTTGACGTTTTGGCAGGCTTAGCTGCTTTTTTTTCTTTCTTTAAAGGAGTTTCAGGGGATACTGCACTTTTAAATAGAATTGATTTTAGTTTGCTTAGAAATTTAGAAATCATTGCAATATATAAGTAATAAAATTAGCTCTTCAATTTAATATATTATCAAATTCCAAGGGGAATTAATAACAAAACAATAGCTAATTGAATAGAAATAATTTATTTACAATTATATAAAGACACACATTTAATATTTATGCAAGCTTACAAGCCATTGCAAGGTGTTTAATATTAGTCTTATAACTATAAAAAAGAAAAATGTACTTTCAAAAATTTAAAGTATTTTTAAAAGTAAAATTAAAGACTTAATAAAGAGAAGATCATAAAAATGAAGATTATAATTATAAGTGGACCTACTGGAAGCGGTAAAACAACTTTATCAAATCAAATAATAAAAAAAAATAAAAATGGTATTGTTTTAAGTACCGACAATTACTATAAGACAGGGCTAATAAGTAAATTACTATCAAAATTTGTAGTGGGTTTTTTTGATAGAAGTATTAGTTTTAATAACAAACTATTTAAAAAAGATTTTGATTTTATTTATAAAAATAGAATTTCAATCCGTGATCGTTTTTATAATTTCGAAAAAAAAACAATTCAAAATATCTTAAACCAAACAAATAATATTAATTTTTTAATTGTTGAAGGTATTTTTGCAAAAGAATTTTCAAATACTTTAAATAATCAAGATTATTATTTTTTAGAAATAAAACCTAAAAAAAATGATTGCATGAAAAGAGTTGTCCTGAGAGATATAAAAGAAAGGGGTAAGAATAAAAAACAAGCTGAAAATGATTTCTTAAAATCTTGGGACATCTATTACGAAAAATTCAAACCTGATAGCATAAAAAATAATACAAATAAATTCATTATTGAAAAAAACGCTGATATAGATCACATTCTAAAAAAATTATTTAATTAAATCATTCATTTGTTTCTCTAACATCAAAGCACTTATAATAGAACCTTCAATTCTGCCAAATCCTTCTCCCTCAAACCAGTCTCCACAAAATCCAATTCTACATTTTCTACTAAATTGTAGAGATAATGGAACTGCAGTGCCAGTAGGCTGTGAAGCTCTCCATTTCATGATAGAGATTTTTTCATCAAAAGTTAATTTATTTACTACAGAACTATCTTCAAACAGTTTATTGAAATTTGTAATTATTTTTTGTTTAAAAACTTCTTTATCTTTTGCAATTATATAAGAATTAAAAAATTCAATATTTTTTGTATGAACTACAATTCCTAATCTATTATTATCTTGCTTCTGAAAAATAATTCTTTCAAATTTATATTTACTTTCTAAATTTTTTCTTAAATAAAAATACCTTTGTTTTTTAGAATAAAAATCTTTATAACTATAATTTTCATTTGTATAAATTAAAAAAGTTAATCTGGGAATAAACGTTTGTTCTTCTAAAAAATTTAATAGTAAATCTATTTTTTTGTCATAATTTATAGAAATAGCTTTTCTTAATGGAATTTGATTTATGTTCAATATTTTCAATGACCTTTTATGTAACAACAAATTGGTTGAACAAATAAGATACTTAGATTTAAATTTGTCTCCATTTTTTGATGTTATTACCCATTCCTTATCATTAAACTTCAAATCAACTATTAAAGTTTCAAAGTAAAAATCAATTTGGTCCTTTAAATTATTAGACTCAATTATTTTTTGCGATAATTGACTCATAGAACCTAAAGATAAATAATTAAACCCGCAAGAAAATTTAGATATTTTTTGTGTATCTGAATTTAAATCTTGGTTTAAAAAAAATGTATCAGAGTCGTCAATTTTAATGAATTTATTTTCCAATAATTCATCAATATAACTTTTTAATAGAAGATTATTTTTACTGTTAGATATATTAAAATTTGGAGACCCATGGTTTAGTTTCCATCCTTTAAATCTTTTGCTTATTCTTGTACTTGATCTCCCTCCAAGTCCACGACCAATTTCAACTAATGCTATTTTCTTTGTAATATTATTTTTCAGATACTTCGAAGCGAAGACACACGCAGATATTCCTCCACCAATTATTAGCAAGTCATATGTGAAATCACTTTTCATAATTACCTAATGACAGAAATTATCTTTCATTTTCTAAAAAACTATAAACTGAATCAAGTTTCTCTGATGATGAAAAATCAGATTCAATTACGGGTGTAATATTATTTTTTTTATAAAAACCAACTAAATCGTTTGTGAAATCAAAAAAATTATCCAATGAATATAAACACTTTTTAGATATATATACCTCTTTCCAAGGACGAAATTTAAACCTTGCTATAAATTGTTTAGACGGAATAAATAAACTTCCAAATAAATTTAATTTTTCTTCTTTTGCTACTTTTTTTAGATAAGTAACCTCATTCTGAAGAACTTTAATATCTGTACCATATTGAAACCAAATTGAATTTATTAATCCAGTCGAAATTTTTCTTTCAAACCTTTCTCTTTCTGAATAAATATTATAAAATTTTTTTAAATATGGATTATAAGCTATACCAAATTTAACTTTTAAATTTTTTTCTTTTTTTAAATAATCTAATACATCAACTGAGTCAAAGTTTTTTTTCTTATTTGATCCCGACACAAGCAGAATTTCATAATTTTTATTAGTCTGTGAACTATTAACAAAATCTAAAAAATCATGATACGATTTTTCTTTATTTTTTGAATATTGATGATAAAGACTATAGTGATAGGTCACATTAAATTCACTATAGTTTTCAGATATATATTTAAAAGTTGAATTAAATAATTCCTTCTTTATAAGTCCTTTACATGGAATATTGATATTATTAATATTATTTAATTTGCAGAAATTAAGTTTATTGTCTAACTGAGAAATATTTTTAAATGATAATTCAAATCTTATATTATTATTCATTATTTAGTAGTCATATTTAATCAGTTAACATATTAACGAAAACACGCATCTGCTACGATTCTTATTTTGGAAGTAGTCTTTTTATTCTTAGCCTTTAGAAAATAACTGGGGGAAATCTCTAATGCAGCTTTTAAAGAAATTTTATCTTCAGCAGATTTTGCAATAATTTGATTAAAACATTTCCAATTTTCTGGTGTTACTAATCCAGGCCATGATAAATAAAGACCTACAAAGATCCCAAAAAATAAAAATAATAAAAACCTCATAACAAATAAAATTATTAATTTTCCAATTAAAATAAAAAAGAATACTTCAATTGTATTGAAAAATAATTACTAAATTTTTCCTTTTTTCTGATCGCTGATATTTAATCCATGAAAGATTTTCATGAACTCGAGAGGTTAGAATAACAAAAAAGTATTATTTTAGAATATGGCTAGCCAAGATTATCTAATTGCAATAGCTTTAATAGAGCAAAACTTAGTTAGAGCAATGCCTCTTGGAGGTAAAGAAATTAAAGATAATTCAGAGGATTCAGAAAATTTCAAGAAACTTGGAGAAGAGGTAATTTTAAATCTTCTAATGAGAGTTTTTCAAAGAAGTGATGAAGGCGCTTTAAAAAGGGCTTCTGAAGAAAAAGGTTTGCTCCTTGTTCATATGCATCCGAAAAGAATGCAGAAAGAGCTTCCATTCATTAAATCTGAATGGATAAGAGATGGAGATACAAAACAGTTTCTAAAATACCTTGGCAATCTTTCAAAAGAAGTATGGACTGCATCTTTCGTAAAATACAAAGGGATTGAATTTACTTCTATCTCGAAGAATGATGAGATCTAAAATATATTAAAAATATTTTATTCTCAAAGAATTTCTTTCTTTACATTATTATTTTCCCTTGTAACTCTAAAGCAGTTTCTACCATTACCAAAATCAATAGAGGAATATTCAAAATCATTTTTAATATGCAAGGCACAATTGCCCTCAATACATATACAAGCTTTAATAATTTCTCTCTGAATAATATCATTAACGTAAGGTTCCCTCTCTTTCTCTTCATCAAAATGAGGGCAGGCAATACCTTCAACTATACCTAAGCAATCAATTATGGCTAATTCTTTAGCATAAGAATCAGTTATACCTTTATCAAACCAACAAATAGCTCCAGCACTTACACCACTCATTACGATTCCTTTTTCATATGCATTTCGCAAAATCTTATGTAAATTCCATTCTTTCCAAACAGCTAACATACTTTTTGTATTTCCTCCGCCAACATAAATGATGTCTTGAGTTAAGACCTTCTCTTCTAAGTTTTCTGTTCTAGAGAATAAATCAATATGGCTTGTTATACAATCAAGTTTAGAAAATGCTCTATAAAAATTTAGTTTGTACAAACTACTATCGCCAGATGCTGTTGGAATAAAGCAAATTTTAGGTCTTTTGTTATGACTTAAAGAAACTATATATTTTTCAATTTCAAGGGAGCCTAATGAACGTCCAAACCCTCCTCCCCCAATTGCGACTATATTCTTACTAGGCATATTAAATAATAGATTTGTATATGAATTTAAGACAAATTACCATTAAAGATCAACTGGAATTAAAGAAGGTTTATTTTGATTCAATTCAATATTTAGATGAAAAAATTTACAGTCAAGAACAAAAAAGAGCCTGGTCAAGCCAAGCTTGGAATAACCCAAATTTTGATAAGTCAATAATTAAAGGAAAAGGATGGCTTATAAGTAAACAAGGAATTATTACTGCTTTCGCCACAAGATATCCCACTGATAGAATTGCGCTATTTTACTGTAAAGGTAAATCCCAACGAAAAGGCTACGGCTCTAAGTTACTTCATAAATTAGAAGATGAAGCAAAGAAAGAAGGTTTAGACTCTCTTTATACTGAAGCGAGCTTAATAAGTTACGAATTATTTCTTAAAAATGAATGGAAAATTATACGTAAAGAAAAAGTAATTATAAATAACATTTTTTTTGAAAGATATAAAATGACTAAAATTATAAAACTTAATTAATTAATAATGTCTGGCAAAAGCAATGGATTAATCTTGATTCAAAGGGTTCTAATTTGGGCATTATACTTTTTTTCAGGATTTATACTTTATTCAAACCAAGGTATTTTGCCTTCATTAATAATTACTTTCTCAAGAATTATTTATCCATTATCTATTTTTTGGTTACAAATAAGAATAAAAAAAAGAACTAATTTTCTGCCTATTGATTCAAAAATGACAACATCGCAATTGTGGTTCAATTTATTACCGGTTATTGCATCTCTATTAACTGTAATTTTTTCTTTAACTAATTCTTTCTTATATATCCTTGGAAAATTAATTAACTCTTAAATAAATTAATTATTATTTATTAGCCTTAGAAGTTTCTCTAAAAAAAACATAATGTAAAGAAATTTGTCTTTTACGTATATTTGTATAAATTCTAAATAGTGATCAATAAAATCATGAAAAATATTTCATTAAAGGGAAATATTAAATTAGATAAAAAAAAAGGTATAAATGATTATGAATTATTCTCTTTAAAAATCACAGATAGTATATATAAAAAAAATATTGGAAAATTCCTTGAAACTCTTTCTTCTCACTTTATTTAGGAAATTATTCTTTTTCAGATCTTCAAATTCAAACAGTCCCATTAATAAATACGTATTTGAGGGATAATTAGTAAAACCTTATGAACACTCCAATGCAATTATTTCTTGCTGACTGCCAATTCCCAGATATTGAAAATCAAGTAAAAGCTTATCAATTATTTGTAGAAGCTTGGGAAAACGGTGAAATTGCAAAATCAGATAAAACAGATAAATTTGAGATGTTATTTAGAGTTCATGCTCCAGGGGAGGGTAGAGTAGTTTGTTTATGTAAGGCAGAGAGTGATAAAGAAATTTTCGAGCATTTTGCTCCATGGAGAGCCAAATTTGGCATTCATATGGAATTTACACCTGTAATAAGTTGTCAAAATGTTGTTGATTACCATAAAGATTTGTTCAAAACTTTAGGGTAATTAGCTTAAATCTAAAATTCATCGTGATTAAACCTTTTTCCAATCTCATTTATAAAAAAAAAGATAGAAATTTTCCCTCTTCAAAAAATAAGCTTACCAAAGAAGAAAACGTCAAATCTAAACCATTAATAATATTTGGTTTTATCATCTCATTAACTTCCATCTTTTTACTTTTATTCACTATTAATAATAAATTTGGATGATATATGAGTAATTAGAACTATTACCTTGGAACAAATATGTTCTATTATTAATTTAAAAATAACTAACTAAATGGCGTTTAAAGAAGGGGGGATGGCATCGGGCCTTCTAATCATCGCAGTATCAATAGTTTTTGCTGCCGGTTTTGGATTTTTAGTATTGCATTTTATACCTGGAATTCCATTTTAGGTTATCTAAATGAATTTGATTCACAAAAAATATCTTATACATTAACAGTTTCTAAATCCTGCATTTGATTATCGTCAAAATTAGATTTCTTCTTTAATCGATAGGCATACACTAAAGATCCTAAAGCTATGGTACTAGAGGCAAAAATACCCGATATAAGTATCAAGGCAAAAAGACCTCCTATTAACCCCCCTTTTAATCTAAGCAAATTTGATTTAATTAAAAGTATTGATAAAAAAACAATAGTAGCTTTAAGAGAAGAGATTTTTAAAAAAGTAAATGGATAAAAAGGATTTAACAACATTTCTTTGGCAGGATATATTTTGATTTAATTCTAAAAATAAATTTTAAAAAACGCATAAAAAAAGACTCAAATGAGTCTTTTAAAATCTATATTAAATATGATAAGTTATGCATCAGGGTCAAAATTCTTTAGGTTTGGACCAGCCACAAGACCAACTAGCCCAAAAAGGACTAAAGAACCAATTCCAAAGCCTGCTGCCCATGGATTGAAACCACCTAAAGCAAAAGAAGCTAATAAATTCATGATTTTAAAAACATAATATCTCCGAGTAAGCATACAGATTTTTAAGAAAAATTTATCTATATTGAGACATTTCTTCGTAATTATCAGAATCGTTTAACTATCCCTTTACAAAAAAATCCACAAAATTTTTATTATTTGTTTTATTATCTAGGCATTGCTATTTTGTTGGCGAACTTTAAAACCATCAAAACTGTTTTTTTTAATGACTTCCTACTATACTTTTATTTATGATGGAGAATGCCCGTTCTGCAACCATTTTGCTGAGCTCCTTGAGATCAAAAGCCAGATAAATAATATTAAAATCCTAGATGGACGTAAAAATTTAACCTTAATTAAATCCCTCCAAGAGAAAGGTTATGACCTAGATAAAGGAGCTATTCTCCTGAAAGATGAAGATATCTTTCATGGGCCAGATGCAATTAATACTATTTGCAAACAGATAAATAACCCCTCAAGTAATTTACTTTTGTTACTTTCTAGAGTGTTTAAATCAAATAAACGAACAAATTTGATATTTCCTTTACTTGTCAGAGCCAGAAGATTCGCATTGATATCAAAAGGTATATCAATATCCCTAGTTTAAAAATAAAAACTTTCTAAATATTAAATAACATATTTATAAGCTTCTGTATCAATAAATGATAATTAATTATTTCTTAGCTAGAACTAGGTGGTAATTACAAGTATTAAATGATAGAAAACTTCAATCCCTTTATTTCATTGGGCGGTGATAACCAAAAAGTTAATCATATGGCTGAAGCGGCACTTGAAATGAATTTAACTTGTAATGATTTAAAGAAAGATTTAAATTTAACTGATGGGGATGTAGTGGATATGTTGCAACTAGTCATGGATAGGTTTAAAAATAGTAATTAGGCAAATTTCGTAACTAATTAATCTCTATATATCTATTATTTTTAAATGAAACTAGTACAAATTGAGTTTTCGAAATATGAATTAGTTAACTTTTTATGGCCTGAATTAATAGAAGACTATGGATTTGATAAAGCCAGAAAAATAGTTTCTCAAGCTATAGACTTGCAAAAAATGAATGGGACTAAAAAAAGCACAATGCCAATCATATTTTCAGGGACGGGAGGATTAGCTCTAATACAAATACAAATGCTAGAAAAAGAAAACATTGAGATTAGTTATAAAGATAATCAAGTTTTAATATTTAATCTAAAAAGAAAGTCATTTCAAATCTTAAATGAAGCAAACTAATCTAAATTAGTAATTTCTCGATAAAGTCAAAATTACCTTATAGTCTAATTAAATAATTAATTTTTAATGACTTTTGAAGCGACCTACCTTGGCTCAAATGGTTGGCTTATAAAATTTAAAAAAACCAATTTAATTATTGATCCTTGGCTCAAAGGAGATTTAGTATTTCCTCTAGGTGAGTGGTTTTTTAAAGGATCCTTAGAAGAAGAAATTTCAATAGATAAAAAAATAGATATTATTTTGTTAACCCAAGGACTACCTGACCACTGTCATGTTCCAACATTAGAAATGTTCAGAAAGGATATTCCTATAATTTGCCCTAAAAGTGCTGTTGAAACATTAAAAAAAATTGGTTTTAGTTCAATTAAAGTGCTTAAGCCAACCGAAAAGATAAATCAATTTAATTTGAGTTTTGAAGCTACTGCTGGTGCTCCAGTACCACAGATAGAAAACGGATATATTGTTAAAGATCATCAAGATAATGGGTTTTATATAGAACCCCATGGATATCTTGATGAAAATTTAAACAAGCAAAGTCTTGATGCAGTCATCACTCCTACAAAAAATTTAGAATTACCCCTAGTAGGTTCTTTTGTAAAGGGTGCTGATGTAATCCCTAAATTAATTAACAAATTCAATCCAAAATATATACTTTCAAGCACCATAGGCGGAGATGCAAAATATTCGGGTTTCTTAAATAATTTTATTTCAGTACAGGATTATGAAGAGGAATTAAATTGTAATCTTGTGGATCTAGAGAGTATGCAATCTATTATGATTTAGTTCGATCTAAAAAGATCTTTAATTAAGTCATTTAGCTTGAAAGTAAATCAACTTTAAAAGGAGCTCAAAAAATTCATTCATTATTTATTACCTCAATACTTTTATTAGCTTTAAATAATAGCTATGTATGTGAAAATTCCAAGCTTAATCTTGTGATGAGAAATAATATTAATGGTGACTTTTCCATAGTAGAAAAGATATCTGAGTTAAAACCAGGAGCATTTATAAATATTAATTGGAATAAAAAAAAGCTTATGCTTCCTTATTCTCTAAGAAAAGATTATATTTCTTTTACAGATAAAAAATGGGACTGGAGGTACCAACTTGATAAGGACGGATCGCCTGATACTAATAATCCTTCTTTATACGAATTACTTCCTACAGGAAAAGTTAAAGCACATTACTGTCAATCAGAAGATAATAGCTCTAGCCTATAATTTCAAAATAGATATTCAAGATTTTTTAACTTCTGAACTTCTTTGTAAAGATGAACAATCCAATAAAACAAAAAAGTCTTTCAAGATATATAAAACTTAAAGATTACAAAGTTTTTGATTATGAAATTCCAGAAATCTTTTTGGACTTCGTAATTAAGAAAAATGCTGTAAACGTTACGACCAAACTAAAGTTGGTAAAAAAAAATAAAAATACAAGAAATCTAATTCTTGATGGTACGGATATATTAATAAAAAAAATATTTATAGATGACTCACTACTAGAAGAGGAATACTACGAACAGCAAAAAAATAACTTAAAAATTAAAAATATTAAAAAAGATAATTTTTTATTAAAAATAGAAGGAATAATTAAACCAAAGGAAAATACATCTCTTTTAGGAATGTATGAGAGTAATGGAATTATAACTACGCAATGCGAGGCAGAGGGATTTAGAAGAATAAGTTTTCACTCTGATAGGCCTGATATCCTAAGCAAATACACAGTGAGAATTGAGGCCGACAAAAATGATTATCCTGTTTTACTTTCAAATGGTAATATCGTAAAAGAAAATGATCTTACTAATAATCGACATGAAATAATTTGGGAAGACCCATATCCAAAACCCTCTTATCTATTTGCATTGGTAGCGGGTAAACTTAATTGTGTTAAAGATAATTTCATAACAAAATCGAATAAAAAAGTAACAATAAATATTTATGTTGAGCATGGTGATGAAAAATATGTCCAACATGCAATAAGTTCCTTACAGAAATCTATGAGATGGGACGAAGATAAATATAACCTTGAATACGATTTGTCATTGTTCAATATAGTTGCAATCAGGCACTTTAATATGGGTGCAATGGAAAATAAAAGTCTCAATATATTCAACTCAAAACTAATACTAGCTAATTCTGAAACAACAACTGATGAGGAATTAGAGAGAATAGAGGGTGTGATCGCCCATGAATACTTCCATAATTGGACGGGTAATAGGGTGACTTGTAGGGATTGGTTTCAATTATCTCTTAAAGAGGGTTTAACAGTATTCAGAGATCAACAGTTCACAGCAGACCTTCATAATCATGAAATCAAGAGACTTGAGAATGCAAAATTTCTTAGAAAAAATCAATTTAGAGAGGATTCTGGTCCAACATCGCATCCTGTAATGCCAGAAAGATACCAAGAAATAGACAATTTCTACACGACCACGATATACGAAAAAGGATCAGAAATAATTAGGATGCTAAACAAGCTTGTAAAAGAAGAAAATTTCTATAAGGGATTTAGTAATTACATCTCAACATATGACGGGAAGGCAGCAACAATAGATCAATTTGTCGATAAAATTTTAAATCATAATAAGGAAATTGATCCTGAAGAATTTAAAGTCTGGTATAAGCAAAATGGCACACCAAAAGTTAAATTCAAGAGAATCTGGGATCAAACAGGCGAAAAACTCATAATTCAAGCCTCTCAAAGTAATCCAATAAAGAAGAACCCATATAATAATTTACCTCTAATAATTCCTATAAATCTGGCTATATTTTTCGGAAACAATGACATGATAGAAAAAACAGTTGTTTTAAAAACAAAAAAACAAGAATTTATTTTTAGGAATGTTAGATCTCACCTCCAAATCCCTTTTGTAACTTATTTTCGCGAATTCTCTTCACCAGTTGAGTGGGAATCTGACACTAGCTTGGATGAAAAATTTTTAATCTTAAAATATGAAAAAGATTTTTTTACACTATCTAATACCGTAAGAGAATTATTTAAAAAAATCATTTTATGCAGATTAGATGAAAAGCCAGATTACAAAGTTGAAAATAAATTAATAAGTACTTTAATATCATTTATAAAAAATAAAAATATAAATTTGGCTCTTTTATCAGAATTACTAAGTATTCCGACATTTGCTGAAGTTGAAACAGAGATAGAAAAGATAGACCCTTTAAAAATATATAAAACTATTGACGAATTAAATCATTTATTCGGTACAAAATTAAAAGAAGATTTATATTTTAAGCTCCATGAAATAGAGAAAAATCTAGATAAAGTTTGGCCAGAAGGTACAAATGAAAGAAAACTAATCGAAACTATTTGGAAACTGCTCTTGCATAGTAATGATGAGGGAATTAAATGCAAAATAATTAATTATGTCGATAGTAATTCCATGACGCTGGCAAAAGCTGCCTTAAATTCATTCAGTAGGATTAATTGTCCTGAAAGAAAAATTATTTCAAATATATTCTTTAATAAATGGAAAAATAATAGTGTCGTCTTGGATAGTTGGTTCTCATTCAATGCATCTATAGAGATTGATGAAAAAACAAGCAGCATTGAAAAATTATTTGAAAATAAGTTTTTTGATTCAAAATCACCAAACACTTTAAGAGCTATTTTAAATACTTACGTGACAAGAAATAGTACTTTTCATGCAATGGATGGTTCTGGTTATAAATATATTGCAAAGAAAATAATTGACTTTGATAAATTAAATCCAATCGTAATATCCCGATTTGTGAAAGTATTTAGTAGATACAATTATTATTCAGACCCTTACAAAAGTAATATGATAGAAACAATAAAGCAGATTAAAAAAAATAAACTATCAACAAATACTAAAGAAGTATTAGATGCAATAATAGAGTGATTAATTGATATTATTTAACTAAATATAATAATAACAATTGTAAATATTAAAAATAAAATAAATACAAGATACTTATTAATAAAAATATAATCAAATACATTTTTATTATTATTTTTATTCCACTTTTTATTTACGTATTCCTTAGTAATAAATTTATTAGGTCTGCCACAATATAAACATGTTGGGGAGGTTTTTAAAATAAAATTTTTACATTGGGGGCACTTTTTTTTTTCCATAATTTAATCTTACTGAATAAAATTGAGATCAGAAACAATAAATTAAAATAAGTAATTTAAATTTTATTTATTATATTTTGAATAATTAAATATCATTGCAAAATTAAATTTGATTCTAACTATTTAAAAAAATTCAATATAATAAAAAATTATTATTTAGTTTGAAATGTTTGCTATTGCACTCGGAATGTCTCCTGTCGAAAAAATCACTGTTGCAATATCTGCTTCAATTTTTATAATCGCATTTACATGGGTCTCGATTAAGGGAGATTTAAGAAAACTTGCTAATGAACTTATTGAAGATAATGAAAATAATCAGGATAATTAAAAATTCTTTTACCCTACTTTGCATGCAAACTTGGGTAATCAATAATATGCCTAATTTCTTTTAGAGAAGAACCATAGATTTTTTCACCATTTAAGTGAACACCAATCCATTTCTCCTTTTGATTAAAAAAATTACTCTTAGCAGTATCCCTCTCGAGATAATCTTTATTACCCCAATTTAAAGTTATATTCCAACCTTTATAATTTTCTATCATTGTGAAATAAAGAACATATTCAAATGATACCCAGAGAGACATAGAACAAAAACAAAGGAAATAAGTATTTTTTTCGTTATTTTTATTTAATATTTATGTATTACTGACTTTTATTTTACGAGCAGCTTCATCTGCATTTTTTCTAGCCAAATTAATGTCAGGATTTGACGAGAGAACAACGCCCATTCTTCTACCTTTTCTGGCAACTGGTTTGCCAAATATGAGTACTTTAGTCTTTTCAAATTCTAATGCTTCATTAAGACCCTGATAAATAGGATTTAGATACTCTTGGTTAGAAAGTATAACTCTGGTAGCAGAGGGTTCTATTAGATCTATATGCGGTATTGGTAAATTTAAAAAAGCCCTTAAGTGTAATTCAAATTCATTAATATTTTGACTAACTAATGTAACCATACCAGTGTCATGAGGTCTTGGAGATAATTCTGAAAATATAACCTCACTTCCTTTTATAAAAAACTCTACTCCGTATAATCCAGCTCCATTTAGGTTATTTAGTATTCTACTTGTCATTTTCTTAGCTTCAATAACTAAGGAATCCTTGATCTCTAAAGGTTGCCAACTACATTGATAGTCTCCATTAGATTGAAGATGTCCAATTGGTAAACAAAAAATATTTTCACCATTTTCTTTTCTTACAGTTAGAAGAGTAAACTCAAAATCAAAATTAATAAATTCTTCAATAATCACACCTTTAACCTTTCCTCTTGAATTTGCTTGTGCCTGTTTCCATGCATTTTGCAAATCATTTTTTGTTTCAATCAAACTCTGACCTTTACCTGAAGAGCTCATTAAAGGCTTAAGTAAAAGTGGGAATCCAATTTCATCTGCTTTTTTTTCTAAATCATCAAATTCAAAAATATAATCAAATTTTGCAGTTTTAATTTTTAAATCTTTAGAAGCTAAGTCTCTAATTTTATCTCTATTCATTGTAATTTCTACAGTTCTGGCGTTGGGAACAATATTGAATCCTTCATCCTCGAGTTCTTTTAGAGCTTCAATTGAAAGTGCCTCTATTTCTGGGACAACATAGTCAGGTTTAAATTCTTTTATAACATTTTTTAAAATATTTTTATCTCCCATTTCAATTACTCTTGAATAATCAGCGACTTGCATTGCAGGTGCTTTTTCATATCGATCAATTGCAATAACTTCTAATCCTAATCTTTTGGATTCTATTACTAATTCTTTTCCAAGCTCGCCACTACCAAGCAATAAAATTCTCTTTTTAGAAAAAATTGATTCTTTCATATATATAAAACTTATTCTTCATCACCAGAGGGTTGTGTGGATGTATCTTCTGTAATTTTTTTTTCTTTAGAATAACTAAATAAAAAATTTCTACCAAGCCAATTTTGACTTCGCATGCTATTAGTTATTGATCTTGAAATTGCTCCTAAAAAAAAGATTCCAATCATTGCCCAAATAATTCTTTCTAAAGCAATTGCAGGTGAAAAACCTTGACCGGAATTAATAATTTCAGTAAGTGGGTCTAAAGGGTCCAAATTTAAACTGATTAATAATATTAATTATAAAGGGTTAAATAAATGAAAAATTAAAACTTATAAAAGAAATAACCAAAACCACCATATAAATTAAACACAATAAAGTCTGCACAATGCTATCTTCAAAGGGTAAATTTTTTTTTGACATGCAAGTAGACGTACAAAATACTACTGTTCTTTCCGCAGACGGATCATCCATAAAATTAGGTGAATATTCAGGGGAAGTAATTTTAGTTGTTAATGTAGCTAGTTATTGCGGAAATACTGCTCAGTATGAGGATCTTCAAAAGCTACATGATTTATATTCAAGCAAAGGCCTAAGAATACTTGCATTCCCTTGTAATGATTTCGGAAAACAAGAACCCGACACTCTTTCAGAAATAAAAGACTTTTGCACAACAAAATATGGAGTTACGTTTGAAATTTATGAAAAAGTTCATGCCAAAGGCAACACCACAGAACCATACACAACCCTTAACAAAGTCGAACCTGAAGGAGATGTTGAATGGAACTTCGAAAAGTTTCTAATAGGAAAAGATAGTAAAGTAATTGCAAGATTCAAACCAGGTGTTAAACCGTTTGACGAAAACTTAATAGCAGCTATCGAGGTAGCTTTAGATTCATAAGAACCTTTTTTATTATTCAAATTAATATATTAAAAATAACAGCCCTTAATATTGAACTTTAAAAAATAAAAAATTATCCTAAAAATATCCTATCTTTTATCATTCAATCATTTCTATTATTCTTTAATTTTATCTATTATCAAAATCAACTTACACGTCTTTTATTTCATCTTTAACAGCTCTTTTTTTAGGTTTTATTGATTTTACTTCTGCCTCTACTATTTCTTCTTTAACTTCGCTTTCTTCTGGTTCTTCTGATTTTGCTTCTGCCTCTACTATTTCTTCTTTAACTTCGTTTTCTTCTGGTTCCTCTGATTTTACTTCTGCCTCTACTATTTCTTCTTTAACTTCGTTTTTTTCTGGTTCCTCTGATTTTACTTCTGCCTCTACTATTTCTTCTTTAACTTCGCTTTCTTCTGGTTCTTCTGATTTTTCTTCTGCCTCTACTATTTCTTCTTTAACTTCGCTTTCTTCTGGTTCCTCTGATTTTACTTTTGAATTTGCTGAACTTTGATCTTCATCTTTACTTAAAAGAAATTTCAATAGTTTATTAAATAATAAGAAACCTTTTTCAATTCTTTTTGGACCTAAAACCGAAAGCAAAATTACTAAAATTATGAATATTTCAGGTGAATTTAAACCTAATAGTTTCATCAAATTTCATATTCTATTTATATTTTAGTACATGCTAAAAATTAAATCTAATTATTCTCAAAAGTTGGTAAATAAAGTTCCCTATTTGATGCAATTAAACTTTCTTCTTTAAAAAAAATCTCTAGATCTTTTAGATCATTGATATCTACAAATTCACCACAATTATCTAATATATTATTATGGGTAAAATTCCATAAATTGTCTAAATATTCGTCATCGTCTGGAAATGCTACAAATTTTAAATAGGTATTATTCAAAGCATATTCGCTAGCAAAATCAGAATCTAATCCTTCCCTCTTAGCATCACAAAAAACTTTAGCAAATCTTTTGCCTACAGAAGTTTGAGCACTCGATAAATCTAAATTACCTTGAATAGCTTTTACATTTATTGGCGCAATAAAAAAGATTATTGGGAGAAAAATTGATACTAATATAAACAAAAAAAATTTCCTTTTAAATTTTTAACTCATTTTAAACTAGCAAAAAAATCAATCAATTAGGCCTAATTAAGTAAAAGCACTTATTAAAAAATAAGAAATAAATAGAAAACATAAAATCAGTTCTATATCTGAATTTATAATAAATAAAGATTAAATAAATTTAAAATTAAATGTCTTCAAATATAAAGCTAAAGGGAAGTGGAATTAACAGGATAATTACGAGTAAGGTCATGCTATCGCCATTAGCAGGAGTTACAGATAACATTTTTAGGCGACTTGTACGTAAATGGGCTCCAAACTCTTTACTTTTTACAGAAATGATAAATGCCACAAGTCTTAAAAAAGGGTTTGGGACACAAAAAATCAATCAAATAGATTTAGAAGAAGGTCCAATTGGGGTACAAATATTTGATAATAGGCCATATGCTATTTCTGAAGCCGCGAAACAAGCTGAGGACTCTGGAGCATTCTTAATTGATATAAATATGGGATGTCCAGTAAAAAAAATTGCAAAGAAGGGTGGAGGCAGTGCCCTAATTAAAGACCGAAAACTTGCTATAGAATTAGTCAAAAATGTTGTAAAAGCTGTTAGGGTTCCAGTAACAGTAAAAACACGACTCGGATGGGATAGTAAAGAAGAAAATATAGAGGATTTCTTATTTAAACTTCAAGATGCGGGAGCAACGATGATCACACTTCATGGAAGAACTAGAAAACAAGGTTTTTCAGGGAAGTCAGATTGGGAAATGATCGGGAGACTTAAAAAGTTGTTGGAAATTCCAGTAATTGCTAATGGAGATATCAAAAATCCAGATGACGCTCTTAATTGTTTAAAAACAACAAATGCTGATGGTGTAATGATTGGGCGAGGAATTTTAGGATCACCATGGAAAATAGGAGAGATAGATTACGCTATTAGAGAAAATAAAAATTTTAAAGAACCTAACACAGAAGAAAAATTATATTTAATTATTGAACATCTTGATGAATTAATAAAAGAAAAAGGAGATCACGGCTTGCTAATTGCGAGGAAACATATCTCATGGACATGTAAAGACTTTAAAGGAGCATCAAATTTAAGAAATAACTTGGTTAGAGCTATTGATAAAAATGAAGTTAAAAATTTAATAATTAAAATGATTAAAACTTTGAATAATGAGAAAAATACATTAGCTTAAAACAAATTTATTTTTTTAATGAAAATTATTAGTAAAGAAACGAGTAAAAGAGTTTGTGATCATATGAACAATGATCACATTGATTCTGTTCACAAATATCTAATTCATTATGGAAAGATAACAAAATTTGAGAATGCATATATGGAAGAAATTAATAACAGTTATATAAAAATCAATTACGATGGCCAGTCAGCAATTATCAATTTTAAAAATGAAATATCTGAAGAGGAAATTCATTCAACTTTAGTATCAATGATTAAAGAGATTAAATAATAAATATATTTATATAAAAAATTCTAATTTTTATTTTCATAGTAATCAGTTATTTTTTTACATTCTTCAAATGAAAGCATGCTTAATCTTGATGTGGCTTTTATTTTTAGAATTGCACAAACAGCTAATAAGTCGGAGATATCAACATTAAGTGCTTCAGAAAGCTCTATAACCCTAAGACCTTTCATTATTATT
Source organism: Prochlorococcus sp. AG-347-K17 (assembly GCA_003281385.1). Classification (GTDB taxonomy): domain Bacteria; phylum Cyanobacteriota; class Cyanobacteriia; order PCC-6307; family Cyanobiaceae; genus Prochlorococcus_A. The sequence goes on from QCCE01000004.1 coordinate 65,325, forward strand.
AAAAAAATCTTTTTCTAAATTATCAATTACCTTGCAATCAATGGGCTGCATTTTTCCCTAAGCCTGCAACGAACGGAAAAGTTTGTTCATCACCAAAAATATCTTCTGCTGAAGAATTAGAAATATTATTTTTTTTATTATCAGGCTTAATTTCTTCAATTTCATTAGAAATATTCTCTTTAATGTTATTTTCAATTTCTTTTGCTAATAAATTATTCGTATTAGAAAATATTGAAAAAACTAATACACATAAAAACAAAATAATTCTTTTCATAAAAAATTTTTATCTAATACTATTGTCATACGCCAATAAAGTTATTTAGAAAAACTAGTTTATTTTAAAACAAATCTAAATAAATCAAAATAAAAAAAATATTCATCTTCCCAACTTATTTCTATTTTTAAATCTAATTAAAAAATAAAGTCCTAGTAACAAAAGAATTGCCAAGGAGTACTGATTAAGAAAAACAAAAACTATATATACGAGAAAGGGGAACAAGCACGCCCTCTTAAAATTTAATTTCTGTTCCTTTGACATATTTTTCCAATTTAAATATTCTTCCCATTGAAAAATCTTCTTCATTTTTCTAGTTCTATTTTTACTTTTAAACATAACCTCATAAATATAGTCTTGATAATTCTTATGTTAATAAACAAAATTAATCTACAATATCAAAATAAGTTTTTTTTCTTTGGATTAAAATTTTTAAATAAAGATGAACTCAAAACCAGTTTGGAAAATAGAAAAAATTGTTTTACCTCAACATGCAGATCATGTAGGCGTAATGTGGCACGGTAAATATTTTAATTGGCTTGAAGAAAGCCGAATAAATGCACTTTCAGAAGTAGGTATAAGTTATTTCGAACTAACTAAAAATGGCTTAGATTTACCTTTAATCAATACTTCAATAAAATATAAATCTCCTTTAATTCTTGGTGAAAAAATAATAATCGAGAGTGAATTTAATATTGATAAAAGTCCTAGAATTAATGTAATTTCAAAATTCATTAACAAGAAAAATGAAATCTTAACAATTGCTGAAGTCAACTTAGTCTTAATAAATAAACTGAATTTTTCTATAATAAGAAAAAGGCCAGATTTCCTATCGGAAGCCTTTAATAAGTTAAACGGTTGAAATTATTATCCGCCCATTGAATGATTTATTAAATTATCAATTATGAATATATTTCAAGTTATTGATTCTTATCAATATGAAATGGAATCAAGATATCAAGAAAAATCAATGCTTACAAATCTTTTTACAGAGCACAAATTTATAGGATGGTTAGGGTTGTTTATAGTATTTTTCTCTATCTTTGCAATTTTTGTTTTTCAATTTCTTGAGTGGGAAAGTAATGACAATAATAAGAGTTAAGAAGATTTAATGCTTATAATTCAACTGAATGACTTAAAAAATGGCTATTTACTTAAAAATAACTAACCCTACAGAGGTTGTAAAAAAAAAGACTTCAAAATGGCTTACAGATATTACACCTGAAAGAATTGATAGAAAATTGGTCGAGGATGAAGTAATAAAAGGCATTATCGAGCAATTAACATTAGAAGGCATAAAAGGGGAGATATCAGCAATTAATGGGTTTGAAGTAAATGAATCTTCAGTAATAACAAAAAATAACTTTATTATTAGAAAAACAAAAACTTTTTAGAGCGAAAATAAAATCTTTAATGAAAAATTTTTATATTTTAGTTATATTTATCAATTTTTTTATTTTTGTAATAGTAAGAGATTACCAAATAAAAAAGAAACAGCTTAAATTAAATAATGCTTTAAATTCCAATTTCTTTATTCAAACAATTAATAATTTAATAGAAGAAAACAAATACAATTTGTTAGAGGAAAGGATCAGATTAAGGGAAATAGATGCTTACGGTAACGAGGATTATAAAAAATGGATTGGCAATCCACCTCTTGAGGAAAATGCCATTGAGAAAAATATATTAAATGGATCCAAGCGATTTAAAGAGGGAATACCATACTTCTGGGAAAAAGTAATTTTAAAAAAATTTGGCAGTATGGAATTATTTTTCGAAAAGTGGCGATCATATTGTAATGAAAATCCTACTATTGATGATGAGATAATTGGAACTATTAGAAAGCTCGAGACTGAAGATTGGTTTGTATTCATAGCAAGTCAAATAGAGAAATCATGCTTAAACCTAATAGAAAAAAACTACTCAAATAAAAACAAGGAAAACTACAAAAAAGGTATTAGGTTTGAAAATCATTGTATGGAAATTCTCAAACAAAATGGATGGGAAGTAAAAGAAACCCCTAATACAGGAGATCAAGGGGTTGACTTAATTGCTTCAATAAATGATTTGAGAATATGTATTCAATGCAAAGATCATGAAAAAGCTATTGGAAATAAAGCAGTACAGGAAATTTCAGCTGGTAAATTATTTTGGAAAGGTACACATGCAATAATAGTCTCAAAATCAGGCTTCACAAAGTCTGCTCATCAACTAGCAAAATCAAATAAAGTGGAACTAATCAATGAATTTCAATTAAAAGATTTAGAAAAGTTTATTGTTTAAATAGTTTATATCAATTGTGTTAAGCCCTCTTTGTAAAGTAAAAGTGTTGTAAAAATTCCTGACGCCCATATTAAACCTCTAGCTGTTGGGATATTAAATACATATGCACCAATATATAAAAAACGAAAAATAGGATGAATCAATGCTGCAATTATTGAAATATTAGAGTCAGTTGAAGTAATCAAACAAAGAAGACATGCTGGTGCATGTAGGGAAATACTTTCCCAACAATTTTGATGACACCAAACCGCTCTTTTTCCAAATGAAGGTAATTCATCGAATAAAGCCCTTGGAGCAGACATATTTTCAACAGAATATCCTGCTTTAACTCTCCCAATAGTTAATGGAATAATTGATAGTAAAACAACTCCAACTGATAGACAAAGACTCCAGGCAAAAGCTACTTGCATGTGATTTAAATAATATTATTAGCTTAATAATTGAAGCTCGTTATCGTGATAAATGAAAAATCATTACTATAGATAAAACTTTGCAAATAATGCTGTAATTTATATAAAAAATCATTTATGGATTTTTCAAAGATAGTTTTAATTTTTGGCATAAGTTTACTGATATATTTTGCATTTCTATTTTTAGGATTTTTTCTTAAGAATAAAAATCTAAAGGCACAAAATCTAAAAAAAGAAGAATAGATTATTAATGCCGCGAAATTTACTATTTTCTCAATATTTTTATATCTTTTTGGATATATTTCATGGAAATAAATTTTGATCCAAATAATAATGAGGGATATTTGAAATTCAATAAGACAGTTGCTGGTAGATGAAAAAATTTTATAAATTTCTTAAAAGTTTTTTATTTATATCACTTTGGCTTATTTTATCCTCATTTCTAATCAAATATTGGAATAACTTTCATTGGGAATATATTTACTTAAACTTCAGAATTATATTTGATAAAGAATTTTGGTTTGTTGTAGAAAAAATTCTTTTAGGATTTGATATTGGTTACTGGTTAGAAGAAGCATTAAAATTCTTAAGTTATGAAATACCTAAAGAATCTTTTAAATATTTTCCAATTTATTTCGTATTAAAGTCTATTTGGATAAAGAATTAATTTATATTTTTAATAGATTTTAATAAATTCCCTAAAATTGTTGAATAAACTGGAAGAATTTATTTTTCTTAAAACAAATAAAGTTCCTTTATCACCTCTGCAGATTCTAAGCTTATTACTTAAATAAGTTATCTCTAACCACCCTAATTGCTCATTATTTATTTCTTTCAAAGCCTTTATATTTTTTCTTCCAAATTTAGGACCTATAACACCGGCATGTGTAAATTTGACCCCAATTTTTTTTTCATTTATATAATAAAGTCTTATTAAAATACCAGTACCAATAATTGATTTTATTCCTCTAGGTTTAAGTAAATTAAGACCATTTAAATTGAAGGGATCAAGAATTTGAAGGTTATCAATAAAAGGAGAATATTTTAAAAAAGGACTATTAGAACTACTCCACCTAAGCTCCCAAACACCTTTTAAAGCATTTTTATCTTCGCTAAAGGTAAAATTATGATCATTTTCAAGCTTTTCGGCAATAGTCTTTATACTCTCTGAATTTGGAGATTTAAGAAGTAAATTTATTAAATCATCTTCGGATTCCATATAATGACCGCTGAGTATTTAGCTAAGGATAAATACTTACCTCCATGTGCTATATTCTACCCAGAATATCTTGATTTGATGACAAAGAGCTACTGGCTAAAGAAAATTTCAATTCCAAACTCTGATTTATTTCTGGAATATATAAGGACAGTATTACCTTGGATTAAATCTGTGGGAGGAGTAATAGTAAAGAGAGATTTGATACAAGAATCAACCTCAAATGAATGGGATGGAGGGCAGCTTGGATTAGTAATAGAATTCGAATCAAAATTTGCTGCTAAAAAAGCATTTTATTCTGAAGTATTTCAAAAATATCTGCAGTCCAGAAATTTAATGGAACTAGTTACTATAAGTACTCTTTAAAAAATCAACCAATAGCGATCTCACACAATCAACTTATAAGTATTTATTACTATTAAATTATTTATGTAATATTTATAACTTCACTAGCAATAGTATTTTTTGCAAAATTTAATTGTAAAAATAATCCGTTAATCAAATGAACTATTCAACAGAAAAAGATGATTATTTGATGACAACTCCATATACAAAAAAAATACAACAAAAATTTGAAAAGGTTAAATCTTTTTTAGAGCAAAATGGATTTAATCCTTCGTCAGAAAGCTTAATGCAAGATATAGTTAGTTCAGAAGAATATATTGCTAAAAATGGCTTATAAAATATCAGAATATATTCAGAGTTCTTAAATAATAAAAACCGCCTATTAGGAAAGGTAATAATATTCCAATAAATAAAAATAAAGATTTCTTTGTTTCGCCTTCTGATATGAGGTTAATTTCTGGTTCAATTGCAAAACCATTTTGTCTACCACCGCTTTCGGTTGTATAACCTTTTTTATTCATAAGAAAAATAATCTATGCAGATTATCTCATGTAAAAACTTATTTAATAAAAATTTTTACATTTAGAATTAAAATGATTTTTAGATCTAATAATTGATTTCAATCTGAGATTTTAATTTGGCAGCTTTTTTTAAAAGACCTACAACTTCTTTACGCCCATTAGCAAACTCCGCCTTGTTAAGTAACTCACCATATTTTTTTGTGATTTCTCTATGATTCATTTTTAATATTTAACAATTTAAGTATAAAGTTACTAAAAAAATATTTTGTATAAAAGATATCAAAATAGGATTTAAGTCACTTTACCTATTTAAACCAACCTTTTTTCTTAGGTTTAATCTCTTCTTTATTAACTTCTTTTTTTCTCCCAAATAATCCCTTTTTTTGAACTGGTTGATTTTCTTCAGCAGGTTTAGATTTTCTGTTGAATAAACCTTTTTTAGGGTCTTTTTTAATTGATTCTTTTGTTTCGGAAGTCCTTGTTTTTTTAGGAGTTAATTTTGAATTTTTGGGTTTGCTATCTGCGAATAAAGTTTGATATACAAAAAAACCAAAAACGGTAAAAAAGCCTAATGCCTGCACTAAAGCAGTTCCAAGATTATCAAACATTTAGGCCTCAACTTTGTATAGTGATTCTTTTTCTTTCGTATCTATACATTTTTTATCATCAGACAAACATTCAATTTCTGCCTTCTTCTCAGTATGAGAACTGCAGCCACCTGCACTTGCATTAGATATTGAAAACAAAGTTAGTACCCCTAGAATTAAGGCACATGAGGTGTTAATCGGTTTCATAATTTTTATATATATTATGGAAAAATAATTTCGTAATTGCGAAGATAACCTTTTTTTCTGCAAAAAAATATCGCCTTTTTATATATCTATTTGTAGTAATTAATTAAGTCGACAATTAATATTGCTAGTAATGAAAAACCTAGAATGAAAGGTAAATAAGGATATTTATTTAAAATTTTATTTAGTTGATTTTTCGATGTTTGTTTTTCTTTTTTCTTTTCTCTAGGTGGTAAGCCTAACTCTTCCCTCCTTTTTGCTTCTCCCATAATTTTTTGATCCATTTTAGAATATTTTATACACTTACCAAAAGTAGTGTATTGTTCTGGATTTAAATTTTTATTGATTAATTTATTATAAATTTTATATATATTAAAATATATACAAAAATAACATGATAGAAGTAGTTTGGTCAGTAAACATAATGATTGCAATTCTAATTATTGGTGTTGCCTGGGTTCTTTATTACATATTTACTTATGATCAAAAATTTAGTTCCTAGATAAATGTCAGATAAAGATCTAATTAATTTTCTAAAAAAAATAGAGCAACTTAATCAAATTGCAGAGCTAATAAAAAATAATCCTAGAAAAAAGTTATCCCTTTCAAAATGCAAGAATCATGATGAAGTAATTAAATTAACCACTAAATGGGGTTTTGATATTGGTAAAAGGTGGGGAGAATATTAATTAACTTTATTACCAGCATTATTAAATTTGCCATCAACTTCAAATTAAATTCCTAGTATTAATTAGTATTTATTGTATTCGAGTTATGAAAGAAATTGGAGAGATAAAGTCAAATATATATAAGATAGCTGCTGTTACAGATAGAGGGCAAAGGTTAAATAAATTAATTTCTCCTATGTATGAGGAAAAAGCTAATGAAATGGATGAATTGATTAATTCTCTTCAAGACTTTAGTTTTGAAATATCAGAAAAATTATTGTCTGGAGAGTGGGAATTGATTTTTTCTAATGTTGAATTATTTCGAAGTTCTCCTTTCTTCCTTGCTATTGAAAAGGCATTAAATGATGAATTTAAAAGTAATCTTTTTTTTAAATTGCATCAATTGCAAGTAGGGTCCTTTGGCATATCAACTATTGGGAGAATTGCTCAAAAGATTGATTTTGACAAAAAGGAATTTATATCTACTTTTGACACTACAATATTTGGACTCACAACAATTCCTATCTTAGGTTGGTTCAAACTATTGCCTACTTTTGGTGGAAGAGTAATAACTCTTTCAAGTGATTTAGTTTTAAGAAATAATTTGCTTGATATGAATCTACAAAAAACAAAAGTTTCCAGAGTTGATGGACTTAATAAGATTCCATTATTTAGTGAATTACTTATGGATAGATGGTATCCAGTTAAAGAGGTATGGAATAAGTTACCTTGGAATAAAGAATCTCCAAATTGCCAGGTTTCAATTGTATATTTAGACGATGAAATGAGAATTATGCAGGATATGTATGGGTCTATTTTTATTTATATAAGGCCTTCAATTTCCTTGTTGAATTCAAATCCAATCTCTAATGATTAATTAAAAGACTGACTAATATTTTTAGTAATTTTTAGAATTAATCTATTTAAAATTTATTTAAAAGATTAATTAATAAAAACATCTCACATCTTGAATACAAATAGGTTATGTTCATAATGAACATTTTTTTAATATGCTTAGAAATCAAGAAAAAAATTCAGTTGTTAGAGGAATATTCTTAATAGGAGGTTGGGGCTTAGGTCTAGACAGATTCTACGAGGGAGATAAAAAAGGTGGTTTTTTATCAATCATTGGTTGGAGTATCACATTTTTTAGCTTTATCTTTCTTAAATGTTCAGGTTATAAATATGTTGAGGGTGTGAAAAATTATTCAGATTATTCTCCTAACCCATTAATAGTATTACCTTTACTGGCAGGAGCATATGGTGGCTTTCTAATAATTAAGAAGACATTTAGATTAGCAAAGCAATTCGAAAATGCTGATTAATGATACAAGCAGGCAAATTCAAGATAATAACCCAGATCCTTTCAAATAAAATTTAAATAAAAGAATCATTAAAAAGTTTACTATTGCTAAGGCTACTACACCATTTCTGTTTTTTACATCTAATTTCTTGACTAAATTAGAAAGATAAACGACTGGATTTTCTGGCTCTTTATTATCCAAATTTTATTTAAATATAAATTTGACAAGAAAATATCACAGTTTCATTTGAAGAATCAAAATTGTAAAGATGAATATCCAAAAAGAAATAAATAATTTCTAACCCATAATTCCTGCATTTCTTAAAAACGCTTTACCCATATTGCCAATTACAAAAAATAGAGACAAATTAATTAAAAGGATTATTAATAATGCCAACATTTTATAGTTTGGATTAGTAGAAATTCCATCAAATCCATTATTGAGAAATCGTTTAAAAAGTGATTTGTCAATTTTTGGTTTTTGTTGCACAGAATCAATTTTTACTTTTTCTTCTGAAGAATCTTGACTACTTGCTTTCTCTAGAAATTCTGTAAATGCTTCAACATTTTCGTCCTTTTTAATCCCCTCATTAAGATCTTTATTTTCTTCATTCAAATTGGGGGTCGATTCGATTGAATTATTTTCCTCAGGATTAAGTTTAGAATCTTCCAAATTAGTATTAAATGCTAGGTGTATATTACACCATAAAAAAAACCCACTCGATCTATTGAAGAGAGGGTTGGCCAAGGTTAAAGTTCTTAAATAGATAATAATTTATTTTAATTAAATTTGCGGTTATAGCATAATGAAGTTTTAATTTATATTAAATTCAAGTTGATTTTTTTTAAAATATGTTAGATGCGAATACAAAAAAAGCATGTAAAGATGATCCATTAATAAGAGAAATTAAAATTAGAAATATAGAACATGCTATTGAACAAGCAGAATTGATGATAAAAGAATCAAAAATGAGCCAAGAAGAATTAATCTTTTTAAAAAGAAAAATATCTGACTCAAGACAGGATTTAGAAATACTTTATTTAATGAAAATTCAATAAATATAAATTTTTTAATCTTTTAAAAGAATTGAATTTTTGCAAAGATAATTAATTTGTATATTTGAAGACTTATAAAGTTTAAAGAAAATGTAAGATTTTCTATAAATGTTCTTGTTATGTCAAAAAATAATCTATATATACCTTTGAAAGTTGTTCCCTACATCTTTATTTCAATTACTGCTATAGCAATAACAGCAGCTACATATGTAATTACTTAGTTCTTTAAGCTATGTAAAGCTTTTAGATATTAAATAAATTAAAGTATTTGTAATAACCAATTGTATGAATAAATTCAAAATAGCAATTTTTACAATATTAATAATCATATTTTCCCTTATTGGGATTAAAAAATTAATTTATATAAATCAAGTTAAAGATTTAAAAAATAAAGAAGAATCATTTTTAAATGAATCTATACGTGTTTTAAATGAATGCTTTGATCTAGAAAATAAAAATAAAAGAACACTTAATAAATCAATTGAATTAATTGAGTATTGCTTAGAGGAATATGGATATAAAAAATGATTTCATAACTTAAATGATGATTTTCTTAATACTCCACTAATATGCAAATAAAAAAAATTCTCATCCATAATCTTTTTATGTTCCAAAATTTTTTATTAATAATATTTTCCTAATTTAATTTTTTAAAATGACAAAAGTAAAATGTTCTTATTTAGGAAATTTAAACTGTGAGGCTATTCATCTACAATCTGGAAGTCTTATTAGAACTGATGCACCTTTAGATCACTGCGGTAAAGGTGAAAGTTTTTCCCCAACTGATTTATTAGCAACATCTCTAGGTACTTGCCTACTAACCATTATGGCAATCAAAGCTAAATTAAAAGGATTTGATTTGAAAGGTATATATTTAAATATTGAAAAAGTAATGACACAAAATAGCGAGAGGAAGATAAAAAAACTAATAATAGATATTTTTATACCAGAGAGTACTTCTAATGAAACTATTGATTTTTTAAAAAAAGCTTCTAAAGAATGCCCAGTTACAAGAAATTTATCTCAAGAAATAGATATTAAAATAAGTTGGCATAATGAATAAATCTCAAACATAGTAATTACATAAAAAATAATGAAATACTTTATTGGAATAGTCATTCTTTTATTTGGAATATATACAATGACAGACTTGGCATTAAAGACTAGGTATAAAAGAAAAAGACTTACAAAAGGAAAAAAATAAATCTTATAAATTTTAATATCATATTAAGGAAATAGATTTATTTTTGTACTGACAATTAAGGCATATTTAGTTTTATTTTTTTACTATTTTTTGGTCAATCAGACTAATCAAAGGGATCATGAAATTTACATTTATGCCAACAGTGCACCATGTATAAATAATAAGAAAAAATATTTTTATAAATAAATTAGGGGGTAAGGTTAAAAATATTTTGAAAAACCCTCCAATGAATAAAACCAATATTCCAATTTGAAAAAGACCTTTGATTATCCATTTAAGTCCATTTTTTTTAATGTTTATATATAACCATAAAAAAACAAAACTAGATAATAATAAATATGTAAAATTTATGATCATCATTTCAGAGAAAATCTAATAAATTTGCCTTTATTAAGGCATGATGACAATTATTACTTTTTTATCTGCTAATTTTTTTTAAAAAGGGAAAAGTTATACAAAAAACAATAAAAATAAATTTATTTTTTTACTTTTTATTTTAAAACATTTTCGATTTTAGTAAATCAACTCTTTTTTGATTCACTCCCAAATCACTTTCTCCAACTCTTGATTCTGATCTTATTGATAATATGTTTGATTCAGGTAGAAAGGATACTTCTAAGTCATCTACATACTTCATCCATTTACTGGTCGCCTCAGCATGAAGATAATCGCCATCAATTTCTACAATCTCAGTTCTTGGAGTGTTTTCGATAATTGTTTTAATCTCTTCAAAAGGTTTCTCAATATTGTTTACCTCCCATTCTTCTCGTACACAATGAGCAATCTCTACACAAGGTTTTAGTTCTATATGTAAAGCAAATGATGAAGAAGGGAATAAAAAGCTTGAACAAATTAAAATTGATAAAAAAAGTATTTGCATTAACAGTAGAATTTAACAAACCATAATCTAACGAATAAAATTACAAATTTGTAATGAATACCTAATTATTTTGGAAGAAAGCATATGTGTTTTTATATTCAGAATTTAATATTCATTTCAAAACTAGCAAAAAAAAAGATCCCTTAAAAGGGATCTTTTTTAAAATTGAATCATATCAAGTGTTTCCTTGTTTCCACTGAAATAAATCAATTTCTCCTACACACAACTCTAATATCACACCTAAATTCTAAATATGTAATGCTTAATAGACCTCTATCTTAACTGTCACATGCCAAAAAAGACAAAATTACTCAAACGTCGAGGTCGGAGTACTTTTAAAGTTATCAGAAAAAAGTTTGTGAGGAGTTTCTGATATATTCAATCTACTCCTTAGGTAATTTAAAAGGCTGCAGTATAAATTACTAATTATTTAAATCTTTCAGAAAAATTGGTCGTTGATGAAAAAAATAATCAAAAAAATAAAAAATTCATGAAAAGCATTTACAAAAAAATCTTTTTTTTTATTTCGGCAATTGCTCTTTTTTCAGTAATAGTAGGTGTTGTCAAATATTCGCTTACTTATATTGAAAACAATCCCGAAAAATACTTACCTACACAAAAATAAGACAAAAATTAAGTATAAATTCACTTCAAAAAATCTATAAAGTGTCTTAAATATGTTCTACATAGAAAGCTTGAGTCATGAAAATTAAAAATACTTCAGTTCTTGATAAGAGGAATATACATTTAAGTCATTTCAAAAATAAGCATAAATATCAAATACTTGAGAATTACTGGAAGAAAAGAAAGAAAGAATGTGAAAAAAATCTTTCAAAATTTGGCTAACCGATAATTATGAATTTTATTTTTTCTTTTTTATTAGCATCTGTGATGTGGGTACAAGTTCCACAATGGGAAGTTGACTGGTCAAAATGTGCTGTAGATGTTCCCGATTCATCATGTCACTGGTACGTAGCTGCTCCCGATAATATGTTTGGTGAAGGATTTAATTGGGAAAACGCTCCTTGGTTCGATGCTAATGGCTTACAGGATGTAGCTAGAATTGAGAAAGAATCTGTAGTAGAAAAACTTCAAAATAACTAAAGTTTCTATTTCATCAATTAACTTTTAAAAGTATTTAAATCTAGTTGCTTAGTGGTTAACTTTTGATTAATTAAAAAATTTTTATGCGTTTCAAAGTAAGTCTCAAAAAAAATGGAAAGGAATTTGATGAAGTTGTCATAGCTAATAATAAAAAAGAGGCTATGGAAGTAGCTTTAAAAAACAATCCAGAAGCTCAAGCATTAAACTCTGATTGGACATTTAAGATTTAATTATTTGCGAAAGCTTAGGAATTAAAAGGGACGCAACACAAATAACGCTAATTGCAGGTCCAGGCGAAAGATTAAAGACTATAGAGAGAATAAATCCAAGAAGTGAGATACATAATCCAAAAAATGAAGACCTCATCATTGCAATTCTTAAACTATGAGCCTTATTTAGCCCTAATAAAGTTGGAGTAGAAAGAAGAGCAATTACAAGAATTACTCCCACTGCTGACATTGAACTAACAATTACTAATGCCGTCGTAAAACTCAAAGCAAGATTTAATAAAGAAACATTTATACCACTCGCGGATGCACCTTCTGGATCCAATCCCACATAAACAACCTTTTCATATCCAAAAGTCATTAAAGTTATAAATACTAAAAAAGCAATTATTGTTCTAAGTAAATCTCCAAAATTTGCTGTCAATAAATCGCCAAATAATACTGCCTCCAAATCAATCCTTATTCCGAGTAGAGGGATTATAAGGACTCCAAACCCAAGCATTCCTGCTAAAATTGTGTTCATTATTGCTTCATAATTTTCACTTTTTCTATTAGTTAAACTTTCCGCAATTACTGAGCCCAGAAGACCACTGATAACCCCACCAATTGAAGGATGAATTCCAAGCGCCAAGGCTAAAGCAAGTCCTGGCAAAACGCAGTGAGAGATTAAATTAACTTGTAATAATCTCTTATGAGTGATTAATACAGTTCCCATAGCTGGGCATAATATCCCGGAGAATATAGTTATTATTAATGGAACCAACCACCAATTGTTATTAATAAAAGACATTATTCGAAAGATTCGGTATGATCAAAAATACGGGCCAAAAAAAGATCTCGAAAACAATGGTAACTAAGTCTGACATTACCAAAAGACAAGAACAACTTCTTGAAGAACTGAATAATTGTGATGATGAATTGACTGGTCAAGAGTTGCATAGGCAGCTGATGGCTAAGGGTAAATCTATGGGTTTGACAACTGTTTATAGAAATCTGCAAATCTTGATAAAACATGGCTTAATTCGTTCTAGACATCTCCCAAATGGAGAAGTTCTTTATACTCCTGTTGATAGAGATATTCATCATTTGACCTGCGTTCAATGCGGAGAAACTTCGAAAATGGAAGGTTGTCCTGTTAAAAATATTCATACTCCTAAAAAGAATCCCAAAAAGTTTCAACTTTTGTTTCATACACTCGAATATTTTGGTCTTTGCCAAAACTGTTACCAAGCTCAAAGTTAAAGAGGAACATTTTCTAATTAAGAGAATTATTTTCATTTAGAGCGCTTATGTTGATATCGTTTAATTTATCTTTTATTGAATCAGGGCTACCAACTGCTAAAACAGTTTTATCAAGAACTATTACTTGATCGTATTTATTTAGTGACTCACCCCAATCATGGCTACTTACAACCAAAGAAAGACCTACATCCGCAAGTTGACGTACAATTTTTAAGAAATCCTCTTTTGCTGGAGGATCCAGAGCAGCACATGGTTCATCAAGAAGAAAGATTTTTGCAGGGGACATAAGAGTCTTTGCCAAAAGAGCTCTTTGCTGTTGTCCTCCTGAAAGAGAATCGAGTCTTCTATTAGCCAAATTTGCAATGCCTACTCTTTGCATAGTCGCCTCTAATTCACAACATTTATTAATCCAAGCATTAGGATTTGCGAGAAGAGCTTTGATTTGAAAAGGAGTATTACTTTTAGATTTTGAATACTTTATTTGGCCGAGAGATACCAATTTTTCTACTGTAATTGGAAACTTCCAATTCATGGAACTTCTTTGTGGCATAAGAGCGATAAGGGATCTAGATCTATTTAAATTCTCACCATCAATTTTTATTTCTCCTTTATCTGGAGCATTCTGTCCTTGCAATATTTTTAATAAAGTAGATTTACCCGCGCCGTTTGGACCAACTAGCGCTGTTAGAGTTCCGGGTTTAATCTCAACCGATACCTTATTTAAAGCTGGCTTACTTTTTTTAGTGTATGAATAGGTTAAATTTTCAGCGACTAAAGTAGCCATTGATTAATATTTTAAAAAGTCACTCAATAAGCTTACCAATAATACAAGCTTCGTATTATTTTCATAACATTTGATACTTTTGGTTGTCAGCAAAAATGAAAATGATTATCATTTTTAAGTAATTAACTATTTTTCATGTCAATTTTTAAAAGACTCTTAACAAATAAAAAAGGTTCGAGCAAGTCAATTATTAAAAATTCCGTAATAGCTGGAACGATAATATTTTCTGGTTTTGGGCAGGATGTTATGGCTAAGGGAAAGTCATATGTAGCGGTAGAACCACTAGTTTGTGATTTAGTTAAATCAATTGCATTACCATCTGACGAAGTTACATGCTTAGTAGATAGAAAACAAGATGTTCATGACTTAAAGATCAATCCAAGGCAAGCTCAATTACTAAATAGCGCAGATAAAGTATTTACTCTCGGTAAAGAAATGACTCCCACTATGAAAAACTGGGAAGATAAGTCAAATACTGTTGTGGTTGGTGTTAGTGCCATAGAAGTTGAGAATCCTTCTAGTGAAGAGGGAGGAGCTTTTGAATGGGCTGGTCTTTTCGAACTTTCAGCAGGAAACTATAAATGGTCATTTGCAAAAGTCGATGGTGAATATGCAGACCCTGCCATGAAAATGGTCATCCTTGAATCAGATGACATTGAATTATCTGAAGAATTAGCAGAAGAGCTATTGGGATCTGATCAAAATATTGAAAAAAGCAATAATGGTATTCTTTCTGCAAGTGACAAAGCCTTTGTTTTAAATTTTGATCAAAAGAAAGATATCACGGAATTCAATGTAGAAATCAAAAAAGATGGTAAGTATGCTTTCTTTACAGAACATATGCCTTTTGAATTTGAAGCAGATGAACACTTCTTTAAAGATCTAGCTAAAAATGATATCGAACCAGTCGCTCAAGAACCTGATATGGGTGGTCATAGTGAACATGGCGCAGAAGGCTTTGAATGGGCAGGAACTTTTGATCTTGAGGAAGGATCATATAAATGGTCATTTGCAAAAGTCGATGGTGAATATGCAGATCCTGCCATGAAAATGGTTATCCTCAAATCTGGCGATATTGAAGAGTCTGAAGAATTTGCAAAGGAACTTTTAGAATCCGATGATTCTATCTACAAAGCTGATAATGATGTTTTATTAGCAAGTTCAAAAGCAATATCTCTTAATTTTGATCAAGGTAAAGAGAGTACAGTATTTAATGTAGAAATCAAAAAAAGTGGTAAATATACATTCTTTACAGAACATATGCCTTTTGAATTTGAAGCAGATGAACACTTCTTTAAAGATGTATCCAACAATGATGTAGAGCCTATCGCGCAAGTTCCAGATGAGGGAGATGGGCATCACCATCATCATCATGGACATGGAAGCTTAGACCCTCATGTATGGCATGATCCAGCCAACATTATAAAAATGAGTAAAGTAATCTCAAAAAACTTAAAAAAGGATATCTCTATTTTTAACAGAAAAGATAGAAAATCCATCAATGAAAGAATTGATTTAACTGAATCTTTACTCAGCGGTCTAAATGGATGGATTGTTGACCAGGTTTCAACAATACCTGAGCAAGACAGGGTGCTTGTCTCAAAACACAAAGCTATGGATTATTATGGCTCCGCGTTCGGATTTGAGACAGTTAGTTTACTAGACTTCCTTGGCGATTCATCAAGCTTAAGACCTGAAAACATTAGTTCAACTTTGAATATGCTAAAGGAAGAAAATGTTAAGGCAATATTTCCAGAACAAATACCAGCGTCTAAGTTATTAAAGAACTTAAGTAGACAAAGTTCTGTACCATTAGCTTCTAATCAAATATTCGTTGATGGTTTAATGATGAAAGGAAATACTATAAGCGTTGCAGTCCACAACACTTGTACTATTGTTGATTCATTAGGTGGAAGCTGTAATAAAGATTCTGGCTCCAATCTTGAGTCTGAATGGTACAAACTTTCAGATTAAATTTTTCTAATAAAAACGGTTTTCATTTCTTATTATTACTATTATTAAGCTATTGTTAATTAAGTAAAAATCAGTAAATGAGCATCAAAGATAAAGTTCCAGTAACGATCCTCACTGGATTCTTAGGTTCAGGGAAGACTACTTTGCTTAATAGAATACTAAGTGAAGAGCACGGGAAAAGAATAGCCGTAATTGAGAATGAATACGGTGAAGTAGGTATAGATCAAGGGCTTGTAATTAATGCCGATGAAGAAGTGTTTGAGATGTCAAACGGGTGCATATGTTGTACTGTTCGCGGAGATTTAATAAGAGTCCTTGGCAACCTTATGAAAAGAAGAGATAAGTTTGACTATGTCTTAGTAGAAACGACAGGATTAGCAGATCCTGGGCCAGTTGCTCAGACATTTTTCATGGATGAAGAAATTAGTTCTGAATTTACTCTTGATGGAATTGTAACTTTAGTTGATGCTGCTCATATTGATCAGCAGCTAGGAAGGAGTAATGAAAGTTCAGAACAAGTGGCATTTGCAGATGTTCTTGTCCTTAATAAAACTGATTTAGTATCCATTGATTCACTAGATACTCTTGAATCAAGATTGAGAGATATGAACCGAATGACTCGAATTATTCGAGCCGAGAATGCCAAAGTACCAATTGAAACAGTCTTAAATCTAAGTGCATTTGATCTTGATCAAATCCTTAAACTTAGGCCAACATTCCTTGAACCTGAATATCCCTTTGAATGGACAGGTGTTTACGATCTTGCTGCAGGTAAATATGAATTAATGCTGGAAGAAGGACCCGATCCCGAAATGTCATTAGTAGCTCTTGCTAACCAAGGTGAGAGTGAAGAAGAACTCAAAGATGGTGCTGAATCCTCTGTAAGACTTTATGCAGAAAAATCTAATAGTTTAGAACCTGGAAATACTATCCCATTTGGAGAACACATTAATCTCAAATTGGAGGATAAAGGAATTAAATCCTTCATTCTCAACATAGAAAAACCAACAAAAATAGGTTTGTTTACTCAGCACACTGCTGAAGAATTCAACATGAAAGTCATTAAAAGTGAAGAAAATAATTCGAAAGAGATTACATTTAATACTGAAAGGTTCTGGCAAGCAGAGCACGAACATGATGATGAAGTTGGCTCAATTGCTATAGAGCGTTTTGGTGATGTTGACCCTGAAAAACTAAATACTTGGATGGGAAGGCTTCTATCAGAAAAAGGAGTGGATATATTTAGAACAAAAGGTTTCATAAGTTATTCAGGGAATCCAAGGAGAATAGTTTTCCAAGGAGTTCACATGTTATTTACTGCACAACCTGACAAAGAATGGGGTAACGAACCTCGTAGAAATCAGCTTGTGTTTATCGGTAGGAATCTAAATGAGAAAGAGATGCAAGAAGGCTTTGATAAATGCCTGATATAGAACCTTTTAGCCCAAGAGGCATGTTCCACGAAGGATGGACAGCGGAAGTTAACGACTATGCCATAGCATGTGGCTGGGCTCTTAAAGGAAAACTTTTTATTGTTGGTGACGTGGCAGGAGGTCTTTTTGCCTTTGAAGGAGATACTGGAAAAATTATTTGGAAAAAAGAAGATATACATTCTGGTGGTCTACTGGCAATGGCCATTCATCCAGAGGGTGAAATTTTTGCAACATCAGGCCAGGATGGAAATGTTCAAATTTGCAATTGCCATGAAGGTAAAGTAATAAAAACACTTGATCTAGGCAAAGGTTGGGTAGAACATCTCAAGTGGTCTAATGACGGTTTATTTCTAGCGATAGCTTCCTCTAAAAAAGTATATGTTTTTAATGAAATTGGTGAAGAGAAATGGATATCTGAGGACCATCCAAGCACAGTAAGTGCAATAACATGGTCAAGTAAAAATGAGCTGGCAACTGCATGCTACGGAAGAGTAGCATTCTTTGACATAGTTAATAATAAAACGAATCAAATACTCGAATGGCAAGGATCTTTGGTCTCTATGGAATTAAGCCCTGATGGAGATATAGTCGCCTGTGGGAGTCAAGACAATTCAGTTCATTTCTGGAGAAGATCGACAGGAATGGATGCTGAAATGACGGGATACCCTGGCAAACCAAGCCATCTTTCTTTTGATGACAGCGGCAAATTATTAGCAACTAGTGGCAGTGAAAGAATTACAGTATGGAGCTTTGTAGGAAATGGTCCAGAGGGAACTATGCCAGGAGAGCTATGTCACCATACAGAACCTATTTCGAGCCTAGCCTTTTCAAATAAAGGTATGCTTGTAGCCTCAGGTTCAAGGGATGGTTCTGTTGTCGCAAGTTTTCTAAAAAAAGACGGTAATGGAGACCCAGTCGGGGCGGCATTCGCCGGAGATCTAGTAGGAGCAATATCCTGGAGACCTGATGATTGTGCACTCGCAGCAGTTAATGCAAAAGGAATGGTAAATGTATGGAAATTTAAAATTCGTACAAACCTTTTTTCTAAGGGGTTTAAGTAAAATTAGAAATTTATAAAATTACCAATAGTTAGCTTTTAAATGTCTTTCCATACAAATGACTTCACAGTCATTATCAATACCTTTTGGGTGAATATCACAATATGAGAGGCATTGAAAATATTCGTCTATAGGATTAGATTGATCAACTTTCCTAACTTCTTTCGAATGATTCATAAAAGAGTTCCTCAATTATTTAAAATCAAGATAGTCGAATTAAATATCGAAAGAAATAAGCAAAACTTACTAAAAATATCCCAAAAAAATTAACGCAATTGATTACCACTCTCGGACATTTTTAATAAAAAAGCAATGCGTATAAAAACGGATTGTCTTTAGAGAAATATTTTCCTAATTTTATACTGTTGAGTTCTAGGAGGTCTTTCAAAATGATCGATAGCCTGCCTGAAATTTCGGAATAAACCGAACTAATTTAATTAACTGCTCCAATTATTTTTTATTAATGTCTAAGCTTCCTTCTTCTGCATCGTTTAGGTGCCCTTTAAGAAACAAGCTTAATTCTAGAGTTTTTGCCCCAGTTAAAGACAATTAGTTAATTTTGGTGAGCATTAGCTTAAAAGAAGTTAGCAACAAGGATCCATGATTTAGGTACGTTATTAACTTCAGTAAAAAATATAAGTAAGAGATAAAAGAGGGCTTAAATTAGCCCTCTTTTTTATTAGGATGACTTTCTTCTAGTTTTGTAGATAATGATTAAATCAATTAAATTTAAAAATGGTTCGATATTATTGCCCATATTGCAATCCTAAATATCAATTTCAAAAACAATCCTCAAAAGGTAATTTGATTTGTGGCTTGTGCGGAGAGGATCTTGTAAAAAAACCATTTATTAGATTAAACCAGATAATTGCTTTAGTTGCTGCTTCATCATTACTTTTACCGCTGATATATACTTTTATTTTTTTAATTAAAAATCAATTAAATCCTCCCAACAAAAATTATCAAGCAAATAGTCGTTTGATGATAGTTACCAAAGATAAATTTTTAAAATTAAGTTGAACAATTTATGTATATCAGCTTTTATCAAATTGAAAATGATTATCATTTTTATGTCAAAAGAACTCTTTGTCTAATGAAAATGATAATCATTTTTATAATTAAATAATTTTTAACCTAATTAATATGATTGGTTTCTTAAACTATTTTTTATAGTTTGTGATATATCTTTATTCAAAAATATTTATACTTATTGTTTTTAAATAGTATTTATTTATACATCTCAAAAATAACTCTAGATAAATAATTTTATTAATAAAAAAAAATTATTAAATGATTATTCCAGCTAGTAATTTCACTCAAAAATATAACTTTGAATGTAAAACTTCAGATCAAATTTCAGAGAATAATTCATCAAGTAATAAAACATTTCTTAAAAATAACTTTTTAAATCCATCTAACGATCATGGTTATTTCTGTGCATGCATAGAATGTAGGCCAATAGGAAATGATCATGAAAATTTTATGGCAGACATGCCAGATGACCCTGCTGAAATAATTTCAGATTTTTCTAGGATGGGCCTTATCAAAAATGAAGCTTATGAAATTGCTGATGCTATTTCAACAGCTGAAATGAGAGATCTGCTATTTTATAAAAATGCTTCTAATGGTGACCCTTATAAAGAGCAATTGCTTAGAGAACTAGCTAAAGAAGCAGGGGGATTAGATCAAGCCTTTCAAGCAGCATTTGGACCTCAAGCAGGTAAGTTTTTTGCCAAAACAAAAGCCTCTTCGCCAATGGGTAGAAGACAATTTTTATCTAGCTTAGCTGCAGGTGCAGCACTAATAACAGTTGCTTGTTCCAACCAAAATAAACCTGCTAAACAACCAATTGATGACACCCCTATCAATGTAAATAATTTAGAGAAACAAACCTTAAGAGTTGGTTTCATACCTATAACTTGTGCTTCTCCCATCATTATGGCCGAACCAATGGGTTTCTATAACAAGTTCGGTATGGATGTAAAAGTTGTCAAAATGCCAAGTTGGGGAGCAGTAAGAGATTCAGCAATTGCTGGTGAATTAGATGCTTACCATATGCTAGCTCCAATGCCAATTTCCATGACACTTGGATTAGGAACTGCGCCATTCAGTGTAAAACTAGCAAGCATTGAAAATATAAATGGACAAGCTATTACTGTTGCTAACCGTCATAAAGGAAAAGTTAATGGTCCTGCAGACATGAAAGGATTCGTTTTTGGGGTTCCATTCCCATATTCAATGCATAATCTTTTATTAAGATATTATCTAGCCAAAGGTGGAGTTGATCCAGATAAAGACGTTCAAATTCGTCCTGTTCCACCACCAGATAGTATTGCACAGTTAGTTGCTGGTGATATTGATGCATACTTAATGCCTGATCCTTTTAATCAAAGGGCGGTTTACGAAGATGCAGGTTTTATACATCTTCTTACTAAAGAATTATGGCCAGGTCATCCATGTTGTGCTTTTGCCGCAGGAGAACCATGGATAAAGGAACATCCTGAAACTTTCAGAGCTCTAAATAAATCTATCATTGATGCTGCTGCTTATGTCTCAACTCCTACTAATAGAAAAGAAGTTGCAAAAGCTATATCTGGAAGAGGATTTTTAAACCAACCTACAGAAGTTGTTGAAGCTGTTCTTACAGGCAAATTTGATGATGGATTAGGTAAAAAACAAAATGTACCAGACAGAATTGACTTTAAGCCTTATCCTTGGCAAAGTTTCTCTCATTGGATCCAATCTCAATTAATTCGTTGGGATTTAGGAGGTGCAGTTGCTGCAATTCAGGCAGGAGATTTTAATCCTAATAGTGCTTCAATATTTTTGACGGACGAAGCTCAAGCTTTAGAAAGAGAAATGGGGGGCAATCCACCAACTGCGAGATTTAGAAAAGAAATCTTAGCTTATGATGAATTTGATCCAAGTAACCCAATGCAATACATTAAAGATCAAATTAAAAGGGACGGTTTTTAATTTATAAAAATTGTTTTTATTAGTATTTATTAATACAACAATTCTGAATTTCTAGTTAAATAATCTAGGAGATGAACAAAGCTATTTCTACACGGCTTACTTTTGCAGTAGCAATTTTGAGCCTCCTAATTTTTATCATTCTTTGGCAAGTAATTGCTCAACAAGGTTTATTAGTCAAGAATTTCCCAGGTTCATTTAAAACAATAGGATCATTAATTTGGTGGGTATCAGATCCATTTTTTGATAATGGTCCAAATGATTTAGGAATAGGAACTAACTTACTTATAAGCTTAAGAAGAGTATTAATTGGATATAGCTTAGCTGTTTTAGTCGCTGTTCCTTTGGGGGTTCTAATGGGGATGTCGAAGTTAGCTCAGTCCTCTTTAAATCCATATGTGCAACTTTTAAAACCTGTTTCCCCTTTGGCATGGCTTCCTGTAGGACTTTTTGTTTTTAGAAACTCAGAGATCACAGGCATTTTCGTTATTTTCATAACAAGTATTTGGCCAACATTAATTAATACTGCTTTTGGTGTGGCTAGTATTAATCCTGATTATTTGAGAGTTTCTAAATCTTTAGGAGCAAGTAAATCAACAACTATTAGGAGGGTTATTTTGCCAGCAATCATGCCAAACATTCTTGCAGGGATGAGAATATCAATGGGAACAGCTTGGCTTGTGATTGTTGCTGCAGAAATGCTATTGGGTACAGGAATTGGTTATTTTATTTGGAATGAATGGAATAATTTATCCCTTGAAAATATATTTGTTGCAATAATAATAATTGGATTTACAGGATTTATTTTGGATCAATTTTTTGGATTTCTTCAAGATAAATTCGACTATAGTATCTAAACTTATTAATTAAATGAATAAAAAATCATCAAAAACATCTTCCTCTAATGAAAATTATTCTCACCTTGAATTATTCAATTTAGGTAAGATTTTTTTTAAAGAAAAGAAGTTTATTGATTTTCGTTCCAAAGGAAATAGAAGTGGATTTGAAGCTATCAAAGATATTAACCTGAAAATAGAGAAGAACACATTTGTATCAATAATAGGTCCTTCTGGTTGTGGCAAATCAACATTGCTAAATTTAATAGCAGGCTTACAAGCTCCAACATCTGGGAAAATTGTTATTGACGGACAAGCCATAAAAGGTCCAGGTCCCGATAGAGGTGTAATTTTTCAAAATTACGCTTTGATGCCGTGGTTAACAACTATTCAAAATATTGAGTTTGCCTTAAATACTGTTTTCCCAGCAAAAACAAAAGCTGATGTTAAAGAAAGAGCTAGAAAATATTTAAGAATGGTTGGTTTAGAAAAAGCTTCAAATAAATTCCCAAAAGAATTATCTGGAGGAATGAAGCAAAGAGTTGCAATTGCCAGAGCCTTATCTATTAATCCAAATATGTTGTTGATGGATGAACCCTTTGGTGCTCTTGATGCATTAACCAGATCCTATTTACAAGATGAATTATTATCCATTTGGAGAAAAAATAAAGTAACTGTTGTTTTAATTACTCATAGTATTGAAGAAGCATTGCTTTTATCTGACAAGATTGTTTTGATGTCAAGCGGTCCTTCTGCCATAATTTCTGAGGAAATTTCAGTTGATTTAGAAAGACCAAGAGATCGAGAAAAAATTGAACAAGACCCTAAATATTTAAAAATTAAAATGCGTTTGGAAAAACATCTATTAAGAGAAACAAGAGCTGTAGAAGAGGTTACCTAGACTTCTTCTGCACTAAAAAAAACAACAATTAATTATGACTTTACCCTCATTTACACAAATACTATTAAAAGCAAAAAAAGAAAAAAAATTATCCTTTGAAGATTTAGGTAAATTGATTAATAGAGATGAAGTATGGGTTGCAAGCTTATTTTATGGGCAAGCTACAGCTTCTGAAGGAGAAGCTAATATTTTAATTAATGCTCTTGATTTACAATCAGAACTAGAAGATCAATTAACAACGCCGCCAGTAAAAGGCTGCCTAGATCCTGTTGTCCCAACAGATCCTCTTATTTACAGATTTTATGAAATAATGCAAGTATATGGACTGCCAATGAAAGATGTAATACAAGAAAAATTTGGTGATGGAATTATGAGTGCAATTGATTTTTCAATTGAAGTTGATAAGGTTGAAGACCCAAAAGGGGATAGGGTTTTAGTAAAAATGTGTGGCAAATTCTTGCCCTATAAAAAGTGGTAGAAAGTTTTTCGTAATTTAAAGATAGTAAACAGTAATTAATTATTCATCATTTTCATTAAGTTTGAGAGTCTTATTTATTTCATTCTCGAATTCTTTAGAAGCAGTTTGTAATCCTTTTAAGGTCTTACCAATAGTTTTTCCCAGTTGAGGCAAACGTTTTGGCCCAAAAATAAGCAATGCCAGTATAACAATTACGGCAATTTCTGGTAACCCTATTCCAAAAATGTTCATTAAAAACTTAGTATTTCACTACTTTAAAAAATTTTTCTTCTTCTTAAGGTAACTAAAGTCACACATTTATTTTTATTAATCAATCAATTAACAATGGAAAGAAGTTGGGATCCCTACTATAAATATTTCAAAGAATTTGAATTTAATCTTTTTGAGATTTTTATATTTTTAGAATTTCAACAAGAAATTATTGATCTAGGATATATCGGACAAAGTCAAATCAACCAAAATGTTCTTAATCCTGGCCAGTTTTGTGTTGTCGATGGATTAATAAAGATAGTTCATGATTTACCAAAATTTTTACATGATGAAAAATTTAAAAATAATTTGGATGTAGAAAAATGGAAAAATGATTCTTATAATTTACTTTCATTAGATATAAAGTGGATAAAAAAATCATCAATAAAAATAATTTAATGATTACAGAATATTTATTTTAAATTATAATTTTGAATAAAAGTTTAATTTCTAAATAATACTTAAGAACTAGTATTTGTTCTACAATAATGATAATCATTTTCAAAATATATTTATAAATTTTTTTTTAAAAAATAGAAAAATTACTGCCTCAATTGATTTTATAAGCTATATTATTAATAATTAATCATCAACTTCATTATTATGATTACTACTAAAAAAAATATATTACCAACAAAGAATTCTATTTCTAATGAGAAAGATACCTGCCCCAGTTGCGGTTGCATTTGTCCTTGTGAATGTACAGATTGTGAAGAATGTTCACCTTGTAAAGATCATTAATCCTCTAAATCAAATAAATAATAAGTTTATATTTCGGTAAAGTTCCCAAAATTTGAACTATCAACTGATATTAAAGATTTTTTTTATTCAATTTGATTTTATAAATTTTAAAGACCAAGTTCCGTTAGGCCAGGAAAATCTCCTGGACGTGGACCTTCTCCCCATGTAAAAAGACAATCTTTTTTGTTTATAGAAATATCGTTAATACTTGCCTCTCTTCTACGCATTAAACCAGTTTCAGAGAATTCCCAATTTTCGTTGCCGTGTGCTCGAAAATAATTATATTCTTCGTCATGCCATTCATATTGAAATCGAACAGAAATTCGATTTGAATCATATGCCCATAATTCTTTAATAAGTTTATAGCCAATTTCTTTATTCCATTTTCTTTTCAAAAATTCTACAATTTCATCTCTCCCTCTTATAAATTCGCTCCTGTTTCTCCAAAAACTATCTTCTGTATATGCAAGTGATACAGTCACGGGATCTTTAGTGTTCCATGCATTTTCAGCTAATCTCACTTTTTTTATTGCTGTCTCTTCATTAAAAGGAGGTAAAGGAGGTTTTGTCGTCATTTGATATTTAAATAATTTGGTTTTTACAATAATAAAAAAAATAATCTCTTTATGATTATCAAAAAA
Source organism: Prochlorococcus sp. AG-347-K17 (assembly GCA_003281385.1). Classification (GTDB taxonomy): domain Bacteria; phylum Cyanobacteriota; class Cyanobacteriia; order PCC-6307; family Cyanobiaceae; genus Prochlorococcus_A. The sequence goes on from QCCE01000004.1 coordinate 90,917, forward strand.
AGTACAATTTCAAATAAATTGAAAATCTTTAGGTGATTATCCCCTGCATAGAGATTTATTTAAACAAGAATTTTTACCCTCAATATTTATTTGATCATCAATATTTTTTAATTTATTTTTATTATTTATTACTTTAACTTTTTGCCCACAATGTTCTTTACAACCACCATTAAATAAATTGTGTGCATATAAATTAGAACTATTCGTAAGTAATAAAAGAAAAATTATTTTATAAATTTGATTAAAATAAAACTTCATTTTTATTATGATTTTCCGGGAATTAGTAAATAAATAATATCAGTTAATTCCATGGAGTGTTTATAAGACCCCAGATATCAAAGAAGAAAAATAAAACTGCAATAACAACAAGATCCCATGCTCTTTCCCTGAAAGCCCAAGGTGCAATAAAAACTTCTCCAAGTCCATGAAGTGCGGCCCCTACCGGTAGATGATCAAGAACCAGCAAACTGTGAGAGAGGATAAAAAGAAAGCTTGCGAAATATCTAAAAAAAACAAATTGCCAATTACCAGAATTCATGCCTTTTAGATTTTTAAGAAATATACTTCAATGATCAAAATAATGATATAGATCTAGTCAAGAGATATTATTTTTGGTAGCCATAAATACGAATAAAGATATAAAGCTAAAGTAAAAGTTACTAAACGATGAAATATATGTTTTCAAGTTATCAGCCTAAAAATAGTTTTGATGAATATTTTAAGGATAATGTTAACTCTGCTAGAGAAATATTGATTCCACTTCTTTCATCTTTAGATAATATGGGTCTTGAGGAATTAAACAGGAATCATTCTGCAGCAAAAAAATTATTATTAAGACATGGTGCAACTTTTAGATTAAATGATACTGGTTTAAAAGGTACTGAGAGAATATTACCTTTTGATCCACTTCCTAGAATAATTAGTAGAGATGATTGGGTAACTTTAGAAAAAGGGCTAAAACAAAGGCTTGAGGCAATTGATTTATTCCTAGATGATATTTATAATTCCCAAAAAATAATTAATGATGGAATAATTCCAAGAGAATTAATAGAGAGTTCAGAAGGTTGGAGACCTCAAATGATAGGCTTCAAACCGCCATTAAATAAATGGTGTCAAATTTCAGGACTTGATTTAATAAGGGACAGAAAAGGAGATTGGCATGTTTTAGAAGATAATTTAAGGTGCCCTTCTGGGGTTGCTTATTTTTTAGAAAATAGATTAGTTATGAAAAATATTTTTCCTAATCTTTTCTCTGGAAGAATAGTAAAACCAATTGATGAATATCCATCATATCTTTTAAAAACTCTTCAAGAACTTGCAGTATGGACAGATACTCCCAAGATAGTTCTACTTACTCCTGGAATTTTTAATAGTGCTTATTTTGAACATAGTTATTTAGCTCAAGAAATGGGCATCCAACTAGTTCAGGGTCATGACTTAGTTTGTAATGATGATTATGTATATTTAAAAACTACCTCTGGATTAAAAAGAGTAGATGTCATTTACAGAAGAATTGATGATGATTTCCTTGATCCTCTTAATTTCAGAAAAGATTCCTGCCTTGGTGTTAGCGGATTACTTGATGTTTTTAAGGCAGGTCATGTTGCTTTGGCAAATGCGCCTGGGACTGGAATAGCAGATGACAAAATGATTTATTCATTTGTTCCAAAAATGATTAAATATTATCTTGATGAAGAAATTATTATTAAAAATGTAGAAACGTATATTTGTCATTACCAAAAGGATCGAGATTATGTCCTTGAGAATTTACCAAAACTTGTTGTTAAGTCTGTCGCAGAAGCCGGGGGTTATGGAATGTTAATTGGACCTCACTCAACAACAAGTGAGATAGAAGAATTTGCCAATAAAATTAAAAAAAATCCTAGAAATTTCATAGCACAACCAACCTTAGAATTATCTACTGTGCCATCGTTATGTGATGGAGAAATCTATCCATGTCATGTTGATTTAAGACCATATATCTTGAGAGGGAAAGATTCATGGGTAAGCCCTGGTGGGCTTACGAGGGTAGCATTAAAAAAAGGATCATTAGTCGTCAATTCTTCTCAAGGCGGAGGATGCAAAGATACATGGGTTGTAGGTAAATAATATGCTTTTAAGTCGTGTAGCAGAATCTCTTTATTGGATCAATCGTTATTTAGAACGTGCAGAAAACATATCTCGTTTCGTGGAAGTAAGTGAAGCAATGTCATTAGATTGTCCGCCAGGAAGTGCAGAACCTTGGCTCCCGTTAATTGATGCTTCGAGTGATAGAGAATCTTTTGATAAAAGATTCCCAGAGAAAAAACCCGATGACGTTATTAATTTTTTAATAAGAGATCGTTTAAACCCAAATAGCATAATTTCTTGCATTCAAATGGCAAGAGAAAATGCAAGACAAATCAGAGATGTCATGACCACAGAAATGTGGGAACAGATTAATATTTTATATTGGAATATGCAAGAAGGAGAAGCAATATGGAATAAACCAAGACAAGAACAATTAAGTGAAATAAGGAGGGAATGTCAGCTTTTTTATGGAATTACAGATGCGACTCTAAGCAAAGATCTTGCCTGGAGATTTAGCATTCTTGGAAGATTAATCGAAAGAGCTGACAAAACATCAAGAATTTTAGATGTGAAATATTATTTACTCCTTCCCAGCTTAGATGAACTTGGAGGAGTTCTTGATGAGTTGCAATGGATAGCACTTTTACGTTCAGCTGGAGCTTATCAAATGTTTAGGAAAGCAGAGCAAAATTCTATAAAGCCTAATTCAGTTGCGAGATTTCTTTTACTTGATCCAATTTTTCCGAGATCAGTAAGATACTGTCTTGATGGGATAAGCAATACTCTTAAAACAATTGATACCTCTCCTTCAACTGAAAATCCTTCAGAACTAGAATGCATGAGAGGTTTGCTTAAAGCAAAGTGGAGTTATATCAGAATTGAAGATATAATCAATAATGGTTTACATGAGGCAATCGATTCATTGCAAATGGATTTAAATAAATTAAACGAACTCATTCAAGAAAAATATTTTATTAATTAATAAGTTTATTAATGAGAATTAAATACCTTCACAAACTTGAATATAAATACGAAGACCCTGTTCAATTAGGCGAGCATAGATTATGTATAAAGCCAAGGTCAAATGGATTCCAAAAGCTAAAGAATTTTGAATTAAAAATAACTCCAGAACCAGAAATTATTTATCCATTACTTGCTGCCAGCGGAGAAGAGATTAATAGAATCAGATTCAATGGATTAACAGATAATTTAACTATTGAATCAATCAGCGAAGTTGAAACTATTAAACATCCAAACATCATTGATGGAGTGAAAAATAGAGATTTAACATTACCTTTTTGTAGAAGCATTATTAACAGAGATCTACAGGGAGCATTAGAGGGGTGGATGCCAAATGGACAACACGATCCCTCTGCTGTAGAACTTGCCCAAGAAGCCTTAGCAGGAAGCATTAATAACGCATTATCATTTACATACCAACTAATAGAAATTATTCAAGATCGGGTTAAATATACCAAAAGACATACTGGTCCAGCATGGCCGGCTAGCAGAACGCTAAGAGAACGTATAGGTTCATGCAGAGATTTAGCAATGCTAATGGTTGAAGCTTGCAGGTCTATAGGTATCCCAAGTAGGTTTGTAAGTGGTTATCATTTTGAAGATCCATTACCCTCTGAGTTGGATTTACACGCTTGGGCTGAATTATATATTCCAGGTGCTGGTTGGAGAGGTTTTGATCCAAGCGGAAAAGGATTAATAGATGATAGATATTTAACATTGGTATCCTCTTCAAAATCTAATTTAACCTCTGTAATTACAGGAAATTTTATAGGAAAAAATAATTTAGAAAATACTTTATCCTGGGAAATCAAACCTCTTGAAATTAAATAAACACTAAATTTTTAATCTTTTAATATAACCAAAAAATATAAATAATAATATGTTTCTCTTTTAGTGTTAATTGATACGTTCTTGGATATATATATCTGTTTTCATTTGTGTAATCTTCAAAGAAAATTGAACTCAAGTTTAGAAATTCCAGTTATCAAATCAAACAAATCGAAAATGTTTGAATTGATAAGTTATGAAAAATTTCGCGATACAAAAGATGTAAGATTTTTTGATATTAGTGTTAATGAATCAAACTATAGAGATCTAGTTATTCACAGCGGGCCTGCAGTTAGTCCTCCAAATGATGAAGAATTTAAGAATTGGCAATTTTACATACATCACAATCAAGAAGATAATCTACTGGCTATCTCAGGGGGAAGAACATTTTTTCTTGTCAATTTTGGCTGGGATTATCCTTTTTATAAAGTTAGATTAGAATCTTGCGGATACATTTTAAGAATACCTAGAGGAACTTTTCATAGATCAGTATCTGACGAAAACGGTTCCATAGTTTTAAATCAAGCTATAAGAGATAAAGAAGGTACAGTTGAATCTGAATTCAAGGTTACGAATAGCAGAGATAACAAAAAACTTCTAGATTGTATAACTAATTTAGAGCCTAGATTCAAAATTTATAGTGTTAAATAATTTTAAAAAGGAGTTCCAAATCTAGTCATCAATTTTAAAAATTATCTAATTGTTATAAAATAATAATATTCGAATTCTCTAGTATGAAATTTTTCAGATTTTTAAGATATTTTTTATGCATAACTTTTTCTTTCTTAGTTTTATCCTCTCCAGTTTTTGCTGGGGCAAATGTAGCTGTTAAGGGCGAGGGAGATGAAGTTCCAAGTTATGTAAGATCTAATATTACTGGATTTGATTTCCATGGAGAGGATCTTCATTTGTCATCTATAGCTGGAGCAGTTGCGAGAGATGCAGATTTTAGTGACGTTGATTTACATGGGACAACCTTAACCCTATCTGATTTAAAAGGTTCTAATTTAAATGGAATCGACCTGACCGATACTCTTTCTGATCGAGTTAATTTCCAAAAAACAGATCTTAGAAATGCTGTTTTAATAAATATGATCGCATCAGGTAGCAGTTTTGCAGGAGCTCAAATAGAAGGAGCAGATTTTTCTTACGCTATTCTTGACAGCGAAGATCAAAGAAATCTTTGTGAAATTGCTGATGGAATCAATCCAACAACAGGCGTTTCAACAAGAGAAAGTCTGGAGTGCAGTTAGAAATAAAATTATAAGTAAACTTTTTTCCCATTATTAAATTTATAAATTCTTTGTTCATCATCTTGAAATATCATTTCACCATTAAATTTGGATTTCTTATATTTTGAAAGTCTTGCTCTGTGAATATTGGATTTTCTATTTATATTGTGATCGTCATCATAAACTCCAATATAAATATTTATATTTGGATTTGAAAAGGTTTTTTCTTCCTCTCTTAAAAAAATTCTTTCAATATTTGTTTGCGTGCTCTGAAGTTTATTTTTAAATTTATCTAATTTTGAATTCTTTGGTTTTTTAGAATTAAATTTTTTATAACCAAAAAAAATAACTCCTAAAATTAGAAAAACTAAAAAAATATTCATTACTTAATTTTTATTTTTATATCTACGCCTAAGTTACTTTTAGTAGTTAATATTTCTTTCTTTATGATTCCATAGGTAAAAATTTTAGATAAAGTTTTTAAAGATTTAAAAACTAAAAAAACAATAAATATAAAGAAAACAATAATGTTTTCTACAAGTATATTTTTATTATCTAAATTGCTCATATTAGTCTTAAATCAATGTTTTTCATCACTATTTGCATATGGGCCAAAAAATTCACTTGCGTCTCTTCCCATAACTTTAGCAAGATTTAAACTTTTATCTATATCCCATTTAGATGCCATTCCATAAAGAATCCCAGCTGCAAAAGAATCGCCACATCCATAAGAATCAACCTTTAATTTTTTATTTTTAAGAGCCTTATATCTTCCTCCTGGAAATAGTATTCCGCCCTTCTCTCCCTCGGTTTTAATAGTATATTTGGGTTTTAAAGATAATTCAGAAAAAGAAAAAACTTCCCCAGGATCAAGATTACTGCCTATTAATCCATCTAAAAGAACATTTGATTTATTGATTGTATTTAATCCTACCCTTGGTGTTGTACATAGTATTGAAGCTGATCTAGCAATTTTAAAAATCTCTGAATCAGATGCAGTAATAAAAATTCCGTCCATTTTTTTTAAAATGTTCCATTCTAAATTATCTTTATGAGTTGGAGCTAACCTTTCTCCAATAACTGTTATTGCTCTTTCGCCTTGAGAGTCAATTAAACTAAATCCTCTTCTTGTTGGTTTATCACGCCAAGCTACATGCAACTTAATACCCATATTTGAGAGAATCTTGAAACACTTATCTCCATAATCATCATTACCTAATGACGTAAAAAAATGAATTTGGTTTAAAGTTAAATCAGAAAGTATTTTCGCGATAATAGATCCACCACCAGCTGGATACTCAAGGGAATTTTCAGAATGAGAAATGACTCCGGGTTTTGGTAATTGATCAACCTTTAAAAAATTTATCCACTCAACATGACCAACAACGGCAAAATTTAAATTTCCTTTTTTAAATTTATAGTTTTCAACTTTATTATTCTTTTCAACAACCATAAGCTTTTAAATACTATTATTAAAAGAAATATTTTTGACAAGTGAACTCATTTAACATTTTAAAAGATAATAAACAGATACTATCTTTTCTTTACCTTTTTCTATCAATTTTGGGGGCTGTCCTGCCAATGTTGGCAAATTTGGAATTTGCTAGGGAATATGGAAACAGCTTTGATATAAATAACTTCATTTCTTTAGCGAATGCAAACCCTGCAGCCCAGTCAATTTCTAGAGACTTATTAGTAGGTGCAAGCGCTATTTTTATATGGATAGTTAATGAATCAAAAAAACTAAAAATGAAGAATATGTGGGTTGTATACATTGGAACTTTTCTTATAGCCTTCGCATTCTCTGCACCTTTTTTCTTATTTCTAAGAGAGAGAAGAATTATTGAATTAGAAAAGATTAATTAAAATAATCTCTTAAATAGAATTGTAAATACAATAAAGCAACAACAAGAAATTGAAAGCCATATTATTGAAGCATAACCAAATAGATCTAATATGCGACCTGAAATAAATGGTCCAAAAAAATAACCCATAGCGAAACATTGTGATAGTAGAGCTAGTGCAAAACCTTTTTTATTTGAAGGAGCTATTCTAAAAACTACATCTGTTGATGTTGGAAGAAATGAAGCAGTCCCTAAACTTACTAAAATCAATGCAAAAGATATTAAATAAAAAGCTGGGTTATTCAAATAACTAGAAATAAATAATAAAAATGAAGCTAAAGAGAAATTTACTAAACTAAATTTCAAGCCAAATAATCTTCCTTTCTTAGATATCCAAGAACCAACAGGCCATTGTAAAAACAATAATAAAATTAACTGAATAGAAATTATAAGACTAATAATTTCTTTGCTTAATGCATTACGATATACTCCACCTTTAACAAGATCCAGAGGCAAAGTTACTTGAATCAAAGCTAAAGAGGTGGTTATCAATAAAATAGATAAAATTATTATTGTTGAATTCTTATTCCATTTTAATTGTCTCTGATTAATTGGATTTACTAATTTTTTTTGGAAATTCTCTAAGTTTTTTTTAATAGAAGAACTATTTCTAGATATTAAATATGTGATAATTAACATGCAAAATATATCGTTAATAAAAATTGATTTAGAATACAAAAAATTGGTCATATAGCCCCCTAAGAATACCCCTAGAAATATTCCTAAAGCCTCCGAACTTCTAACAAGAGCGTAAGCTTTGCGTGTTTCGATAGGATGGCAAAAGTAAGGAATCCCAAACTCGGCAGCAGGCCAATATATTCCTGCAGCAGCACCAACAAATGATTGTCCAATTATGTATAAAAAGGTATCTCTTGAAAAAATGAGGCATAAGCTAGCTGCAATACTTAGTATTGAAGAAGTAACTATTGGAAATTGTATTTTCCCTTTTTCATTAAGATAATTACCTGTAAAGAGTCTTGTTACGGTTCCAATTATTGCTGAAATGGTAAACCCCAAACCAATATCTGTTGCCGATAATCCTATGTTATTAAAAATAAGTGATGTTAAATAAATAACACCTCCTGCTCCAAATGCAGCATAAAATCTTATCTTAGTTATTAACCTCAAATGATATGGAAATTGAATCCACCAATTTTTGCTAATTTGTAGACTATTTGGACTAATCACAAGTGAAATACATTTTTATAATTTTTTTTAGTTTTTGTGGTTTATTTTTTAATAATGGTTTAAAGGGTGCTGAAAAGATAAATATTAGATTTGAAGAGATGGAAATCCCTCTTACTATAGAACAATTATCAAAATTAGAAAAATACAAAGATGATTCAACAGAATTAATAGATTGGTTAAAAAATAATGGATTAATAAGAGTTTTTGAACTTTCAAAATTTTTAGAATTTCCAGTTTTCAAGGAAGAGGGATTAAATAGAGAAATATTAAGAAGTTGGATAGGGCGTAAAATTCTTACAGAATTAAGCAAAAGCATTAAAGTTCCAAATGACAATAATGGAACAGAAATTTATAACACTATAGAAAATTTATTAGATCAAAAAAAAGAAGTTTCAACTTTAGAAATCATAAAGGCATTACCATCAGAGGAAATTTCACTTGATATTGATAATTTAATTTTAATAATTTCATCTTGGAAAAATGAATTATCAATACAACAAGAACTTTTATCCAAATTAAATAAACTTGAAAGAACGAAACAAAATGCCTTCAAAAATACTGAAAAAAAATCAACTCAAGATCTTATTAAAATTGATAAAAAAATTTATGCTCCTCACCGAGTGAAACCTTTTGAAATTGAAATATGGAAAAGCAATAAAACAAATGAAGATAAAGAACTGATAATTTTTATGCCAGGACTTGGAGGCGAAATTAATAATTTCAAATGGTTAGGCAACGAATTGGCTAAAAGAGGTTGGCCAATATTATTCATAGATCATAGAGGAAGTAATTTGGAATCAATTATAGAAGTACTCGAAGGTAAGGAAACAATCCCAGGAAGTGCAGACTTTTTCCTATATAGAATTAAAGATTTAGATGCTGTATTAAAAGCTCATAAAAATGGAGAATTTGGTTTACCTAACGATTCTTATATTTTAATGGGGCATTCACTTGGTGCTTTAATAGCACTTTTATATGAAGGCAATAAACCTACTGATCAACTAGGGGCCAGATGTGATTCGGCATTAAAAGACTTTGCGGTAACAAATTTATCTAAATTACTTCAATGTCAGTTGAGCGAAATACCATTCCCTAAGAAAAATAACCCTAATAAGGCCAGTGCGATTATAGGTTTTAATTCATTTGGAAGTTTAGTATGGCCAAAAGTAAATAGTACAGGCATTAAGACACCAACTCTTCTAATAGGTGGTACGTATGACCTTATTACACCATTAATGAATGAACAATTTAGAGTTTTTTCAGCTTTAAATAATCCATCAAATAGATTTCTAATTATTGAAGGGGCAAGTCATTTCTCTCCTATAAGGATTAATAAAAGCTATGAAGAAAATAATGACGTATTCAAAATAAGTGAAACTTTTATTGGTTCCGAGCCAATATTAGTACAAGATTTATCTACGAAATTTATAGTTGAATTTTTAAAAAATATTAAAGACCAAAAAATCCCCAAAGTAGTTAAAAATCAAAGGGGGTTGGGACTTGATTTTCATCTTTTAGATCTTGAAACAATAAAAGAAATTTCGGAGAATTAGTATTCTATTCGTGGATCTAAATATGCGATTAAAATATCAACAAAGAGATTTAAAGAAACTATAAGCATAGAGGTAAATATTACAATTCCTTGAACCAAGGTATAGTCTCTTTGAGAAATAGCTTCATATAATCTTAAAGCTATACCTGGCCATGAGAAAGTTACCTCGAACAATAAAGCACCTCCTGCTAATGAAGCCATAGTCAAGCCAGAAATAGTGACAATTGGCAATAGTGCATTAGGCAATGCATGGTTTAAAAATATTTTTTTCTTTGATATTCCTCTAGATATAGCAGCATTTACATAATCACTTTTTAATGTCTTATCCAAATTTACTCTTAATGAGCGGCTGAATATACCACTTAATAAAAAACCAAGGGTAATCGAAGGAAGTGCGAGATGATAAAGACTATCTTTTAAAACAATAATATTCTTTGAAAGAATACTATCTAAAACTAGAAAACCTGTAATTTGAGGTTGTTGCTGAAATAATGGAAATCTACCTCCAATTGGGAAAATATTAAAGAATACAGAAAATAATAATTGCACTAACATTGCACCCCAAAAAGGAGGGATCGCATATGTAGCAATTCCTAATATTCTCGCAATATAATCAGTCTTTTTCCCTCTATTTCTTAAGCCGATTAATCCCAGCGGGAATCCTATAAGTGTGGCACATAATATTGAAAAGAATCCAAGCTCAAGACTTGCAGGCAATGACTTAATAATAATATTAAGGACTGGTTCTTGGGTACTAAGAGATTGGCCAAAATCTAAATGCAATATATTTTTAATGTATGAAAAATATTGACTTGTTAAAGGTTCATTTAGCCCCAATTTATTTCTTAGAAAATCTCTAGAAACCTCATCTGCACCAGATCCAAGTATTGCATCGACAGGATCGCCTGGAGCAACTCTTAGTAAAATAAAAACTAATGAAGAAATTATCCATAACATTATCGGTATTAATGAAATTTTTAATAAGGAATAATTTAATAGTTTATTTAAATTTCTACTCATTAATTAATTCAAGATCACTTAATGAAATTATGCCTGCGCCATTAAAAATAGGTTTTGATATTTTTTTTTGAGACCATGCTTTTTGAGAGGATATCCAAATAGGAATATAAGGTATTGAACTTGCTGCTATTTTTTCTATTTCAACAAGTTTTTCTAATCTTTTAATTCCACTAATTTTTTCACTCTCAAGAAATAAACTTTCCACTTTATTAGATCCCCAAAAACTACCGCTATAAACAGATTCTCCTTTTTTACATATGCCATCAACTATTTCATTACAACTTAAAAGAGGGGTGAGATATGCCTCTGGATCTGAATAAGCCCCAGTCCAATCTAAAAGAACTGCCGTATAAATTCCTAAACTTAGATTCTTATAAATTGTTGTAGATTCAACCCCATTGAGTTCAATATCAATACAATCTTTTAAAGAACTTTTAATTTCTTCTTGCCATGTCAGAGCAATAAGCTTGTCAGCTGGTACATTCGATCTATAAGTAAGGGGTATTTTTAGAATATTTCCATTGCAATAATTTTCTTTTTGTAATAACCTTCTTGATTCTAAATAATCATATTTAGGCCACAGTTCTTGATTATCTTTTTTTAATATCGGAGGAATAATTGATCTAGATGGTTTCCTTAATCCATAACTTACTTTCTCACTAATCAATTTTCTATTAAGACTTTTTGCCAAAGCCAGCCTTAAATTAAGATTACTTAAGGGATAAGAACTAGTTTTAAGGCTTATAAAACTTAATTCAGTAAAAGGGCTATTACCTTCATTAAACTTTTTATTTTTGCTTAAATCATTTAAACTTTTTCTCTGACTATCGTCAATTGAATTTGATAAAAGCACATCAATTTGTTTACTTTTTAAAGCCCCAAAAAGAGAAGATGAATTTGAATATCCCACAAAATTAACACCCTTATTTAAGGGCTTTTCCCCCCAATAATTCAAGTATGGATCAAGTGATTGAACCTCATTAGAAAAACTTGTAAGTACATACTTTCCAGTACCAACGAATTTTTCATTTAAAAACTTATCAGAATATTGTTTATAAAATGTAGGAGATATTGGAGTTAAATTTACTGATGTGAGTAAACCATTTAAAGAACTTGATGGTTTATTCAAATTTATTATGACCGAATATTCACTTGGCGTTTCAATTGATTTAATCTTATTTCCTAAAATATAATTCATCGTTCCAATTCTTTTGAATCTATCAAAGGTAAACTTTATAGCATTTGAGTTAAGTGAAGTTCCATCGTGAAAAAAAACATTCTTTCTTAAATTGATAATTATTTGAAGTTTATCCTCTGAAATAATTGGCATCCCCGAGGCCAATTCAGGGATTAATTCTCCGTCAGAGTTTAATTCATACAATGTGTCACCTAGAGAACTGATTAATTGAATTGCTTTAAGAGTATTTGCTCTAGCTGGATCTAAAGATTCAATTTTTCCAGAGCTTGCTACTATGATTTTTTTAGATATTCTTTTTGAGCCGCAAGAATTCTGTAAAAAAGAAATCAAAATAATAAATATTGATAAAACAACTTTTTTTTTCATATTTCATAATTACTTAATTTTTCTGAAGAATTATTTGAGCAAAAAGTTTGTAAGGTTATTTGGCTTATTTCTAAAGCAAATGTTTTTTTAGAATTAAACGCAAAAGGCCATTCTCTAACCCAACAAATTTCTTTACCTATATTTAGACCAATTACTTGAAAAGTCTTATTACTATTTTTAATTTTTACACAAGCACCCTTATAAAGGTTTTCAGAAAAAAATAAATTATTATCAAATAGTTTTGAATCAATCATTAAGGTTCTAAAACCAAACACTTACTTTCTTCGGTTTACCAAGCTATGAAGGAATTTGCAAACTATTTTTTTAAATACAACTTAATTGACTTGCAATAATCTTGACTTCATTGAGCGAATTTATTTCATCTTTCGATCTCTCAAAATCTCCATTATTTACCTTATGAGTAATAACGACAATTTCAGCTTTGTCCTCACTCGCATCAAGTTGAACAATTGATTCAATTGATACATTATTCTTTCCAAAAATATCTCCAATCTTTCCTATGACACCTGGACTATCAAGGCAAATAATTCTAAGGTAATTTTTTTTATTTATTTTTGAAGATTCGATGATATGACAGTTCCTCCAAAAATAAAAAGATAATAGAGGATCGATTAAATTATTATTTTTCACTGAAGCGGCATGCAGATTTAATATATCTGATACCACTGATGCAGCAGTTGGGCCACTCCCTGCACCTGGACCGTATAACATTATCTCTCCAAGAGGATCAGCTTCTATCAATAAGGCATTATTAACTCCCTTAACTGTTGCCAATGGATGAGATTTTGGAATCAAAGAAGGTCCTACCCAAATATTCAAAGCGAGTGAACCATTACTATTAATTTGTCCCCTTTCCGAGAGCGCTAAAAGTTTTATTTCAAACCCTAATTTATTGGCATATTCGATATCCTTCAGATTAATTTTACTAATGCCCTCAGAATGAATCTCCTCTCTTTTAATTTTCCCTCCAAATGCAAGTTCACTAAGAATTGAAATCTTATCAGCAGCATCATGGCCCTCCACATCTGCAGTTGGATCAAATTCTGCATAACCAAGGCTTTGAGCCAATTTTAAAGTCTCCTTGTAATCAGCTTTTTCATTTGTCATCTTTGAAAGAATAAAATTCGTAGTACCATTTATTATCCCAACCATTTTTTTTATGCTGTTACTTTTTAATGATCTTTTTAGGGGTTCAATTATAGGAATCCCCCCGCAAACTGCCGCCTCTGACAATATATAAACTCCTTCTTTAGATGCAGTTTTGTATATTTCTTCTCCATATCTTGCAATGACTGCTTTATTGGCTGTAACAACAGATTTACCTAATTTTAATGATTGCAGAATAATATCTTTCGCTAAATCAATCCCACCCATTACTTCAACAACTAAATCTATAGAGGGGTCATTAATTAATTTAAACGGATCATCAGTTAATAAATTATTATCTAGCTCAATATCCCTTTTTTTATTAATATCTTTAACTGCTATTTTTATAATTTCTATGTTTTTGAGAATTGGATGTGAATCAACCTCAGAATTTAATATTTTATAAATCCCTGAACCTACAGTTCCAAAACCTACAATCCCAATTTTGCATTTTCTCATTTTTTATTTCTTTTAACTGTGAGTTTAATTTTATATTATTAGGCCTGCAAAAATTCATTTGCTTGAGACTGCATTTTCAATAAAATGTTTAAAAAACCATTTGATCGTGAAGGAGTTAAGCTTGCTTTCAAACCAGTATCTTCTATAAATTTCTTATCTATCTCAACAACTTCATTTGGTGTTAACTCATTTAATCCACTTATCAGAAAGGCCAACAAACCTTTTGTTATTAGAGCATCAGAATATCCTTCCCAAAATAATTTACCGGCTTTAAAGGTTGCCTTAACAAAAACTTCTGAAACGCATCCCTTAACTTTATTTTCTTCAAGAAGGATTTCACTATCTGGTTCCTTCAATTTTTTGCCTAACCACAAAATGTATTCATATTTTCTTTTTGGATCTTCTGATTTCTTCAACTTTTCTACTAATTTTGATAAATTATTGTATTTTTCCTGATTTTCCATTTTTTTAAACTATAAATTAATCACTTTATTAATCTCCTATTATACAAATATTTCTTTTTCTGTGATAAAGCCCGATAAAGGAATATCCCAATCAGCTCTGGTTAATGGAATCGAACTTACACAATTAGAAGTTAATACTCCAATGCATGGAATATTTCTCCAATCATTATCTCTCCTTAATTTATCAAAATAACCTCCTCCATAACCTAATCTTGTTAAATTTTTATCAACGGAAAGACATGGTAAAAATATCATGCTTATCTGCAAATGACTTAATGGGGAAGAGTTATTTGGACTTAGTATCCCTTCAGAATCTTTGGTAAGAGGTTTTTCGTCCCATGGATAAAATAACAACTCTTTTTTATCTTTACATCTAGGCAAAGCTAAAGTAAATTTTTTCTTGAGGCTTCTTATATCAACTTCATTTTTTAGAGGCCAATATATTGCTATATAACCAATATTTTTATATCCCTTAACGAATGAATCAATATATAATCTTACATTCTTTTCTACATTTTCTCTTTGATTAAGAGAAATCCCATCTCTTAGTTTTCTAAACGTATCCCTCTCCAATTTCTTATTTTCAAAGATCGTCATATTAAATTTTCAATTAAAGCCATCCTCATTTAGTTTTGTGAGTGCTATAGCCAATGCATCTGCTGAATCATCAGGTTTTGGAGGTTTGTTAAGATCTAAGTCATACATTACAGCATCAAGAATATCTTTCTTAGATGCCTTTCCAGACCCGGCAATTGTTAATTTTATCTGAGCAGGTGAATACTCACTAACATGAATTTTTTTAGAGGCCAATACCATCATAATCACACCTCTGGCCTGAACCACACTAATGGTTGTGCTTGACCTGTAAAAGAAAAATTTTTCTACTGCCGCTGCAGTTGGGTTCCAATGATTAATTAATTCATTAAGATCTTGGAATATTTCATAAAGTCTGTCTTCTTCTTTTTTATCTTTACTTGTCTCAATAACGCCGCAATCTAATAATATCTTTCTTTCATTTTTTATCTCAATTATTCCATAACCAACTCTAGCTAATCCAGGGTCAATCCCAATTATTCTCACTGTTATTAAGCTTCAGCAGACAATTGAAATTTTGAAAGATTTTCTTTTTCATCTAAATCAAATACTTTACAAAAAGCTTGAATGACTCTTTCACCTGAATCAACTTGTTCTAAAGGATCTTTTCTAAGTCTATGTCTTAAAGAACAAGAAATAACCCTTGCTATGTCATCTTCTTGCACTTCAGTTCTGCCCTGAAATGCTGCAATTGCCCTTGCGGACCTATTTGTAACAATATCTCCACGTAAACCATCCACATCTAGCTCTCCGCAGATTGCAGAAATATTCAATCTTAAGTCCTCGTCCATTTGAACAGAATTTAATATTTCTTGTGCTTTAATAATTTTTTGTTGAAGTTCATCCTGTTGTTTCTCAACACTCAATGAAAACTCATCAGGATTATCGTCAAAAGAAGTTCTTTGATCAACTACTTTAACTCTTAATTCAGCATCTCTAACTGTCTTAACTTCAACACTCATTCCAAACCTGTCTAATAGCTGAGGCCTCAATTCACCTTCTTCTGGATTTCCTGAACCAATAAGGACAAACCTCGCAGGATGTCGAACTGAGACCCCCTCCCTTTCAACTGTATTCCAACCGGAAGCGGCCGAATCTAAAAGTACATCAACTAAATGATCATCTAGTAAATTCACTTCATCAACGTATAGTAATCCCCTATTAGCTTTTGCTAATAGACCTGGTTCGAATGCCTTAACACCTTCGCTCAAAGCCTTCTCTATATCAATGGTTCCACAAAGCCTGTCTTCAGTAGCTCCTAAAGGCAAATCAACCATAGGTACTTGCTTTTGAATACTCTCTAAATTTTCTCCTTGAACAATTTTTTCCAAAACTTCTTTACTTTGTAAATCAGGATCGACTAGCGAACTATTATATGGATCGTCTTTAACAACATCGATTTCAGGCAATAAATCAGCTAAAGCTCTTATTGTAGTAGATTTTCCAGTCCCTCTATCTCCCATTATCATCACTCCTCCAATTCTTGGATCAATAACATTTAACAAGAGAGCTAATTTCATTTCTTCTTGACCAATTACCGCTGTAAAAGGAAAAACTCTTCTTTTCTTTGTTGTAGGCACAGTTTTAGTTTTCTTAAATATTCAAATAATCAATAGATGCTACTTCAGAAAATGTTTTTAGTAAATATCCCTATCAAATTAAATCAAGAGGTGAATATAACTATTCAAATTTATACTTACTTATTTTTTTTTTGAATTATTCAAAAACCAGTTTATTTGATGGACAATTCCTCTTAAAACATTTATTTCGTGCATTGATGTATTTGCCCTCAAAATAAAATTTTTAAATTTACTGATTTTTGCCTTTGAGGTATGTTTTAAGAGATACCCAACTCGCAAAAGCAATTCATCTATCTCCAAAAATGTATCATGTATTTCATTAGATGATGCCAAGTTAAAAACTTTTGATTCATTATTTAAATTCTTTTTTGAAGACTTATTTAATTCATACAAAACTATTGAAACAGCGTGAGAAAGATTTAATGAAGGATTATTCTGAGAAGTAGGAATATTAAAAGTTTTATTTGCTAGAAGTAATTCACTGTTAGTTAGACCTCTATCTTCTCTTCCAAATATAATTGCTAAATTATTTATTTTCTTAAAGGATAAAGTCCAATCAAATATATCTTCAGAAGACACAAAAAATGAATCTTTATTTACATCAATCCTTCCACAAGAAGCCAGAACTAAATCACAATCATAAATTGCTTTTTTGAGATCATCAAAAACCTTACATTTTTTAAGAAATTTTTGACCTTTAAGAGCCATTTTTTTTGCTTCTAAAGAGTATATATCGCATTTTGGAGAAACAATTCTTAATTCATCAACTTCAAAATTACTGCATAATCTAGCAACGCTTCCTACATTTAAAGGGCCATTTGGTTCAACTAAAATTACCTTTAAATTAGAAAAATTTTTTCCCAAAATCATTCAAGACTATGAAGATATTTTAATAAATTGGACATATTTACAGGATCAATTTCAAAACTTGGCATAGGAGGAGTCAGGCCTCCAGTAACTTGTTTTATTATCTCTTTATCATTCAAACGTTGAGTTATTGAGTGTAAGTCTGGGCCCACTAATCCTCTTGCTGTAATTCCATGACATCCAACACAATTTATTTTAAAAAGAGCATCTCCTTCCTCAGCAGAGCCATTAAGTTCGAGAGTTTCAATAATATATCTATTATTTTCATGATGATTTACGAAAAATATTGAAAAACAAATCAATAAAAATCCAAATGCAACAAAAACAATTTTTAAGAATCCTTTCTTAAAGTCTCTTTCTGCTGCAGTTGATGAAGATGTTGACACAAAAAATAGTCTCTATGTAACAATTGTGAGTAAGAAATTCAAATAAGGCAAAAAAATGATCGAGCCTCTTCTATGTGGAATTGTCTTAGGGCTAGTTCCAATAACTCTTCTTGGATTATTCGTAAGTGCGTGGAATCAATATAGAAGAGGTTCAGGGATGCTGGACATTGATTAGAAATGTTAATCTTGACTGCCCATAATTTCTTACATCTATAGTTTCCCACAAAGTACTTTTTTTAATAAAAAGATTTGGAGAATGTTCACAAATAACTATTGAATCTTTTTTTAAAAGATTACAGTTAAATAACTGGTTCAAAACCAATTCATGAAAATCTTCATCGTAAGGAGGATCTAGATAAACAAAATCAAATTTTAATTTGTTTAAATCCATATTTCTAGATGATAAGTTTCTATCATAATTAGGTTTTGTCCATTTCAAAACGTCTTTACAAATAACTTCGATATCATTTCTCCTATTCTCTATATTCTCCAAGGAGAGTAAATTTTCTAAGCAAATTTTTGAGTTGATTTTATTTTTTTCAATTGCAATTATTTTTCTTGCTCCATGATTATATGCTTCACAAGATATCGCTCCCGTTCCACTAAATAAATCTAGCCAGTTACAATTTTCAACTCTGTTGTTCAGAATATTAAATACAGCCTCTCTAACTCTCAAAGTTGTAGGTCTCGTATAAATATTATTTGGACTTTGGATTCTTTTACCACCTATTAATCTTAAGTTACTCTTCATCCCTAATCATTTGTTATTGAATATTGCTAAGCCATCTTCTCAAAAGTTTTTCTCCAGTTTTTCCTGATTTTTCTGGATGAAATTGACAGGCCAATAAATTATCATTTTCAATCATTGCAGTTAATTTATCGGAACCATAATCAACCTGAGCTGCAATAATATTTGAGTCGTCTGGTATTGCATGATAGGAATGTACAAAATAGACCCAATTATTTAATTCTTCGAGGTCTAATAAAGTATTTGGTTTTGTAGGTAAGAGTTGGGACCAACCAATGTGTGGGATTCGTTGGTTAACAATATTAGGTATCTTTTGTATTTTACCTTTTAAAATTCCAAGACCTCTAATTTTTCCTTCGTCGCTAGATTCAAAAAGGAGTTGAAGACCTAAACATATCCCCAAAAAAGACTTGCCGCTTTTAATCCAATTTTTCAGATCAGTAATCAAATTAGTATTAATAAGATTATGCATCGCTGGGTCGAATGCTCCAACTCCAGGCAGTATTATTGCTTTGCAAAGCTTAGAATCATTAAAGTTTTTAATTAATATTATTTCTTCTCCAAGACTTTCTAGAGATTTTGTTACGGAATGAATGTTACCCATCCCGTAATCTATAAGTCCAATTTTATGCAAAGCTTTTAAATTTATAAATGCTTAGTTAAGGTGCTTGAAAGAGTTGCTTTTGGTACAGCACCAACAACAGTATCAACTTTTTGACCTCCTTTAAAGATCATTAATGTAGGAATACTTCTAATTCCGTATTGACTAGCAACATTAGGGTTTTCATCTGTGTTTAATTTAAAGACTTTAATTTTCCCTTCAAAGTCTTTTGAGATTTCTTCTACAACTGGAGCAACCATCCTACATGGACCGCACCATGGCGCCCAAAAATCAACCAATACTGGTAGATCACTTTGAAGTACATCCTTGTCAAATGAAGAATCAGTTACGGCTGGAGCTGATGACATAATTTAAGTATTCCTTTTTGAAAATTTAGCAGGCAATTCTTTTAAGTGATGATTTCATTACAGATAAAATAATATAAGTAACAAAAAATATCTAAAAAAGCCCGATTAATCGGGCGATTTAGTGTGTGAGGAGTATGGGGTTACCCCCATTATTTCATAATAACTCCTAATCAGATAATTGTTCAATTTAATGCTTAATTCTCTAAGGTTTTTTAAATTTGTTCTTAATGAACTACTTACCCATCCCAAGCTGCTGAGCTTTTTGATAAACCTTACCTTCCGTAAGGAGCGATGGTGCGATAACTATTTCAACTTCCTGCATTTCTTTAATATTTTTAGCCCCAAGAGTACTCATTGATGTTCTAATCGCTCCTAATAGGTTATGTGTCCCATCGTCAAGTAGAGCTGGGCCTTTAATTATCCTTTCTAAGGATCCTGTGGACCCAACTTCAATTCTTGTACCCCTTGGCAATACAGGACTTGGAGTAGCCATGCCCCAGTGAAATCCTTTACCCGGAGCATTTGAGGATTTAGCTATTGGTGATCCAATCATTACTGCATCTGCTCCACATGCTAAACATTTACAAATATCTCCGCCCGTTACTATTCCTCCATCACCAATAATAGGGATATAACGACCACTTTCTTTAAAGTAATCATTCCTTGCAGTACTACAATCAGCAATTGCAGTTGCTTGAGGGATCCCAATTCCTAATACCCCTCTTGAAGTACATGCAGCTCCAGGTCCTATACCAACCATTAAACCTGCGACTCCAGCATCCATGAGAAGTTTGGCAACTTCATAAGTAACACAATTACCAGCTACGACAGGGACATTCATAGATTGGCAAAGATCTTTAATATTTAAGGTTTCCTTACCTTCCATGCCAAGATGTTCAGTTGAAACAACTGTTCCTTGAAGGAAAAATAAATCTATTTTAGAATTATTAAGTGTTTCTTTGAACTTAATAGCAGCTTGAGGAGTTCCACTAAAAGCTGCGATACCACCTCTTTCTTTGACCTCGTTTATCCTTCGTAAAATCAATTCTTTCTTGACTGGTTCACTGTATATCTTCTGCATTAATGGAACGAAATCGTTCTTCCCGACTGATGCTATTTGATTCAATATTTCATCAGAATTTTCATATCGTGTTTGTATACCCTCCATATTAATAACCCCTAAGGATCCTAATTTTGTGAGTTCTACAGCTGTATCTACGTCGACAACGCTATCCATAGCACTTGCAACAATTGGAACTTCCCTTTTGAAATTACCTATTGACCACGAAGGATCAGTCAAATCGTAATCAAGTGTTCTTTTGCCAGGGACTAAAGCTATTTCATCGATGCCATAAGCCCTTCTGACGTTTTTATTTAAACCAAGTTCAATATTCACGAAATTTTTTATTATTCTGATTAAATTAACAACTAAAGGGGTAATAAGCCAAGGATTATTTTAAAACAACAGGTTTTATTTTGATTTGTGTGTAAATGTAAGTATTTGGGAATTAAATAAATCTTTTTTTTTATTCATTATGACAATCAGCGATTATTATTAAAGAAAGGATTTTTGTATGTCTGATATTGTAAATTCCGATAACTCAGGATTAAGCGAAGATAACGACAGAATTATACAGACTGACTTAAGAAACGAAATGTCGCGCTCATATCTAGAGTATGCAATGAGCGTCATAGTTGGTCGTGCTCTTCCAGATGCCAGAGATGGATTAAAACCTGTTCATAGAAGAATTCTTTATGCAATGTATGAACTTGGTTTGACTAGCGGTAGACCGTACAGAAAATGTGCAAGAGTTGTAGGAGAAGTACTTGGTAAATACCACCCGCATGGTGATACAGCTGTCTATGATGCTCTGGTTAGGATGGCTCAGGATTTCTCTATGAGGATGCCACTAATAGATGGCCATGGAAACTTTGGTTCTGTAGATAACGATCCTCCAGCAGCAATGAGATATACAGAATCTCGTTTACAGTCTCTTACAGATGAAAGTTTACTAGAGGATATTGAATCTGAAACTGTAGATTTCGCCGACAATTTTGACGGTTCTCAACAAGAGCCAACAGTTTTACCGGCTAGAATACCCCAACTACTTCTAAATGGATCATCAGGAATAGCGGTAGGAATGGCAACTAATATTCCACCTCATAACTTAGGGGAATTAATTAATGGGCTTAAATCAATAATCAAAGACGCTTCAATTGAAGATAGAGAACTTTTTGAAATAATTAAGGGCCCTGATTTCCCCACAGGTGGTCAAATCTTAGGCAGAGATGGTATCAGAGAAACTTTCAAGACAGGAAGGGGTTCAATAACCATGAGAGGTGTAGCAAATATTGAGCAAATTAAATCTCCTGGGAGAGCAGAGAAAGATGCAGTAATAATTACAGAGCTTCCATTTCAAACTAATAAAGCGTCACTGATAGAAAGAATTGCAGACCTAGTTAATGAAAAAAAATTAGAAGGTATTTCTGATATTAGAGATGAAAGTGATCGAGATGGGATGAGAATTGTTATAGAACTAAAAAGAGATGCCTACCCACAAGTAGTTTTAAATAATTTATTTAAGTTAACACCTCTACAAAATAACTTTAGTGCAAATATTCTAGCGTTAGTAAAAGGAGAGCCCACAACTCTTTCGCTAAGGAAAATGTTAGATGTATTTCTAGACTTTAGAGTTGAGACAATAAGGCGAAGAACAGGATTTTTATTAAAAAAGGCGGAAGAAAGAGATCATATTGTAAAAGGTCTTCTTTTAGCATTAGAGGCTATGGATGAAATTATCAATCTAATAAGATCAGCAAAAGATACAGTTTCAGCCAGAGAAACATTACAAACTGATCATGAGTTATCTTCCACACAGGCAGAAGCAATTTTACAAATGCAATTAAGAAGATTAACAGCCCTAGAAGCAGATAAAATTAAAGGAGAACATAATGAATTAACCCGGAAAATCAACGAATATCAGCAAATATTGAATAGTAAAGAAAGAATTTTTGAAATTATTCTTGAAGAACTTAATAAAATCGATGAAAGATTTTCCTCTCCAAGAAAAACTGAGATACTTGATTTAGGCGGTGGTCTAGATGATATTGATCTTATTGCCAATGACAGATCTGTAGTTTTATTAACTGAAGCAGGTTATTTAAAAAGAATGCCTGTTAATGAATTCGAATCTACGAGTCGCGGGTCAAGAGGGAAAGCTGGGACAAAAACACAAGCAGATGATGAAGTGAAACTATTTATCAGCTGTAACGATCATGATACTCTTTTACTTTTCAGTGATAGAGGGGTATCTTACGCTCTTCCGGCCTATAGAGTTCCTTTGAGTAGTAGGACAGCTAAAGGTACTCCATCAGTTCAACTTCTCCCAATACCAAGAGAAGAAAAGATAACTTCTCTTGTTGCAGTAGATTCTTTTGAAAACGATTGTTATCTATTAATGCTAACCAAGGCTGGATTTATAAAAAGAACTTCACTTTCTGCTTTCTCAAAAATTCGATCAAATGGATTAATAGCAATAAATCTTGAGGATGGAGACGCCTTAACTTGGGTTAGATTATCAAAAGAAGGCGATAGCGTTTTGATTGGATCTAGAACAGGAATGGCGATTCATTTCAGATTAGATTTTAACGAATTAAGGCCACTTGGCAGGACTGCGAGGGGGGTCAAATCTATGAACCTTAAAAAAGGAGATAATCTTGTATCTATGGATGTTTTGACATCTGATTTAGTTGATCAATTAGCTAAAAATGAGGTCCTTACCAATGAAATTGATGATAATCTTGAATTCAACTCTTCAGAAGGTCCCTGGGTACTAATAGCCAGTTCACTTGGATTAGGTAAAAGAGTACCTGTAACTCAGTTTAGATTACAAAAAAGAGCAGGGATGGGTTTGAGAGCAATAAAATTCAGAATTAAAGATGATGTATTAGTTTGTTTAAAGGTCCTCGGAGAAGGGGAAGAATTACTTTTTGTCACGGAAAAAGGTTTGATAGTAAGAACAAACGCAGACAAAATTTCCCAACAATCTAGAGCCGCTACAGGAGTAAAATTACAAAGATTGGACGAGGGGGACCATTTATCAGAAGTGGTACTAGTTCCTCATGATCAAACAGAAGAAATAGAACAATTAAACTCAGAGAAAGATAATTAATAAAAAAATGATTTATTAAATAATATGGAAATACTTGATATTTTAATTTTAGGTTCCGGGCCCGCAGCATTATGTTTGGCTTCAGAATTAGCCAAGCAAAATCTTAATATTAAGGGGATATCAACTAAATCTCCAAATGAAAAATGGGAGAATACATATGGTATTTGGGCTTCTGAATTAGAAGAATTAGGATTAGAATCATTATTATCTCATCGGTGGTGTAAAACAGTAAGTTTTTTTGGAAATGGGGAAAGTAAAAAGGGAGATAATCCTACTAAACATAACTACGATTATGGTTTAATAAACCAAAAAGCTTTTCAAAATGAACTCTTAAAAAAGTGTAAAGGGATTGAATGGTTAAATGAAACAGCAAAAGATATAAAAGAGAAAAACAAATTATCAGAGGTAATTTGTTTTTCAGGCCTAAGAATAAAAGCCAGGTTAGTCATTGACGCAAGCGGACATAAAAGTAGTTTTGTAAAAAGACCTGTCCAAAATGAAATCGCTCAACAAGCTGCGTACGGAATTGTTGGTAAATTTTCATCGCCACCCGTCAATAAGGATCAGTTTGTTTTAATGGATTTTCGTCCGAATCATTTAAATAATAAAGAAAAATTATCGTCTCCTTCCTTTCTTTATGCAATGGATCTTGGAAATGAAACTTTTTTTGTTGAAGAAACATCATTAGCTAGTTATCCTGCACTATCCCAAGAAAATCTTAAAAAAAGACTTTTTAAAAGACTGAATAGTAAAGGTATTGAGGTGAGCGAAATTTTCCATGAAGAAAATTGCCTTTTCCCAATGAATTTACCCCTCCCTTTTAAGAAACAATTTGTACTTGGTTTTGGAGGGTCTGCGAGCATGGTACATCCTGCGTCAGGATACATGATTGGATCCTTATTAAGAAGAGCTCCACTCCTTGCAGAAAAATTATCAATCTTTTTAAAAGAACCTCATCTTAGTTCTCTTGAACTAGCATCAAAAGGTTGGGAAATCCTATGGCCTTACGAGTTAACACAAAGGCATAAACTTTACCAATACGGTCTAAGAAGATTAATGAGTTTTGACGAAAGTAGATTAAGAAGCTTTTTCTCAAATTTCTTTAGATTATCGACCAATGAATGGGTAGGTTTTCTTACTAATACACTTCCACTTCCAAAACTAATTTATGTGATGACCAAGATGTTTATAAATTCACCTCTAAAAGTAAAACTTGGAATGCTTAAGTTAAATTAGTATTTTTTATTTTCGCCAATCATCAATATTAATATCAGGAAAAACTTTATCTTCTTCCTCAATATCCTCAAGAAATTTTAAATTAATATTGGAATGATTTTTAATCATTTCAACTATTTTCCAGAATCTAAACAAGTGCCTTTCTATCCTCTCTTTTGCAAGCTCAGTTGTAGTCCCAGCTCGTAGGATAAAACTCCAATCAGAGGACTCAGAAAGAAGTAATTCTCTAGCTGCTTGCTTGAAAAGTCGTTGAGATAAGTCATTATTAAAATTTTTAGAGCATAAGTCGACAAAAGTTGATCCTGCTTTTGTAATCTCTGGAACAATCCATGCATTTGCATCATTTATCCAGTAGTTATGATAACCTCCTTGTCCCCAACTTGATGGCGATGGATCGCAAATCTGAAGATTTGGCTTTTGAAGTAAGAATTCTTTTAAATTTGTGAGCTTAATGAAATATCTACTGGACTTCTTTAAGATATTTTCAATAAAAAAGGGGCCCTCATACCACCAATGACCAAATAACTCTGCATCGAATGGTGCTACCAATAAGGGCTTGAAGGATGAGGATAAAGTTAATTTCTCTAATTGCTTAGATCTAGCGACAAGATAAGCTTCAGCATGTTCTGCAGCCTTCTTTTTGGCTTCATTTTCTAAGTAAAACGCCTTTTGCCCAAGAGGTGCATTATCATCTGTAATTTTATAAAACTTCAAACCCAAAGGTCTTTTAGTCGAGATACCTTTCTTTTGGAGCTTGGAGATGGGTAATTCCCATCCCAAATCTTTGTGGAATTCCCTATAAACTTTATCACCAGGGAAGCCATCTTTAGCAGACCAAACAGGTAAAGTTGACTCACTATCTCTCCCAAAGAAGGCAACTCCTTTTTTCGAGCAGATTGGGGCATATACACCATACCTAGGCCTTGGTGTGGAATTTAGAATGCCATGACCGTCTAAGATTGCATATCTAATTCCAGAATCGAAAAGTATTGAGTCTAAATTCTCATAATATGCACATTCAGGTAACCAAATACCTAAGGGCTTCATTCCAAAAATATTTTCATGGCTCCTAATTGCTGTATTAACTTGTCCTTTAACAGTTTCAGGATTCTCCCTTAGAATTGGCAAATATCCGTGAGTAGCAGCACAAGTAAGAATATCCAAATTTCCAGAGTTATTTAAAACCCTAAATTTCTCAATTAAATTTCCAGAACAATTTTGCCAATATAAGTTTTTATCATTAAGATTTTTCATTAAAAATGCAGAGGCATTTTTTTCTTCTAGTGGTAGTTCGTTTAAAAAATCAATCCTTGTTTTAATCCAGCATGGGAAAGTTTCTTGAATTTTTTTATTATTTAAAAGTGATAACAATGTTGGAGACAAACTAATAGTAAGTTTTGTATTTTCAGGATTTTCTTTTTGGGAGGATTCTATTGATTGAAGTAGTGGGATATAACATTCCAAAATCGCTTGAAATAACCAATCCTCTTCTAAAGAATTTTTTTCATTTTTTCTGACATAAGGTAGATGAGCATGTAAAACTATTGCTAACTGACCTAAAACATTTTTTTGGGAGTATTGCCCATTCATATTTTTTATAATTTATGTTTTTAGTTCCATAAAAAATAAAAATTAACCTTTTAAAAAAGGAATCTTTAATCTTAAAACAATACTTTAAAAATTTATGTATTTCTTTTTTTTTTTCAGAATTTTAACCAATATTGTTAAGTTATAAAATTTCAGCAAATTTTTATTGAATAAAATCTAGTCAAAATTTTTTAATTAGCTTAATATAAGTTTAGTTTATTTCATCTAATGTCAAAAGATCCTGGAAGAATTTTGATATTTGATACAACTCTTCGGGATGGAGAGCAATCTCCTGGTGCCAGTTTAAATCTTGAAGAAAAACTTGCAATAGCCCATCAATTAGCAAGATTAGGGGTAGATGTAATTGAGGCTGGATTCCCTTTTGCAAGCCCAGGAGATTTTAAAGCTGTTAATAAAATTGCCCAAGCCGTGGGGAAAGAAAATGGCCCAGTAATATGTGGTTTAGCTAGAGCTTCTAGAGGAGATATAAAAGCATGTTACGAAGCAGTAAGTCCAGCTCCCAAGAAAAGAATACATACTTTTATTGCGACAAGTGATATTCATCTTAAACATAAACTTAAAAAGTCCAGAAGAGATGTTCTTCAAATTGTGCCAGAAATGGTTAATTACGCTAAATCATTGGTAGAGGATGTAGAGTTTTCCTGCGAAGATGCCTCTAGGAGTGATCCTGAATTTCTATACGAAGTGATACAACTAGCAATTTCTGCAGGAGCGACAACAATAAATATCCCTGATACAGTTGGATTTACAACTCCAAGTGAATTTGGCAAACTAATTGCAGATATAAATAAAAATGTTCCAAATATTGATGAGGCAGTAATCTCGGTTCATGGTCATAATGATTTGGGTTTAGCAGTAGCCAATTTTCTTGAGGCAGTAAAGAATGGAGCGAGACAATTAGAATGTACTATTAATGGAATTGGTGAAAGGGCTGGTAATGCCTCTCTAGAAGAATTAGTAATGGCCCTGCATGTTAGGAAAAGTTTTTTTAATATTTTCTTCAAAAGGAATTCAGATTCACCAACTCCACTTACGGCTATAAGAACAGAAGAAATAACAAAAACTTCTAGACTTGTTTCTAATCTAACTGGAATGACAGTACAACCTAATAAAGCAATTGTGGGAGCTAACGCTTTTGCACATGAGTCAGGCATTCATCAAGATGGGGTTTTAAAAAATAGACTAACTTACGAAATTATCGATGCAAAAACTGTTGGTTTAAGTGACAACAAAATATCTTTGGGGAAACTGAGTGGAAGAAGTGCAGTAAGAGCAAGATTAGAAGAGATGGGATATGACTTAAGCCGTGAAGATTTAAATGATGCTTTTGCTCGTTTTAAGGATTTAGCTGACAGGAAGAGAGAAATTACTGATAGAGACTTAGAAGCAATTGTTAGTGAACAAGTTCAGCTCCCAGAAGCCAAATTTCAATTAAGTCTTGTTCAAGTAAGTTGCGGTAACGCATCCAAACCTACTGCCACCATTTCTCTTCTAAACACGGAAGAGAATACTGAGAATACTGCAGTATCAACAGGGACAGGGCCTGTTGATGCTGTATGCGAGGCTTTAAATAAACTAGCTAAAGTTCCTAATGAATTAATTGAATTCTCTGTTAAATCGGTTACAGAAGGAATTGATGCTTTGGGCGAAGTAACAATAAGAATAAGGAGAGATAATAAAATATATTCTGGTCATTCTGCTGATACTGATGTTGTAGTTGCTGCAGCGAATGCTTACGTTAATGCTTTAAATAGGCTCGTCTTTTCTGAGAAAAAAAATTCAATTCACCCTCAATTTGATAATTTAGAAAAGTCTAATAACACATTTCTATCTAATCAATTAAATTAAAATTATTTCTTAGGAATATTAAGTATCATTAAAAATAGTCTCTTTGATATTGTAGATTAATTTAGTAGTTAAAGCAGTAAATAATGAGAGAAAGGATATTAGGATATTGGGCACTTTCATGGGTTGGGTTAATCGGCAATATTTTTGCTATTCCAATAATCGCATTAATAATAAGTTATGGGCCTCCATTAAAAGTTGCAAACATAACTCTGGCAATAAGTCTTGGTTGGCCTGCTGCCATCGTTGGAATAGTTTCTTCGGCAGCTCTTTTAGCAGAGAGAAAATGGGGAGTAACTTTAACTCTAGTATCTCTATCAATGGTAATTTCTGGGACAGGTCCTTATTCAGTAGTGAGACTAATAACTCTTAAAGACATTTTTGGAATTGGTGGGTTTACTCTATTAATAACATTATTAGGTACATTAGCCCTTATATATTGGTGTAATCCAAGACATCGAAGAAGTATTAGGCTATAAAATTAAAAATTAAGAAAAAGTATTATTCTTGCTTGTTGGATACTGTATTCTTCTATGTCTAATTCTTTTCCATACATTTAAGAATGCCCTTTTTATTAGAAAAATTTCTCCTTTCGATAAATTACTATCATCTAATTGCCCATCTTTTTGACGCGAGTAGATAATATTAGATATTGTTTCCAAAGCTTCTTTATCAGATGCGTTAATATGCATAGCTCTAAGTGCTGCTTCACATCCATCTGCAAGCATTAAAATTGCTGTTTCTTTTGACTGAGGAATAGGACCTTTGTATCTAAAATGACATTCATTAATATCGAGATTTTTTTCTTTAGCTTTTTGAAAAAAATATCCCATTTTTAGGGTACCTTGATGTTCAGGGATAAAATTAGCTATCAGTTTAGGTAGTCTATTTTTTCTTGCAAACTTCAATCCTTCATCTACGTGTGCCTGTAGTACTTTTGCACTTTTAATCGGATCATCCAATTCGTCATGGGGATTTCTAGAACCATCTTGATTTTCAATAAACCAATTAGGTGCATGCAATTTACCAACATCATGGTACAAAGCTCCAGTTTTAATTAGATCAATATCACCACCAATCATTCTTGATGCTTCCTCTGCTAAACCACATATAAGCAAGGTATGTTCAAAAGTACCAGGAGCTTCAAGAGATAATCTTCTTATTAGAGGTTTCTCCTTATCAGCCAATTCGAGTAATCTTGCTTTAGTTAATAATCCGAATATTGATTCAAAAATAGGAATAAATAAAATAGTAAAAAGCATTACTATTGCTAATAAAAAGGAATCAGATGTTATGTCCCCATTAGTTAAAACAAAATCTTGCTTATTAATAGGAGATATTTTATCTTTACCTATCAATATCCATTGACTCAAGAAAGACCCTATGGGAACAAAAATTGATAATTGAAGTAACTGAGCTCTGCTTCTTATTCTTCCTCCAAGTAGTGATACTACTGAAGAACAAACTAATAAAATAAAAAATAAATTATTATTCAAAGCAATTGCTGGGTCTGGCCAACTTAAGCTTGCTATTGATACCCAAGCTAAAGCTGTTATGCTTCCCATTCCTTGAGATATTATTAATGCAGGAGGAATTATTATAGATAATGGACTTATGGTTGAAGCAAAGGCTAATTTCGTAGATTGTGCTGCTAAAAGAAGAGTAATGATCAAGAAAATCTGTCTTGAAGAAATTGTGGGATTTTCGCTTTTTGAAACTAATATCAAAATGCCTGAACTAATAAGTATTTCAGTAAAAGTCAAAAGCCAAGAAAAAATAACTGCGATATTTAAAGGCGAGATAAGAAGTTGTTTATAAGAAGAAATTATTGAAATTAAAATACATACTAAAAAAATTATGAGATTATCTATTCTTGAAATTTTAATTGGTTGTTTTAATGGAACTTGACTTCGCCTCCACAGATAAAACAATTTCTTTAAGGTAGTTGTGATGTTTTGCACAGAATATAAATAAATCTATTTGAATAATTTAAAATTATAGGCATGCTAAGTGTAAAAAGGAGATGTTTTTCTAAATGTCATTAAAATTAGACGGTAAAAAATTATCTCTTGAAATTGAAAGCAGATTAAATGATTATATCTCTAGTAATAAAAAAACCGCAAAAAGATCACCCGGTTTAGCTGTAATAAGAATTGGAGAAGACCCTGCGAGTGGTGTTTACGTCAATAACAAGGAAAAAGCATGTTCAAGGATTGGAATAAAGAGCTTCATCTTTCATCTTCAAGATAGTGTAGAGCAAAAAGAAGTTGAACAATTAATAATCAAACTTAATTCTGATAAGGATATTGATGGAATATTGCTACAACTTCCCATACCAAAGAAATTTAATGAGCAAAAACTGATAAGCCATATTAATCCAAGCAAAGATGTAGATGGGTTAAATGAGATAAATATCGGCAAATTAGTGAAAAATGAGCCTGCGATGAGATCATGCACCCCAGCAGGAATAATTAATTTATTAAGATCCCAAAATATTACAATTGAAGGTAAGAAAATTGTTGTTATAGGAAGAAGTTTGCTTGTTGGAAAACCTCTATCGCTAATGTTATTAAATCTTAATGGCACGGTAACAATGACTCATTCAAAAACATTAAATTTAAATAAAGTCTGCAGAGAAGCCGACATTCTAATTGCAGCTGCAGGAAAACCTAATCTTGTAGATTCTAGTTTTGTGAAAGAAGGAGCAGTAATTATCGATGTTGGAATACATAGATTAAAAAGTTCCGATCAGAATCAAACCAAATTATGTGGAGATGTATTATTAGAAAATGTCATTTCTAAAGTATTTGCTTATACACCTGTTCCAGGAGGTGTTGGACCAATGACAGTAACAATGTTACTTGTAAATACTATTTATAGCTGGCAAAAACAATTTGGTTTATCATCAACTCTTAATGACCTTTTGCCATAAATCCAAAAATGAAAAAATTTTTACTAAAGGTATAAAATGACTGAAGTTATAAATAGTATCTCTGATTTTGAAAAATATCTTAAAAACACAAAAAAGATTGTAGAAGAAGCACTTGATTTTTCTTTGGGCCCTGAGAATCCAGAAATATTAAGAGAATCAATGAGATATTCCCTTTTGGCTGGAGGGAAAAGAATACGTCCTATTCTATGTCTAGCATCTTGCACACTTGCTGGAGGAGAGCCCTCTCTTGCTGTTCCTACTGCAGTAGCAATAGAAATGATCCATACAATGTCCTTGATTCATGATGACCTGCCCGCTATGGATAATGATGACTTAAGGAGAGGTAGGCCGACAAATCATAAAGTATATGGAGATGCAATAGCTATTCTTGCTGGCGATGCTTTATTAACCAGGGCATTTGAAATGGTCTCTTTAAGAAGCCCCGGAGTCGATCCAAATCGATTATTAAATGTAATTGGGGAATTATCCCTTGTTGCTGGTGCTCCAGGCCTAGTCGGTGGACAAGTTGTTGATTTAGAATGTGAGGGAAAAGAGGTTGACCTTGAAACTCTCGAATATATTCATCTTCATAAGACTGGGGCATTATTAAAAGCATGCGTAAGAACAGGCGCGATGATCGCAGGCGCTAACGAGAAACTTTTACAAGCTCTGACAACATATGCAGAGGGAATTGGTTTAGCATTCCAAATAATAGATGATATTCTTGATTTAACTTCCAGCAGTGAAAAGCTTGGGAAAACCGCTGGCAAAGATCTTTTAGCTGACAAAACAACTTACCCTAAATTACTGGGTATGGAGGAGTCAAAGAAAAGAGCATTTGATTTAGTTGAAAAAGCTAAAAAAGCAATAGAACCTTGGGGTGCAGATGCAAAGTATTTGATATCGCTAGCCGACTTTATTACTAATAGAGACAGATAATTAGTTTGAATTTATGTCTGAGTTTTTTACCTTTTTTAATAATTCAGTTCTTTTCTGGAGTTTATTATCATGTTTACTAGCTCAATTTTTTAAGATCATATTCAATTTCTTTTCAACTGGAGAGATAAGATTTGGAATTATGTTCGAGACGGGCGGTATGCCTTCTAGTCATTCCGCCTTAATAACAGGTGCTGCATCTGGTATAGGTTATGAAATGGGATTTGATAGCTCAATATTCGCATTATCAGTTGCCATAGCACTAATAGTTATGTATGACGCTAGTGGTGTTCGCAAATCAGCTGGAATTCAAGCGGCAGAAATCAATAAACTGTCAAAAAAACTAGACCCTCAATCTGAACTACTTTTAAAAGAAACTCTGGGTCATACAAAAATCGAGGTCATAGTGGGGAGTTTTTTAGGACCATTAATTACTTTGCCCGGAATGTTTTTTTAGGTACTCCTCTCAAAATATTTTATTTGATAATAAATTAAGGATCCTTTGAAAAACTAATTTGGGTGGCATCTATAAAGTTTTTTGCTACTTCTGGAGAGCTTGGCAAATGTAAGTGAATCCAACTAGCATGTAATTTATCATCAAAAAAGCCTTCATTTTTATATTCATTTTTCCAAGATTTAATTTTCCATGGGGAAGAAAGTTTCTTCTGATGCTCAGCTTTTCTTAAATCAAGTTCAGATAACTTATTTTCAATTTCCCAATAATGAAATTCATGTCCTCTAATAAGTTGATTTTGTTTAATTATCGGAGTATCTTTTAAACCCTCAATGTATCTATAACCTACTGAAAGTTTACTTTTTTTTGACTTAAAAGGCAGGATACCACTCATTTTATGATTAATACCATTTTCATCTTTTATAAAATCTCCTAAAATCATCATTCCACCGCACTCGGCATATATAAATCCATTTTTGCGGAATTTCCTTAACGAATTTAAGCTTTTTAAACAATTACTTAAATGATCAGCATATTTTTCAGGGAATCCCCCAGGAATAATTAAAGAAGAAGCCTCATTGGGTATTTCTTCATCATCATAAATACTCCATGCAATCAGTGGTATTCCTATTTCACTCAAAAACTCTTTAGTTTCAGGGTATTGAAAATGAAAGATTTTATCTTCTGCAATTGCGATAGGTTTACTTTTATCTATTTTTAAATCTTCAAAACTATCAGAATTGAATATTTTCTTTTGAGGAGATTTCAAAAATTTAATAAGAGAAAAGACATCAAGATTTCTTTCAGCGAAATTTGCAAAATATTCAACGTCAATTTCTTTACCATTATCCAACGGAGATATCAAACCTAAATTAGCTTTATTTAAGGCAATTTTTGAATCAGATGGTAAAAAACCAAGAATTTCGATATCTTCATTTTTAAAAACCTCCTCGATTAATTTTTTATGTCTATCTGAATTAACGTTATTAAATATAATTCCTGCTATTGACAACTCACTATCGAAATCTCTAAAACCTCGAAGAGTCGCCAAAAGAGAAGCTACTTGACCTCTAGCATTAACAACAAAAATTACTGGAGCTTTAAGAAGTTTAGAGATATTTGCAGTGCTTGAATAGGTAGTTGACCCTAATCCATCAAATAGACCCATTGCTCCTTCGATTAATGAGAATTCATATTTCAAAGAATGTTTAAAAAAACTTTCTTGAACCCATTCCTCACCACTTAAAAAAATATCTAAATTTCTGCAAATAGGTTGGCCAATTGAACTGAGTTGTTGTTGATCGAGATAATCTGGGCCAACCTTGAAAGTTTGCATCTTTATGCCTTTTGAAAATGCCCAACAAGATATCAAAAGCGATAAAGTAGTTTTCCCATTATCACTTGAAGGAGAAGATATTACGCAAGGCATTTATTCGTTATTAAAACCATTAAATATTTGAAGGGCTATTTTAATAGAATTTTCAAAAAGAGGACTTGTATTACCTCTACTACTTCCCAATAATTTACTAACATCATACTCTGATGTAGAAAAAGAATTTGGCACAACTTGTTCTATTAATTCCATATTAGCCATACCCCCTGCTTCAAGTCTCATACATTCCACTGATTCACAGCCAAGTATTACACAAGTGTTATTTTTTTGAACCTCACTAATTTTTGAAATCAACCTTAATCCAATAACTTGTCCTAAATGAATACTTGGATTTCCTAAAGACAAGGGATTAATTCTTGCAGAAATTATTTCGCCATTAATTCTTTCTAACACTATTTTTGTTGATTCTGTATCCCCTTCTACTCTTACAAAAGACCAACCAAGTTTATCGCTAATCCATGAGATCAAAAACAAAGCTTGAATTATATGATCTCCTGCAATATCAATATCAATATCAGAAATATGATCTAAAATTGGTCTCCTCGAAGGCGGATCAAAAATCATTGCTAATGATTCCCTCCAATTTTTTAACCTAACCCAATTCAAATCATTAATAGCTTTATTTGATTTGTTTAATTGATCTAAAATTTTTAAACATCTTTTCGGCGATCCAAGAGCAGTATCAATTATTAACCTTAGACCATATTTAGCAAAATATTCGAATATTTCAGGCGATTCATCCAAGCTTCCATTCCACCACAACCAAGAAGGTAATTCATCAATAGATAATTCATCAATTATTTTTAATCCTTTTTGTGATATTGAGGCTGAGTCCCCCCTGATAACAACTAAATCTCCACATATAGGTTGCATAGCTGGAGTATCACTTAATGGACAGTAAGCGGACACAAAAGTTTTGATATCTGAATTTTCATTTAACGTTGGCGCTAAAGTTATTAATCTTCTTGGATTCAATGTACTTATTGATGATTCAAAAAATTGTCCTCTAAAGTCTTCAAAGTCTTTATTAAATAAATTTTCCTTCAACAAATTCAATAATTCTTCACTATTAATGGAAGTAGTGATAGGAAGTCCCTGATCTAGTATAAATTTTTTAGCAACTTCAATTATCTCTGGACTTAAATTTCCAGTAATTGGTCCATTTAATAATCCTTTTTGAACCAAACATTGTTCTAGCCAAGCAGGTTGCCAGACCATTAAAGTAAAAGTATTAGCTCCAGTATTATCTTTATCTTCTGAAATCCATAATTTTTTGAGATAATTAGGAATTTCCTGATAAGGCAACTCTAATGGGGTTTGGAGTGTGAGTTGAGGTTTCATTTTTAAGGTCTGCGCCAAAATATATTATCTTTTGAAAGTAATTGATCAGACTCAGCAGGTCCCCATGTCATAGATTCATAATTATAAATTGGCAACTTCCAAGGAGAATTATCCATCAATTCTATTAATGGCGTGTAAAGTTTCCAAGCTGCCTCAACTTCATCACTTCTAGTAAATAAGGTTGGGTCAGAAAGCATTGCATCAGCTAGTAATCTTACATATCCTTCATCTGAGGGTTCTCCGAATGATTCATCATAAGAAAATTCCATCTCAACTGGCCTGGATTTCATTCCAGAACCAGGAGATTTTACCTCAAATTTGAAAGTAGCACCTTCATTTGGCTGAATTCTAAGAATAAGTTGATTTGGGGCAGGATTTATTATTGTAGATTCGAATAAATGAACAGGAACGTCTTTAAAAGTCAAGACTATTTCCCCAAGTCTTTTAGGTAGTCTTTTCCCTGTTCTCAAATAAAAAGGAACCCCTTGCCAACGCCAGTTATCGACGAAAACTTTTGTCGCAATATAAGTTTCTGTTGTGCTATTACAATTAACACCTTCTTCAAACCTATATCCTTTTAGTCGATTTGATATATTTCCCCCCTCCCCATATTGACCTCTTATGCAACAATTCCATGGCTCATTTTCATCAGCAAGTTTTGAAGCTTGAAGAACTTTAGCTTTTTCATTTCTTATTGCTTCAGGTTCAAATTTTCCAGGAGGTTCCATAGCAGTAACAGCAAGCATTTGAGTCATATGATTTTGAAGCATATCTCTTAAGGCACCAGAGCTTTCGTAATAACCTGCTCTATCTTCAACACCTACTGTTTCAGATGAAGTGATTTGAACACTTGATATATAATTTCTGTTCCAGATTGGTTCAAAAATAGTATTAGCAAACCTCAAAACAAGGATGTTTTGAACTGTTTCTTTACCTAAATAATGATCAATCCTATAAATCTGACTTTCTTCAGCACAACTTTGAACAATCTTATTCAATTTTTTTGCACTTGAATAATCTCTTCCAAAAGGTTTTTCTATCACTAAACGGCTTTTCTTAGGGTCATCTAAAAGGCCAGCTGCTTTTAGAGCTTTACATCCACTTGCATAGAAATTCGGAGATACTGATAAATAAAATGTTCTATTCCCATGCGTAGCTTGTGTTTTGTCAATTTCATTTAATCTTTTAGAAAGCCTTACGACATGATCAGTTTGTTGTAAGTCAACTGGTTCATAGAAAAGATAATTAGAAAATTGTTCCCACTCATTTTCTTTACCAGATATTTGATTGGATAACTTTACTTTCATTTTTTCTCTAAACTCATTATCAGTCCATGGTCTTCTCGCGCAACCAACTATTCCAAATTCACAAGGAATTCTTCTTTGCAAATAGAGTTCAAATAAGGCTGGTATTAATTTTCTATGAGTAAGGTCTCCACTTGCACCAAATATTACTAAGCATTGTGGAGATATGACTCTTTCCTGCCGTAAACCCAATCTTAGAGGATTACTTAAAGTTGAAGGCATATTTTTAGTATTCTTTTTTTAAAATCCTCTTTTTTGCTTAAATATGCTACGTATTGTGTCTAAACCAAAAAGTATTTAATAGATGAAAATTAAATATAGAAATAAAAGATTTAATAGGTTTCTACATGCCATCTTCCGGCTTTTTTTAGTTGAGGTCTTAATTCTGACCAGTTCAAGCCTTTTTCTTCAGCAGCCTTTGTCATAGCTTCATCTATTCCAGGTTCCATACCTTTTAATCCACAAAGATATATATGTGTTTTTTCATTTTCGATCATATTGAAAAGTTCGTTTGCAGATTCTAAAACTCTGTCTTGAATATACATTCTTCCGCCTTTTGTATTTTGCTGCTCACGGCTAATAGCTTTTGTATATTTGAAATTATCTGGGTAATCAGTAAGGTATCTTTGAAGATCTTCCTCGTATAACAGATTAGCTGATTTTGGGGCTCCCATAAATAGCCAAGCTTTACCCTTAAAATTCCAATTATTTTTTTCTTTTTCTGATGCTTCGAACATTCTTCTTAAATATGCTCTCATAGGAGCTATTCCAGTTCCAGTAGCCAACATTACTATGTTGGCATCTTCTTCCTCTGGGAGCAGCATCTCTTTACCTACAGGTCCTGTAATTTTTACTTTATCTCCAGGCTTAATATCGCATAAGTAAGTAGAACAAACACCATTTATAGTTTCGCCATCTTTTTCGTACTGAAGCTGTCTAACACAAAGAGAAACTGTATTACCTTTAAAATCATCTCCATGTCTAGTACTGGCTATTGAATAAAGTCTTAATTTGTGAGGCTTTCCATTTGCATCTTCCCCGGCAGGCATAATACCAATACTTTGGCCCTCAACATAATTTAAAAACGGATCACTATCTTTGAGATCGAAAGTAATGTGATTTACTCTCCCGATAGCTCCCTCTTTAAGAAGACTATAGTTTTCTAGTACCGTGCCTTCATAAGGTGTTTTAGGTCTATAAATATTTACTGGAACGTCTGCATGTTTTTTCTTCACTACTTTAGGAGCTTCTGTTTTAGGAGCTTCTGTTTTAGGAGCTTCTGTTTTAGGAGCTTCTATTTTTGAAACGGCTACTTTTTTGGGTTCCACAGGTTTTGCCTCAGGTTTCTTTGTTTTTGCTTCTTCAACAAATTTTAAAGCTCTTTTATTAAAAGTTGTGAGTATAAAATAAAAAACAGCTATTACTACTGGTATATGAGCTAATCCGCCTGCGATTACTTTTGCTTGTGAATACATTTTTTAAGATTTCTTTTATAAAAGATTATCAATTTGTAGTTTAATTTGTAGTGATTTCACAAAAATGGTTACGTTTTGAGATCGGAATAAATAAATGAATTTATTTTTATTTTTCTGTATTTGTTGTTTTTATCGGTATAGTTACACAGAAATAATTTTTTATCTAATTAAAAAATTCATTTATGAATAATTCTCAAGAATCATTAGATCATTCCAAAAATGATGATTATAGGACAATTGAGCAAACGATGGAAAAGCTTTCTGGCGGAACAAGAAGACTGGCAGCTCAACTAACCACTTCTGCAAGTTTCGACTCTTTGTGGAATGTTTTAACAGATTATGATCGACTAAATCTTTACATACCAAATTTACTTTCTAGCAAAAAAATATATCAAAAGAACAACAATGTGCACCTTAAGCAGGTTGGTGCACAGGATTTTCTTGGTATGAAATTTTCAGCTGAAGTAACTATTGATTTATTCGAAAATAAGGCCCTTGGTCTCTTAAAATTCAATTTAATAAAAGGAGATTTCAGGAAGTTTGAAGGTTGTTGGAAAATTCAAACTATTAAAAATTCTTCAAAAAATTCATTAATTTACGATCTAACTGTTCAAGGTTGTCAGTGGATGCCCATAGGGATGATAGAGAAGAGACTAAAAAAAGACCTGTCAGAAAATTTAATTGCCGTTGATAGACAAGCAAAATTATCAATTAAGTAGTTTGAAATTTTAAATAATAGCCCCAAGGGGATTCGAACCCCTGTCGCCTCCGTGAAAGGGAGGTGTCCTAGGCCTCTAGACGATGGGGCCAGGAAATTAGCATAACAGCTTATTAAAAACTAAGAGTAAGGCTAGCCTTTCGTCAAGTATTGTTGCTCTTTGTTTTGTCCTTGCCATACAGGAACGGTGAAATGGAAGCAGGAGCCTTCACCAATTTCAGATACTACCCATATTCTTCCACCATGAACTTGTACTATTCTCCTACAAACAGATAAACCTATGCCAAATCCTGATGTTCCTTCAGAAGTCTGTGGGAGTCTTACTCTATCAAGAAAAATTCTTTTTTGTTCGCTCAAAGGAATACCTGCGCCTTTGTCACAAATTGTTATTTCTACCCATTGATTTGTCTTATGAATCATAGTGATTTTTATTGATCCAGAGTCTTTAGAAAATTTAATAGCATTTTCAATTAAATTTAAAAATACTTGCCTCATTCTTCTTTGATCTGCAAATACTCTTGGCAGATCAGATGGGATATCAGTATCTATTTCAATATTCCTTAATCTCCAGAATTTTTCTAATTCGAGTATGACCTCAGCACTAATATTACCTAAATCAATGTTCTGAGGATTAAATAACGCTTCCCATTTAGTTGTCCCAACTTCTAAAAGATCCTGAGATAAGAGTTCAATCTCTTCTAGACGCCTTTTAATTACATCTTGTAATTTTGAAATATCTATTTGTCCGAGTTTTTGACTTTGAACAGCCAAAGTAGCAGCAGTTAAAGGTGTTCTTAATTCATGCGCGACCATTCTTAATAATCTTTCCTGAGATTCTATTCTTTTTGTTAATGTCTCATTTTCTTGTCTTAAAACTAGAAGTTCGTCTTCCAATAGAAATTCTTTTTGAGTTCTTATTGAATCGATTTTGGATGGTTGTAAATTAATCCCTAGATTTTTTGTTAATCCTTCCTGTGTCCACCTCGGCAACCATTTTTGCAACTGAGAGAAAATATTACTTCCAGCAAAAATTTGCTTTGGAGCTGGGGAAATTTTTATAAGGGCAGGAATAGCGACTAATCTATGTAATTCAAGTAATTCCGGCTGCTCTGTAGGCTCAGAAATCTGAAGAGATATCTTGAATTCACAATCATCTGATTCTAAATAGGCAATTAGGGACTTAATATCATTACTAGAAAGTTGATTTCTAGCTGCAACAAGTATTAATTTTAACTCTTTTTTATCATTCAAAAGATTTCCTCTGAAGTGTTGAAAAGCTGTTAATCCTTATAAACACATTAAGATATTTTTTTTTATTTTACAGATAGGCTATGAAATAAATAGGACTTATTTATATATGGTTGCTATTAATTCAAAGAAAAATTTACATTTTGGTGAAAATCCTCCGGAAATCAATTTAAATAGTAATTTAAAAAGATGGTTTTCAAGGAATATTGGATTATGGAAATCTAATAGAACTTATTTTCTTGATGAAAGACAAAAAACATATAATTTAATTATGAATTTAAATATACAAGCTCTTGATAATAAATCCGAATGGGAATCGCATTATAAGTTCACTTGGTTCCCAGAAAAAAAATATAATTTCTTTGACGAAAACCCCCAGTATAAAGAGCGAGGGGAAATGAGTGCATTTTTAAAAGGCCATCAACTTTTTAGAGAAAATTTTTATTTAAGTAATGATGAAGGGATTTCAAATATAAAGCAAGTCGACGAACACGAAATGATTTTTGAATCTTCTTACAAAGATTGGTATATTCTTGAACACACTAGGCTTGTAGATTCTGATAATTATAGATTTAGGGTTATATATTCATGGAACAAAAATAAGCTGAAAATAGTAGAGAATCATCACGAAATTAAAATTATTAAATAAATTCTATTGGCAGATTTAGTTTAAAAATAAAAATGTTATGTTAATAGTATTAATAAGAAAATTAATCAAATATGGGTTTTAAAATATTTAGATTTTTTGCAATTCCTCTAATATTTACATATTTTTTATTTGACATAAATCATGAATTTAATAAAGTAAGTGCAAATGTAAAAAATTCACCTGCCAACAAAAATGATTTAGATTTATATCATGGGATGGGGGTTTCATTCTTATGTAATGCGACAAGAAAAGGATTTGATCTAGATTTCCCAAAAACATTAAACGTTGCTTCGGCAACCTTCGCATCAGTAATTTCACAAAAACATGGGGGGAAAATAATAGAAAGAAAGAAAGAACAGACAGTTGATATGAAAAAATTACAATTTATTGCATCTCTACAATTAGTTGAATCAGCTCTTCAAGTCTGCCCGGATAATGTTCCTGAAAAGATTGAAAAACAATTTAAGATTGAAACTGAGAGACTTAAGAAATTACAAAAATTGTAAATTTAATAATTTCTTTTATCTAAACATTGAACTAACGGAGCTTTCTTCGTGAATTCTCCAAATAGCTTCCCCCAACATATTTGCCACAGAAAGAACTTTTAACTGTGGAAAATTATCTTTATATATTACTGGTATACTATTTGTGACAATAACTTGTTCGAAAAGATTCTTAGTACTCAATCTCTCATAAGAAGGAGGCGAAAATACAGCATGTGAGGCGCATGCAAAAATTCTATTAGCTCCTTCTTTTTTTAGTAAATTAGCTCCGGAACAAATTGTGCCCCCAGTGTCAATCATATCGTCTATGAGAATAGCTGTTTTACCTTTGACTTCTCCAATAACCGTTAGACTTTCAGCGATATTATGCGCAGATCTTCTTTTATCAATAATAGCCAACGGTGCATCGTTCATTAATTTCGCGAATGCTCTTGCTCTCGCAACCCCTCCTACATCAGGAGAGACTACAACTATTTCTTCTAAATTAAGAGTTTCTAGATAATCAATTAATACAGGTGAACCGTAAATATGATCGCATGGTATATCAAAATAGCCTTGTATCTGAGCCGAGTGTAAGTCCATAGCAAGAACTCTATCAACTCCTGATTTCTCTAGTAAATTAGCAGTTAGTTTTGCAGTGATAGACTCTCTTCCTGAGGTCTTTCTATCTGCCCTTGCATATCCAAAATAGGGAATTACAGCTGTTATTTGTCTAGCAGACGCTCTCTTGCATGCGTCAACCATGATCATAAGCTCCATTAAACTATCGTTTACAGGAGCGGATGTAGGTTGTATAAGAAAGACGTCACAACCTCTAATAGATTGCTGAATCTGGACATAAAGTTCTCCATCTGCAAATCTTTTAGATATTAAAGGTACATTCTCAATCCCTAAGTATGATGCAATTTCTTCAGCTAATTTAGGATTTGTTGTCCCACTTACTAGCCTTAATCTACTATTGTTTAGATTAAAGTTTGACTCTTTAGTCTGCATTGCCGTGATAAAACTAGTCACGAAATTTGCACCATAAAACTGTACCCTTATCGTAGTCGTTTATGTGAATTTCGCAAAAGATAATGACTAGATGTTGTCAAAAGTCACATCAATTGAGTAGAAATTTCTTAATTAAAAATTAAAATATATATCTATTCAGTTTTAAAAACTAAGATTGAGATTTGTCAATTAAAAAAAATTTGTATATTGTTGAATTTAGGGGATTAAAAAACTATAGGCGTAAAGAATCAAAATATATTTAAAATATGCCTACAGAGTCAATTATCAAAAAAAAATCATTAGGCTTACTTTTGCATCC
Organism: Prochlorococcus sp. AG-347-K17; assembly: GCA_003281385.1. Taxonomy (GTDB): domain Bacteria; phylum Cyanobacteriota; class Cyanobacteriia; order PCC-6307; family Cyanobiaceae; genus Prochlorococcus_A. The sequence continues at coordinate 133,655 of QCCE01000004.1, forward strand.
ATCATGTATTCCGGGAGGAAGAGTATGTGGAACTTTTGGAAGAGGAGCCATAGAGTGGATAAAAAAACTAGATAAGCATGGAATTGAATACTGGCAATTTTTACCTCTTACACCTACTGATTCTACAGGTTCTCCATATAGTTCCCCATCTAGTTTTGCACTAAACCCATGGTTTCTGGATGTGGATGATTTAATAGAAAAAGGTTTTATATTCATTTCAAATAAAGAAAATCTAGGGCCAACAAATCTTGATAAAGATCACTTTGATTTTGATATTGCGGACGATTTAACAAAGAAATTAGGTCTCCTTCTTTTGCAAGGTTGGAGTTCACAATCTGAAGAAAGAAAAATTAATTTTAATAAATGGATCAGGAGTAATTCTTGGGTTGAAGATTATGCAACGTTTGTTGTTATCAGAGAGGAATTTAATATGATGCCTTGGTGGGAATGGCCTAAGGAATTTAAAATAAAAAATGACAAGTTCTTAAAATCGTGGATAAAGAAAAAAAGTGAAGAGATACTTATTAAAAAATTAATACAGTGGCATCTTGATGAGCAATGGAGTGTCATTAAAAACTTCGCAAAATCAAGAAATATTAAACTGATAGGTGATTTACCTTTTTACGTTTCTAGAGACAGCGCCGACGTATGGAGTAATAAATCATTATTTTCAATTTTTAAAAATGGAGATTTAATCTTTCAAAGTGGTGTTCCACCAGATTATTTTTCATCAACAGGACAATTATGGGGCACTCCAACCTACTTTTGGTCAAAACATAAGAGGTCTAATTTCGATTGGTGGAGAAAACGATTTCAAAGACAATTTGAACTTGTAGACGTATTGAGATTTGATCATTTCAGAGGTTTGGCGGGTTACTGGAGAGTTAATGGCAGTTCTAAATCGGCAATTATTGGAAAATGGATAAATTCCCCAGGTAAAACACTATTAAATAAAGTAAAAAAAGATCTAGGGGTTAATTATCTACCAATTATTGCGGAGGATCTAGGCGTAATAACCCCAGATGTAGAGAAATTAAGGGAAAATTTTGAACTACCTGGCATGAAAATATTACAATTTGCTTTTGATGGTAATGAAGATAATCCTTATTTACCAAAAAATATTGATGGAGAAAATTGGGTTGTTTATACAGGTACTCATGATAATTCTACTTCTATTTCATGGTGGGAATATTTAGATTATGAGTCCAAAAAAAGAATAAATGATGAGTATAATTTTTCAGAAAATCCTTCTTGGGATTTAATAAAAATTGGCATGGACACAACTGCTAATCTCTTCATTGCTCCAATTCAAGATATATTATCTCTAGACGATTCAAGTAGATTAAATAAACCTGGCACTACAAAAAATAACTGGAAATGGAAGTTAAATCTATCTTTAGATGAAATAGAGGAAAATATAAAAATCTTTAGTGAGCTAGGAAATGATTTTGGAAGAACTCGAAAGTAAAATTTAGTAAAAATTATTTATTGATAATTTGATTTTCAGTATTTTGAATCTCTATAACATTCACATTCAAAATAAAGTATCTCTTTAATATAAATACAGTTAGAACTAATATAAAAAAATACAAAATACTTCCTACCCATGTATTGATAAGATCAAATTTCCTGAACAGAAACTCCCTTCCCTCTTTCTTTAAAATTTTTCTTTCTCTAACTTCTAATTTTAATAATGTATTTTTTTTTAATACTAAGCATTCCTCTAATTTAATTAATATAGATCTTATAAAAGGATACTCTGGCCTAGTACTTATATTATTATTTTCAATTGAATTTATTATTCGTTCAGGAATTTTTGAAATGTATGATAATTCTTGTATTGTGAGTTTTTTTTGGATTCTTGTTTCTTTTACTATCCTTGCGATTTCCATATATTGATTAACCAATTCAGGGCTAAAGTCCTTATTTTTTTTTGATTTTTTATTAAATAAAAAGAGATTTTTCAAAATATTCATTCAATATTCCAAAGCTAAATAATCCTTTTAATACTCAATTTTGAAAACAAAATTTTTTTTAATCTTAATAGAATTAAATTCATAAGTAAATTTTTTGGATATAAATATAAAAACTAAACTGTAGAAATTAGATTTTGCACTGCACTTTTTGCAATATTAAGGGGGCTAAAAGTATCTCTAATTAAAGCTAAGAGTTTTTTCGCATCAGTGAATTCTAACTTTTCATCTTTTATAAGGCTTAAAAGAAGATTTTTCCTGACTTCGGATCCTTTTTTACTAACAAATAATTTCAATCCAGCGTTTGCAACTGGTATGAGATCTGAATTAATACTCTCTGAATCTTTAAATAAAATATTTAATAAACTTTCAACTTTGTCTATTTGAATTTGACCTTTTTCATCAAAAACGACTTCTAAAAGGATGTTTAAAATCTCTTCAGAATTATCGGTAAGTAGTTTTTTAGCAATATATGGATAAGCGATTTTTAAAATTTTAAATTCAGGATCTAATCTTAGTGCTAAACCTTCTTGACTAACAACAGCTCTTATTATTAAAGCAAACCTACTTGGAACTCTGAAAGGATAGGAATACATTAGTTTTGAAAATTTATCAGTTACACTTTTAAGATTAAAATTACCAACCTCAGCTCCTAGAGATCCTCCAAGAACTTCTTTTAATGGTTCGACAAGTTTTTGAAGATCTTGTTCTTTAGTTAAAAAACCTAACTTCTGGAAATCTTCTGCCAGAAGATAATATTCTTCATTTATTATGTGCACAATTGCTTTTATGAGAGTCAATCTATCTGAATTTGTAATAGTATCCATCATTCCGAAATCAACATAAGCTAAATTCCCACAATCTGCATTTCCTCCTTTGAGGGCAAACATATTCCCTGGATGTGGGTCTGCATGAAAATATCCAAATTCAAATAATTGCTGGAGTCCACTGATGACGCAAGTTTTTATAAAGGAAGCAGGTATTAAGTTATTTTCTTCCAATAAAGATCGATCTCTTAACTTGACTCCATCAATCCAAGAAGTAGAGATAATTCTTTTTGATGAAAACTTTTTTTCTAACTTAGGAATGAAAATATTTGGGTTTTCTTTGAATAAATTTGCAAACTTCAGGGCATTTTCCGCCTCTTTTTGGTAGTCAATTTCATCAAAAAGTGCCTTGCCAAATTCATCTATTATTTCACCAATTCCAACACCTATATTTAATGGTAAGAATGGAGATAAAAAAGTCCCCAAAAACCTTAAAATTACAACATCCCTTTTTATGAGAAAGTACAAATTTGGTCGCTGTACTTTCACGGCTAGATAAGTATTATTTATTTTTGCTTTATAAACTTGACCTAAGCTTGCCGAAGCAATCGGACTATCTGGAAACTCATCAAATAATTCATTAGCAGGTGCTCCAAGTTCCTCATTAATAATTTTTAAAGCAATTTTGTGATCAAATGCTGGGAGATTATCCTGTAAGTTTGTAAGTTCTGTAAGCCAATCTTGTCTAACTAGATCTGGTCTAGTTGAAAGTGCTTGGCCTAATTTTATAAAACAAGGTCCTAAATCTGTTATTACATCAAAGAGATATTTCGAGAGATTTTTTTGTATATTTTTATTTTTACTGTTACCTTGAAAAAGTATTCTTAAAAAAAGAAAAATAAAAGTTAAAAGGATATATAAAACTCTTGGAATAAAAATCCATGGTCTCAAAATCAACCAAATCAAGTCATCTTTTGCTGAATATTTCAAATAAGAACTTTTCATTAAAGTTAAAAAATATCAAAAAAGGATGTCATCTTTACCATTCTATATATGTCAATAATACTTTATGAGCATTTCATCTTTTCTAACAAAAAAGTTTTTAAAGTCTCTATTTTTTCCAGCTCATAACAGAGGGGCAGCTTTACCAGAGAAATTAGTGAAATTACTAGAAAATCCTCCTGGATATTGGGACTTACCCGAACTGCCTGAAATTGGTTCGCCACTATCCGAAAGCGGATTAATTGCGAAATCTCAAAGGGAATTCTCTGACAAATTTGGAGCGAAAAGATGTTTTTTTGGAGTTAATGGAGCTTCTGGTTTAATACAATCAGCAGTAATTGCGATGGCAAATCCAGGCGAAACTATCCTAATGCCCAGAAATGTTCATATAAGTGTTATTAAAACCTGTGCGATGCAGAACATAAATCCAATATTTTTTGACCTAGAATTTTCAGCTGAAACAGGACATTACAAACCAATCACAAAAATTTGGTTGGAAAATGTATTTAAAAAATTAAATTTTTTTGAAAATAAAATTGTAGGGGTAATTCTTGTAAGTCCCTCTTATCATGGATATGCCGGGAATTTAGAGCCTTTAATAGATTTTTGTCATCAAAAAAATTTACCTGTTTTAGTTGATGAAGCCCATGGTTCTTATTTCCTTTTTTGTGAAAACCTTAATTTACCAAAACCCGCATTATCATCAAAAGCTGATTTGGTCGTTCATTCATTGCATAAGTCGCTTAATGGTTTAACTCAAACGGCGGTACTTTGGTACAAAGGGAATCTAATAAATGAACGTAAATTAATCAATAGTATTAATTTATTACAAACTACTAGTCCAAGTTCCTTGTTACTCTCTTCTTGTGAAGAGTCTATTAAAGACTGGCTTAATAAAAAAAGTTTATCAAAATATCAAAAAATAATTTTAGATGCAAAAAGTATCAACAAAAAATTAATTGAAAAAAATATCCCTCTCGTAGAAACACAAGATCCCTTGAAAATTGTTGTAAATACCTCTAAGGCTGGAATTGATGGTTTTACTGCTGATAAATTTTTTTATAGAAATGGCCTTATTGCTGAATTGCCCGAGATGATGACTCTCACTTTTTGCTTGGGATTCGCAAATCAAAAAGATTTTCTTAATGTATTTGAAAAGTTATGGAATAAATTACTATTAAATTCAAAAAAATCAAAAAGTTTAGAAGTGCTACAATCGCCCTTTAAATTAATTCAAGCACCAGAAATCGAAATCGGAATTGCTTGGAGAAGTGAGACCAAGAGCATTCCTTTCTCTCAATCATTAAATAAAATATCTGGAGATATTATTTGCCCTTATCCTCCTGGAATACCTCTACTAGTTCCTGGAGAAAAAATTGATATAGATAGGTTTAATTGGATAAATAATCAAAGTTTATGCAACACAGATCTGGTAAATTTTAATATAAGAGTCCTAAAAACATAAGAATTTTATATGAGATTAAGAAGCGGATTACTTATAGGAATTTTTGGTTTAATTGTGGTTTTGTTGGGGGGATGGTTTTTCACATTGGCAACTGCATTGCTTACTTATTTTGCATTATTGGAATTTTTTAGAATGGCAGAATTCAAAGGAATAAAACCAGCTACAAAGACCACATTATTTTCATCTTTCGTAATTATCATTTGTACTTATCTTGAGACCATCGGTTTGCTTGAAGGAGAAATGTCTAATTCAATGTTAGCAATCTGTTCAGTTGGAATATGCACTTGGTTACTTTTGCAACCAAAACCTGGAACAATTTCAGATATTGCAGCCTCTATTTTTGGCTTACTTTATTTAGGTTTTTTACCAAGTTACTGGATTAAGTTAAGGGGATTAGATTCTGTAATAATAAGTTCAAATCAGGGTTTTATTTCGTTGGACAACCTATCAAATACTACGGGCCTTCTTTTAACTTTAACTTCTTGTTTTTTAATCGTCGCTAGTGATATTGGTTCTTATTTCATTGGGAAGTCATTTGGTAAAACATCTCTTTCTCCAATATCTCCAAGTAAAACTATAGAAGGTTTAATTGGAGGAATATCCTGTTCTATATTGTTAGCAATATTTTTCGCATTTTTAATGAATTGGGAATATCCAATATTTGTTGGAATATTATATGGAATTTCAATTTCTCTTATGGCACTAGTTGGAGATTTAATTGAATCTATGATGAAGAGAGATGCAAAAATAAAAGATTCAGGAACTTTTTTACCGGGACATGGAGGAATTCTTGACAGAATTGACAGTTATATTTTTACTCCATCTGTTTTATATTACATTTTTATAATTCTAAAATATCTAAATTAATAAAAATATTTTACTCCAAAAAATAATCTTGGATAATTTTACTAGACAATGATGGTAAATCTATATGTGGAAGATGACCACAATTTTGTAGACCTACAAAATTTAATTTTTCAATATTCCTTATATTTTTAATCTCTTTTTTCCCAAGAATTCGATCATTTTCTCCACATAATGTTTTAATTGGGACATTTTGGATATATTTATGAGTTCCAGCAAACCCTCCACTTTTTGCAAATGATGCAAGGGAATTCCTCCAGCCTCTACAACCTAGATGAATTGACGCAATTTGCTCTTCCATCTCACCAACACATTCATCTGGGAAAGCAAATGCTTGCCTACAAAGACTTTTTCTGACCTGAGGCAACCCAAGAAATGAAGCACCAATTTGGTTAAGAGGGAAAGGGATAGTCTTAGGTTCTCCAAACAATCCCGCTGGGGATAAAAGAATAATTTTTTCAATAGAATCAGGAATTTCAAAAGCAAGTTTTAAAGCGATTGAGCCGCCCATAGAGGCACCAATAATTTTCAGGTTCTTTGTTATTTGTAAGGCCTTAAGGAGATCAATTAAATGTGTAATTATTTTCGAGGAATTGTATTCATTTGTGGCGAATCTAGGACTAAAACCAAAACCCAACAGATCAGGTACAATAACCTGAAAATTTTTTTTTAGTGATTTGTATATTCTCCTGAACTCTAAAAAACTACTATCAAAGCCATGTAGAAGAAGTATAGGTTCACCTTTCCCTCCAATAACTACTGGAAATTTTGAAAATTTCCATTTTTTGTTGAGTTTTATCCACTTAACATCATTAGCCAAATAAAGACCTAGAGGGTCTAGCAGTGACAATTTAACACTCTCAAAAAATTCCGTATTAAGGTTATTAAATTGTTCAAAATTATCTATTGTCAAAAAAATGTTTAAATTCTAATTGTTTGTTTTTCAAAATTTGCAATAACCTCTACTATGTCCTGTTTATTAATTTCAAAAGGCAAAAAGTGTATCTCAGATTTGTCTCGACAAGTAAAATCAGCAATTTTCTCTAAATTGTTATTTTCAAAAACATTTATTCCAAGTTGTGTAATAGTAGTTGGCAATTTCAATTCTTTCATGAGTGCAAATAATTGTTTAATTGATTGATCAGCTAATTTATTACTATTTTTCACTTCTTCTAGTCTTAACTGCAATAACAATCCAACCCCGACAATCTCACCATGTAAGAATTTATTAGGGGTAATTATCTGAGTAATTGCATTATGAATAGCATGTGCTGCTGCAGTCCTACACTTTTCTCCACCAATACCACCTACTAATCCTGCTGTTAGTCCACATGCTTCTACAGTGTTTCGCCAAGAAGGATTATCTTCAAATTGACCCTTAAATGCTTTTTCTCCATCTATTAATAATTGATCTCTTAAAACTCTTGATATCTGAATTGCATGTTGAACAAGACCATCATCAATTGTTGAACTTGTTATTGAGGATTCATACCATTTTGCTAAAGCATCCGCTATGCCACTTGCAAGTGTTCTTGATGGAGCTGTTTGAATAAATTTATGATCATATACAAGGATTTTCGGACAAGATCTTAATGCAACATCCTTTATAAATTGACCATTTTTTGTATAAATATTCGATAAGGCTGTCCAACCTGCGCATGTAGAGGCACTAAGGGGAACTGTAATACAAGGGATATTAAGACACTCTGCTATATATTTGCCTGAATCAAGTACTTTACCTCCTCCTGCTGCAATAACAGAATCATGGTTTTTCTTTGAGATAATTTCCTTTACTCTTGTTATATCTTCATAACAACAATCAAATTGTAGATCAGAAGAATTAACATTAAGGTTGTGATTTTTTAAGTCAATAAAAATTTTGTTTCTCAGATTCTTTGTCTGATTGCTTCTACCTAAAATTAATGGACTTTCAGTTAATTTAGTGATTTGTGGTAAAGATTTTTCCCAAGCATAATTTCCCCTATATATAGTTTCTGGAGAGATTGACTGCATTTTTACCTAGAATAATTAGAAATTAGCACTTGCTAATTCTTGAGAAGATTCTTCAGAAGAAATATTAATTGTGACTTTTTTATTTTCGTCGATGTCAACTAAAGCCTTGTCTCCATCTTTTATTCTGCCAGAAAGAACTTCTTCAGCCAAACTATCTTCTAGTAAACGCATAACTGCTCTTCTCAAAGGCCTTGCTCCATATGAAGGATTATAACCTTCTTCTACAAGTCTTTCTTTAAAAGCATCGGTAACACTTAACTTAATGCCTTTATCTTGTAATCTTGCAAAAACTTCTTTCAACATTATTTCAGCAATCTCTTTAACTTCATTTTTAGTTAGTTGTCTGAATACGATTATTTCATCAAGTCTATTCAAAAATTCAGGCCTAAAGTATTGTTTAAGTTCTTCATTAACTAAAGATTTTATTCTGTTATATTGACTATCTTCGACTGAATCTCCTGAAAATTCAAATCCTAGGCCTCCTCCACCTTTCTCGATTACTTTAGAAC